>DATIKQ010000099.1:0-25414 GCA_035477395.1 Longimicrobiales bacterium
CCGCTCGCCCTGCTCGGCACCGCCTCCTATCCGGTTTCTGTTCGTCGGCTCGCAACTCCGCTACCCGCTTCCTTCAGCGCTCCCCTCACGGTCGGCGCCTTGCGGTTCACTCCGGTCCCTGCGACCAGGTCCCGGGAGGACCTCCACCTCCTGACCATCGCCCATGCCGGGCGTACCAACGCCAGGGGCCCAACGACTGAGTCGTTGGGCCCCAATCACTTCCGTAAACCACCATGGTCGCTGCAGGACTTGAACCTGCGACCCCCACGATGTGAACGTGGTGCTCTACCAGCTGAGCTAAGCGACCCTCGCGCCGGTCCGGCGCGCGGTCCGGCGCTTCGTCAGTACCCCCACGGGGACTCGAACCCCGGTCTTCTGGCTGAGAACCAGAGATCCTAGACCGCTAGACGATGGGGGCGGCGCATTCCGTATTCGGAACGGCCCCAATTCTACGAAGACGCCGGAGAGGGTTCAACCCCTCAACACATCCGCGCCCTCGCGTGTCTTTCCTCCTCCGGGGGGGTATGAGCGGCCTCCGGCCTTCCTGGGGCCGGAGGGAGTAGCCCCTGGCTGGTTGCGCGCAGAGGAGGGGTCGAGGCACATGACGGAGAAGTCGAACGGAAAGCCGGCGGCGGAGAAGCCGAACGGAACGCAGGTTCTCGAGAAGCTCCAGGGCAAGTCCATCCAGGAGTGGCTCGAGGTACATCCGGGCTGGAACCGCAAGTCCAACGCGCTGGTCAAGGAGTACCGGCTCGCGTCGTTCCGCGACTCCATCGTGTTCGTGAACCGCATCGCCGGCCTGGCCGACGCCGCCGACCACCATCCGGACATCGACGTCCGCTTCAACCGGGTCGTCATCGCCCTGAGCACGCACGACGCCGGTGGGATCACTGCTGTCGACCTGAAGATGGCCGAGGCGCTGGACCACGCCACGTCCGCCTCCTAGGGACGCAACGCCAGCAGATCCTCGGGGCGGGACACGAAGTGGTCGGGCCCCTCCGCCTTCAGCACCTCGTGCGGGAAGGGCCCCCAGAGCACAGCCGCCGTGCGGGTGCCGGCGCCCCGCCCGGCCTTGATGTCGAAGGGTGAGTCCCCCACGAAGAGCGTCTGTGCCTCCCGCCCCGCGAGCCCCAACCGCTCCAGGGCCATGAGCACCGGCTCGGGGTCCGGCTTCGCCTTCACCACGTCGTCGGCCCCCACCAGGACGTCCATCACCCCGCCCAGGCCGGCCCGCGCCAGCGTCCGCTCGGCCATGGGGGTCCGCCGGCTCGTCACCACGCCTACCGCCGATCCCTGCGCCTTCAGCGCGAGGACCGTCTCCACGGCGCCGGGGAAGGCCTTCACCATGTCGTCGTGGATGGCCCGCTGGTAGGTGGAGTAGGTCTCCGCCATGCGGGCCTCCTCCTCCGCGTCCCGGGCGAACCCCTTCAGCTGCTCCCGGAGCGGCGTCCCCATCCCGGCCATCCAGCGCTCGTCGGGCGGAACGTGGCCCAGGTGGATCTTCATGGTGTGGCGATAGCAGAGCAGGATCAGCTCCGTGGTGTCGACCAGCGTGCCGTCGAGGTCGAACAGGACCGCTGCCCAGCTCATGGCGTCACTCCGTGCCGAAGGAAATTCCGCACCACCTCGAACACCGCCGGATCGCGCTTCAGGCTCCAGTGGGTGTCGCAGCACACCGTCCACCCGGGGACGCCGGGAAGCGTCGCCGACTCCCCGGGCAGGACGTGTGTCTCCAGGAGGGTGCGCACGGTGAACGCCTCCACCCCCGGCGGCACCGGAGGGCTCGAGTTGAGGTCCTCCAGGAAGTCGCTCCCGGGGAGCATCTCGGTGCGGCCTTCCCCGAACGCCAGGTACGCCGACCATGTCCCCCGGTGGGGCGTCGCCAGGAAGACCGCCCGGCGCACCTTCCCCTCGTGCTCCCGGAGGTAGTAGCGGGTGGCCAGCCCACCCATGGAGTGGGCGACGACGTCCACGCTCGTCGCGTCGGTCCGCGCCAGAAGCGAGTCCACCGCCAAGGCGATCTCCCGGGCGTGCTCCCGGTTGCTGCCCGACGGGTGCTCGAAGGTGACCGCGGCCACACGGTCCTCGGGCCACCCCGCGGCGCGGAGCCGCTCCTGCAGCACGGCCACGTCCTCCCCGGTGTCGGCCCACCCCGGGACGAGGAGCACCGGCACGAAGGCCGGGGCCTTCTGCCCCGTGAGGGGGAGCGGCGTCACGGCCAGGAGCACCGCCGCAACGAGCGCGCCCAACCCGAGCCTGCCCGCGGCGCGTGCGGCCATCTCGCGTCCGGTCACGCCCCGGCGCTCACGCCAGCGCCCGGCGCACCGACCGGGCGACCACGTCCACGGCGAGGGCGACCTGCTCTCCGGTCAGGTCCACGCCAGGCGTGAGCTCGACGACGTGTCCGTGCTCACCGGCTGGAAGGAGGAGCACACCCTCCTCGAGGGCGAACCGGGCCGCGCGGCCCCCCGCGCCAACCACGGGCTCGGCCTCCGGCCCGCGCGCCAACTCGATCCCGACCATGAGGCCCAGACCGCGCACCTCCGCCACTCCGTCCGTCCCGGCCAGCCGCGCCCGCAACTCCTCCACGAGCTTCCGTCCGAGGGCTTCTGCGCGCTCCGGCACCCCCTCGCCATCCAGCGCGTCCAATACCGCCAGCCCGGCGGCGCACGACAGGGGATGACCCAGGAACGTGCTCGTGTGGATGGCCTCCCCGCCGCTCTCGGGCCACGCATCCATGACCTGGCGCCGGCCCACGCACGCGGAGAGGGGGAGTCCCCCGCCCAACGCCTTGCCGAGGCAGACGAGGTCCGGCTCCAGCCCCACCCGCTCCGAGGCGTACAGCGCGCCGCACCGGCCCATCCCCGTGAAGATCTCGTCGGCCACCAGGAGCGCGCCTCGCTCTCGGGCCAGCGCCGACAAGCCGGCCATGAAGCCGTCGGGGGGAACGCGCACTCCCGCGCGCCCCTGCACCGGCTCCACGATCACCGCGCCGATGGCGTCCCCGTTGGGGGCCCCACGCCACAGGATCGCTTCCACCTCTTCCAGGACGCAGCGGGCGTCGCCGGAACCGTGGCGGAGGGGATCCGGGAAGGGCGCGAACGCCACGCCCCCGTACATGCGCCGGAGGAACGGCGCCCGGAACAGCTCCCGGTCCGTGGTAGCCAGCGAGCCCAGCGTCAGGCCGTGGTAGGCCCCCTCGAACGCCAGGACGCCGGGGCGCCCGGTGGCGAGGAGCGCCGTCTTCAGCGCCGTCTCCACCGCCTCCGAGCCCGTGGACGAGAGGACCACGCGGGCGCCGGGCCAGGGCGCCAGGGCGGCCAGCCGCTCCAGGAAGCGGAGCTTCACCGAAGGGGGATGGACGTCCCCCATGCCGTGCACCAGCGACTTCGCCTGCTCCGCCACCGCAGCGGAAACGCCGGGGTGTGCGTGCCCAAGCAAGGCAACGCCGAAGGCACCGGTGAGGTCCAGATAGACGTTTCCGTCCGCATCCACGACGTTCGCGCCCCGGGCCTGTTCCCAGAACACGGGCCACCCGGAGGATACGTGGGTGACATTGCGCGACTCCACGGCCCGGAGCCGCTCCGCCATGGCGCGGGAGGCAGGTCCCGGAGGCGGGGCCCGCAGCTCGGGAAGGCGGTGGCCCAGCAGTGCGTCCGTGTTCGTCAGGGCTCCTGCCCCTCGAGGAGGGGAAGCCGTCCCTCGATCGGGAGCTCGGCGCCCACCGCGAGGCCCATGGCGTGGTATCCCTTGTCCACATACAGCGTCATCCCGCTGATCCCCGCGCCCAGCGGCGAGCAGAGGAACGCCGCGGTGTTGCCCACATCGTCGGCGGTCTGGACCTCACGCAACGGTGAATTGGCCCGGTAGTAGTCCACCATCAGGTCCACGATGCCGATGGCCTTGGCCGCGCGGCTGGCCAGGGGCCCGGCGCTGATCGTGTTCACCCTCAGCCCCCAGCGGTACCCCGCCTCGAAGGCCAACGTGCGGGTGTCCCCCTCCAGCGCGGCCTTGGCCGAGCTCATGCCTCCGCCGTAGCCGGGTGCGGCACGTGCCGCGGCCAGGTAGCTCAACGAGACCACCGCGCCTCCCCGGTTCATGAGCGGCCCGAAGCGGCTGACCATGCTCACCAGCGAGTAGGCGCTGGCGCTCACGGCGGCCAGGTATCCCTTGCGGCTCGTGTCCACGAGGAGGTTCTGGACCTCCGGGCCGTTGGCCAGGGAGTGGACCAGGATGTCCAGGCACCCTCCGCCGAAGTCGGCCCGCATCTGGTCGGCCACCTCCTGGATGGTGTACCCCCTGAGCTCGGCATAGCGCTTGTCCGCCTTCACGTCGTCGGGGACGTCGGCGGGCGTGTCGAACACGGCGTCGAACGGGTAGATCTTCTCGATCTCGATCCGGCCGCCCCCGGGGAGCGCCGTCTCCAGCTTTCCCCGCTCCAGGCTCTTCGTGAAGATCCTCATCGTCGGCGGCCAGGTGCCCACGCACACCTTCGCGCCCGCAGCGGCCAGCGCCTTCACGATGGCCCAGCCGTATCCCTTGTCGTCGGCGACGCCGGCGACGAAGGCCCGTTTCCCGGTTAGGTCGATGCCCAGCATGGACGTGCGCTCCTGATGCCTGTGCCTGGATGGGGGTCCCCGCGTCCGCGGTCCGGCCGCCGGGGAGCCCCAAAAGTACCTGGGAGGCCCCGTCCCGCCTACCCCCGGGGCGCCCCGCCCTTCGTGGTCCACTCCCCCACACGGCCGGACAGCCAGAACAGGAGCACCGCGGCGAAGGCCAGCCCCGCCACGGCGCCCAGCGCCCCCGCCCGGTCCGTGGCCCAGATCCAGACCGCGGCGATGAAGGCGATGGCGCTCGTGCCCAGGATCGCCCGGACGCGTCGCTCGATCGCGTAGCCGAACCCCAGCACCGCCGCACCGCCCACGAACACGAGGGCGACCTCCGAGGGGGCCTTCATTGCCTCCATCACCGTGAAGAAGCCCAGGGGGATCCACAGGAGAAGGCACCACGCCAGCTGTGCCTCGAACCAGTCGCGCCGCAGGCCCTCCGGCGCCCGGTGGATCCCCCAGAGGGTCAGCGCCACGACGAGGATGAGCCACACGTCCAGGGGGTATGCCGCCCCGGCCCCGGCGTCCATGGGCCCCAAGGCCGTGAAGAAGGCCAGGACGGCGGCGGCATAGATCGCCATCACGAACGCGTTGAGCACCCAGGGGTGCCGCCTGCCGGCAGGATCGCCGCGGAGGAGCACCACGATCCCGATCGCAACCGCCGCAAGCACACCGTCCAGCACCCAGACGATCGCGTCGGCGCTCAGCGGGGTGGCCCGGTCCAGGAAGACCGCGATGAACCCGAAGGCGAACGCCAGGTGCACCGCCGGCATGGCCACGTTCCGTCCCAGGCTCCAGGGACCCAGGACGAAGGGCACGGCCAGCGCGACGATCCCCGCCGCGATCCCGCCGGGAGTCGCGTCGGCCCACGCGTTGTCCGAGTAGATGGCCGCGGAGAGAAGCAGCCCCAGCCCCGCAGTCTGCATGAGGAGCGCCGCCGGGACCCAGCGCCTCTTCGTCTCCAGGCGCACGCCCCACAGGTGCACGGCCAGCCCCACCGCGGCCAGCGCCCAGGTGTGGGCGGCCGCGTCCATGCGCGGCCAGGCCCACTGGAGGAAGAGCGCGCCGGCGATGACGGTGACCACGGCGCCGGTGGCGGCCACCACGTACTGGCCGAGGCGCGCCGTGCCGGCCAGGGAGGCTTCGGCCGCTTCCCGCCGCAGGCGATCCGCCAACTCCGGGGTGAGGAGCGCCTTCTCCTCCCAGCGCTCCAGGGCTTCCGACACCGCAGGCGGGACGTTGCTCATGGCTGCCTCCTGGAAAGGCCGACTCTCAACGTCGGAAGGCGAGGGGCCCACGGCAAGCACGCGGCCGGGCCCCGCGCTAGTTTTCGGGATGGTCGGAACCATGAGCCGTGGCCCCGGTCGTTCCAGCCGTCGCGACCGCGGGCGTCCGTCACGCGCCCGGCTACCCAGGAGCAGTCCCCATGTGGGACAAGGAGAAGAAGAAGCACATCGGTGACCGCGAGCTGAAGCCCGAGACGCTCATGATGAGCTACGGGTACAAGCCCGAGTGGTCCGAGGGGGCGGCCAAGCCCCCCATCTTCCAGACCTCCACCTTCGTGTTCGAGTCCGCCGAGGCCGGCAAGGCCTTCTTCGAGGTGGCGTACGGACTCCGCGAGAAGGGCCCGACGGAAGCGTCCGGCCTCATCTACTCCCGCCTGAACAACCCCGGCCTCGAGATCATCGAGGACCGCCTCACGCTCTGGGACGGCGCCGAGGCCGCCGCCGTGTTCGAGAGCGGGATGGCCGCCATCTCCACCACCATGTTCGCGTTCCTGCGTCCCGGCGATGTGGTCGCGTTCCCCGAGCCCATCTACGGGGGGACCGAGTACCTCTTCCACGAGGTCCTCCCCCAATTCGGCATCGAGACCGTCTGCTTCCCGGCCACGGACGGAATGGCGGGGCTGGAGCGCGCGCTGGCGCAGGGAGACCGGCGGATGCGGCTCCGCATGATCTACGTGGAGACCCCCTCCAACCCGACCAACGCCCTCATGGACATCGAGGCGTGCGCGGCACTGGCGCGACAGCTGAGCACGCCGGAGCGCCGCGTCCTGGTGGCGGTGGACAACACCTTTCTCGGGCCCCTCTACCAGCACCCGCTCAAGCTCGGCGCAGACCTGGTTCTCTACTCGCTCACGAAGTACGTGGGCGGGCACTCGGACCTCATCGCCGGCGGGTGCCTGGGGTCAGCGGAGCTCATCGGGCAGGTGAAGGTCACGCGCACGATATTCGGCACCATGGCTGGGCCGTGGACCAGCTGGCTCCTCATGCGGAGCCTCGAGACGCTGAAGCTGCGCATGACCAGCCAGATGAAGAACGCCCGCTACGTGGCCGACTGGCTGGCCGACCACCCGAAGGTCGCGAGGGTCTACTACCTGGGGCACCTGAAGGAAGGCGATCCCCAACACGAGATCTACGCGAAGCAGTGTTCCGGCCCCGGCGGGATGATCTCCTTCGAGGTGAAGGGCGGCGAAGCCGAGGCGTTCCGCTTCCTCAACGCCCTCGAGCTCATCAAGCTCGCCGTGAGCCTGGGCGGCACCGAGAGCCTGGTGGAGCACCCGGGCACCATGACCCACTCGGACGTTCCGCCTGCGGATCAGCTCCGCATGGGGATCACGCCGTCCCTGGTGCGCATCAGTGTGGGGGTGGAGCACTACGAGGACGTGATCGCGGATCTGGAGCAGGCGCTGGAAGCGGTGTGACGCGACAGCGGGGGCGCGGGCTTCCGGCCTGGAACGCACCGCAAGGTTGCTGTATGATGCTGCGGCGGTCTGCATACAACACGTGCGCCGGATCATGGCCTACCTGGGTCGGGCCGCCTGTACAGCCACCTAGAGGCGTCCCAATCTGATTCGGTACCCCAGGATCTGGAGCAGCAGGAGGTCAGAATGCGGCTGAACGACTACGATACGACCGACAAGATGACTGCCACCGTGGTGAGCTCGACGCGGATCACGCCCGCCGACAGCAAGACGGAGCTGCGGCACGTCGACCTGGCCGTGGACGAGATCGATTTCACCTACGGGATAGGGCAGAGCATCGGGATCCTGGTGCCGGGTCCCCACGACTACGGACAAAAGGAGTACCTGCGTCTGTATTCCATCGCCGGCAGCGCAAAGGGCGATGGCATCCACCCGGTGATCTCGCTGTTGGTGAAGCGCTCCTTCTACGTCGACGACGTCAATGGCGAGCGCTACGAAGGCAAGGCGTCCAACTATCTGTGCGATCTCAAGCAGGGCGACACGGTGACGCTGGTGGGCCCCTTCGGGCTGGCCTTCACCGTGCCCGAGGAGAAGGACGCCAACCTGCTGATGATCGGGCTGGGCACGGGGATCGCCCCGTTCCGCGCGTTCATCAAGCACATCTATAGCGACCTGGGTGGTTGGAAGGGCGACGTGCGCCTGTACCACGGCGCCATGACGGGCATCGAGATGGCCTACATGAACGACCAGAACGCCGACCTGGAGTACTACTACGACCAGGAGACGTTCAAGGCGTTCCAGGCGCTCAGCCCGCGTGCCCACTTCGACACCCCCGTCGACCTGGCAGGGGCCATGGCCCAGAACGCCGACGAGGTCTGGAAGCACCTGCAGGATCCCAAGACCTACGTCTACGTGGCCGGCCTGAAGCAGATCGGCGAGCTGCTGGACAAGGCGCTGACGAAGATCGTCGGCTCGCCTGAAGCGTACCAGCAGCAGAAGGCGAAGATGATCGAGGAAGGGCGTTGGGCTGAACTGATCTACTGAGTGATCAGGAGGACCTGATCGCAGATCCGGAGCAGGCGCTGGAAGCGATCTGATGCGACAGAGGGGGCGCGGGCTTCCGGCCTGCGCCCCCCGGCGTCAGCGGGCCCGCCTCGCCAGCCAGGCCTCGAACTCCGCCAGCGGGAGCGCGTTCACCACGTCCTTCGCCTCCACCCACCCGCGCCGGGCCTGGTCCACGCCGAAGCGCATGTGCTCGAGCCCCCGGGGCGTGTGCGCGTCGGTGGAGATGACCACCCTGCACCCCAACTCCACCGCGCGGCGCACGTGGACTTCGTTCAGGTCCAGGCGCCACGGGTTCGCGTTCACCTCCACCGCCACTCCGGCCTCGGCGCACGCGGCGAGCACCGCGTCCACGTCCATGGCGAAGGGCTCGCGCCGGTTCAGGATCCTCCCCGTGGGGTGGGCCAGGATGTCCACCAGAGGGTGGCGCACGGCCCGGAGCACACGCTCGGTCATGGCGGCCTTGTCCATCTCCATGAGCGTGTGCACCGAGACCACCACCACGTCCAGCCCGGCGACGATGTCGTCGGGGAGGTCGAGGCTGCCGTCCCGCAGGATGTCCACCTCGCAGCTCCGCAGGATCCGGATTTCCGGAACGCGCCGCTGCACCTCGGCGATCTCCTCCCACTGGGCTCGTGCGCGCTCGGGGGTGAGGCCGCCCACCATCGCCATGGCCTGGCTGTGGTCGGTGAGCGCGAAGTACGCATAACCGCGCGCGGCACAGGCCCGCGTCATCTCCTCCACCGAGGCCTTCCCGTCGCTCCAGGTGGAGTGCATCTGGAGGTCCCCGCGGATGTCCTCCAGCGTCACGAGATCGGGGAGCCTCCCCTCCAGCGCCGCTTCCACCTCGCCCCGTTTCTCCCGCAGCTCCGGCGGCACCCAGGCCATCCCCAGCGCAGCGTAGACGCCCTCTTCCGTCTCGCCGGCGATACGCTCCCCGTACTCCTTGCCGAGCGCCTCCGGATCCGCGCCCTCGGGCACGCGGAAGACGCCCCACTCGTTCACCCTCAAGCCCTGGCGCACCGCCCGCGTCCGCGTGGCGACGTTGTGCTCCTTGGACCCGCTGAAGTACTGGAGCGCAGCGCCGAAGGAGCGCCGCGGAATGACGCGGAGATCCACCGAGAGACCGGAGGGGAGCACCACGTTGCCCTTCGTCCCTCCGGACGCCTCCACCCGAGCGGCCCCCGGGTACGCGGTGAAGTGCTCCACCACGGGCGTGCCGTCGCCGTCCGAGAGCGCCAGGAGGTCCACGTCGCCCACGGTCTCCTTGCGGCGGCGGAAGCTCCCCGCGACCTCGACCCGCTCCACACCCGGCGCCCCGCGCACGTGCTCGAGAAGCGGCGCGATGAGCTGCTCCACGTCCTCGCGCAGGAAGCGACCCACGCGCCGGCGGTGGTGCTCTATGGAGCGGAGGATCTTCTCGGCGCTCTTCTTCCCGAACCCCTCCAGCTCTTCCACGCGCCCCGCCTTCACCTCGCGCTCCAGATCGTCCACCGTACGCACATTCAGGGTGTCGAAGAGCTTACGCGCCTTCTTGGGTCCCACGCCGTCCAGGCGCATGAGCTCCACCAGGGAGCGGGGGATGTCGGCGGCGACCTCCTCCAGCCGCGCGATGCGTCCGGTGCGCACCAGCTCCGCGATGTGGCCGGCGATGTCCTTGCCAATCCCCGGGAGGTCGGTGAGGTCCTCCCCCGCTTCCACCATGACGCGGAGCGGGCGGGTCAGCCCCTCGACGGTGCGCACCGCGTTGCGATACGCGCGGATGCGGAACGCATTGGCGCCCTGGATCTCCAGGAGGTCGGCGAGTTCCTCCAGCGTCCTGGCGACGTCCAGGTTCTCCACGTCAGGCGGCCTCCGGACCGGCGTCGAAGAGGTCCCCGCCGGGGGCCTCCACGCTCCCGCCCATCTCCTCCACCTTCCGCACGAACTCCTCGTACGTGAGCACGGGCACGCCCAGCCTCTGGGCCTTCTCCAGCTTCGAGCCCGCCTCCTCGCCGGCCACCACGAACGCGGTCTTCTTGCTCACCGAACCCACGGCGCGCCCACCCACCGCCTGCCACGCCGCCTCCGCCACGGACCGGGCGATGGGAAGCGTCCCCGTGAACACCACCGCTCCCGCATCCCCCGCGGCCGCGGCGACGGGCGCCGGCTCCGACTCCTGCGGCCGCACGCCCTTGTCCAGGAGCGCCTGCAACGCGGCATCGTTCCGCGGATCCGCGAAGAACGCGGTGATCGCCTCGCTCATGCGCGGCCCCACGCCGTGCACCGTCTCCAACTGCTCGGGGGTGGCGCGACGGATGGCGTCGAAGCTCCCGAAGTGCCGGGCCAGATCCCGCGCCACGGTGACCCCCACCTCGGGGATCCCCAGCGCGGTGAGGAAGCGCCTCAGCTCCGGCTCCTTCCGGGCGGCGATGGCCCGGGCCAGGTTCGTCGCCGACTTCTCCGCGAATCCCTCGAGCGGGACGAGTTGCTCAACGGTCAGGTCGAAGAGATCGGCCAGCCCGTGCACGAGCCCCCGGTCCACGAACAGGTTGGCCGTCTCCTCGCCCAGCCCCTCGATGTCCAGCGCGTCCCGCGCACCGAAGTGGACGATGCGCCCCTTGAGCTGGGCCGGGCACCCGAAGCGGTTGGGACAGACGGTGCGGGGGCCGTCCTCGTAGACCTCCGACCCACATGCCGGGCACACGATCGGCATGACGTACGGCGCGTGCCGCTCCGTCTCCCGCTCCACGACCTCCACCACCTGGGGGATGACGTCGCCGGCTCGCTGGATGCGCACCGTGTCGCCCTCGCGGATGTCCTTCCGCTTCAGCTCCTCCCGGTTGTGGAGGGACGCGCGGGCGATCGTGACCCCTCCGACGGTCACCGGACGCAGCAAAGCCACGGGTGTGAGCACGCCCGTACGCCCCACCTGGATGGCGATCCGCTCGATACGCGTGACTTCATTGCGAGGCTCGAACTTGAAGGCCAGCGCCCACCGGGGGTGGTGGGAGGTCACGCCCAGGCGCTCCCGCGCCGCCAGGTCGTCCAGCTTCAGGACCACGCCGTCGATCTCGTAGTCCAGCCGGTCCCGGTCGGCGTCGTACGCCGCGTGGTAGGCCAGCACCTCCTCCACCGTGGTGGCGCTGCCCACGCGCGGGGGCACCTTGAACCCCCACTGGCGCACCGCCTCGATCCCTTCGGCGTCGGAGGCGAAGGAGGCCCCCTCGACGTTCAGGATGTCGTAGACCAGCACGTCCAGCTTCCGCGACGCGGTGATGCGAGGATCGAGTTGGCGCAGCGACCCCGACGCCGAGTTCCGGGGCGACGCATACGGCTCCTGTCCGCTCTCCACCAGGCGCGCATTGAACGCCTCGAAGTCGGAGATGTACATCATGACCTCGCCCCTCACCGCCAGGAACGGCGGGGCGGCGCGCTCCTCCGTGCGCAGGCGGAGCGGCACGGTGGGGATGGTCTTCACGTTCTCCGTGACGCCCTCCCCCTCGCGGCCGTTTCCCCGTGTCACCGCCCGCACGAGGATCCCGTCCTCGTAGACCAGCTCCAGCGAGGCGCCGTCCAGCTTCGGCTCCAGGAGGTAGCGGGGCGCGAGGTCACCCAGACCCTTCCGCATCCGCTCGTCGAAGCGCCGCACCTCGTCGGGGTCGGTGGTGGAGTCCAGGGAGAGCATGGGCGCGGCGTGCACCACGGTCTCGAACTTCCCGATGGGCTCGAACCCCACCCGCTGCGTCGGTGAATCCGGGGTGACGAGCTCGGGCCATGCCCGCTCCAGCGCCAGGAGCGACCGGTGCAGACGGTCGTACTCCTCGTCGGAGATGGCCGGCCGCGCCTCGATGTAATACAGGCGGGCGTGCCGGTGCAGCTCTGCGCGCAGCGCTTCGGCTTCCCGGCGGGCCTTCTCGAGCCCCTGGGAGGTGGGGTCGCTCATGGGCGGGTCGCTGGCGAACGGTTGGGCATCGCGCTTCGGGCGTGTCATGATGCCGGTGAAGCACCAATTATAGCGCCTCCGCCGACGGCCTGGGCCCTCGCCGGCCGCGGTCCCCGGACGACAAAACCGTGGACTTCCCCGGCCCCGGTGAAGAGATTGCCCCCGTCATGCGTATCCCCCTCCACAGGAAGGAGCTTCGTTGCAACCTGATCTGGAGCGGGAGCTGATACGCAAGTGCAAGGCCGGTGACGCTCGTTTCTACGAGCCGTTGGTCCGAGCCTACGAACCGTCGGGGCTACGCCTCGCCACCGGCATGCTCGGCAACCTGGACGATGCCAGGGACGCCCTGCAGGACGCGTTCGTGAAGGCGTTCGAAGCCTTGCACCGGTTCGACATGCGGCGCCCCTTCGGCCCCTGGTTCTTCCAGATCCTGCGCAACCACTGCCGGGACATGCTCCGCAGCCGGCAGGCGCGCTTCAAGCTGGAGACGCTGGACGAGAACCTCGAGTTGCGGCCCGCGGACGCGGAGAAGGGCCCCGAGCGGGCCCGTCAGCGCTCCGCGGCCAGCGAGCTCCTGTGGCGGGCCCTGGAGAAGGTCGGCTTCGAGCACCGCGAGATCCTGGTGCTCAAGGAGCTCCAGGGGTTCCGCTACAACGAGATCGCCCAGATCCTCGACATCCCCGAGGGGACCGTGGCGAGCCGCCTGTTCCACGCCCGTCGCGCCCTCAGGGACGCGTTGGACGGGATGGCGGTGGAACTTCCGTAGGAGAGAGGCGTGCCGGACAAGATCACCCACGATGACCTGATGCGCTTCCTCGACGGCGAGCTGTCGCCGGACGAGCACGCGCGCGTCCAGGCCGCCATCGCCTCGTCCACGGAGTTGGCGCGGGAGGCAGCGATCTACCGGGCCGTGAAGAGCAGCTTCCAGGGGATCAGCTTCCACCCCGGCACCTACCACCGCTCCGTCTGGGACGGGGTGAACCAGAACCTGACCCGGCCCATCGGCTGGATCCTCACCATCGCAGGGGCGGCGGTCTGGGCGGCGTACGGCGTCTGGGTCTTCGTCGTCTCCCCTGTGGAGCCGTGGGAGAAGCTCGCCTCCGGCGCCGTGGTCATCGGCATCCTGGCCCTCCTGGCCAGCGTCATCTGGGAGCGCTACCGCGAGTGGCTGACCGACCCCTACCGGGACATCCAGCGATGATCGTCGTGACGACCCCCGATATCCCCGGCATGCGCGTCGTGGAGACCCTCGGCCTGGTCCGCGGCAACACCATCCGCTGCAGGCACCTGGGGAAGGACATCCTGGCCGTGCTGCGCAACCTCGCCGGTGGGGAGGTTCGCGAGTACACCAAGATGATGGCCGAGACCCGCGAGCAGGCCATCGACCGCATGGTGGAGGAGGCCGAGACGCTGGGCGCGGACGCCGTGGTGGCCGTCCGCTTCCAGACCGTGGAGATGATGCGGGGCGCGGCCGAGATGCTCTGCTACGGCACCGCGGTCCGTCTCGAGCGCCCGGGGTGACCGCCGCGCTGGTCGCTTGCTGATCGGCGCCCGCACCGGCATCTTCGCACCGCCCCCCCCGGGCGGGCCCTCCACGCGGCTCCGTCGGGAGCCGTCATGTGCCCCCGGCGCCCCGCCAAGGGGCTGTCGTTGGCGCATCTGGCCATACTCCAACCCGACGCCCGGGCCGAGGCCCGTCTGGCGGACGCTCTCACCCCGAGCCACACCGTCTCGGTGGTGCGGGCGTGGGCCGAGCTTCGACGTTTCGTCGCCGATGTGGGGGCGGACGGATGCCTGGTGGACGCGGACTCCCCCAGCCGGGAAGATGCCCTGATGGAGATTCGGCGCCTACGCCGCGAGCACCCCGATCTCGCCCTGGTGGCGTACGCGGACGTCCACGAGTCCGACCCGGAGTTGGTCAGCCTCGGCGCCGCCGGTGTCGACGGCGTCCTCCTGGCCCGGCGGCCACCCTGGGCCAGCGGGATCCGCAGATCCGTCGACGGCGCGCTGGCCGGCGCCCTGGCACGGAGTCTGGAGCGCGCGCTCCGCTCCCGGTACCCCGCCCCATCGACGGCCGCCGTGGCCTGGGCGGCGGAGCATGCCGTGGACGCGCCCTCGGTCGCGCGCCTCGCCGCCGTCATGGGCCAGACACCCCGCGGCCTCGCCAACCAGCTCAGGGACGCAGGACTCCCCTCCCCGGCCCGGGTCCTCCTCTGGGGGCGCCTCCTCCAGGCGGCCGCCCTCGTGGGGAGGGACGGCGCGACCGTGGAGGACGCCGCGCTCCGCCTCGGGTATTCCACCGCCGGCGCCCTCTCCAGGGCCATGAAGCGGGAGACGGGGTATACGCCGGGAGAGGTGGCCCGAGCGGGAGGACACACCTTCGTCCGCACGTGCCTCTTCCGTGGTCACGCCGCTCGGAGCACCCGCTCGCGCCGGTCGGCCCCCGCACCCCGGACGCCGCTCGTGAACTCGCTTCCGCAATCCCTCGTAGGAGACTCCGGCGAAGCCCCACACGACCCTCTCGCAGGCCCCCGCCCATGACCGACTACAGGATTCCCAAGCTTCCTTCCGACGACGAGCTCGGGATCACCAAGAAAGACCTCGAAGAGTACTCCGGGGACGACAAGCCGGAGCTGTCCGAGAAGGAGATGGCCGCGCTCCTGGGCGAAGCCCCACGCGCGCCTGCCCCACCGCCCCCGCCCCCACCCAAGGGCGCTCCGTCGCAGAAACCGCACGCGAAGGAGAAGGAGGGGAAGCAGAAGAAGGCGAAGGAGCCCAAGGCGAAGCCGGAACCCAGGGCGCAGCAGCCCGAGGGACCCCGCAGCGGATGGCGGGGGACGGCCACGTTGGTCGCTCTGTTGGCGGCGGCGTGGTTCACGAGCGGCTACCGGACGCTTCCGGCGCCGGTGCCGGCCAACGCCGCGGACACGACGTTCTCCTCGGCGCGGGCCATGACGCACCTCGTGGAGATCGCCCGCAGACCCCACCCCACCGGGTCCCCAGCCCACACACAGGTGCGCGATTACCTCCTGGAGCGGCTGCGGGGGCTCGGCCTGGAGCCCGACGTGCAGACCACCACCTCCCTCGTGGGACGCGAGAGCTTCGTGCGGGCCGCGACGGTGCGCAACATCGTGGCGCGCATCCCGGGGACGGCGTCCTCGGGCTCCCTCGTGGTCACCGCGCACTACGACGGCCGCGAGATCGCCAGGGCCGCCGCCGACGCGGGCTTCGGCGTCGTGTCCATCCTGGAGATGGTCCGCGCGCTGCAGGCCGGCGCGTCCCTGCGCAACGACGTCCTCCTCCTCATCACCGACTCGGAGGAGTTGGGACTCCTTGGCGCCCGTGCCTTCGTGGCCGAGCACCCGGCCATGGCCGACGTGAAGGCGGTGGTCTCCCTGGAGATGAGGGGAGGCGGCGGCCCCTCCATCATGTTCGAGACCGGCGCGGAGAACGGCTGGATCATTCGGGCGCTGGCGGCCAGCGGCGCGGTCCCCTTCGCCAACTCCCTGTCGTACGAAGTCTACAAGAGCATGCCCAACGACACCGACTTCACTCCGTTCCGGGAAGCGGGACGGCAGGGGCTGAACTTCGCCGCCCTCGGACGCGCATCGCTCTATCACCAGAGCTACGACAGCCCGGAGAACATCTCCGAGGCCACGCTGCAGCACGAGGGCGCGAGCGCCCTGGCCCTGGCGCGCTACCTGGGCAACCAGCCCCTGGGTGAGGTGAAGGCGCCCGACGTCACCTACTTCACGGTCCCGGTCCTCGGCCTGGTGGTGTACGACCTGGCATTCACGCTCCCCCTGGCGGCGGCGGTCCTGATCCTCGCCCTCCTGGTTCTCCTTCCCGTCCGCCAGGCCTCGGCGGGATGGGGCGGGATCGTGACGGGCTTCGTCCTTTCCCTGGTGGCCATCCCCCTCGGCGCCGCCGCGGGCTGGAGCCTTCTGCGATGGCTCCCCCGCTTCCATCCCGAGTTCGGGTCCCTCCACGGGAGCGCGTTCCACCACGAGGGGTGGTACGTCGCGGCGCTCGTCGCCGCCGGACTGGCGGTCGTGACCGGCCTCTTCGGCCTCGTCCGCCGCCGCTTCGGCATGGCGGAGCTGGCCTGGGGCGCGCTGCTGGCGCCGCTGGCGGCCATGGCGTTCGTGTCGTTCCGTTGGCCGTCGGCCGCGGCCAGCCTGCAGGTGCCGCTGGCGGCCGCTTACCTGGCCGTGGGCGTCTCGAGCTTCCGGGCCCGGGGGTGGGCCCGCACGCTGACCTGGCTCCTGCTGGTCGCCCTCGCCCTCCCGGTGCTGGCGCTCCTCGTGCCCCTCGCCGAGTTCCTCTGGCTGGGGCTGAGCTTCCGGGCCGCGGCATTCATCGGCGGCTTCGCGGTGGTCGTGCTCCTTCTTCTCCTCCCCGCGCTGGATGCGCTCCGTGAGCCCAACGCCTGGTGGGCGCCGCTGACGGCGCTGGTCGTGGGCGGAGCGTGCCTGGGCCTGGGGATCCGCGCCGCGGCTCCCGACGCCGCACGCCCGGCCCCGTCCACGTTGGCCTACGCGTTCGACCACGGCTCGGGAGAGGCCCTCTGGGTCACCGACGCGAGCCAGGAGCCGGTGGACTCCCTGGCTGGGGCATGGGCCGTCCAGAGGGCGGGCGCAGCGTTCTCCGAGACCCGTGACCTGGCGGCGTTCGGCTTCGGTAGCCGTCAGCCCAGGGTGGCCCCGGCCCCCGCGAAGAGCATCCGGAAGCCCGAGGTGTGGGCCCTCTCCGACACCACGTGGGGCGACGTCCGCCACCTGCGTATCGCGGTGCTGTCGGGGGTGGGCGCGGAGTTGATGCAGTTCCGCTTCCCGGAGGGAGGAGGCACCCGCCTCGTCGCCCTCAACGGGCGGTCGCTGCCCGCGCCGGACCGGCCCACCGTGGCCGAGCACTGGGGACAGCCCGACCCCGTGGTCGTGCTCGACCTGGAGGTCCCCGCCGCCAGGGCCCTGGAGATGGACGTGGTGGAGCACCTCTTCAGGCCCGGAGAGATCGTGGGCGACGAGCCCTTCCAGCGCCCCGCCGAACTCGCCCCGGACGTCACCTGGCTCAGCGATCGTGCGGTGCTCCGCTCCCCGGCCGGGTCCCTGGTCATCATCCCAGGCCCCCCCCCGTTCCCGCTGGAGACCGCGGCCCAGCTACGGGCCGAGGCCGCCCTGGCGGCCGCCGCCCTCCCCACCGACACCCTCCCCACCGACACGGTCCCCACGGAGCGCCGATGACGAAGCAGGGCAGGAACCCGATGATGACCCCCGTCCGCACCCTGGCCGCCCTCGCTCTCGCCACCGCGGCCTGCACCGTCTCGAAGGATGCGCCGCCGGCGGTCGCGTTCGACGTCCCTGCCGCCGCGGATGGAGCATGGTACAAGGGGAACACCCACGCCCACACCACCGAGAGCGACGGCGACTCGCCGCCCGAGGTGGTGGCACGGTGGTACAAGGACCACGGCTACGACTTCCTCGTCCTCACCGACCACAACGTCTTCACCGATCCCGCCACCCTCACCGGGCTGGTCGACTCCACCTTCCTTCTCGTCCCCGGCGAGGAGCTCACCACGAGCTTCGACAAGCTCCCCGTCCACGTGAACGGCCTCAACCTCGGGGGCGTGGTGGAGCCCCGCTCGGCGGAGACCATGGTCGGGACGATCCAGGCCAACGTGGATGCGGTCCGGGAGGTGGAGGGTGTCCCCCACGTCAATCACCCCAATTTCCGGTGGGCGTTCGGCGCCGCCGAACTGGCGCAGGTGGAGCGGGACCGGCTCCTGGAGATCTTCAACGGGCACCCCCTGGTCCACAACGAGGGTGGCGGGGACCGGCCGGGGATGGAGGCGGTGTGGGACTCGCTCCTCACGAGAGGCAAGCGCATCTATGGGATCGCCACGGACGACGCCCACCACTTCCAGGGCGAGTTCGCCCACGACAAGGCGAACCCCGGGCGCGGCTGGGTGTCGGTGAACGCCGCGGCGCTCGAGCCCGGGGCGCTCATGGAGGCGCTGGAAGCGGGCCGTTTCTACGCCAGCACGGGCGTGACGCTCGCCGACGTGCGCGTGTCACCGGAGAGGTTGGAGGTCCACATCGAGCCCGTCGGTGACTTCCGCTATACCACGGTCTTCATCGGCGCCGGCGGGCGCGAGCTCGCGCGCTCCGGCGCCAACCCCGCCGTCTACGAGTTGCGCGAGGACGTCGGGTACGTCCGCGCTCGGGTCACCGACTCGGGCGGGCTCCACGCCTGGACCCAGCCCGTCTTCGTGGTGCCGCGGTAGGGCCGCAGGGGCCTCCCGCTCGTCAGCTCCCCTTCTTCATCGGGCAGGTGCTGAACCCGAAGAGCGTATACAGGGGGCAGCTCCCGAGGAGGCCGGTGAGGAGGGGGATGATCCCCAGGTAGCCCCAAGGCGTCTTCGGGCCGACGAACGCGATGGCCAGCAGGCCGATGCCGATGGCCACGCGGATGGCGCGCTCCACGGTGTGCTCGTTGCGGGGCAGGATCTTGTCCATGATGGGGTCCCTCCGGGCGGGATTCGGGCGGGGCCCGGCTCCGAGCGGTCTCGGGCGCGCAAGCACTCCGCCGTCCGCCTGACTACTCGGGAGCCCGTGTCCCGTTCCAGCTTCGGCGGGTTCTTTCCTTTCCCCCGTCCCACGCAGAAGCTGTGGGAGCGGCGCTCCGTACTGGATGTGGAGCTTCCCCGATCGCGAGGCTTGGGACATGGGCGACAGCGGACGGCGGTACACCGAGAAGGAGTTCGCGCTCATCCTGCGGAAGGCTGCGGAGCTGCAGGAGCGCCCCGGAGAGCCGGGGGCCATGGAGGGAGGGATGACCCTGGGCGAGATCTCCACGATCGCGCGCGAGGTGGGGCTCGACCCCGCAGTGGTGGCCCGGGTGGCGTCGGAGATGGACCAGCCGCCATCCACGGGGCTCGCCCACGTCCTGGGCGGAAGCGCCCGCCAGCGCATGGAAGCGTCGGTTCCCGGGGTGCTCGGAGCCGGGAGCTACCCGAGGGTGGCCTCAGCCCTCCGGGAGGCCACGACCATCCATGGCGAGGTCCGGGAGAGCCTGGGCTCCCTCGAGTGGAAGGCGTCGGACGATGTCACCTCGCTCAGCGTGACGGTCACGCCAGGGAGCGGGGGAACCCGCATCGTGGTCATCGCCGACCGCAGGGGCGCTCAGGCGGTCACCTGGCTCGTCCCTCCCCTCCTCGCCCTCCTGGCCACCGGCATCACGGGCGCGGTGATCGAGCCATCCACCGTGTCGGGCGGGGTGGCCCTCGGCGTGGGACTGCTCGGCGCAGGGCTGATCACCGCGCGAACCATCTGGGCGGTATCCACACGCCGATTCGCGGGCCGGATGGCGCGCCTCCTGGAGCGGGTGCGTGGAGAGGTCGCGGCGGCCTCCCGACCGGAGGAGGGGGATGACCAGCAGGAGAGGGGACTAGTCCCCTGACGCCTCGCGCATGACGCGCCCGTAGTATTCCCACAGGGCCGGAGACAGGCCCATCCCCTGCCGCTGCAGGATCTCGGACCCGCTCCCGTCGCGGTACATGCGTTGCAGGGAGGACTGGATCGCAGGGTCGCCCCCCGTGAACGCCCGGATGAGCGCAGCGGCCCGGGCGGCCAACGCCTGCACCCGCCCGTGCCCCGGGGCGAGTCCGGCCAGGCGCGCCTCGTCCAACTCCCGGAAGAGGGCGGCCCAATCCTCCTCGGCCGTTCTCAGCCCGTCCGCCCCCAGCGCCTCGGCCCGCCTCGCCAGCTCGGCCCGCTGCTGCGGGGTGTAGTACCGCTCGAAGTGGAACGTGCCCTCGATGGCCGCCGTGACGTCGTCCACGGAAAGGGGTTCCCTCCCCGCGGCCTTCCGCCGGAGCCCCTCCAGGAGCTCCACGAGCCGCCCTTGCCGCTCCATCTCGCTCCGGATGCGCTCGATGTGGAGCGCCAGCACCCGCTCAAGGGCGTACTCCGGCCGGTCCAGGCATCCCCGGATCTCCTCCAGGGACAGCCCCAGTGCCCTCAGGGACGCGATCTGCTGGAGCCGGCGGACCTCCTCCAGCCCGTAGAGCCGGTGGCCCGCCCGAGTCCGCTGGCTCGGTCGCAACAGGCCGATCTCGTCGTAGTGGTGGAGCGCGCGGACGGAGAGGCCCGTGCGGGCGGCCAACTCGCCCACTTTCATGGCATCGTCGCCCAAGGTCACCCCCTTCGCAGGCGCGTTCCCGACGCGGGAAGTCAGCACCTCACGCGCCGTCAGGTTCATGGGGCCAGGCGACGCCGGCCGCCTCGAACAGGGCCCGGGCGTTGATCTCCAGGATCCCCCCGAGCTCCTCCGGATCCATTTCGCGCACCTCCGCCAGGCGCGCTACCACGCGCTCCAGGAGCACGGGCATCCCCGGCTCCCCGGTGAGCCACGCCCAACCCCCGGGGTTGTCGGTTTCCACGAGGAGCCGGTCCAGGGGGATGCGCCGTGCCACCTTCGCGATCCGCTCCGAGACCAGAAGCTCCACGCCTACGGTGAAGAACGCGCCCATCCCGGCCAGCGCGGCCAGGGGCCGCATGGGACCGTTGTACCAGTGGACCACCATCCGCCCCACCCCGTGCTCGGCCAGGAGCTCGGCCACCCGCGCCTCAGCCCCGGACGTGTGCAGGTTGAGGAGCTTCCCCGTGCGGCGGGCCACGTCGAGGAAGAGCGCGAAGACCTCCTCCTGGGGACCCCAGGCTCCCGGGTCCTTCACGAAGCGGTGGTCCAGCCCCACCTCCCCGAGCATGGGCGCGGCAGCGATGATGGGCTCCAGTTCGTCGAGCCGGCGGTGCCAGCGGGACGCCTCCCACGGGTGGATGCCGAAAGAGGGAACGACGAGAGGCTCGCCCTCCGCGAGCGCCCGTGTCGTTTCCCAGGACGCCACGTCCATGGAGACCGCCAGGGTGACGATGCGGCGAGCGCGGATCTCTCCCAGTGCCGCTGCCCACGCGTCCCCGAACTGGTCCACGTGGGCGTGGGCGTCCAGCCACAGGCTCACTTGGGGGTTCGGAAGAAGCCGAAGTGCTCCGTCATGTACGCTTCCAGGGCCCTGGCCAGCGCCTCTCCGAATGCCTGACGGTTCGCTGCGGTATCCCGGATGCCTGGTAACGGGAGCTCGATCTGGACGCCGCTCACCGTCCGCCCTGCCGCGAGGGAGCCGTGACGCTCGGTGTTGTATCCACCGGTGAAGTACTCGTCGCTCCCCGGGGAGGGATCTCCTGGGCTCGGCACCGAGCGGACCCCCTCCTTCTGCATCAACCCGCCCAGGCTCATGCTTCCCCTGAGGAGCTGGGCGAAGGGAAGGGGGGAGGACGCAGCCAATGCGCGTATGCTGCTCTGCGCGGCCACGCCCGGAGCGTTGATCTCCGCGTCGGTACGGTTGAGTTGCGTGGCGCTGAGCATGTATCCCAGCTCCGCCCGCGCGATGGCGTGCCCGTGGCCGTGGATGTCGGCGTAGAAGCCCGAGCGGTACGTCTTCGTCACCGCCGCCGAGGCGACCTCCAGGTACGCGTGGAACTCGTTCCACGCGTTCTCGGCGAAGGGGTTCCCGGCCGCGGCTTCCACGATCTCCCGGTTCGGGTCGAGCTTGATCCGCTTGAGGTGGGAGATGACCACATGGGGCGCCTTCCCGGTGCGCACGATCAGCGCTTCACGCACCGCAAGCAGGGTCTCCCGCGAGTTGGTGTCCGTCACGGTGGTCCCCGACGTCCGGTCTGGGATCTCCGAGGGCGTCAGGGATCCCCCGTGGGGCGCCGACAGGATGAAGGGAAGCTCCCCGGGGATGTACTCCACGTATGACTGGCGCCCGAAGTAGCTGGTGCCCGGTTGGTAGACCGTGACCGTGGCCGGAGCCCAGACCTCGAGACTCGCCGTGCCCGAGACGCCGCCGCTGGTGGCCGTCACGGTGGTGGTGCCCGCGGCCACAGACACCGTTCGCCCCTGTCCGTCCACGGTGGCGACGGCGGCGTTCGCCGAGCGCCACGTCACCGACGCTCCCGTCACCTGGACCCCCACTCCGTCCACCACCTTCGCGGTGAAGCGGACGGTGTCGCCCACGCCCACGGCGAGCGTCGCGGCCGGTTCAACCCTGACCGCGACGACGTCCGGCCCGGTGCTTCCGCCATCAGCGCCGCACCCGGCCGCAGCCGCACCCAGGGCCAGGACCAGGCCGAGGGCCCACCCACGCTTCGCGTCGAAGACGTCCACCGCACCCTCCTCGGCGGTCGGGATCACGTCGCCCCG
Source organism: Longimicrobiales bacterium (assembly GCA_035477395.1). GTDB lineage: Bacteria > Gemmatimonadota > Gemmatimonadetes > Longimicrobiales > Gaopeijiaceae > SZUA-318. The sequence continues at coordinate 22,562 of DATIKQ010000099.1, forward strand.
CCCCCAATGTAGGGCCTGTGGAGAGGCCCGAGGAGCCCGCGGATGACACGGCACCGGGGCTCTCCCGGAGCACTTCTTCGGCCGTACCAAATTGAGAGTGACGGGGACGCTCGCAGGGTGGATATTGGCAGACATGCCGGCCTCCTCCTTCGTCGTCCTCGTGGTCGAGGACAACCCTGACCATGCCGCCCTCATCCAGGCGGCCTTCGCCTACCGGAACTTCCCGTGCCTCGTGCATGTGACCGGATCCAGCGAGGAGGCCATGGACTACCTCCTCGGGCGGTGGCCCTTCGACGACCGCGTCGATAACCCCTACCCGAACGTCGTCATCCTCGACGTCGGGCTTCCCGGGATGGACGGGCTGGGCTTCCTCCGCTGGCTGGGAACCCGTCCCGAGCCGTGGGCCATGACCCCGGTGGTGGTCTTCACCTCCAACACCGAGCGGGGGGTGGCTGTCCAGGCATTTGCACTGGGCGCCCGCGAGGTGAAGGTGAAGCCCACCGACTTCACGGAGTTGGTGGACATCGTGGACGGCGTGCTCCGGCGCTGGATGCCCAACATCGCCTGAGCCGCTGCGAAGCGGACGGCCGTCTCATCCTGGCCCGTAGCGCGGAGCGCCTCGAGATTGTTGGCGCTGTCACTCCCCGCTCTCACGGCAGGCTTCCATGCTCACGCTCTTCGCAGCCCTGGCGCTCTCAGCGTCTCCTCCCCCCCCAGACTTGCCACCCATCCCCGTGGACTCGGCCGCCGAGGCGGCCGTGGCTGCGCGGGTCGAGATCATCAGGACCGAATACGGCATCCCCCACATCTACGCGCAGGACCTCCAGGCGATGGGCTTCGGCCTCGCCTGGGTGGAGCTCGAGGACTACGGCGAGGTCATCGCCCTCAACATGGTGAGGGCCCGCGGGGAGTATGGGCTCTACACCGGCCGCGACTCCATCGGCGGCGACTTCGGCGCCCGCGAGGACTACGCCTACGCGGTGACGACCTGGCCGCTCCTCCGAGCCGAGACCCGTGCGGTGTACGAGGGCTTCGCCGCCGGCGTGCGCCATTACGTGCGCCTCCATCGCACCGAGTTCCCGGCGTGGATCGAGCCCGTGTGGACGGGACTCGACGCCCACGCCCGGGAGGTGGAGGGTTTCGGCGGGGGAAGCGCCGCCGGGTTCATCCGGACCCTCCAGCGGGCCAGGGGCGCCGCGCCACCGCCCGACGAGCAGGAGGAGATGGAGATGCTGGACGGCTCCAACGCCTGGGCCTTCGACGGCACACGCACCACGTCGGGCAAGGCGATCCTGCTCCGCAATCCCCACCTGAGCTGGACCGCCGGCTACTACGAGGCCCACGTCGTCGTGCCCGGCCTCGTGGATTTCTACGGCGACTTCCGCATTGGCAGCGCGTTCGGGACCGTGGGCGGCTTCAACCGCCACCTCGGCTTCGCCACCACGAACAACGCGCCGGTGATGTCCCAGATCTACGCCTTCGAGGCCGACCCGAACCACGAGAACCACTACATCCTCGACGGCCGCTCCCATGCCCTCCAGGAGCGCAAGACCACCGTCGAGTACCGGACGCCGGAAGGGGGCATCGGCACGGAGACCCGCTCCTCGTGGTCCACCGACTTCGGCCCGGTCATCCACCAGGGGGACGGGCGGGTCTACATCTCGAAGAACAGCAGCGCGGGTGAGTTCCGGCGCGGCGAGCAGTTCCTGCGCATGATGACGAGCACGTCACTCGAGGAGTGGCTCGAGGTGATGAAGCTCCGCGCGCACCCGAGCTCCAACTTCACCTACGCCGACGCCGCCGGGAACATCGTCCACTACTACAACGGACGCATGCCCCGCCTCCCCCACCCTGTCACACCCGACAGCTTCTACTTCGCGCGCACCTCCGCCGAGATCTGGAAGGAGGTGTACCCCTTCGAGGACCACCCCCTCTACATCAACCCGAAGGGTGGGTACACGACGCAGACCAACGATTCGCCGGACTACACCAACCTCAACGTGCCCATGAGCCGAGACACGGTGCCGCCCAACGTGGAGCCCGTCCGCCTGCGGCCCAGGAGCCAGATGTCGCTGACGCTCGTCCACGGCGACGCCATGCTCAGCCTCGAGGACGTGGTGGAGCTCAAGCACTCCCCGCGCATGCTCGTGGCCGAGCGCGTGATGGACGAGCTCCTCGCCGCGATCAGGAAGTCCGGGACGGCGAACGACGGGAAGCTCGCGCAGGCGCTGCGTGCCCTCGAGAGATGGGACCGGACCGCAGCTGCGGAAAGCCGGGGCGGCGTGCTCTTCTACGCATGGGAGAGCCAGTACCGCCAGGTCATCGACACGTCCCGCTTCTTCCGGGAGCCGTGGACGCCGGAGCGCCCCATGGAGACCCCCATGGGCATCGGGTCGCCCAACGAGGCCGCGTCGGCGTTCGCCGACGCCGTCGCGTGGATGGACGAGCGTGGCTGGGCGTACGACATGAAGTGGGGCGACGCCTTCCGCGTCATCCGCGGGAAGGTGGACGAGCCCGTCTCCGGGTGCCCGGGGACGCTGGGTTGCTTCCGCACGCTCTCGTTCGGCCGCGATCCGTCGGGCCGCTTCGCCGCCAACACCGGCGACGCGTGGGTGCTGGCGGTGGAGTTCGGGGACATCCCCCGGGCGTACACCGTTCTGGCGTACGGGCAGAGCAACCAGGAGGGTCATCCCTACTACGACGACCAGGCGTCCATCTTCGCGCGCGGGCAGATGAAGACGGTTCGCTTCACCCGTGAGGACGTGGACAGGGCGGCGCAGCGTCGCTATCGGCCGGATGCGTCGGCGCTGAGGTAGAATCGGACCGCACAATCGGGGCATGCCGGCGGGACGG
>DATIKQ010000100.1:0-1767 GCA_035477395.1 Longimicrobiales bacterium
GGTGGTGCGCACGCTGGCGTGGCCGAGGAGCTCCTGGATCAGGCGCACGTCGGTCCCGTTCTCCAGGAGATGGGTGGCGAAGCTGTGCCGGAGCACGTGAGGCGTGACGGGCTTCGTGATGCCGGCGCGTCGGGCAGCGGCGACCGTGAACTTCTGGACGGTCCGGGTGGTGAGATGGCGGTCCGGCCTGTCGCCGGGGAAGAGCCAGGGCGCCGCCGGAGCGCCGGCGAGATAGGCATCCACCATGACCAGGGCTGTAGCGGACAGGAGCGTCTGCCGGTCCTTGCCTCCCTTGCCGCCCCGCACATGGAGCAGGCCCTGGGAGCGGTCCAGGTCCGCGATGCGCAGACCCACCACCTCGCTGACCCGCAGGCCCGCCGAGTAGGCCACGGCCAGGAGCGCCGCATGCTTGGGGTTGCGCACGGCCTTCAGGAATTGGCCCAACTCGTCGCGGCTCAGGACCGTGGGGAGGCGGTGCTCGCGCCGGGGGCGCTCCAGCGGCAACTCCTCGATGCGGCGACCCAGTACGGTGGAGCAGAAGAGCCGGAGAGCGCTGATGAGCTGGGTGTGATAGGCCCGGGAGACCCGGCCGCTCCGCAGCCGGGCCAGGACGTGGGCCCTCAGCTCCTCTGCGAGGTCGGCTCCCTCGGCCCGTGGCACGGGGCCCTCCGCGGCGTGCCCTGCGATGGTCTCTGCGGCGCCGGCGTCGTGAAGGAAGCGGCGTGCGTGACCCAGATACGCCTTCTGGGTCCGGCGAGCGTACCCGCGGAGCCGCATCTCTTCCTCGAACCGGCCCAGCAGCTCGTCGCGGAAGCGCTCATGCGCCGCCCCCACCGAGGCTCCGCCTTCGTCGGGTCCAACCGAACCTCCCCCGGCGGCGGCCGGAGGCAGGTCCGGCGCTCCACGGCAGGCCAGCGCTCCACGGCCGGCCAGCGCCTCCGCGGGAAGCGACAGCCCCACCGCCAGCCCCAGGACCGAGAGGATCTGGCGGCGGACCTCCGCGGTGTCGGCCACGCGCCATACGCGTGCATCCGGATCCCATCGCCGCCCTGGAAGCGTGCGGACCCACGCCACCAGCCCGCGGTCGTACGGAAATCGGAGCGCGATCCCACCCTGCTCCAGGGCGGCTCGTGCCCGTGGAGGGGCGGGAGCCGCGTCCTGGGTGGGATCTTCCGTGGGGAGGGGAGGGGAAGGCATGCGAGTATCCTGCCTCCCCGGAGTGGGCGACTCCATGGCGGGACAGGACGTCCGAGCCCGACCCGAAGGTGCCCTCCGCAGCCCCGTGCCCGGCCCCTGGAGAGCGTGGCGGGCGCCCGTCCAAAGGGGCATATTGCCGGCATCGAGTCCGGTCGAAGCTGAGTCTGGACCATGACAGATGATCCCCGGGCGGCCCCCCGCCCCCGCGCGCGCTCCCCACGCACGCCGCCCGGGACCCGAGGCGATGACTGCGTTGCACGCAGGACCGGCGAACGCCGCCCGCCGGAAGGCAAACGAATGGCCGCGATGCCAGGGCCGGGTGATTGGGTGGGTGGTGGGTTATGCGAAACGAGTTCGCCAATCCCGCGGAGGACGCGCACTTTCTGAACCAGCACAGAGCAACCCCGCCCTCCGAATTATCCGAACCACCGCCCACTTAAACGTTCTGCGCCAGCCGAAGGTGAGGCGGGCGATGACAACAAATGAGAGAGGGGAATGCTGGCGTGGTCGTATGCGCTGATGAGTGCTCCGACGATCACACGGCCAGGCCCATCAACAGAAGAATGAAAG
>DATIKQ010000101.1:0-1731 GCA_035477395.1 Longimicrobiales bacterium
GCCGGAGGCATGCCCCTCGGAGATGCGCTCGTGGCGGTGGCCGCCCGCGGCGACGCCATGACCCGCCTGGCGCTGGGGGACAACGGCGTCATGGCCGCGGTGTTCGGCCCCCTCGACGACGTGAACCGGATCGTGGAGGGTGTGGACGGCTACGTGGTGGTGGCGAACGTGAACTCCACCAAGGAGTGCGTGATCGGAGGCGAGACCGCCGGGGTGAAGGCCGCCACGGCCGCGCTCCAGGCCGCGGGGATGAAGGTGATCCCTCTCCCCGTGAGTCACGCGTTCCATACCCGCATCGTGGAGCCGGCGGCGGCGCCGCTGCGCGACGTGCTGCGGGGGCTCGACCTGCGCGCCCCGAGGATCCCCGTGGTGGCCAACGTGGACGCCGGGCTCTACCCGTCCGGGCCCGACGCCAAGGAGAGGATGGTGGAGCTCCTCGGCCGGCAGATCGGCTCGCCGGTCCAATGGGTGAAGGGGCTGAACGCGCTGTACGACGCTGGGTGCCGCGTGTTCGTGGAGATGGGCCCGAAGCGGGCCCTGTACGGGATGGCGGAGGACGTGGTGGGCGGCCGCGAGGGCGTCTCCGTGCTCTTCACCAACCACCCCAAGACCCCGGACGTCGTGCAGGTGAACCGCACGCTGTGCGGGCTGTGGGCGCTGGGGCTGGGGCGAGGAGTGGGCGAGCGGCCCGCCATGGCTGTGGCGGCGCCCGCGCCCGTCGCGGCGCCGACGGCCCAGCAGGCTCCGGCGATCCACGCGGCAGCTCCAGCCCCGGTGGTGCGCTCGCAGGCGGTGGCTCCCCCATCGTCCTCGCCCTCCGCGCCCGAGGACCGCTACGTCACGCTCGGGCGCATGTTCGCCGACTTCCTGGACAAGAGCTTCGAGGCCTACGCCGGCGGCGCGGTCCGCGAGAAGGCGCCTCCCCGAATCGGAATCACCGGGGTGGGGCTGGGGTTCCCGGGGAGCGCGCGCGTCTTCGACGACGCATCCCTGGCGAAGATCATGCGCGGGGAGGTGTTCATCTCCGCGATGCCGAAGGACCTGCGCGAGTCCGTCCTGGACAAGAACATCAGGCGGCTGGTGAAGACCGCGGAAGGGGCGGCGCGCTTCGAGACCATCACCGACCCAGAGGAGGTGATCAAGCTCGCAGGGCGTGGCGGCGAGCTGGACCTGGCGGCCGAATACGGCTTCCCCGAAGACCGCCTCCACGCGCTGGACCGGGCGACGCGCCTGGCCATCGCCGCGGGGATCGACGCGCTTCGCGACGCCGGCATCCCCCTGGTGCGGCGCTACAAGACCACCAGCACGGGGTCCAAGCTCCCCGCAGGATGGGCGCTCCCCGAGGAGATGCGTGACGACACTGCCGTCGTGTTCGGGTCGGCCTGGCCCGGCCTGGACTGGTTCATCCGTATCATCGAGGGCTATTGGGAGGACAAGAACCGCCGGCACCGGCTCGCGGAGCTGAAGGGCGCGCGGCCCCACGTGAGCGGGCCGGCGGCGGCCGACATGGACGCGCGCATCGCGGCGCTGGAGGGCGAGCTGGCGGCGAACCCGTACCACTTCGACCGCCGCTTCCTGTTCCAGGTCCTCAACATGGGGCACGCCCAGTTCGCCGAGTACATCGGCGCCCGTGGCCCCAACTACGGGACCAACGGCGCGTGCGCCACCGCCACCCAGGCGGTGGGGCTCGCCCAGGACCTCATCCGTGAGGGGCGTGCCCGCCGGGTGATC
>DATIKQ010000102.1:0-2383 GCA_035477395.1 Longimicrobiales bacterium
CGATGCCTATCGCGCCGTGGACGCGGGCCTCGGCCGACCGGGCGACCCCGCCGAACTCGTGCTCCGAGCGCGCCATGATGCGGGCGGCCTCATCGTCGGCATCACCCAGGATCTTCGTTCGCAGGGCGTCGAGGTCCTGACGGGCGGAAGTCATGGCCTCAGCGTGGATTCGCGCGGCATCGCCAACCGCGCGCCGCTCGATCTCAGCAGCACGATCCTGGGCGTCACGAAGTACGTGACGGGCCTCGTCCTCGGCCCGCAGGATCTCCTGGAGCTTATCCACTGGCCTCCACCTCACGTCCGTCAGTTCGAGTCTCTTGCGCAGGCGGTGCCGATCCCCAGATCATCCGCGATCTGGCGAAGGTGAGGGCGTGGAGGTCCGCCGGGTTCAGGACGCTGTCGAGCATCGCCCGTCGGAGGGTGCCCTTCTCCCGTTCCCAAGCTTCCTCGGGATGTTGGCGAGGTCCGGCACCTGCTTGACGAGGACGATGCAGTTCACCGCCCGACTCTAGCCAGCGGCCGTCGGTGCGGGCAGCGGCCGCATGGCACACCATGCGGGCCGTCCGGCCCGTCGGGAGGGGGCCGTCTGCCATCCGGGGCCGACTCCGGGCCGCCGCGGAAGGGCGCTCGCGCCGACCGGCGCCATCGCCAGCCGGGACGGGTCCATGACACGATTCGGGCCCCACCACGCTGCGTTCGGGGACCGATCCGGGTCCCCACGCCATCCTGGGCCTCAAGCGGAGCGTGCTCGACCGGGATTCGTTGCATGGCCCGGCCAGGGGCGCCGGCCGGGCCATGCCGCCAGCGGGAACTGGACTGTGAAAGGATCCCCACGCAGCACTCCCCGCGCAGCGCTCCGCGCGACGGTGTAGTATTTCCGAGCGGAAAGGTCGGAATTGCGGCCAGCGCCGGATTCCACCGCGCCACCCTTCCGCCGCGTCCCGCCCACGCACCGGACCCGCACCGAGGCCCCGCACCCTGAGCGTTCGAACCTTCCACGCCACCGGCGCCATCTCCTTCAGCACGAAGGGCGAGTACGGCGTCCGCATGCTCGTGCAGCTCGCCCGGCGCTGGAACGGGGACGCCACCGTGCCCGCCAGCCTGGCCGAGGTGGCCACCGACGAGGACCTCCCGCGGGCGTACCTCGAACAGCTGGTCATCTCCCTCCGTGACGCTGGGATCGTCCACTCCACCCGCGGGGCGCGCGGCGGCTATACCCTCGCCCGGCCCCCGGCCGAGATCACGATGGCGGAGGCCCTCCGCGCCCTCGAGGGCCCGCTGGCCCCGATGATCTGCGCCAGCGAGGACCCCGCCCACGTGCACGCCTGCCTCCGCCTTGGTGCCTGCTCCGTCAACAGCCTCTGGATCCAGGTCCGCGACGCCATCGGGGGCGTTCTCGACTCCGTCACCCTCGCCGACCTCGCTCCCCGCCCGCGCCCGCGCCCCGTCGAGCCCGACGCTCGCCCTCGCGACGCTGTCCCCGTCTGACCGCCACCCGATCGGCCCACAGCCGGCCGGAGACCCACCACAGGAGCTGAACCCACCCGTGACCGACCAGCACCTCCAGATCCGGAACCTCCACGTTGCCCCCCTCGCGGAACCCGAGCGACTCATCCTTCAGGGGATCGACCTCGACGTGCGCAAGGGCGAGGTGCACGCGATCATGGGCCCGAACGGCTCCGGCAAGACGACCCTCGCCTATGCGCTCATGGGCCACCCGGCCTACGTGATCACCCAGGGCGAAGTGATCTGGAAGGAGATGGACATCCTGGCCCTGTCGCCCGACAAGCGGGCCCGCCTCGGGATCTTCCTCGCCTTCCAGTACCCGACCGCGATCCCCGGCCTGTCGGTGGCGTCCTTCCTGCGGACGGCGCTCAACGCCCGCCGCCAGGGCCTGGATAAGAACCCCGACATCGATCCCAGCGATCCCACCCGCGGCGGGATCTCGATGGGCGACTTCCGACGCCTCATGCGGGCGAAGATGGGCCTCCTGAAGATGGACGAGGCCATCGCCGCGCGGTACGTCAACGAGGGCTTCTCGGGCGGCGAGAAGAAACGCCTGGAGATGCTGCAGATGGCCGTCCTTGAGCCGGAGATCGCGATCCTCGACGAGACCGACTCCGGCCTCGACATCGACGCCCTCCGGATCGTGGCCGATGGCGTGAACGCGATGCTCAACCCGAACCTCGGCGTCCTGCTCATCACCCACTACCAGCGCCTGCTCAACCACATCAAGCCGGATCGCGTTCACGTCCTGGCTCGCGGTCGGATCATCACGAGCGGCGGCAGCGAGCTGGCCCTGGAGCTGGAGGAGCACGGCTACGCGCCGATCCTGCGCGCCGCCGGCTTCGACGCCGACGAGTCCGACGCCGCCTACGCCACC
>DATIKQ010000103.1:0-15371 GCA_035477395.1 Longimicrobiales bacterium
CCTGCGAGCCGGCGAGCCGCCCACGCGCGCGGCCACCCAGGCCCGACCGGCACCCGCCGAGTCCCCCGCGGCCAGCCGGGCCCGCGGCAGGACCCGCCACGCCGCGTCCCTGGCCCCGCCGTCCAGGACGAGCCCGAGGAGGAGCGCCACCGCCGCCGTGTCCCCGGCGCGAGCGCGGAGCTCGGCGCCCTCCAGGGCGGCCCAACTCGAGAGGACCACGCCCGTGGAGGCTGGCACCGCGCCCAGCGTCTCCACCGCGTCCCGGGTCCGGCCCGCCGCGAGCGCAACCCGCGCCAGCCGAGTCATCGCCACCGCCCGCCTGCCGTCCGCGGGGGCGGCGGTCCTCAGGAACGCCCGGTAGGCCTCGACCGCGTCGTCGTGTCGAGCCGACTCCTCCAGCGCACGCCCCAGAAGGAAGAGTTCGTCAGCGGCGGCGCGGGAGCCGGGGCGCCCGGCACCCTCCAGGAGCGGGACCACCTCCGCCCAGTTCCCCCACCCCGCCTCGGCCCTTGCGAGCAGCATCCGAAGCGCAGGGTCGGGCGCCGTGTCCGCTCCAAGCCCGCGCAGGATGCGCGTGGCGTGCCAGTGCCGACCCACGCGCATCTCCTCCCGGGCCGAGTCCAGGGGCAACGGCGTGGAGCGTGCGATCCGCTCGCCGGGTACGCCCCTCACTGGAAGGGCGGCCGCCGGGAACAGGAGCGCCGCGAGACAGACGAGGAGGAGGGGGACCCGCTTCACGCTGCGAGCGCCCGGCTCAGGTCGCCTTGTCGGCCTCGATGGCGTGGAGCGTGTCCACCATCTTCTGTGCCGACTCCTCCATGTCGATGACCATGGCGTCGATGCGCGACACGAAGTAGTTGTGCCCCACCGACACCGGGATGGCGATGAGCAGGCCGAACGCGGTGGTGAGGAGCGCGATCTTGATGCCGCCGGCCACCAGGGTGGCTTCCACCTCGCCGGCCGCCTCGATGGCCTGGAAGGCGTCGATCATGCCGAGCACGGTGCCGAGGAAGCCGAGCAGGGGCGCGACGTTGGTCACGGTGGCCAGCACGATGAGCCCCTTCTCGAGCTTGCTCATCTCGATGAGGCCCTGGTTCTCGATGGCCTTCATGATCCGCTCGGTGCCCTCGTCCTGCCGCTCGAGGCCCGCGTGGAGGATGCGGGCCACGGGAGCCTGCGAGCCGCGCGTGAGCTCCAGAGCCTCGGCGATCCGCTTCTCCGCGAGGAGGGCGTCCACGTCCTTCAGCGCCTTCTTCGTAAGGCGGGCCTTGGCGGTGAGGTCGACGAGCTTCCAGACGCACACGGCCAGCCCGACCACGGCGCAGAACGCGAGCGGCCACCGCATCCAGCCGGTGTCCACCCAGTTCCTCTGCAGGGACTCCCACCAGGTGAGCTGGGGCGCGTCCAGCCCCGGGATCTGCAGAAGCGCGCCGTACAGTCGCATCGCCAGCAACGGAACCTCCAGCCGATGTGTGCTTCAGTCTGGCCGTGACCGGGTGTCTGACACTCCAGACCGGCGGAAGTGCCCCGACCCCCGGGTCCCGCGGAGCCTCCTCATGTTCCGCAGCGCCCAGTCTAGCCCTCGGGGGCTTCCACCCACCAGTCCTTCACGTTCACCCACTCGCCCCGGGCGTCCAGCACCATCCCCTGGACCGCGTTGCGCACGCCCATGAGGCGGTCGCGGAAGTACAGGAAGGTGTAGGGCTGCTCCTGGGCCAGCACCTGTTCGTAGCGCGCCCACAGCGGCCGCGCCACTGACCGGTCCGCGACCACGCCCAGCGTGTCCAGGAGCCGGTCCAGCTCACGGTTCCGCGTCCCCGAGTATGCGTTGGGCCCGTCCACGTGCGCCGTGTGGAAGAGGCCGGTGTCGTCCACGCGGAACTCCCCCACCCACGCCAGCACCACCCCGTCGAAGTCCCGCTGCTCCGGGTTGCTGATCTTGTCGATGAGCGCCCCCCACTCCAGCACCTGGGGCGTCGCCTCCACGCCGATCTCGCGGAGCTGCATCTGCATGATCTCGGCGATGCGCTTCCGGGCCTGGTTCCCCTGGTTGTAGAGGAGGGTGACGGCGAGGCGGGTGCCGTCGGCGCGCTCGCGGACGCCGTCGGCGTCGGCGTCGCTCCACCCTGCCTCCTCCAGCAGCGCGCGCGCCGCCGCCGGGTCGTAGGGGAGCGCCGAGGCCTGCAGGGAGTCGTAGGCCCAGTGCGCGGGGAGGAGGGTGGAGTTGGCCACCCGTCCGTACCCCTCCAGGAGCGCGTCCACGATCTGCTGCCGGTCCGTGCCCAGGGTGAGGGCCCGGCGCACACGGGCGTCGGCCAGCTGGGGGCGGCGCGCGTTCCACCCGGCGAAGATGAAGTCGCGGAAGGGAGCATGCAGGAGCCTGAGATCCTCCGCCTCCAGGATCTGCCTGGCCTGGTCGGGCCGGGGCGCCACGAACACGTCCACGCTCCCGGCGAGGAGCTCGTTGAGGAGCGTGCTCTCGTCCGGCACGATCCGGTAGACGTAGCTGTCCAGGTACGGTCGGCCGCCCAGCGCCGTGGGGAAGGCCGGGTTGGCCGTGAACACCCAGCGGTCCTGGTCCCGGTGCTCGCGGAACACGAAGGGGCCGTTGCCCACGGGGCAGCGTGATCCGTACGGGTGCTCGCGCAGCGCCGCCGGAGGCACGTCCCCCAGGAGGTGCTCGGGGAGGATGGCCAGCGTGCGCCACGGGTCCATGAACTCGGCGTGGGGCCGCATGCGCACCTTCACCGTGTGGTCGTCCACCACCTCCACGCCCTCGGGCCCCGGCACGTAGTGGGACCAGTACGCCGCGTTGGGGAAGAGGGTCTCGGGGTCGGTGGCCCGCACGTACGTGAACGCCACGTCCCGGGCGGTGGTGGGCTCGCCGTCGTGCCAGAACACGCCCTGCCGGAGGTGGAACGTGATCTCGGTGAGGGCGTCGTCCACCTCCCACGACTCGGCCAGGTACGGCTTGGGCTGCAGCGCCTCGTCGTACTCGATGAGGGGCATGAGCGCGACGAACTGCTGGTGCTGGGTCGAGCCGTGGTCCGTGGTGGTCAGGACCATCAGCCCGTCCCGCAGCTCGCCGATGGCTCCCGCCACGACGCGTCCGCCGTAGCGCTCGTAGTCGGGGGTGGGGTGCTCGGCCTCAGCCCGGGCGAGGTACGCTTCCACGCGGGGCATGACCTCGAGGCAGAACGGATCGTTCGCTACCGCATAGGTCTCCGGCTCTTCGTCACGGCCGCATGCCGACAGCGCCAGCACGAGACCGACGCGCACGATCCTGTTCATGGGCACTCCTCACCGGCGCCACGTCCATGCGTCGGTAGCGTATCGTTCCTGCTCGAGGCGCAGGGCCCCGGCCTCTTCCTGGGGAGTGACCTCACCCTGGCTCCACGCCCCACCGAGCGCAAGGCCGAGCCCCGCGGCCAGCGCCTCGGCCACCTCCCTCCACGGCCTGGGCCCCACCTGGCGCTCCAGCGTCGCCGGCGGAGCGGGATCGGCACTCCCGCCGGTGAGGCGCGCCAGCGCCGACTGGTCGCCCCTCAGGATCACCGACCCGTGCTGGAGGATGGCGTCGCCGACGAGCACCTGGGCGCTCCCGACGAGCTTGCGGCCGGCGAGCACCACCTCGCCGGGCGCCGGCGACTGGAAGCAGGGCCCCGCGTCGGGAGCGAGCGCCCTCCCCCCCAGCGCCACCTCCGCAAGGCACCCCAGCGCCCGGAGCCCTTCCACGAGCCCCTGGTTGATGCGCACGTAGGCCTCCCGCAGCCCTCCGAAGGTCCTCATCGGGAGGACCGCGCAGTACGTCACCTCGTGCGCGTGGAGCACCGCCCGCCCCCCGGTGGGGCGGCGCACGAAGGCGAGCCCCTCGCGCTTTGCGGCCGCCGTGTCGTAGAGCCCCCGTGCCGGCTCGTTCCGGCCGAAGGACACCGTGTGCGGCTTCCACGAGTACAGGCGGAGCACGCCCTCGCCCGGACGCGCCGACTCGGCCACGGCGTGGTCAAGGGCCATGTTGAGCGGCCCGGGCCGCGGCTGCTCGTGGATGATCACGCGCCAGCGGAGGGGCGCCTGGTCCGAGCTCACGCGCCGGCCCGGCGCCCGCGCTCAGAACTCGTAGGTCGAGCCCGGCGCGAGGATCTCCACCACCGCCCTGCTCCCCACCTTCGCCCGGAACGCCTCCGCGTCCTGGGCGATGACGGGCCAGGTGTCGTAGTGGATGGGGATGACCACCTTGGGCCCGATCATCTCCACCGCGCGCACCGCGTCGTCGGGACCCATGGTGAAGTTGTCGCCGATGGGGAGGAGCGCCACGTCCACCTGCCCCTTCAGCAGCATCATGTCCATGGTGAGCGCCGTGTCCCCGGCGTGGTAGACCCGCTTGCCGGCGAACTCGACGAGGAAGCCTACGCAGCCGCCGCCGTGGGTCCCCTCGGTGTCGCCGGCCACGGTCCCGGTGTGCAGCGCAGGGGTGAGCTTCACCCGCCCGAACGGGAAGTCGTGTCCTCCTCCCACGTTCATCCCATGGCCGTTCTTCACGCCCTTCTCCAGGCAGAAGCTCACGATCTCGAACGTGCCGATCACCGTGGCGCCCGTGCGCCGCGCCAGGGGGATGCAGTCGGAGAAGTGGTCGCCGTGCCCGTGGCTGACGAGGACGTAGTCCGCCCGCACGTCGGCAACCCGCACCCGGCACGAGGGGTTGTCGTCGAAGAACGGGTCGATGACGAGACGCGTGCCGTCGTCCGTCTCGAGCGTGCACGCCGAGTGGCCGTGATACGTCAGTCTCGCCATCGATGCCTCCCGTTCCGTGCCGACTCAGTCGTCGGCGCTGTCCATGTATCCTTCGATGGGCGGGCACGCGCAGATCAGGTTGCGGTCGCCGTAGGCGTTGTCCACCCGCCGCACCGAGGGCCAGAACTTGGACTCTCGCGTCCAGGGCGCCGGGTAGGCCGCGTGGCTCCTCGGGTAGGCGTGGCCCCACGCGTCCGCCGTGACCATGGCCGCCGTGTGGGGCGCGTGCTTCAGGGCGTTGTCCTCGCGGTCGGCCGCACCGTCCTCCACCTGCTGGATCTCGGCGCGGATGGAGATGAGCGCGTCGCACAGCCGGTCCAGCTCTTCCCTGGGCTCCGACTCGGTGGGCTCGATCATGAGCGTGCCGTGCACCGGAAACGACACCGTCGGGGAGTGGAAGCCGTAGTCCATGAGCCGCTTCGACACGTCCTCCTCGCTGATCCCCGACGTCTTCCTGAGGGGGCGGAGGTCGATGATGAACTCGTGGGCCACCAGGCCGTGGTCGCCGCGGTACAGCACGGGGTAGTGAGCCTCCAGGCGCTTGGCCATGTAATTGGCGTTGAGGATCGCGATCTCCGAGGCGCGCCGGACGCCCTTCGGCCCGAGCATGGCGATGTACGCCCAGGAGATGGACAGGATGCTGGCGCTCCCCCAGGGCGCGGAGGATACGGCGCCGATGGCCTTCGTCCCGCCCGTGGCATGGACGACGTGGCCGGGCAGGAAGGGCGCGAGCTTCTCGTTGACGCAGATGGGGCCCATGCCCGGACCGCCTCCCCCGTGGGGGATGGCGAAGGTCTTGTGCAGGTTGATGTGGCAGACGTCCGCGCCGATGTCGCCGGGACGGGAGAGCCCAACCTGGGCATTCAGGTTGGCGCCGTCCATGTACACCAGGCCCCCGTTCTCGTGGACCAGCTCGCAGATGCGGCGGATTCCCTTCTCGAAGACACCGTGCGTGGACGGGTAGGTGACCATGAGGGCGGCCAGCGCGTCGCGGTGCTGCACCGCCTTGGCCTCCAGGTCGACGAGGTCCACCTTCCCCTCCTCGTCGCTCTTCACCACGACCACCTTCATCCCCGCCATCACCGCGCTGGCCGGGTTGGTCCCGTGCGCGGACGCGGGAATGAGGCACACGTTCCGGTGGCCCTCCCCGCGGTCCTCGTGGTAGGCCCGGATCAGGAGGAGCCCGGCGTACTCGCCCGAGGCGCCCGAGTTGGGCTGGAGGGAGCATGCCGTGAACCCGGTGATCTCCGCGAGCCACGTCTCGAGGTCGCGGAAGATCTCCCGGTATCCCTCCGCCTGGTCGATGGGGGCGAAGGGGTGAAGCGCGCCGAACTCCGGCCAGGTGACGCCCTCCATCACCGTGGTGGCGTTGAGCTTCATGGTGCACGACCCGAGCGGGGTCATGCTGGTGTTCAGCGAAAGGTCGCGGGACTCCAGCTTGTGGAGGTACCGGAGCATCTCCGTCTCGGAGTGGTAGCGGTTGAACACCGGATGGGTGAGGAACCGCGACGTGCGGCGGAGCGGCACCGGGATGTCCGAGTGGTCGAACTCCCCGGCCAGGTCGCGCGCCTCGAAGGGGGCCGGGGCGCCGCCGTTGAACGCCTCGAAGAGGTCGTCCAGGTCCTCCGGGAGGACCGTCTCGTCCAGGGCCACGCCCAACGAGCCGTCGCCGAAGTCCCGCAGGTTGATCCCCAACTCCAGGGCCCCGCGGATCACCGCCTCGGAGCCGCCCTTGGGCCTGATGCGGAGCGTGTCGAAGTATACGTCCGTGAGCACCTCGTGGCCGAGGCGGGTGACGCCGGCCTTCAGCACGGAGGCCAGGTCGTGGACGCGCCGGGCTATGGAGCGGATCCCCTTCGGGCCGTGGTAGACCGCATAGGCCCCGGCCATGATGGCGAGGAGCACCTGGGCCGTGCAGATGTTGGAGGTGGCCTTCTCGCGCCGGATGTGCTGCTCGCGGGTCTGGAGGGCCATGCGCAGCGCCGGGTTCCCGTCCGCGTCCACCGACATGCCGATGATGCGCCCCGGGATCTTGCGCTTGAACGGGTCCTTGCACGCCATGAACGCCGCGTGGGGACCGCCGAAGCCCATGGGCACGCCGAAGCGCTGGCTGTTTCCGACCGCGATGTCGGCGCCCCACTCTCCCGCAGGCGTGAGGAGCGCGGAGGCGAGCAGGTCCGTGGCCGCGACCACCACCGCCCCGGCCTCGTGGGCCCGCTGCGCGAAGCCGCGGTAGTCGAGCACCCGGCCGTCGGTGGCGGGATACTGGACCAGGACGCCGAACACGCCCGTCAGATCCGCGGTGTGGTGGTCGCCCACCACCACCTCGATGCCCAGCGGCCACGCCCGCGTCTTCACCACGGCGATGGTCTGGGGATGACAGAGCTCGGAGACGAAGAACCGGTTCGCGCCGTCCCGGGCCTCCTGCTGGGCCAGGTGCATCGCTTCTGCCGCCGCCGTGCCCTCGTCCAGGAGGGAGGCGTTGGCAATCTCCAGGCCGGTGAGGTCGATCACCATGGTCTGGTAGTTCAGGAGCGCCTCCATGCGCCCCTGGGAGATCTCGGCCTGGTACGGCGTGTACTGCGTGTACCAGCCGGGGTTCTCCATGATGTTCCGCAGGATGACCCCGGGGGTGAAGGTGCCGCTGTAGCCCTGGCCCAGGTAGGACCGCAGGGGCGCGTTCAGATCCGCCCGCTCCTTCAGCCACACCAGCAACTCCGGCTCGGGGACCGGCGAGGGCAGGTCCAGATCGCCGCGGTGCCGGATGGACTCGGGGACGACGTGGTCGATGAGGGCATCCAGGGAGGGATATCCGACCACCTCCAGCATGGCCTTCACATCGTCGCTGTCGGGTCCGAGATGCCGGTCCTGGAAGCCGGCGGGGAGATCTATGCGGGTCGTCATGATGGCCTCACGAATGAAAGAGGGCCGCGCCGCCGTGGTGGCGAGGACGCGGCCCTGTCACTACCGAAACTGAGGGGTTCCCTACGTTACTCGCCCACGTGCTGGGTGTACGCGGCAGCGTCCAGCAGGTTGGCGAGATCGCCCTGGTCGGCTACGCGGAGCTTGATCATCCAGCCGGCCCCATAGGGATCGGAGTTGACCAGGGACGGGTCCTCCTCGAGGGCGCCGTTGACCTCGACCACCTCACCGGCCACCGGACAGAAGAGGTCGCTCACCGCCTTCACGGCCTCGATGGTCCCGAAGGTCTCCATCTTGGCGAACGAGGCGTCCACGTCGGGAAGCTCGATGAAGACCACGTCCCCGAGCTCGCCCTGTGCGTAGTCGGTCACGCCGACGACGTACACGCCTTTCTCCGATGTGGCCTTCAGGTACTCGTGTTCCTCGGTATAGAGAAGATCGCTTGGGATGTCGGACATGATGTGTCTCCGCGGGAAAGCTGGGGCCTCGGAGCCTGAGGATGGACAGCTTTCGGGCGTGCGTCAACCCTCGGAATCCGCGGCGCGTGCGGGATGGCCCGGACCAGGGCGTTCGGTGGTAGATTTCCCCCACGGGGCCGCCCCGTTCGGGGTGCCGCGCCGAGTCAGACCCCCTCCGTGCACACGCCATGTCGCCACTCCTCCACGACATCCGTCCCGCCCTGACCACGCTCGGCGACCAGGAGCGGATGTTCCAGGAGACCGTCCGGGATTTCGCCCTCGCGGAGATCGCCCCCAGGACCATGGCCATGGACGAGGCCCAGGCCATGGACCCGGGCCTCATCGCCCAGCTCTTCCAGCTCGGCCTCATGGGCATCGAGATCCCCGAGGCACACGGCGGCACCGGTTCCGGCTTCTTCACGTCGGTGCTGGTGGTGGAGGAGCTCTCCAGGGTGGACCCGGCCGTGGCCGTGCTCGTGGACGTCCAGAACACCGTGGTGATCAAGGCCCTCCTGCACTGGGCGAGCCAGGGGCAGCGCGAGCGCTGGCTCCCACGCCTCGCGCAGGACACGGTGGGCGCGTATGCCCTTTCCGAGGCGGGGAGCGGCTCCGACGCATTCGCGCTGGCGACGCGGGCCACGCCCGACGGCGACGGCTGGGTCCTCAGTGGCCGCAAGCTGTGGATCACCAATGCCAAGGAGGCGGGGCTCTTCCTGGTCTTCGCCACCGTGAGCCCCGACGACGGCTACCGGGGCATCACCGCGTTCCTGGTGGAGAAGGGGACCCAGGGCTTCACCGTCGGCAAGAAGGAGGACAAGCTCGGGATCCGAGCCTCATCCACGTGCGAGCTGCTCCTCGACGACGTCCGCGTGGGCCCCGACCAGGTGCTCGGCGAGGTGGGCAAGGGGTACAAGGTGGCCATCGAGACCCTCAACGAGGGCCGCATCGGGATCGGAGCGCAGATGGTCGGCCTGGCCCAGGGAGCGCTGGACCACACCGTGAAGTACGTGCAGGAGCGGGAGCAGTTCGGCCGCGCCATCGGCTCGTTCCAGGGCGTCCAGTTCGAGCTCGCGGACATGGCCACGGAGATCGAGGCGGCCCGCCTGCTGGTCTACAACGCCGCCCGCCTGAAGGACGCCGGCGAGCCCTTCCTGGGCCAGGCTGCCATGGCCAAGCTGTTCTCCTCGGAGGTGGCGCAGCGCGTCGCCTCCCGGTGCATCGACCTGTTCGGCGGCTACGGGCTCACCCGGGACTACCCGGTGGAGAAGCTCTACCGCGACGCCAAGGTCGGGACCATCTATGAAGGCACGTCGAACATGCAGAAGCAGACCATCGCCAAGCTCCTGCTGCACTGACGGCCCAGGACACCCACCCAAACGCGGAGCACCCTCGTGAACAGCCTGACGCCTTCCCTCGGACTCATCAGCTTCGGGCTCTGGGAGATGCTCCTGGTCGCCGGGGTCGTCATCCTCCTGTTCGGCGCCAAGAAGCTCCCGCAGCTGGCGAGAGGGCTCGGGGAGGGGATCCGGAACTTCAAGGGGGAGTTGAAGGACCCTTCCAAGGACGACCGGAAGAACGGTGAGTAGGGCCCACCCCCTCTCCAAGGTCGTCCTGGTCCTGGACCATCCCCAGGACGTCGTCAACATCGCGGCGGTCATCCGCGTGATGATGAACTTCGGGATCCCCAGGCTCCGCCTCGTGAACCCGACCGAGTTCGACGCCCACCGCATCGAGGGGATCGCGCACCGGAGCACGCGGATCATCGAGGCCACGACCCTCCACGACACGCTGCAGGACGCCGTGGCGGACTGCGTCCACGTGGTAGGGACCACCGCCCGGGCCCGCACCGCGGGCCGCACCTACGTGCGCCCCCGGGAGGCTGGGGCGGAGATCGTGGCGAAGGCGCCCCAGGGCATGGTGGCCGTCCTCTTCGGCCGGGAGGACAAGGGGCTCTTCAACGAGGGGCTGGACCTGTGCCACTCGGTGGCCATCATCCCCACGGACCCGGGGTACTCGTCGCTGAACCTGGCCCAGGCCTGCCTGGTCATGGCCTACGAGGCCTTCCTGGCCGCCGAGACCGCGCCGCCGGAGTTCCCGAAGGGCCGGAGGGCCACCCGCCCCCCCACGCAGGAGGAGCTGGAGGTCACGTTCCGCGGGCTGGAGCACGGGCTCGCCGCCGTGGACTTCTTCAAGGGGAAGCGCCCGGCGATCATCATGCGGACCCTGCGCACCCTGGTCAGCCGGGCCGCACCGGACCTCCGGGAGGCCAAGCTTCTGGGGGCCATGGGGTTCGAGGTGGGGCACTACGTCGAGCGGCTCAAGCGGCGCGTGGCCGACCCGGACGGGCCCCCGGAGACGCCTTAGGGCCCCCCCGGTCCCGGTAGGGGTCGTGGCACGCGGATGGAGCCACCCCCGGACGGCTCCCATTCCGTATCAGTTCTTTATTGTTCGCCCAACCCTGCCACCGTATTATGGGGCGATCGGAGAACTGGCCTCACGCCCCCGCCCCCCAGGCGCGGGCCCTCTCAAAGCGGGCTCCATGCCGGCACCGCAGACCCGGGCATCCCGCTCGAGCGTCGGGGAACGTTACCGCGTCCTCCTCGACATCGGCCGGACGCTGGCCGGGACGCTGAGCCTGGACGAACTGTACGCGGCGATCCACCGCGAGTCGGCCCGCGTGTTGGAGACGTCCGGCTTCTACGTGTCGCTCTACGATGCGGGGCGGGACGAGGCCACCATCGTCTACTTCGCGGACCGGGGAGACCAGCACAGGCCCGGCATCGTATTTCCCGGGTCGAGGTCCGAGGTGCTGCGCACGGGCAAGCCGGTGCTGGTCCGGGACGGCCTCGACGACCGGTCCATCCTGCACCTGGGGGCCGCGGACTCGGAGGTCACCCGGTCGGCCATCTCGGCGCCCCTGGTCCACAAGGGCCGCCTCCTCGGCGCCATCAGCGCCCAGAGCTACGAGGCCGACGCCTACGACGACGAGGACCTGGACCTCCTCCAGGGGATCGCCGACCTGTCCGCGGTGGCCATGGAGAACGCCTCCCACGTGGCGGAGCTGGAGCGGCGGCGGCGTGAGGCCGAGCAGATCGAGGAGATCGGCCGGGCGCTCACCAGCTCCCTGGACGCCAAGGTCGTGCTCGGGAAGGTGATCCGGGCCGCGCTGGACATCCTCGACGTGGACGGGGCCTCCGTGTGGCTCTGCGACGGTCCCTCGGGGCGCGTCGGCCGGGTGGCGGAGTCGGAAGGCGAGGTTGCCCTTCCCCTCGGGCTCACCTGGGATTTCGACGGCCCCGTCGCCGAGCGCCTCGTCCAGCAGAAGAAGCCCTTGGTCATCGACGACCTGGCGACCAGCCCCCTCGTCCCCGCCCACCTCCGCACGCACCTGGAGGCCGGCTCCGCGATGGGCACCCCCCTCTTCGTCGGGGGGAACCTGGTGGGGATCCTCACCGCCGGGAGCCGGCGTCCGCGTCACTTCACCGAAGACGACACGGCGGTGCTCCAGCGCCTCGCCAGCCAGGCGTCGGTGGCCCTGGAGAACGCACGCCTTCACGCCAACCTGCAGGCGCTCTCCCTCTCCGATCCCCTCACCGGGCTCCCCAACCGCCGCCGCCTCCAGATCCACCTGGACAAGGAAGTGGCCGCCGCCCGGCGCGGCCGCGCCCTGGTCGTGGTGGTCTTCGATCTGGACGACTTCAAGATCGTCAACGACACCAAGGGCCACCTGGCCGGGGACGACATCCTGCGCGCGTTCGCCCAGATCCTGGACGAGGAGAACCGCGCCATGAACCTGGTCGCCCGCTACGGCGGAGACGAGTTCGTGTCCATCCTCTCCGACACGGGCATGGACGGGGCGCGTCCCTACATCAAGCGCGTCGTGGACCGGGTGGCCCACGACGCCATCATGAGCTCCATGGGCGTCTCGGTGAGCATCGGCCTGGCCGAGTTCGACCGGGCGTCCATGAAGACCATGGACGACATCATCTCCGCCGCCGACTCGGACATGTACCGCGTGAAGGCCAAGCGCCAGAAGTCCCGCCGCGCCGCGTCCTCCTGACCCGCAATCCACTCCCTTCCATGCCCGCGCATCCTCCCACCGCCGAGGTCCGGGAGCTCCTGGACTTCGCCGTGGAGCTGGCCCGCGCGGCGGGCGACCACACCCTCCGCTACTACGGTCATCTCGTGGACCACGCCCCCAAGGGGGACGGTAGCCCCGTGACCATTGCCGACCGGGAGGCGGAGGCGCTCATGCGGGAGCGCATCGCCCGGCGCTTTCCCGACCACGGCGTCCTGGGCGAGGAGTTCGGCGAGACCGGCCCCGGCGCCCGGGTGCGCTGGATCCTGGACCCCATCGACGGCACGCGGTCGTTCATGCGCGGCGTGCCCCTCTACGGGGTTCTGGTGGGCGTCGAGGTGGACGGCGTGGCGAGCGTGGGTGTGGCCCACTTTCCCCCGCTCCAGGAGACGGTGGCGGCGGGCTCGGGGCTGGGGTGCACCTGGAACGGGAAGGAGTGCCGCGTGTCCCCGGTCACCCGCCTCTCCGAGGCTCTCGTCCTCACCACCGATCCCCAGGCCCTGGCCCTCGATGCAGGGTGGGGCGAGCTCCAGCGCCGGGCGGGAACCGTCCGCGGCTGGGGGGACTGCTACGGCCACGCCCTCGTGGCGACGGGTCGGGCGGAAGTGATGATGGACCCCATCATGAATCCCTGGGACTCGGCCCCCTTCCTCCCGATCCTCACCGAGGCGGGAGGGCGCTTCACCGACCGCGCGGGGGTGGCCACCATCCACGGGGGATCCGCGGTGAGCACGAACGGGGCGCTGCACCAGGAGGTGCTGGAGGCGCTGGCGGGATGAGGACCGGTGGGGAGAGGCGCGGGTCCGTGAGACCCGGCGGGCCGACGCCAAGCGCGACACTCCTCTACCTGTCGCGGCGGGACGTGGAGTCGCTGGAGATTCCCATGTCCGACGTGATCGCTGCCGTGGAGGGAGCGTTCCGGGAGAGGGCGAACGGCACCGCCGAGATGCCGCCCAAGCCGGGCGTGCACCCGCTCCCGGATGCGTTCATCCATGCGATGCCCGCGTTCCTCGGAGGCATGGGCGCGGCGGGGATGAAGTGGGTCTCGGGCTTTCCCACGAACCAGGCGCGGGGTCTCCCCTACATCTCCGGCCTCTTCATCCTCAACGACGTGGGCACCGGCTTCCCGCTCGCGGTCATGGACGCCACCTGGATCACCGGCGCGCGCACGGGGGCGGCCACGGCGGTGGCGGCGCGCCATCTCGCCCGTCCTGACTCGAGCACGGTGGGGATCGTGGCGTGCGGCGTGCAGGGGCGGACGAACCTCGAGGCGTTGGCGACCCTCTTCCCCCTCGCCCGCGTCCACGCCTACGACATCGTCCACGAACGGGCCCGGGCGTACGCTGCGGAGATGGGACCCCCTCTGGGGCTGGAGGTGGTGCCGGTCGCCACCCCTGAGGAAGCGCTGCGGGGGATGGACCTGGTGGTGACGAGCGGGCCCATTCTCAAGCATCCCGACCCCATCATCCCCGCCGGGTGGCTGGCCCCCGGGGCCTTCGCCACGGCGCTCGACTTCGACTCGTACTGGTCGCCCGAGGCGCTGGCGGAGGCGGACCTGCTCGCCACCGACGACCATGCTCAACTGGAGTACTACCGGAGCATCGGCTACTTCGCCCGCACGCCGGAGCCGTACGCCGATCTGGGAGAGCTCGTCACGGGGCAGAAGGCGGGGCGCGCGTCCGACGAACAGCGCACCATGAGCATCAACCTGGGGCTCGCCGTCGAGGACGTCGCCACGGGGCGTCTCGTGTACGAGCGGGCGCTGGCGGCCGGGGTGGGGGTGGAGTTGGCGCTCTAGCGCTCAGCGGCGTCGCAGCGCCATGAGGACATAGTCGTGGTCCGGATCGAGCAGCGCGCTGAGCAAGTACACCGTTCCGTTTGACACCGCGATGTCCTCGGTGTCGAATGGAAGTGTCCTCTCGCCAATCAGATCGCCATCCAGGGAGTACACCAGGAGCCGGTCGTTCAATCGCTGCTCCTCCACCCCCACGCGGTCGTTCAGCCAGGCTCCACCGGTGACTACCCAAAGTTCGGTGCCTGTCAGCGACATGCTCCAGGCGCCGAAGGGGATCTGTCCGGAGGGCTCCAGGAATATGTACATGTTCCCCGAGTCCACGCGCCTGCCACGGACGCGGTAGGTGATCTCAGGCCGAAGGATCGCCCCTCGGAGGGAATCACCGTTGAGGATCAGCACCTCTGGTCCGTACCGCATGCCCACCGCAACCACGTCCTTGTGGACAGCGAGCCGCAGATCCCCGATCCAGTCCGCAGGCGGCTCCTGAGTCCAGGGGAGCGGTCGCGCGTCTCCAACGATGCTACCGTCGCTCAGCGATACCCGTGCGAGCCGCTTCCCAACAACCAGAAGGGCCTCCTGTTCGCCCGACGTTTCCAGTCCCGCCACCCATCCGGTCGGGACAGGCACGATGCTGACCTGCCGGATCACCGACCCTCGATCAGAGAGCAGAATCAGCCGCGGGGGAGAAGCCAGCACCCACAGACCGTCATCTGTCTCCGTCGCATCTACGGCGTATCGCATCTCACCCGGACCGTCCCCCCGTGGCGGAGCGTAGATCCAGCGAACCTTCCCGTCCGCTCCGAACGCGGTGACGCGCGGCGTGTTGCCGTCACCCACCACGACACCGTCCTGAAACGGCGCAACCCAGCTCGGCGTGAGCAGCACCGTATCCTCGAGCGTCGTGCGGTAACTCCAGAGCGTGTCCCAGCGTTCGGTATGCCCTGGCGCGGTCGGGCGGTCCAGACAGCCAGGCAGCGTGGCCATAGCCGCCACGGCGAGCACAGCCGTGACGCCACGCGTCCAGCGAGACACACCCACCCCCATACCCCCCAGGGTGCGCTGACTCGACCCGCCCGCACTCATGGCTGCCACGATAGGGCCACCTCCGCCGCCCATCCCCTCACCGACCGACCGCCCTCAGCGCGACTTCCACGGGCTCATTGACGCGCGTCCCATTGATCGTCACCACTGGAAGGGACAGCACCTCACTCCCACGAGTGAGGTATCCCTGGAGCGACACACGAGGCGCGGCTCCGGAGCGGGCGGGCGGCTGAGGTGGACGTGCCCGTGTGGCTTATCCGAAGCCGACCCGCTCAACGGTGCGCCA
>DATIKQ010000104.1:0-12808 GCA_035477395.1 Longimicrobiales bacterium
GTGGCAGGTCCTACCGGACCCGCCACCTCAAAGACTCCACCCCCAACCCCCCGGAGGAGGAATCCGCAGCCTGATCGACGCGCCCCGAGGCGACATAGTTTAGAGAAGAACCGCGTCAGAGTTCAGGGAACGCACAGGCTCCAGTCACCCTCCTCCCGGACCCTCTGAATCACCCACAGATTCTCCGGAAGAACCCGTTTTTCTTGCCGCAGCATTGAGGACGGGGGCCCTTCCCCTGCGGATCGCCCGCCGCGTTAGGCCACACGCGCGACGAAGAGGTCGTCCATGGCTCGCCACGCCTCCAGCGGCGCAGGGCCCAGGTGGGTCCAGGCGAAGCTGATCAGGAGCCGGTTCCAGCCGTGGAGCGTCCGCGCCTCGGTGGGCGTCAGCCTCGTCAGGGAGAGCATGGCCCGGCAGAGATTCCCGTCCGAGGTGTACCCGAGTCGGTTGGCCACCTGCGCGACCGTCACCGCGCGGTCGGACAGTGCGTACGCCACCGCCATGGCACGGAACCAGCGCAGGTACGCGTAGGGCGAGGGGAGCCCGCGCCTGCGGAAGCGGGCCTTCAGTGCACCTCGGGAGAGGCGGCACGCCTCGGCCAAAGGGTGGAGGTCGTCGTAGTGGGAGGGGAACTCGAGCACCCTCCGACCGAAGCCGCGCAGGGCCGGGGGGAGCGGCATCCCCGCCGCCCTGCCCAGGTCGCTGAGGGCCCGGTCCACCCAGGACGCCTCCCAGGCCTCGCGCCCCACCAGCTCGCGGATCCGCCCGGTCGTCCACTCGGTGCGGGCCACACTCTGCGGTTGGCTCCGGCGCTCCTCCTCCCAGCGGGCGAGAAGCGACGAGGGCAGGACCAGAGACGGGGGCATCCGATCGGCCCGGGGGATGGCGGCGCAGCCACCGTCGGCCTGCGTACACACCACCAGGCGGGGATAGCCGAACGCCAGGGCTTCGCCGGCCAGCCGCGGGTCCAGGACCACATCCTCCTCGGAGTGGCCCGCCCCGAGCAGCGCCGCGCGGACGCACGGATCGGAGATGTACCCGATGATCATGACCTGACCCCCCGGCGGTCGCGGACCCTGACTCCCTAACTTGGGCCCGATGGGCATCCCAGGCCAGAGTCAGCCCCTCCTCCCTCCGCCGCCCTGGTCCCGGGGCCTCGGGCTCTCGGCGCTCAGCAGGTCCCGGGCCACGCCGTGGAACTGGCGCTTCACCCAACTCCTCCACGACGCGGGCGGAGGCTCGAGGGACTCACCCTGCTCCAGCCGGTCCAGGAGCCCCTCGACCTCGGCCTGCACGGCCAGGAGCTTCTTCTTGTGGGACCTCCCAACCAGGTGCGTGATCCCGCCGAGCGCCGCGGTCCCGGACGTGAGCCCGATCAGGATGCCCAGGGGAACCGCTCCCCCCGACGTGACCACGATGGCCGCGGCTCCGATCCCGAGGCCCAGACCCACGCTCCCTCCTCCCGCCGCCGCTCCCGCGATGTTGTCACCGCGCGTGCCGGGATCCACGACGAACTCCACCAGCACCGAGGTCGCGTCCACCTCCTCCAGGTGCACCTCCACCGACTTGGCGGAGGCGACGAAGTACTTCCGCTGGGTGAAGCTGGCCGCGCGGGCGACCTGGGACGCCCAGTCCAGGGCAGGGCGGTATTGGAGGATGGCCGGGCCACGCCGCACGTTCTGCAGGAGCTGGGTGCCCACGAAGAAGTCGTCGAGCATCGTGGCCAGCTCCTTGGCGGTCCCGGGGACCACCCGCGCGGCCCGCACCGAGGTCGGGCCGAAGACCCGGTCCAGGATCCCGTCCGGGCGCCCGCCGGAGCGCACTTCGGCGAGCGCCATGCGCACATGCCCCTCGCCGAGCCCCACTTCCTTCGCGATGCGGTAGACCTCGGACTCGGTGAGCGCGCCTTCACTCCCCTCGGACTCCGATCCGGCCAGCTCCGCGGCTCGGCGGATCACCGCATCGAACTCGTGGCGGGTGAGGCCCCTGCCCTTTCCCTTTCCCTCGCTCATGCGTCGCGCTCAGCACCCGCTCAAGTGAACTCCTCCGGGGGCTTCTCCTTAAGGTACTGCCGGAAGGCCTGCTTGTTGTTGCACTTCATGTAGGCCTCCTCGTTGTTGATCACCCCGGACATCATGTACTCGAGGATGTGCTGGTCGAGGAGCTGCATCCCGTCCTTCTTCCCGGTCTGGATGATGGAGGGGATCTGATGGATCTTGTTCTCCCGGACCAGGTTGGCGATGGCCGAGGTGCCCACCATGATCTCCAGCGCGGCGCGGCGCCCCTTGCCGTCCTTCGTGCGAAGGAGCACCTGCGACACCACCCCCTTCAGAGACTCGGACAGCATGGCGCGGATCTGATCCTGTTGATCCGCGGGGAACACGTCGATGATGCGGTCCACCGTCTTCGGCGCGGAGTTGGTGTGCAGGGTGCCGAACACCAGGTGCCCGGTCTCGGCCGCGGTGATCCCCAGCTCGATGGTCTCCCGGTCGCGGAGCTCGCCCACCAGGATCACGTCCGGGTCTTCGCGCAGCGCCGCCCGGAGCGCGTTGGCGAAGCTCTTGGTGTTCGTGCTGATCTCGCGCTGGTTGACGAGGCACTTCTTGTTGGGGTGCACGAACTCGATGGGGTCCTCGATGGTGAGGATGTGGTCCGCGCGGGTCTCGTTGATGAGGTCCACCATGGCCGCGAGGGTGGTGGACTTCCCCGAGCCCGTGGGGCCCGTCACCAGCACCAGCCCCCTGGTGAGCATGCAGAACCTCTTCACCGACTCCGGAAGGCCCAGCTGGTCGGCGGTGAGGATCTTCGCGGGGATGGTCCGCATCACCGTGGCCAGGCCCTTTCTCTGCCAGAAAACGTTCACGCGGAAGCGGGCCAGACCCTCGATCTCGTAGGCGAAGTCGTAGTCCAGCTTGTCGAGGAAGCGCATGCGCCATTCCTCTTCCATGATCTCGTAGATCAGGGCCTCCATGTCCTTGTTGCTCAAGTCACGGAACTTGAGCCTGGTCATGTGACCCTGCACCCGGATCACGGGGGGCGATCCGGTGGTCAGGTGGAGGTCCGACCCTCCCTGCTCGACGAGGACTCTGAGGAATTGATCGATCTGCGCCATAGGTCAGCTCACTGAGCGTCGGGAGGGATCAGGTGTGCAGGGGTTCCAGGCTCCACTCGAGCTCGTTGCCCGCCAGGCGCTCGATGTGGAGCTCCCACCGGATGCCGGCATCGTAGGCGGGCCGGCGATCCACGTCCATGGGCCAGAGAAGGAAGGCCACCGAGGCCACGTCCAGGGCGGTGCTGGCCCATCCGTCCTGGTTGCCGGTCAGATCCACGGTGACCACGTCGAAATGGAACGCGCGGAGCGTCTCCAGCTCCGTGGCCCATTTGTCGGGATCCAGGGGCATCCGGAGGCTGAACGCCTCGTGCGCCGCATTCTGCTCCGAGGCGTTGATGTAGATGCTCCTCCAGGAAGGTTCGAGGAGGAGGATGGGAAGGTGGGGCAGGATGTCGTGGCCCAGATCGTCCGGGGTGGCCGTGACGACGAAGCGGGCCGCTCCGGAGCGGGCCAGGAGCCGGATCTCCGACATGATCCCCGGCGACGGCAGCGGGAAGCGGTCCTGCAGGATGGAGCGCTCCCGGATCGGCCTGAAGAGGTACTCCAGGCCGGACTCGTCGGCGAGGTACCGGACCTCCACGGGCGTCACCATGCCCTCGCGGTTCAGCTGGCCGTTCCACTGGGCCCGGCCGACGCCGGCCACCTGCTCCTGGGGCGTCGGCGCGAGCAGCTTCTCGAGCTCCGCCTCCCACAGGCCCTCCAGGGGGCGCCGGCGCACGGTCCCGCTGTCGTCCCACCACGCCCAGGAGCGGTGCCCGCGGGTGGAAACCCCGAAGCGGGGTGCACCGCACTCCAGCGCCTCGGCGAACGCCTCGGTGAGATGGATGGGCGTGGGGCGCTCGTTCTCCTCGGCGGCAGTGCCCCGTGCGAAGACCTGGCGGATGAGCTCACGGATCTTCGTCGCCGACGCCAGCGCCAGATCGATGCGCAGATCGGTGCGGGCACGGAGCTCGTCCACGGCGTCGGTCTTCATGGGCGACTCCACCACCACCGTGAGCGACTCCCCGGTCTTCATGATGGGCAGCGTCAGGTTCGCCAGGGCCCATTCCGGAGAGACGAGGAAGGCCGCCTCGGGATCGATCGAGTCGGCGTCGGGGAAGATGAAGGGGAGGTCGAACTGGGAAGCGAGTCCCCAGTCCAGCTCGTCCTGGGACACGAATCCCAGCGCCAGCAGCGCCTCCCCGAAGTATCCCCCGTGGTCCCGCTGGTACTCCAGCGCTCGACGGCAGTCCTCTTCCGTGAGGCGCCCGGAGCTCATCAGGATCTGCCCGATGGTGCGTCGCTCAGACATGTCCGGCTCCCCGGTCAGGGTCTTGTTCCATTCTCGTCCGCGGCGTCGCCGGCCACGCGCTCGGCGAGCCATTGCCCCACGATCTCCGTGGAGAAGCTACCTCCCATGTCGGGCGTGGTCTTCCCCTCGGCGATGGCGGCGGCCACGGCCCGCTCCACGCGCTCTCCCGCCGCCGGGTACCCGAAGTGGTCCAGCATCAGAGCCACGCAACGCACCGCCCCGAAGGGATTCGCCCTCCCCTTCCCCGCGATGTCCGGCTCGGGCCCGTGCACGGGCGCGAACAGGCCGTGGCGTCCGGGGTGGAGGTCGGCGCCGGGTGCCAGGCCGAGCCCTCCGGTGAGCTCGGCGGCCAGGTCGCTCACGATGTCCCCGAACAGGCTGGAGGTCACGAGGACCGCGAAGCGCTCCGGCCGGCGGACGAGGTCCCTGACCGCAGCATGCACGTGCACCGCCTCGCGCTCCATCTCAGGGAACTCCGATCCCACCTCGTCGAACACCCGCAGCCAGGGGTCCCCGGCGTGACGCCTCGCGTCGGTGTCGTCCACGAGCGTGACGCGGGGCCGCCCCTTGGCGCGAGCGAACGCGAAGGCCGCGCGCACGGTGCGCTCCACCGGCGCGTGCGGGCCCGCCGCGCCTTCCCGGAAGATCTCCAGGCGCACGGGGACCTTGAACCGCTTGAGGGGGCAGAGCTCGGGCGCCAGCAGCACGCAGGGGCGGAACTGGACGTACAGGTCCAGCCGGGACCGGAGCCCCAGCAAGATGGCGCGGGCATGCTCGTTGCCCGGGACCCGGGGATCGCCCAGGGCACCGAGCAGAATGGCGTCGTGGTCCAGGGCGAAGCCCTCGAGCTCCCCGTCGGTGATCGCCACCCCATCCCGAAGCCAGCGCTCGGCGCCCAGGTCCCACTCGGTGAGCTGGAGCTCGGGCCCCGCCGTCCCCGCCGCGGCCTCCAGCACGCGCCGCGCCTGGGGCACGACCTCGGTGCCGATTCCATCTCCGGGGATGAGGGCGATGCGAGGCATTCCGGGGGCGTGCGTGGCGTTGGATCCGTTGGGGGCCAGACCGTCAGATTAGCGCTTGGAGCGGACCACCACCACCCCACGCACAGGGGCGCCGTTGCCCTCCACGACGAAGGGATATCGCCCGTCAGGGGCACCCTCGAAGGACAGCACGAAGCGCTCGTCCTTGGTCACGAGGGGATGGGAGGCTACCTGGTCCGTGCGCTCCATGAAGGCGCGGGCCTCCGGCGCGAGGCTGTCGGCCTCGAATCGGATCTCGTGCACCCACCAGTCCAACGTGACGAACTCCACCCAGGCCCCGGGGGCGACCTCCACCGAAGGGGTTGAGAGCGTCTCCTGGGTCCCCCCGGAGATGGCCACGCGGTGGACCTGGTCCGCATCGGTGAGCCCCAACTCCGCGCGCAGGAGGCTGTCGGGCCGTAGCGAGGCGTCGGAGCCGCCGGAGCACCCCGGCAGCGCGAAGGCCCACACCGCCGCCACCCCCAGCGTCAGGGCCAGCGGGCTCCGGACCGCGGCGCGGTGAGGCACCCCGGAGCCCGGATGCCGTCTCAACCGCCGACCTCGGTCCCGCAGGAGATGCAGAAGCGCCACTCGGGGTCCAGTTCCTCGCCACACCCCGGACAGGGGACGACGTGCACGTCCGTGCCGCAGAACGGACAGAAGTTCAGGTTGGCTCTGGGTGGCAGCTCCGCCCGGCACCAGCGGCATGTGTCGGGAACCGCGGGCGCCACGGGCGACTCCACCGCCTTCGGAGCGGAAGCGGACGGTGCGCGGTGCACGGGAGGAGCGGACGGGGCCCGCGGTTGCTCGGGAGCCAGATCCTCCATGGACACGGGCTCCGGGCGATCAGAGGCGGCGGCGGAAGAGGAGGGTCCCCTGCCCGCCGCCAGGAAGGCCGGGTTCAGGCGCACGTCCACCGCTGCGTACTCCCGGTACAGCCCGGTGTTCGGATTCGACGAGGCCATCTCCTCCCGGAGCGCCCGGAGCGCGGGCGCCGACTCCAGGAAGACATACCCTCCCTCTCCGGCGAGGAGGCGGAGGAGCGCGTCCTCGTAATCCCCGTTCATCTCCACGCCGATCCGGTCGCGGTGCGTGCCGTACGGCACCAGGTTCTGGTAGATCTCCGCCACCGTGAACGGCTCGCGGAGGTACTCGGGGCGGCGAGCCAGGATCTCCTCGAGCAACGCCGCGTGGAAGCGGGCGAGCACGTTCTTCGTCTCCATCGTCATTCCTCCTCGGGCGACGCGCCCTCGGCCTCAAGGTAGACCATCCCCGCCGCAGCCGCCGCCCGGAGGAACGTCTCGGGGTCGATGAACGGGATCTCCGCCCCGCACTGCTCGTGCCAGCGCTCGGCCATGCGCCGCATGTAGTGTCCCATCGTCTCGTGCGAGAACCCGGCCTGATCCCGCATCTGCCGCACGATCTCGTGCCAGGTCCCCAGGAAGCGGTACCCGTCGGCCATGCGAACGGTGTTCCGGCCCCCCTGCCGCTCCCGGTCGAAGAGCTCCAGCTGGCTGGGATCGTAGAACGCACCGTGGAGGCTCACACCCATGCGTGCCTCCACCTCGCCGAGCAGGCGGTCGATGGGGTCGTCCTGGTCCCCCTCCAGCTCTCCGAGCCGATGGTCCCAAGGCGCGAGCCTCGGATCGCCCGCCTCCAGGTGCCACAGGGTGCGCTTCAGCTCCAGGAGCCGCCAGACCGCCAGGGCGTCCCAGTGCTCCTGGGGCGGCACGCGCTCCAGCTCCCGGAGCGCGCCCTCCCAATCCCCGCGGTCGTAGAGGAGATGGCCCAGGTAGACGCGGGCCTCATGGAGGTCGGGGTCGAGCCGGAGGGAGCGCCGGATCTGTCGCCCGGCGCCCACGTCGTCGCCCAGCCGGTGCAGCGCGTAACCCAGGGACGCGGCCGCCTCGGCGTTGTCGGGGCGCGCGGCCGCCGCCTTCGCGAAGACGTCCCTGCACTCGGCGTAGAGCGCCTCGCGGTAGAGGGCACGGCCCATGGTGAGCAGGAGCTCGACGTCGTCGTCGTAGCCCAGCGCCGCAACCTGGCCGAAGAGCTCCAGTGCCTGCTCGCGCTCGCCGAAGCGGAGGAGGGTCTCCCCCAGCCCGGCGAGGGCGTCCTCGTGGGTGGGGTCCAGGACCGCGGCCCTCTCGAACGACCTGCGCGCCCAGGCGTACTCCTCCCGGGCGAGCCTCGCGTACCCCAGCCCCACGTAAAGATCCACGGCCTCGGGGAACAGCGAGAGGCCCTCTTTGAGCATATCGAGGGCCCCGTCGTAGTCACCGTCGTTGTAGAGCTTGTGCGCCTGCTCGTCGTATTCCTCGGAGCTGAGAAACCCCTCGGGCATGTACGTGCTCCTTGGACGGGCCGGGGGCGGAGGCGAGCCCCCGCCGGAACGCGCCGCACCGCAATATATTGCGCCGGGTGCGGGGGTACCACCCCGTATCCGGGGCCGCGGGGCGCGTCACGGACGCGCCCGGCAGGCGCTCAGACCCTGCCGTACGCGACGCCGCAGAGCGGGCAGACCAGCCCCTTGCCCGCACGCACGAGGCGGACCCCCATGCCGTGGCGAGGGCAGTCCGGATCCTCTCCCTTCTCCTGGATCTGCTTCACGTGCGCGCGCTCTCCCTTGCTCGCCCTGGACAGCTCCAGGAGGTAGCGCAGCGAGGAGGCGCTGCACTCCAGGTGGGCCACGGCGCTCCCGTCGTCCTTGGACCGCACGACGAGGAGCTGGAGGAACCCGCCCATCGGCGACGGCATCTGCTGGCCGGCGTAGAACGCCTTGTTGAGGATCTTGTCCTCCTCGAGGATGAGGATCCCGTCGGGCCCCATCTTCGCCTTGGGCCGGTGGACCTTGGGCTCGGGCTTCTTCGGAGGCGGCACCTTCTTCGCCGCGGCCTCCCGGGCCGTTGCCGCGTCCTTGGGAGCGGCCGGCTCCCCCTTGCCCGGCGCCGTCCCCGACTTGCCGCCCGGAGCGGGCTTGGCGGGCGCCGGGGCCGCAGGGGCCTTATCGGCGGGCGCCGTCTTCGGGGCCGGGGCTGGCTTCTTGGCGGGGGCCTGCGCCTTCGGTGCCGGAGCGGGCTTCGGAGCGGGGGCCGGCGTCTTGGCGGTCGGTGCGGACTTCTTCGCCGAGGCCGGCTTCTTGGCCGGGGCCACCTTCTTGGCCGGGGCGGGCTTCTTGGCCGGAGCCGGCTTCTTGGCGGGGGCCGCCTTCTTGGCCGGAGCCGGCTTCTTGGCCGGAGCCGCTTTCTTGGCCGGAGTCGGCTTCTTGGCCGGAGTCGGCTTCTTGGCCGGAGCCAGCTTCTTGGCCGGAGCCGGCTTCTTGGCCAGAGCCGGCTTCTTGGCGGGGGCCGCCTTCTTGGCCGGGGCCGCCTTCTTAGGGGCCGGTTTCACGGCCTTCTTGCCCTTGCTGGTCGCCATGTCGGCCCTTCTCCGGGAGCTTGCGGGCGTGGTTCCCCCCAAAAAAGAGCCCAAGTATAGATCCGGAAAGCCCTTGCGCCAAGGCGGGGAAGGGGCCTGGATGCGGCTGGACGCACCCCCTCCCACCCTATCGGCGGAGCGTGGCGACCCAGACGTCGCTCTGGGTGGTGCCGACGCCGACGTAGATCCGATCGCGCCCCTCGGCCTGCCAGTACCGTTCAAGCTCCGGCCGGTCGAAGGCGATCACGAGGCGGGGCTCACCCCGCCCGCGGTCCCCGACGGCCCAGAGTCCGTATCTGCCGTCCTCGTGCATGCCCCACGAGTACAAGGTGCGCCTGTCCGGAGAGACCCCCGTCCTCGCTCCCATCCCCCAGGTGTGAACGTCCGACGCGGCCCGGACGTCCCGGCTCCAGAGCACGGTTCCGTGCACGGTGACGTATTCCGTCGGGCCGAACGGCGGGTAGGGGTGGCTCAACACGAAGGTGGTGTCGTTCAGCGTGGCATAGGCGACGCCCGTTCCCTCGGCGATGCGCCGCGGCTCCCCCCACGGACGCCCCGGCGCCTCCCGCTCCATGACCCAGATTCCATCCGGATAGTACCCGCCGCCCAAGGGCACGTGCCCGAAGACGAGGTACCGTCCGCCGGGGAGCCATACCGCGTACGTGTGCGATCCGCCGTCGGGCGGCGAAGCGGTGATCTGGGTGGCGGCACCCCCGTCCGCGGGTATGGTCCAGATCTGGTATTGGTGGTTGGTTACGCCCGCCCCCGGCGCCTCGAAGCTGATCTCGCTTCCGTCCGGAGACCACATCGGTTGGGCCTCGCTCGTCGGCGTGTCGGTGAGGCGGACGGCCGGCCCTCCGGCCACCGGAGCCTTGTAGATGTCGGTCTGGCCCCGGAAGTCGTCGGCGTAGACGATCCACTTCTCGTCCGGCGAAAGGTCGTGGCCCCACACCAGGCGGTTCCCCGTGATCACCGGGATACCGTCCCCGATGGAGACGGGGGCGTCCGGGTTGGCCGGGTACGACCGTATGATCCGTTCGTTGGTCAAGCGCGAGAACGCCACCCGCCCGGTGGCCGCGGAGTACGAGACCGTGCGCGGATCGGAGAACTGGGGGAGCGCCCGGTGCTCGGTGGTGGAGCCCGGGCGCCCCACCTCGGCCACGTACACCGCCCGGGCGCCGTCCCGGTCGGACACGAAGAGGAGCCGTCGCTCGTCCATCCAGACCGGGCTCCCGTTGAACGAGGGCCCGCCCAGGAGCTCCCATCCCTGGCCGCTCTCCACCTCCACCACCCAGATGGACGAGGGATCGAAGTCAACGGCCCACTGGGTCGCCATGGCGCCGTTCACGAACGCGATGCGCTTCCCGTCCGGGGACCAGGCGATGGAGTGGCGGGCTGGGTAATTGCGGAGGGAGGGCTCCAGGAAGAAGACCGGCCGCACCCCTTCTTCCGCAGATGCGACGAAGAGGGTGTCGGACTCGAAGTATGCCACCTGCGCATCGTCCGCCGACCAGGCCAGGTCCGGGTTGGCGGCAGGCACCCCAGGGGGAAGCGAGACGGCTCGGATGGCGCCGCCCATGCGCCCGACTTCCATCCACGAGCACGCACCCTGCTCGGTGCACCCCAGGAAGCGGAGGACCTCGCCGTCGGCGCTCCACGCGGGTCGCGAGGAGCTGCGTAGGCCCTGGCCCTCGACCCGCACGCCGCCTCCTTCACCGCCGCTCACCGTGGAGCGGATCTCGATGTGCGTCGTCCTCGGGAAGGTCACGCCCGCGCCTGGCCTGGCCACGTACGCCACCGCGCGGCCATCGGGGGAGATGGCCGCCAGCCACTCGACGCCCGGCTCCGAGGTGACGGGCTGGACGTCGGAGACCGTGACATCCAGCGGATCGGGCCGGAGGGCCACGTAGGCGAGCATTGCGAAGGCCGCGGCGCCGGCGACGGCACCGCCCACGGCGATCCGCCGCCGCCACGGGCCGGCCGCGGCGGGTGGCATCGTCCCGGTGGGCGTCGGCCCGGCCTGCGTCGACCCTGTCGGCGTCACCTGAAGGCCGGCTGCCGCCGTCGCCTCCGTGCCCACCTCCACGCTCGGGCGGACCGCGGCCACAATCCCGCCGTTGCGCACCTCATCTGCTACGGCCTCCGTCTCGGGAGCCGGCTCCACCTCCAGCTCCTGCTCCAGCATCGCGGCGAACTTCTCGTAGAAGCGGAGCGCCGCCGCGCGGTCGCCGGCGGCGGCCAGGGCGTGGATGAAGTCCCGCACCGCGCTCTCGTTGGTGGGGACCAGGTGCAGCGCCCGCTGGGCGGTTCGCTCCGCCTCGGACAGGCGGCCGGCGACGACGAGTGCGCGCGCCCACTCCCAGGCGGCGTCGGCCGCCGCTTCACGCAACCGCTCCCGCTCCCGGTCCACCCAGTCCAGGAAGGGGGCAGCCCCGGAGACATGGAGCCCTTCCAGCAGCTCCCCCTGGTAGTGGCCGAGGGCCTCACTCCAGTTCCCGGAGGCCAGGGCCCCCTGGAACGCTCCCACGTCGCTCCGGCTGCGCGCCGGATCCACGCCCACCTCCTCCGCCCCGCGTGTGACGAGCACCCCTTCGGGGAGGTGTCGGCGGAGGAAGCTCAGCGCCTGGTTCAGCGCGTGGCGACCTGCCTCCTGGTCGAGGTCGGGCCAGAAGAGGGCGAGGAGCGTGTCACGGCGGCAGAACTCCCCGGGGTGGGCCAGGATGAGGTACGCCAGGAGCGCGGCCCGCTTGGGCTGGGCCAACACGGCCGGAACGGACTCGCACGCCTCGTTCCGGAAGTCCAGCGCGCCGAACGCCTTGAGGGTGAGCAGAGCCATCCTCCGAGCAGAGGTCGGCCTGTTTCCAAGGGGGTGTCCGCGGGCAGGGCGGTACGAGCAGGATACGGGCGCGTGCAGCCGCGCGTCAACGCAAGCCGACCGGGCATGACGGCGCAGGTGAGAGCCGGGTGACCCCCCGGTCATCCCCGGGTGACGGCGTCAACGCATCCTGGGGCATCGTCACGCGTCTACGGATGCGCTCGCCCTCCTGATGCGGGCCCCGGGGCGCCCTTCTTGGAGCACGCCATGCGCACCCTCTTCGCAGTCCTGGCCCTCACGGCGCTGGTCGCGGCCTGCGCCGACCAGCCCGCCGGACCCATGGTCCCCGAGTCGGGGATCGAGATCGCCGCCCCCAGCTTCGCGAAGGTGGATCCCACGTCCGGCGCCGTCACCGAGTGGTGGCGGAACGCCTGCTTCGTCGGGGATGTCGAGGGCAACATCCATGTGGTCGACTGCCACATCGTCGCCACGCCCAGCGCCAACGACGTGATGACCTTGCACATCTACGCAGACGGGCTCTCCAACCCCACGGGGAAGGCCTACCACTTCGGGCCCACGAACTACAGGCAGTCCATGGTGGACCTCTACGACGCGGTCAGCGGGGGCCTCGTGACGCCCGTGGACGGGAAGATGCCCGTGTGCGACTACAACCTGGCCACCGACCCGGAGCAGACCACGTTCATCTGCACCCTCAATTGGCACTACGTCATCTCGGCGTCCGGCCATGGGAAGTACACCATGATCATGGACCCGCAGCACAGCTGGAAGGTGCCCTGCTACCGCTGCTGGGGCTGACAGACGTCGAAGCGCGGCGGACGCCGCCTGAGGGCGCGTCGGGAGACCCGCCGGCGGACGGGTTCTCCGGACGGAAATCGGGTGGGAGGGGGGCTCACGCCCCCCGTCCCCCCACACCACCGGACGTACGGGTCCGTATCCGGCGGTTCTGCTCAGTGTTGTAGGGCAAGATACCTCTCTGTGAGGTTGACGAGCCCCTGGTCCTTGAACCACTCAAGCGTCATGGCCTCGGTGGCCGGAGGGCTACCGGCCAGACGCCACCATCCCTTGCCGGACAGCGCCAGCCGCCAGGCCCGCCAGTGCGGCACGCCCAGCTGCACCAGGAAGTCGGCAATCGG
>DATIKQ010000105.1:0-34149 GCA_035477395.1 Longimicrobiales bacterium
CAGCAGGCTCTCCAACTCCTTCGCGTCCTGCGACTTCAGTC
This sequence comes from Longimicrobiales bacterium, assembly GCA_035477395.1. Classification (GTDB taxonomy): domain Bacteria; phylum Gemmatimonadota; class Gemmatimonadetes; order Longimicrobiales; family Gaopeijiaceae; genus SZUA-318. Next base: position 42 of record DATIKQ010000105.1, read on the forward strand.
GGAACGGCAAAGGACGTCGTGGCATGCTCCCAGTATAGGGCAGCCCCGGCCACGGCGGCAATCGTTATAATGAATCTTTTCAGGTGGTCAGAGACCTAGCGCGGCCCTACCAGGCGATGCGTTGTGCCATGGGCATGGGTCGAGGCGTAGAGCGGTGTGGCGCGCAGCCGACGCAGGAGCCGGAAGAGCCGCGGTGAGCACCCGAGCACTTGACTGTGTCATGATGCTTTCACAGAATGCATTATATGAAAGCTCCACCCAGGAGGCTCTCATGAAGGCGCTCACGATCCGCAACCTGCCCCCGGCCGTGGCCGAGGCCCTGGAGCGGGAGAAGGTGCGGCGGGGGGAGTCCGTCAATCAGACCGTCATCGATCTCCTGCGGCAGGGGCTCGGGGTGGGCGTGCCCCGCTCCAACGGGCTCGGCGCGCTGGCAGGCCGGTGGACGGACGAGGAGCTCCAGCGCTTCGAGGAGGCCGTCGCCCCCTTCGAGGAGCCCGATCCCGAGCTCTGGGCCTGAGGCACGTGCGATGAGCCGATACTGTCTCGACACGTCGGCCTACAGCCGTTTCATGCGCGGAGACCTGCGCGTCGTGGAGCTCCTCGACCAGGCGGAGTGGATCGGCGTCCCGGCCGTCACTCTCGGCGAGCTCCGCACCGGCTTCCTCCTGGGTGGGCAGCGCGCGCGCAACGAGGCGGAGCTGCAGGAGTTCCTCGCGAACCCCACCGTCCGGGTGCTCCCCGTGGACGACGAGACCAGCCGCCACTACGCAGAGATCGTGTGCGACCTCCGTCGCGCCGGCACGCCCCTGCCCACCAACGACGTCTGGATCGGGGCGACCGCCGCCCGGGCGGGCGCGCTGGTGCTCACCTTCGACGGCCACTTCGGGAAGATCGGGAGGGTGGGCTCGCTCGTCCTCGGGGACTGACCTCTCAGTCGTCCTTCAGGATCCTCTTCGGCGGGTCGTCGAGGTCGTCGAACTGGCCGTCCTTCACCGCCTTCAGGAAGAGAACCAGGAAGACGGCGGCCAGGATCACGGCGATGGGCACGAGGAAGAAGAGCGAGTTCATGCGGCCTCCGATCTCCGGACTTCGGCCTCCACCCGGGACGCGCCCCACACCACGAGGACCGACGAGAACGGCATGAGGACGGCGGCCACCAGGGGGTTCACCCACCCCGCGGCGGCCGCGCCCACCGCCACGATGTTGTACACGATGGAACGGATCTGATTCCACAGGATGGCGTGGCGGCAGGCCCGGCTGGCCTGGATCCCGGTGGCCAGGGGGAGGAGGGAGCCCGCCGCCAGGACCCCGTCGGCGGTGAGGATGCTCGAGGCGGCGCCGCTCCCCATGGCAACGCCCACGTCGGCGGCGGCCAGGGCTGGGCCGTCGTTGAGCCCGTCCCCGGCGAACAGCACCCGACGCCCCTCCCGCTGGCGCTCTCGCACCCACTCCGCCTTCGCCTCCGGGGTCACGCGGGCCTGCACATCGTGGATCCCGGCGAGCGCGGCGATGCGCTCGGCGGCCTCCGGGTGGTCGCCGGTGAGGAGGGCCACCTCCACCCCCAGGGCGCGGATCCGCGCCACCGCGGCCGCGGAATCGGGGCGCACGGCGTCGCCGAGGCGGACGAGGCCCCGGTATCCGTCCTCCCCTTCCAGGACCACCACCCCCGCCCCACCGCTCCTTATGCGCCATCTGACGCCGTCCACGGTGCCCGAGATCCCCACGCCGGCGTCCTCGTGCACGTCGGACGCGGGCGGAAGGGGGATCCTCCGCGTGGCCGCCTCATGCACGATCGCCGTCGCCACCGGGTGGATGCTGAAGCGCTCCAGCCCCGCGGCGATGCGCAGGTCCTCGTCGCCCGCGGCCACCACGTCCAGGGCGCCGGCGGTGACCGTCCCGGTCTTGTCCAGCCCCACCAGGTCCACGTCGGCCAGCTCCAGCAGGGCGTCGGCGGAACGGAACAGGAGCCCTCTGCGGGCGGCGGCGCCCAGCCCCGACGCGGCCGCCAGGGGTCGGGAGAGCGCCAGGGCGCAGGGGCAGGCCACCACGAGCACGGCCACCGACGTGGTGAGCGCCGCGCCCAGGCCGGCGGCGAGCCACCAGGTGAAGAAGGTCGCAGCGGCTACCGCCAGCGTGCCGGCCGTGAACCAGGGTGCGATACGGTCCGTGGACGAAGGGCGGGTGCCCCGGTCCGCTGCGGCGCGGAGCTCCTCGGCCATGCGGCTGATCACCGTGCCCTCGGCCGCCTCGGTGACCTCCACCACAAGGGATCCGTCCACCACCACCGTGCCCGCCCACACTCGGTCCCCGACCCCGACCTGCACCGGCGCGGACTCCCCGGTGAGGAGGGCCAGGCGGAGCGACCCCGTGCCGTCGGCGACGACGCCGTCGGCGGGAAGCTCCTCCCCGGCGCCCGCCACCACGCGGTCCCCGGCCACGAGGTCGGCCGACGGCACCGACTCCACGGAGCCGCCGGCCATGCGCCGCGCGGTGGCGGGTATGGTGGCCGCCAGCGTGACCGCCGCCTCCGCCGCCCGCCTCCTCCCGCGGGATTCCAGGACCCGCCCGGCCAGGAGGAGCGCGACGAGCATGGTCATGGAGTCCAGGTATCCGTCGAACCCCCGGAACGTCCCCACCAGGCCGTGGACGTAGAGCACGCCCACGGCGATGGCGATGGGCAGGTCCAAATGCAGCACCCGCGCCTTCAGTCCGGCCCACGCGCCGGCGTAGAAGGGCGACGCGCACCAGAGTGCCACGGGCGTGGCGAGGATGAGGGACATCCACCGGAAGAGCGCCGCAAAGTGGGCCTCCATCCCGCCGAACCACCCTGCATAGAGCGCGGCGGCGTACGACATCACGTTGGCCGCGGCGAACGCGGCCACGCCCAGCCGGAGCAGGAGCGCCCGGTCGGGGCGGCTCTCCTCGCCGAGGAGGCGCGGGCGGTAGCCGAGCCCGGCGATGCGCCCGGCCAGCTCGCCCAGGCGCACCTTGTCGGGGTCCCAGCGCAGCGTGGCGCGCCCGGTGGCGTAGCTCACCTGCGCCTCGGCCACGCCGGTGGTGCGCTGCAGCACGTTCTCCGCCACCCACACGCACGACGCGCACCGGAGCCCGTCGATGGCCAGGCGGATCTCGCACAGCCCGTCGGGTCCCTGCTCCACGGGGAGCGCATCCCATCCGCCGGCCAGCGGCTCCGGGCGTGGCGCATAAGCTTCGCGTTCCGCGTAGTACCGCTCCAACCCGGCGCGGCTGATGATGGCGGCCGCCATCTCGCACCCGGCGCAGCAGTAGAGATCTTCGGGGCCCTCCACCGGGGCGCCGCAGTGGGGGCAGCGGGAGACCTGCCGGGGAGGGGCCTCGCCGGGGCGCGAGGCGAGGTCGCCTGATGGCGGAGCGCTCTCGCCGGGGCGCGGAGCGCCGTCGGGTGCGGAGCGGGCCGGAGGCGGGCTCGTCACGGGAGTCGAGAGGCGGCGCGGGATCGCCTCAGCGATCCCCCTGGGTGTACGAGGGGGCCACCTCGTCGGCGCCGCTCACGGCGATCCAGATGAAGATCGCGTTCACCAGAATCACGAGCACGAGGCCGATGCCCAGCATCCAGGGCCAGAGGTGGTCCCGCCCCGGCTTCGCCGGCCCGGCGGAGGCCGCGGTGGCGCCCCCTTTACCGGGCTCAGCCCCCACCGAGCGAGGCTCCCGTGGCGAAGGTCGTGGGCAGCAGGAGCGATCCGGTGGGCGACGCGATGCGCACCGTGAGGGGAACGCTGCGCGCGCGCACCGCCGAGGCCGGAAGGCGGATGATGAGCGGGATGGTGCGGCTCTGCTCCGGGCCCACGGTGAGCGCGGGCGACGACACCTCGGCGCCCTCCAGGCCGTCCACCTCCACCGTGTACGCCACCTCCCCCGCGTCCGCCAGCTTGTTGGTGAGCTTGAGCAGGTAGGTGTTGCGGATGTACCCGTCCGCGTCCAGGGTGAAGAGGGATCCGGGAGCCCGGTTCACCGACGCCTCGAAGGGCACACGCCCCAGGAGGAGGACCAGGGCCGCCGCAGTGAGCGCGGTGAGAAGCCCTCCGTACACCAGCGTACGCGGACGGAAGGGGCGCGTGGCGTCGCCCCGGTCCGCGGCGATGGAGCTGTAGCGCACCAGCGTGGGCTGGCCGAAGCGGCTCATGACGCTCTCGCACGCGTCCACGCACCGGGCGCACTGGATGCACTCGAGCTGGAACCCCTCCCGGATGTCGATCCCCTGGGGGCACACGACCACGCACTTCTGGCAGCCGATGCACCCGCCCTCGGGCCCCCGGCTCTTGCCGCGCGGCTCGCCCCGGGCCTCGTCGTAGGAGATGAGGAGCGTCTCGTCGTCGGTGAGCGCGCTCTGGAAGCGGGCGTACGGGCACAGGTAGATGCAGAACTGCTCGCGGAACCAGAGGAAGTCGGCGAACCAGAATGCGGCGAAGATGGCCACAAACGCGTACGCGGTGGCGCTCGCCGTCCCCGTCCACAGCGGCTTCGCGCCCGCGAACAGGCTGGTCATGGCCATGCCCAGCAGGAGCGACACCGCCGCGAACACGCCCCACTTCGCCGCCTTGCGCCAGGCCTTGTCGAAGCTCCACGCTCCCTCGTCCCGTCGCTTGCGCTGGGTCCGGTCGCCCTCGATCCACTGCTCCAGGGGGCGGATCCAGCTCTCCAGGAACACGGTCTGGGGGCAGGCGTACCCGCACCATATCCGCCCGAAGATGGCGGTGAAGAAGAAGAGCGAGAACGCCAGGAACAGGAGGAGCAGCAGGAGGAAGATGGTGTCCGCCGGCGTGAACACGGCGCCCATGAGGTGGACCCGCCGGTGCGGAAGGTCGAGAAGGAGCATGGGGTGCCCCTTCACCGGGATCCACGGCACCACGAAGAGCGCCAGGTGGAGCCCCAGGAACGTCCAGTGGCGCAGGCGGGTGAAGGTCCCCTGGATGGACTGGGGGTAGACCCACTCCCGCGTTCCGGACATGCCCAGGAGGCGCATCAGGGTCTCGCCGTCAGCTCACCGGCGGAGCCGCCGCCGCCGCGGCGGCATCCGGCTCACCGGCGGCGCCGGCGGGCTTCATGATCTCCTCCACGGGCCGCCCGGTGGCCTGGCTGTGCTTGCTGATGACGTACGCGGCCACCTGGTTGATCTGCTCGGGAGAGAGGATCCCCTGCCACCGCACCATCCCCTTCTCCAGCACGCCGTTGGTGATGATGCCGACGATGTGCTGGGCCTGTCCGCCGTGGATCCACTCCGCGTCCACGAAGCTGGGGCCGATCCCACCCTCAAGGTTCGCGCCGTGGCACGCCACGCAGTTCTGGGCGAACACGGCGGCGCCGGCGGCGACGGCGTCCGGGGTCACCTCGAGCGCGGCCATGGCCGCGGCCTCCGACGCCGGCTGGGCCGGGAACGCGGCCTCCGCGGCCGCCATCTCCGCCGCCAGCAGCTTCACCTGCGAGCGGTCGGCGATGGCGTGGTACCAGACCCCGTAGCCGATGGCCCACACGATGGTGAACCAGAAGAGGCCCACCCACCAGTCGGGGAGCGGGTTGTCGTACTCCTCGATCCCGTCCGACTCGTCGGCGTGGCCGAGGATTCGGTTGGTTTCCTTGCTCACGCGTCACCTCCCTCGGTGAACGGCATCCGGCTGGCCTCCTCGATGGCGCCCCGGTTGGCGGGGGACCACGCGTACCAGATCCAGGCCAGGAAGACGGCGAAGAACACCACGGTCATGGCGCCCACGACCCATCCCACCTGGACGGCGCCCGCGGCCTCCCGGATCAGCGGGTTCACCGGCCGCCTCCCTGCTGGGCGGCGAGGTGCGTCTTCCCTTCCCTGCCCAGGCGCTGGAGGTAGGCGGTGAGCGCGACGATCTCGTCGTCCCACGCCGCCGTCACGCCGGCGCTGGAGAGGTTGGCCACGATCTGGGCCCCCTGCTCCTCGAGCGCCGCGGTCACGGCGGCCTGGTCGGTGGCCGCGTACGGCGTGCCCACCCTCGCGAGCGCCACCACCGAGGCGGTCACGTCGGCAGGGTCGATCTTGTACCGGAGCAGCCAGGGGTAGGTGGGCATGATCGAGCCCGGCGACATGGACCGGGGATCCTTCATGTGCTCGTAGTGCCAGGCGTCGGGTCGGGCGCCGCCCTCGCGCTGCAGGTCGGGTCCGGTGCGTCTCGAGCCGAGCAGGAACGGACGGTCGTACTGGTACTCCGCCGCCCGGCTCCACTCCCCGTAGCGCAGCATCTCGGCGCGCATGGGGCGGATCATCTGGGAGTGGCACACCATGCACCCCTCCCGGATGTAGATGTCCCGTCCGGCGACCTCGAGCGGCGTGTAGGGGGTCACCCAGGTTCCGCGCTCCCAGCTCAGGGAGGAGGAGGCGTTGAACAGGGGGACGATCTCCACCAGGCCGCCGATGGAGATGACCACGGTGGTTCCGATGGCGAAGAGCGCCGACTTCCCCTCCAGCAGCCGGCGGTGGAGGGCACCCCAGTCCTTCCCGGATACGCTGTGCTTGTCGTCCATGCCAGCCTCCTTCTCAGTCCGCCGCCACGGGGGTGGCCGCGACGGCCTTCGCCGCCGGGCCCCGGATGGTCTGCCAGAAGTTGACGGCCATCATGATGGCGCCCACCAGGAACAGGGTCCCGCCCAGGAGCCGCAGCCACAGGAACGGCGACAGCCTCCCCGTGATGTCCACGAAGAAGGGGTTGGCCAGCTGGCCGGCGTCGTTCAGCGCCCGCCACTGCAGCCCCTCCATGAGCCCCGCGGCCCACATGGACACGGTGTAGAGCACGATGCCGATGGTGGCGAGCCAGAAGTGGTGCGTGGCCCACGTGGGGTGGACCAGCTCCCGCTTCCAGATGTTGGGGACCATCCAGTAGAGCATGCCGAAGGAGATCATCCCCACCCACCCCAGCGCGCCGGAGTGGACGTGGCCGATGACCCAGTTGGTGAAGTGGGCCAGCCCGTTCACCGACCGGATGGACATCATCGGCCCCTCGAACGTGCTCATGCCGTAGAACGACACCGCCACCACCATGAACTTCAGTATCGGGTCGGTGCGCACCCGGTCCCAGGACCCCTTCAGGGTGAGCAGCCCGTTCAGCATGCCGCCCCAGGACGGAGCGAGGAGCATGATGCTGAACACCATCCCCAGCGTCTGGACCCAGTCGGGGAGCGCCGAGAAGAGCAGGTGGTGCGGGCCCGCCCAGATGTAGAGGAAGACGAGCGCCCAGAAGTGGATGATGGAGAGCCGGTAGCTGTACACCGGCCGTCCCGCCGCCCGGGGCAGATAGTAGTACATGAGCCCCAGGAAGGGCGTGGTGAGGAAGAAGCCCACCGCGTTGTGGCCGTACCACCACTGCACCAGGGCGTCGGTGAGCCCGGCGTAGATGGGGTAGGACCGGAAGAGCGTCGCCGGGATCGCCAGGTTGTTCACGATGTGGAGCACCGCGATCACGATCACGAACGACATGTAGAACCACAGCGCCACGTAGAGATGCTTCACCTTCCGGATGGCCAGGGTGCCGAAGAAGTTGACGGCGAACACCACCCAGACCAGGGTGATGAGCACGTCCACCGGCCAGGTCAGCTCGGCGTACTCCTTGGACTGGGTCATCCCCAGGGGAAGCGTCACCGCGGCCAGCACGATGATCGCCTGCCATCCCCAGAAGTGGATGCGCGACAGGACGTCGCTGAACATCCGGGTCTTCAGCAGGCGCTGGGTGGAGTGGTAGATGCCCGTGAACACCACGTTGCCGCCGAACGCGAACACCACGGCGTTGGTGTGCAGCGGGCGGAGCCGGCCGAACGTGGTCCAGGGGAGGCCCAGGTTGGCCGGCCACCACGCGAGCTGGGTGGCGATGATGACGCCCACGAGCATGCCGACCAGGCCCCACACCACGGTCGCCGTGAAGAACAACTTCACGATGTCCATGTCGTAGTCCGGCTCGACTCCGGGTGTGGCTACTGGTCCGGGAGCGGTCTGTTCCATAGGGTTCTCCATGATCTCCGCCATCTCGGCTGCTGCACTCGCAGGTCTGGTCGGTAGTCCCCACTGCATCGGGATGTGCGGCACGTTCGCCCTCGCCTGCGGCGGACGCGTCTCCCACACCGCGGTGTGGCACGCCGGCAGGACCCTCACCTACGCGTTCCTCGGGGCCCTGGCCGGCCTCGCCGGGCACCTGGTCCCCGGCCCCCTCTGGGTGGCCACGGTCCTCTCGGCCCTCCTCATCGTCTGGTTCGCCGCGGGCCTCGCGGGGCTCGTCCCCGAGCCCTCGCTGAAGATCCCCGGCCTCACCCAGGTCGCCACGCGGGCCGCCGTCCGGGGCGACCTCCCGTCCCGGTTCCTCTTCGGCGTCGCCACGGGGTTCCTCCCCTGCGGGCTCATCTACGCCACGCTGGGGATCGCCGTGGCCTCCGGCGACGCCCTCATCGGCGCCCTGGCCATGACCGCCTTCGGCGTCGCCACAACCCCTCTCCTGGCCGTCTTCGGCCTGGGGGCCCGGCGCGTGGTAGGGCAGCGGGCCTGGACCCGCCGGGTCCTGGCCGGACTCGTCCTGGTGGCCGGGCTCTGGATGGTGGTCCAGCGCCACGGGAAGGCCGGCATGGCCGAGCCGATGAACGCGGCTCCCGCCGCCGTCCAGGATTCCACCCCATCCCATATGCATTGAGGCCCCCGGCGGACGAGCACACGTCCGCCGGGCGCCGGGTCAATCAGCACCGGGCAGAATCTGGGCGCCGGGTGCGGGGATGGGTGTCAGGAATAACTGGAATGGATCTGACGGGAGTTTCCCCGCGGGGGTGAGGCCGCACGCCGGGCCGGAAGGTCCTACCGGACCGGAGCCATCATCGCCCGGTACTCGGAGACATCCCACAGAGGGGCGAAGGCGGGGTGGTTGTGCGCCCAATCCCCGTACGGGAGCCCCTCGGCGAAGCCCCGCCGCAGGTATGCCACGGCCCGGCCACGGTCCCCCAGGGCGGCGGCCACCATGGCGACGCCACGATGGTGGATGCCGAAGAGGTAGGGTCCCGGCATGCTCTCGAGGGCCGCGACCACGCGCTCGGCCCCCTCGCGGTCACCCGCGAGTGCGGCCACCCTGCCGCGGAACGCCAGCGCGTCGATCCCGGACACGCCCGCGGCGTCCATCCGGGCGAGGCGCTGGGCGACGCCGCGGGCGTCGTCCAGCCTCCCCAGCGCCAGGCACGCCTCCCCCTCGGCGAGGAGCGCCCGCACCGAGGGAACCGCATTCCCCCGTGAGGCCGCGTTCACCACATCCTGCCAGACCTCCCTCGCCACCTCCGGTTGACCGTGGGCCATGAGCTCCTGCGCGGCGCCGACGAGGACGTCCCTGGGCTCCCAACCCGTCACGTCCCGCTGGAGCGTCGCCAGCACCGCGACCTCCCGTCGGAGCTGATCGACCCTTCCCAGCGCCGCCAGCGCGCCCATCTCCCACATCCGGGGACGCAGGTAGTCGGGGAAGATCCTCCTCGCCTCCACGGCCGCGTCCAGCGCCTCCCGGAAGTCGCCGAGCAGGTGATGGGCCGTGGCCAGCGCCCCCAGATGGTTCACGAATCCCCGCATCGGACCGCGGTCCACCGGGAGGCTCTCGAAGGCCTCCACGGCGTCGGCCAGGCGACGCCCCTCCATGGCCTCCACGCCGAGGTTATAGGCCGCCTTCGAGCCCGGCGCCTCCGCGGCCGCCGACCGGATGGCGAGGAGCGCGGCGGGGCGGTTCCCCGCCAGGAGCGCGCGCCGGTACTCGAGCCAACGCCGCTCGAAGGGGGTGAGGTGCGCGTCCGCGCGCACCAGCGACGCCAGCAGCGAGTCCTCCGCAGCGAACTCGCCCAGGTTGGAGTGGCTCAGCGCCTCGTACATGGTCGGCGCGACGAAGGTCGAGTCGGCGTCCCGGGCGACGCGGAAGAGAGCGATGGCCTGGCGGTAGTCTCCGACCAGATACTGCTCCAGGCCCTCGCTGAAAGGCCTGTACGCCTCGAAGGCCGGGGCCGTCGCGGCCCGTCCAGACTCGCCGAGCCGGTCGTCCAACGTCACTGCCAGCGACCCCATGACCTGGCTCCCGACCGTGCGGATGAGCCGGGTCAGCTCCTGCGGGGACTCCGACTCCACGTAGATCGCCTCTGAGGCGCTCAGGAGCACCCCCCGCGTCGCGTCGGTGATCCGGACGCGGACCCCGACCCGCCCCCCATCCTCCAGGATCTCCCCAGAGATGACGATGCCGGCTCCGGTCTCCTCCGCCAGCGCGGCGATGGGGTCGGAAAGGGCGCCCTCATCCATCCGGCGCATGACGAATCGGGCCCCTCCGAGGGCGGTCTCGGTGGGGACCACGCTGAGGAGATTGGCGCTCTGGAGGCTCCGGGTCAGGTGGTCCACGGCGGAGGTGGCGAGGGACGTGAGCCTTCGGTTCGCGGTCCGGTCCACGAGCGGACCGACCACCACCCTCCCTCCGTCGAGCGTCGGACCGCCCCCGCGGAAGAAGGTCTGGAGCAGCAGCGCGACGACGACGACGGCGCTCGCCGCGAGCGACCCCCAACGGAGCCACCACGTGCGCCGGTCGAACCCCCGGCGGATCCCCTCCACCAGGCTGGCCGCGCTGGGCGGCCTCTCCCCGGATTGGGCAGAAAGCGCCCGGAGGATCGGCTTCCGTACGCTGCCGGGGATGGACCGGAGCGAGCGGGCCGCGGCCGAAGGACCCTTGAGCTTGAGCGCGACGGCGGCGGCAGGGCTTCCCGCCCGGAACGGCTGCTCCCCGGTGAGGAGCTCGCAGGCGAGGCATCCCAGCGCGTAGATGTCGCTGGGCGGACCGACCTTCCCCGGGTCCAGGAGCTGCTCCGGGCTCATGTACGGGACGGTCCCGGCGTTGCTGCTCGGGTCCTCTTCGCCGGACCGCACCAATCCGAAGGTCAGGGCGATGCCGAAGTCGGTGACCACCGCCCGCCCCGACTCCATGAGTATGTTGCCCGGCTTGATGTCCCGGTGAACCACGCCGTGGCCATGGGCACAGTCCAGTGCGCCCGCCACGTCGGAGAGGATCCGGAGGGCCGCCTCCGGCTCGAGCCGCTTCTCTTTCTCCAGCACCTCTCCGAGGGTCGGCGACCGCACCAGCGGCATGATGAAATAGACGAACCCATCTCCCTCCCCCGAGTCGTACAGAGGGAGGATCGCCGGATGGCGGAGTCGCGAGACGATGTCCACCTCGCTCCGGAACGCGGCCCGCGCATGCGGGTCATTCCCCACCTTCACCGCCACCGCGCGGCTGTGCTTCACGTCCCACGCCTCGAAGATGCGCGCCATACCCCCGGACGCGATCTGACCCCGGAGCTCATACCGGGTCCCGAGGGCAACCTGGAGCGACGCAGCGAACGTGGGCACGGTGGCTCGTGGAGGAGGGAGGACCCGACGGCGGATAAGGTCTGGCGCCAACGGCAACATCCGGACTATTGTGCTTGTCTGCAAGGTCGCAGCCGCCCCCCCCCCACCCTACGATCAGGCAGGAGGCTTCATGCATGCTACCCGACCCTACGGCCGGCGACTCTCATCCACGGCCCTCGGCGTGCTGCTCGCGCTGGCGGCGTGCGGGCCGGCTTCCGAACCCGCGATGAGGACCGACGCCGTGGACGCGGCGGCCGTGGCGCAGGCTGCCGCGTCCATCAAGGGGATCCTCTGGCCGAACCTCATGCTGCTGGACGGGGAGGAGCCGATCCCGTCTCTGGCGGAGGCCGAGCGTCGCCCGGCAGGTCCGTCGCGCTTCCGGATCCACGTGGACGTGGGCCTGGGGACCCCCGAGCGGCTCGACACGCTCAGGGCATTGCTCTCGGCGAGGCCGGTGGACGAGACGGCGGTCCAGGAACTCCTCGTCGCTGCTGCCGAGGCCGACCCCGAGGTGAATGCAGCGGTCCCGAAGCTGATCGAAGCCGTTCCCTATCGCGGCAGTGGCCCGGGTCCGCGGCCCCGCCACGAGCTATTCATGGACCGTGGCATCAGGGACACGCTCTCCTACTGGTACCGGATGGAGCTGGACCTGAAGATCCCGAACGCAAACATCGCAACGATCGCGTCGCTGCTGGCCGGAAGCGATCCGGCGGCTCTCGCTGCCGAGCTGCAGAGTGTCGTCCGGCCTCCCCTCGATCCCGACGTAGCTGCGCTCGTGGCCGCTATCGCGATCCGACACTAGCCCGGCCGCACCGCGGCCTGACGGGGGCGGCGGCCGAAGCCGCCGCCCCCGCCCTGGCGGCTCAGTCGGCGCGCGGTCCGGTCAGGACGCCCGTGTCCTCGCGCCCCAGCCGCGCCTCCTGCCATAGCGAGTACAGCGCGGGGATCACCATCAGGGTGAGGATCAGCGCGGAGACCATCCCCCCCACCATGGGCGCTGCGATGCGGCGCATCACCGACGCGCCGGCGCCCCCCCCCCAGTACAGGGGAAGCAGGCCGGTGATGACCGTGATCACGGTCATCATCTTGGGGCGCAGGCGGAGCGCGGCCCCCTCCAGCACCGCTTCGTGCAGGTCCGCCAGCGTGCGCTTCCCCGCAGCCAGCCGCGCGTTCCAGGCGTTGTCCAGATAGAGGAGCATGACCACACCGGTCTCGGCGGCCACGCCCGCCAGCGCGATGAAGCCCACCGCGGTGGCCACGGACCAGTTGAAGCCCATCCACCCCATGAACAGCACGCCCCCGACCAGCGAGAACGGGAGCGAGAGGAGCACGATCAGCGTCTCGCCGATGCGCCCGAAGTTCAGGTAGAGGAGCATGAAGATGATGAGCAGGGTGGCCGGCACGACCACCGCCAGCTTCTCCTTGGCCCGCTCCATGTACTCGTACTGTCCGGACCAGGAGAGCGTGTACCCCTCGGGGAGGGTGACCATCTCCTCCACCATGTCCTTTGCGTCGGCCACGTAGGCGCCCAGGTCCCGCGCGTCGGTGTCGATGTACACCCACGCCGTGGGGAACGCCTGCTCGGTCTTGATGGCCATCGGCCCCGCCACGGTGCGGATGCGCGCCACCTGGCCCAGGGGGATCTGCGCCGTCCCGGCGGGCGGTGCGAACCCTCCGCCCGAAGCGCCTCCGCCTGAGGGCGTGGCGCCGCCTGACGACGCGCCGCCGCCCATCCCCGCCATCCCGCCGGAGCCCGCGCCGCCCTGTGCGCCCGAGCCGCCCGCCATCCCAGTCATCGTCGAGGGTGAAGCCATGGAGGAGGCCCCCGACCGGAGCATCCCCACGGGCACCAGCACCTCGGCCAGGCGCTCAGGCTGATCGCGCAGCTCCTGCGGGTAGCGCAGGCGGATGCCGTAGCGCTCGCGCCCCTCGACCGCCGTGGTGACCGCCATCCCGCCGATGGCCGAAGAGATGACCATCTGGATCACGTCCACGTTCAGGCCGTAGCGCGCCGCGGCGTCCCGGTCGATGTCGATGTCCACGTACGACCCGGACACCACGCGCTCGCCGAACGCAGAGCGCGTGCCGGGGACCATCTGCACGGCCACCTCCACCTCGCTCGCGAGGCGCTCGAGCGTGGCCAGGTCGGGGCCGAAGATCTTCACGCCCACCGGCGTCCGGATCCCCGTGGCCAGCATGTCGATGCGCCCCCGGATCGGCATCGTCCACGAGTTGGTCACCCCCGCGGTGCGCACGGCGGCGTCCATCTCGGCGACCAGCGACGCGTGGGTCACCCCGGGCCGCCACGCGTCCTCGGGCTTCAGCACGATCGTCGTCTCGAACATGTCGAGCGGCGCGGGGTCCGTGGCGGTCTCGGCCCGGCCCGCCTTGCCGAACACGCTCTCCACCTCGGGGAAGGACGCCAGGATGGAGTCCTGCATGCGGAGCGTGGAGGCCGCCTTGGCCACGCTGATCCCCGGGAGCGTGGTGGGCATGTAGAGGATCGTCCCCTCGTCGAGCGGCGGCATGAACTCCGAGCCGATGCGCCGCGCCGGGAGCACGGTGAGGATGACGGTGGCCAACGCGGCCGCCGCCACGGGCCACCGCCAGCGGAGCACGAGCCGCAGGAGGGGCATGTACCCGGCGATGAGCACGCGGTTGAGCGGGTTGGCCTGCTCCCGGTGGATGCGCCCCCGGATCAGCAGGCCCATCGCGACCGGGACCAGCGTGATGGACACGAAGGCCGCGCCGGCCATGGCCAGCGTCTTCGTCCACGCGAGCGGCTTGAAGAGCCGCCCCTCCTGGGCCTCCAGCGCGAACACGGGGAAGAACGAAACGGTGATGATGAGGAGGGTGAAGAACAAGGCGGGCCCCACCTCCCGCGACGCCTTCCCCACGAGCGCCCAGCGCTCCGCGTCGGTCAGCACGTCGGTGTGGAGGAAGTTCGCATCGGAGCCCCCGGGAAGCTCGCGCCCCCCGGCGGCGGCCTGGCGGCGCTTCTCCTCGATGGCGTGCTCCAGGTGCTTGTGCAGGTTCTCCACCATCACGATGGCGGCGTCGATCATGGCGCCGATGGCGATGGCGATCCCGCCCAGGCTCATGATGTCGGCCGAGAGCCCGAGCGCGCGCATGGCCAGGAAGGCCAGGAGGATCCCCATGGGGAGCGTGAGGAGGATCACCAGCGAGCTGCGCAGGTGCACCAGGAAGAGGACCACCACCAGCGCGACCACCAGCGATTCCTCCACCAGCTTCTCCCTGAGCGTGGAGATGGCCCGGCGGATCAGGTCGGAGCGGTCGTACACCGGCTTGATCACCAGCCCCTCGGGGAGCGTGGCCTCCAGCGACGCGATCTTCTCCTTCACGCGGTCGATGGTGGCCAGCGCGTTCTCGCCGAAGCGCATGACCACGATCCCGCCCACCACCTCCCCGAGCCCGTCCAGGTCGCCCACGCCGCGGCGCACGTCGGGGGCCAGACGCACGGTGGCCAAGTCCGCGATGCGGATGGGCACGCCGTGGTCCGAGGCGCTCACCACGACGCTTCCGATGTCGTCGAGCCCCTCCAGGTAACCGAGTCCCCGGATCATGAACTCGCGCTCGGCCATCTCCAGGACCATGGCGCCCGCGTCCTCGTTGGAGCCGCGCAGCGCCTCCATCACCTGCGTCACCGGCACGCCGAAGGCGCGCAGCTTGGCCGGGTCTACCTGGACCTCGTAGACCTGCTCGTACCCGCCCACCGAGGCGACCTCGCTCACCCCGGGGACCGCGGTGAGTTGGTACCGGAGCGTCCAGTCCTGGTAGGCGCGCAGCTCCGCGAGGGAGCGGGTCCCGGTCGTGTCCAGCAGGACGTACTGGTAGACCCACCCCAGCCCGGTCGCGTCGGGGCCCAACGCGGGCTCGGCGGCGGCGGGGAGGCGACCGCGCAGGGACGAGAGCACCTCCAGCACCCGGCTCCGCGCCCAGTAGAGGTCGGTCCCGTCCTCGAAGATCACGTAGACGAACGACGACTCGAAGAACGAGAACGCGCGCACCGTGCTCGCCCCCGGCACCTTCAGCATCTCCGAGGCGATGGGGTAGGTGACCTGGTCCTCCACGATGCGCGGGTTCTGGCCCGGGTACTCCGTCTGGACGATGACCTGCACGTCCGAGAGGTCGGGGATGGCCTCCAGCGGGATGGAGCGCATCGCCAGGACGCCGCCCCACACCACGAAGAGCGAGAGGACCAGGACGAGGACGCGGTTCCTCACCGAGGCGTCGATGATGGCCTTCAGCATGGTCCGCGCCTAGTGCTTCGAGTGGTCCATGCCGGGCATGCTCCCGGGCGCCGCCGGCGCCTCGAGCCCCCCGGTCATGGTGCCCAGGTTGGACTCGGCGTCCACGAGGAAGGCCGCCGAGGCCACCACGCGCTCCCCCTCCTCGAGTCCCGTGAGCACCTCGATCATCTGACCCGAGGCGCGCCCGATGCTCACCTCCCGGGGCATGAGCGCCCCCGCGGCGTCGGCCACGAACACAAGGGTGCGCCGGCCCGTCTCGATGACGGCGCCCCGCGGCACGACCAGCACCGGGTCGGTGGGCGGCACGTCCAGGGTGACGCGCGCGTACATCCCCGGCTTCATGCGCCCGGCGGGGTTGGCCAGCTCGAGGCGGATGCTCGCCGTGCGCGACTGGGTCGACACCGTCGGGTACACGTAGGTCACCGAGCCCCGGAACGTCTCCCCCGGATAGGACTCGAACCGCACGAGCGCGCCCTGCCCCCGCTCCACGCCGGCCAGGTCCTTCTCGAACACCTCGACCTCGATCCAGACGCGGGACAGGTCGGCGATGCGGTAGAGCGTCATCCCGGGGGAGACCCGGTCCCCCTCCGTCACGCCCTTCTCCACCACCACGCCCGAGGCCGGCGAGCGGAGCGTGAGGGTGCGCGACGGCTCGCCCCGCTCCTCGATGCTCCGGATCTCCTCCTCGGACACGTCCCAGTAGGCCAGGCGGCGGCGCGCCGAGGAGAGCAGCTCGCCGGCGCTCGCGGTCGCGCGCGCGCCCGCGGCGTCCCGGGCCAGGCGCGCGGCCAGGATCAGCTCCTCCTGGGCCGCCACCAGCGCCGGGCTGTAGATCTCCATGAGCGGCTGGCCTGCGCGCACCGAGGCGCCCGTGAAGTCCACGTGGAGCTTCTCCACCCACCCCTCGATCTTGGGGTTCACGGTGGCCAGGCGGGTCTCGTCGTAGACCACGTTGCCCACGGTCTCCACGTAGCGCGTGAGGACGCGGCGCTCGACGAGCGCGTACGTCACCCCGATGCGCCGCGCGGCTTCGGCATCCAGCACGACGGGCTGGAGCTCGCCGGACCCGGCGGTCATGGCGGCGTGGTCGTGCCCCTCCATGACTTCGGCGGCGTCGGGGGGCGCCCCGGTGCGGAGCGCCACGGCCACCACGGCCAGCGCCAGGGCCACCAGGGAAACGGAGAGGACGATCTGGCTCCGGCTGCTCATGGGAGTGTACGCCCCACCGCCGACTCGAGGGCGGCGAGCGCCTTCCCGTAGTCGGCGAGCAGTCCTTCCAGCTCGGCCTGGAACTCGTTCACGGTCATCTGGGCGTCCAGGAGGGTCATGAAGTCCACGTTCCCCACGCGGTAGGAGGAGAGCGACGATTCCACCGTCGCGCGCGCCTGGGGAAGGATCTCCTCCCGGTAGAGGCGCGCGAGGTCACGGGTGCCGTCCAGCTCGGCGAGGAGCTCGCCGACGCGCGCCGCCACGTCGGCCTCGCGGCCGGCCAGCTCGGAGGCGGCCATGCGCTCCATCGCCAGGGCCTCGTCGCGCATGGCGTGCTGGCGCCGCCCGGCGAAGATCGGGAGCGTGAAGCCGATCATGGCGCTCCCCATGCGCTCCGTGCCCATCTCGTCCCCGCGCTGGCCGTAGGCCACGCCCACGGTGACGTCGGGCCAGAGCTCCTTCTTCGCCAGCTCCACGCGGGAGCGGGCCTGGTCCACGGCCTGGCGTCCGTGCTCGAGGAGGGGCCGCACCTCCGAAGCCCAGGCCAGCAGGGTGTCGCGCGCCGGCACCTCCGCGGGCAGAGGGCCCAGGACCGGCCGCCCGAGCGGCGTATCCGCCGGGAGGTCGAGCAGGGCGTTGAGGCGTTCCGCCATGGCCTCCCGCATGGTGCGCATGGAGCGGATCTCGCCCTCCATGCGCGCCACCTCGACCTCGGCGCGCAGCACGTCGGCCTGGCGCCCCATTCCGGAGACGTACATCGCCCGCGCCACCTGCTGGAAGTCACGGAGCAGGGCGAGCGTCTCGCCCATGGCCTCGATCCGGCGGTCCTCGGCCCAGAGGTCGTAGAACATGGCCGAGGCCATCTCGCGCATCCCCCATGACATCTCCTCGGCGGAGGCCGTCGCCATCGCCTCGTCGAGCGACGCGATGCGGCCCATGACGGAGAGTTTCCCGCCCAGAGGAATCATCTGCATGAGCTGGACCGAGGGCGCCATCGAGGAGGGCATGTCCGTGCGCAGGCTCGGGATCCCGAAGTTCATGATCCCGAGCTGGAGCATCGGGTCGGGTAGCGTGGAAGCCTCCGGCCGGCGCAGCGCCGCGGCCTCGGCGCCCGCGCGCATGGCGGCCAGGCGCGGATTACGCGCCTCGACCAGAGCGAGGAGGGCCGGGAGCGTCAGCGTGTCCGCGCCGGCGGGGTCGGCCTGCGCCTCGGCGTGCAGGGGCGCGAGGCCGAGAAGCGTCAGGGCGAGCGCGGCCGGCGCCCAGCCGGGTGCGTGCATGTTCACGTGCCCTCTCCGTCGGGGATCCAACGATGCCCGCCGAAGCTCACCGCGCCGGGGTGAAGGGCCCATGAGGGGAAGATGAAGGGATCTTCAGGAAGCCCGTGGTCCGTGGGCACGCCCGGGTCGCCTCGCGTCTTGTCATCCCCGCGTGGGCCCCTACGTTGCCGATGGGGCATGTCCGCAACCTCCGCCGGCCGGGACGTGGTGGCGCCATGGAAAGCCTGAAGGGCCGTCTGCTCATCTCCAGCGGCAGCCTCTTCGATCCGAACTTCCGGCACACGGTCGTGCTGGTCGGGGAGCACAGCGCCGAGGGTGCCCTGGGCGTGGTCCTGAACCGCCCCACGGACGTCACCGTCGCCGAGGCCGTGCCGGTGCTGGCCGCCCTCGTGGACGGCGACGAGCCGCTCTTCGAGGGCGGCCCCGTGCAGCCGTCGAACCCGGTGCTCCTGGCCGAGCTCGCGCACCCCGAGCTGGCGGACCTGCTGATCTTCGGCACCGTCGGCTTCCTGGTGGGCGAGGTCCCGGAGGACGTGCGGCCCGGCATCCTGAGGGCACGGGTCTACGCGGGATACTCGGGGTGGGGACCGGGGCAGCTCGAGCGGGAGATGGCCGACGGGTCGTGGATCCTCGAGCCCGCGCAGGAGGACGACGTCTTCACCGACGCGCCCGACACGCTCTGGAGCCGCGTCCTGGAGCGGAAGGGCCCCGAGTACCAGCGCCTGTCGCGGATGCCGTTCGATCCTTCGATGAACTGACGAGCTGAGGAATCGAGAACATGCGGATGTATATCGGCGGAGCGTGGGTGGACGGGTCGGGGACCATCCCGGTCCAGGATCCCTGGACGAACGAGGTGGTGGACACGGTGCCTCGCGGCACCGCCGCCGACGTGGACCGCGCGCTGGCGGCGGCGGTGCAGGGGTACGGCGTCGCCCGGCGGCTCTCCACCGGTGAGCGCGCCCGCATCCTTCTCCGCGCCGCAGAGCTCGTGGAGGCGCGCCAGGAGGAGTTCGCGCTCACCATCGCGCGTGAGGGCTCCAAGACCATCCGGGAAGCCAGGAAGGAGGCGTACCGCTGCGCCCGGACGCTGCGCATCTCGGGCGAGGAGGCGACCCGCCTCCACGGGGAGACCATCGCGTTCGACCAGCAGAGAGGCTCGGAGAACCGGAGGGGGTACTTCTTCCGCCAACCCATCGGGGTGGTGGCGGCGATCACGCCCTTCAACGACCCGCTCAACCTGGTGGCGCACAAGGTGGGCCCGGCCATCGCCGGCGGGAACGCGGTGGTGGTGAAGCCCGCCACCGTCACACCGCTCTCGGCCCTCAAGCTGGCCGGGGTCTTCGAGGAGGCGGGCCTCCCGGCGGGGGTGCTCAACGTGGTGACCGGGCCGGGAAGCGAGCTGGGGGACGCGCTCGCGGGCGACCCCAGGGTGCGGATGGTGTCGTTCACGGGGGGCGTGGAGGCAGGGTTGGCCGTCGCCCGCCGTGCGGGGCTGAAGAAGCTGGGGATGGAGCTGGGCTCCAACAGCCCCGTCCTCGTGCTGGACGACTGCGATCTGGCCTCGGCGGTGGAGAGCTGCGTGTCCGGGGCGTTCTGGGCCGCCGGGCAGAACTGCATCGGCGTGCAGCGCCTCTACGTGCAGAAGGAGGTCTTCGAGGCGTTCCGCGAGGCGTTCGTGGCCAGGACGCTGCGCTACAAGGTGGGGCCGAAGCTGGACGAGGACTGCGACATGGGGCCCCTCATCACCGAGGCCGAGGCGCGCCGGGTGGAGGCCCGGGTGGCCGACGCGCTGGCCGCCGGCGCCACGCTCGAGTGCGGCCACCGCAGGATAGGCGCGGCCTACTGGCCGACGGTCCTCACCCGCGTACCCGAGGGAGCCAGGGTGGGGTGCGACGAGGTCTTCGGTCCGGTGGTGAGCCTCTGGCCCATCGAAGACCTGGAGGACGGGATCGCGCAGGCCAACGCCGTGGACTTCGGGCTGCACGCCGCGGTGTTCACGGGGAGCCTGGCATCGGCGATGAGGGCGGTGGAGGAGCTCGAGGCGGGCGGCGTCATGGTGAACGACTCCACCGACTACCGCATGGACGCCATGCCCTTCGGCGGGATCAAGAGCTCGGGACTCGGCCGGGAAGGGATCCGCTTCGCCCTCCAGGAGATGACCGAGCCCAAGACGGTGTGCTTCAACCTCTGACGGTCGCCGGGCCGTAGCCGGGACGGCAGACCGTCGCCGGGACCGCGCGCGGCCCGCGGGGTGTAGAGGCGGCATGACCCCTCGCCCCGCTCCCCTCGTCCCGGCCCCAGCCCTGGCGGCGGTCCTCGCCGCGCTCGCCGCGCTCGCCGGACCCGTCTCGCCTCACCTCCTCTCCGCCCAGGAGGCCCCCGCCCCCCGCGCGGACGCCTCCGCCCTCGTGAAGCAGGCCCGGGAGCGCCAGCGCGTCTTCGAGCGCTTCCGCCAGAGCCGCATCCCGGTGCAGCCGGACCGGGAGGGCGGCGGGTGCGACGCGCAAATCGGGCGCATCTGCATCTGGTTCGGCGGCGAGCTGGAGGCCGCCTTCCCCAGGGAGGCCGACGAGGTGACCGTCGCGCGGCGCGAGCTCCTCCAGGTCCTGGCGCAGGTCGGTGCGCAGGTGGCCGACCCCTGGATCCTGGGCCAGCGCGTGCACTACCTGGTGGAGAGCCGGGCCCCGGGCGAGGCCGAGCGCACGGCACGCGCCTGCGGCATCGCGGAGACCTGGTGGTGCTCCGCCCTGCTGGGCTACGTGCTCCACGTGCGCGGGGACTGGCCCGGTGCGGAGGCGGCGTTCCGGGAGGCGGCCGCCGGGCTCCCCAAGAAGGAGCGGGAACGGTGGCTCACCGGCCGCTACGTCCTCACCGGGGACGGCGAAAAGGCCCTCGGCAAGGGAGCTCAGGAAGAGGCCGAGCGCCGCCGTGAGCTGTTCTGGCGCCTCTCCGACCCGCTCTTCCTGGTGGACGGGAACGACCGGCTCACCGACCATTTCGCGCGCTGGGTGGAGGCGAAGAACCAGGAAGACGCCGAGAATCCGCAGGGGCTCCTGTGGGACGACGACCTCGAGGAGACGCTCGTGCGCTACGGGCGCATGGCGGGGTACAGCCGCACCCAGTCGCCCCACCCGGGGATGCGCCCCGGGGGCGGGTTCAGCGTGGTGGACACGCGCCAGGTGGTGGGGCACCACCATCCCCGCAGCCGCGGGTACGTCTTCCCCGAGGAGTTCCTCCCCTCGCCCGCCGACATCCCGCCGGAGAGCTGGATCACCGCGCCCCGGGAGGCGCGCGAGTGGTACGCGCCCCCGTACGCTCCCGACTTCCGTGGACTCGAGACGCAGGTGGGGCGCTTCCGCCGGGGCGAGGAGATGCTCGTCGTGGGCGCGTACCGGCCTTCGCTGGCGCCTGTGGTGGCCGACGCTCCGTCGCCGCGGCGCGGGATGCGCCCGGGGGAGCCGCCCTCGGCGGTCCCGGCCCCGACGCCCGCAGACCCCGTCCGGGGACCCGTGCAGACCGGCCTCTTCCTCGTCCCCGAGGACGGCGGGCCCACGGTGGAGGTGCGCAGCACCGAGCCCGAGGGCGTCATCACGCTGCTCGCGCCCCCTGGCCGCTACGTGAGCAGCCTGGAGGTGCTGGACGCCCCGCGCCAGCGCGCCTGGCGGGCGCGCCAGGGCGTGAAGCAGGTGGCGCTCGTGCCCGGGGTGGTGGCGCTGTCCGATCTCCTCATCCTGGAGGAGGGCGCTTCGCTCCCGGCCACGCTGGACGAGGCGCTTCCCCACGTGCGCCCCGGGGTGCGCGTGCGCCTCGGGGAGCGCTTCGCCGTGGTGTGGGAGGTCTATGGCCTGGGCGTGGCGCAGAAGCCGGTGGTGACGCTCGGCTTCACCAAGGGCCGGCCCGGGTTCCTCGCCCGCGTGGGCCGGCTCGCGGGAATCATCGAGCCCGAGCGCCCCGTGGAGATCACGTTCGAGGACGCCCCCCAGGACGTGGTGCAGACCGCGTTCAGGGCCGTGACGCTCCAGCTCCCCGACCTGGAGCCGGGCGAGTACACGCTGCACCTGCGCCTCGAGCTCCCCGGCCGAGAGCCCGCCGTGGTGAGCCGCCCCATCGTGGTGGAGGGGTGAGCGAAGGGGGCGGGCCGGGACGCCCGCCCCCTCCTCCCCGCCCACGCATGCTCCGCTGAGGCGGAACTCGTGGGTGGCGTCGACCCTTCGAGGACGCGGTCGCCGTCCTGGATATTCAAGGTCCGGGCCACCGGCAGGCTCTTTTGCGAAGCGACCGTGCCTGCCGTACTATCACGGTGAGTTCATCCTCCCGTCCGAACGGCGCACCACGAAAGCCCTGGCCTGCTCTTCCGTCACGTCGTCGAGCAAGCCCTCAGGTAGGTCCAACCCCTTGCCACGCGGTTCGGGGTCCCGGACCCCGACCGGCAGTAGCGAGGAGGGCGAATTGGACACCCAATTCAGGGGAACTCACTTCCCGCCCGTCGCTGCGTCCGGTGTGCGCCCACCCTTCCCGTCCCAAGCTCCCTCCCGATTCCCACACCAAGGAGTTCCACATATGTCCTACCGATACCCAGAGGGTAGCGGGGGCTCTCCCGTGCGCGCGCCTCGCACGCTGACGAGCCTCGTCCGCCTCGGAATGATCGCCCTGGGCATGCTCTTGTTCACGGGATCAGCGTCGGCGCAGGTCAGTTCCGTGGGCGGCCTGGTGGTGGACGGCATGACGCTGCGGCCCCTCGCGGGGGTGCAGATCGTCGTGGTCGGCACCACCGTGGGCAGCCTCACCGACGCGTCCGGGCGGTTCCGGATCAACAACGTCCCCGGGGAGCAGGTGACCCTCCGGGCCGTCATGCTCGGCAAGCGGGAAGCCCGCGTCACCGCGCGCGCCGGTGACCTCGGCATCCGGATCACGATGGAGGACGAGGCCATCTCGCTCGATGAGATCATCGTCACGGGCACGGCCGGCGGGACGCAGCGCCGAGCGATCGGCAACGTTGTCACCTCGGTCGACGCCGAGGCCACGAGCGCACTGTCCTCCATCCCCGACGTCGGCATGATGCTGAACGCGCGCGTGCCCGGAGTGGTCATCCAGCCCGCGACCGGGATGGTAGGAGCCGGCTCGCGCATCCGCATACGCGGCACCACGAGCTTCTCGCTCAACGACCAACCCCTCATCTACGTGGATGGGGTGCGCATGAACAACCAGGTGTCCTCAGGCCCCGCCGTGCAGGGCTTCGGCTCATCGGCGATCAGCCGCCTGAGCGACATCAACCCGGCCGACATCGAGACCATCGAGGTCATCAAGGGGCCGGCGGCCGCGACGCTCTACGGGACCGAAGCCTCCAACGGGGTGATCCAGATCATCACGAAACGGGGGACCGCTGGAGCCAAGCCGCGCATCAACGTCATGACCCGCCAGGGCGCCACCTGGTTCGGCAACGCCGAAGGGCGCCTGAACGAGGCGTGGTACCGCGACGCCAACGGCGACGTGAAGACGATGAACCTGATCAAGCTGGAGCGCGAGCGGGGGACGCCGATCTTCGACGTGGGCCAGCTCCAGGGCTACGGGATCGACATCAACGGCGGCACCGAGGCACTCCGCTACTTCGTGAGCGGCATCTACGACCACGACGACGGCATCGAGCCGACCAATCGGCTCCGCCGCTTCAGCGGCCGCATGAACCTCACGTTCCAGCCCGACCCCCGGGTGGAGGTGAGCACGAATGTGGGCCTCATTGCCGCCACCACCCACCTGGCTCGTGAGAACGCGGGCATCTGGCACAGCCTGCGCCTGGGCAGCCCGACGCTGCTGAACACGCCGCGCCGCGGCTTCTGGTCACGTCCGCCCGAAACGGCCCATTCGGTGGACGTGGACTTCCAGAAGCTCCGCCGCTTCACCGGAGGCGTGCAGGTGAAGCACAACCCGTACGAGTGGCTCTCGCAACGCCTCACGCTCGGCCTCGACTTCACGTTCGAGAACAACCAGAGCATCACCGAGCGGATGAGCGAGTACAATGCCCAGTTCTACACGGCGACGGCCGCGCTCGGCTCCAAGAGCGTGCAACGCCGCGACGTGACGTACACCACCGTCGATTATGGGCTCACGGCCACGTTCGACCCGACGCCGGATCTCAACTCGGCAAGCTCGGTCGGTCTGCAGTACTACAGCAATTTCGTCGAGACCCAGGACGCCAACGGCCGTGAGTTCCCCGCGCCCGGCCTCACGGCCGTGGACGCGCTCGCCGTGAACTTCGGCGGGGACAACTATCGCGACAACGCGACCGTGGGCGTCTACTTCCAGCAGCAGGTCGGCTGGAAGAACCGGCTGTTCCTGACGGGTGCGTTGCGCGCCGACGACAACAGCGCGTTCGGCAGGGACTTCGAGTTCGTCGCCTACCCGAAGGTGAGCGCGAGCTGGGTTGTCAACGAGGAAGCGTTCTGGAACGTGGGCTGGGTGGACAACCTCCGCCTGCGCTTCGCGTACGGAGCGGCCGGACAGCAGCCCGAGACCTTCGCAGCCTTGCGTACCTACATGCCGATCACCACGGGAACGGGCACCGCCGCATTGAGTCCGTACCTCATCGGTAACCCCGACCTCGCGCCCGAGCGGGGCGAGGAGATCGAGACCGGCTTCGAGACCAGCCTGCTGGAAGAGCGTTTCGGCGTGGGCCTGACCTACTACAGGAAGCGGACGCGCGACGCGATCCTCCTGCGCCAGCAGCCGCCTTCGCTCGGCTTCCCGAGCACGCAGTTCGTCAACGCCGGCGAGATCCTCAACCAGGGCATCGAGCTGGCTGTGACCGCCCATGCCATCCGCCGCGAGAACGTGGACCTCAGCTTCAACTTCAACATGTCCACGAACGACAACGAGGTCATCGGCCTGGGTGGCGATGAGTTCATCAGCCTCGGCACCCAGCAGCACCGGACCGGATACCCGGTGGCCGGCTACTTCGAGCGCAGGGCGGTGAGCGCCGAGGTAGACGCCAATGGAAAGGCCTTCAACGTCATGTGCGACGGGGGCACGGGCGCCGACGGCCTCCGCGGAGGCGGAGCTCCTGTTCCGTGCGCGACCGCGCCCAAGATCTACATCGGACGGTCCCAGCCGAACCGGGAGGGATCGCTCAGCGGCACGCTGACCTTCCTCCAGCGCTTCAGCCTGTACGCCCTGGTGGACTTCAAGACAGGCCACCTCAAGGACAACACGGAGGCGCAGAACCGCTGCAAGACGCGCCTGATCTGCAAGGAGAACCTCTTCCCGCAGGATTATCCGGTCTTCACGGCGGAGATGCAGGACGCCACCCTGTTCGCGACGAGCATCCGGCTGAAGGACGCCGGCTTCGCGAAGCTCCGCGAAGTGTCGGGCAGCGTGCAGATCCCCGACAGCTGGGTGGAGAGGATCGGCGCGAGCCGTGGCTCGGTACGCGTGGCCGCGCGCAACCTGTGGACCTGGACGAAGTGGACGAGCATCGACCCCGAAGCATACCGCATGGACCAGCTGCACACCCGCTCGGAGCAGGAGTCGATGCCGCAGCTGAACCAGTTCATGACCACCATCCAGATCACGTTCTGAGCCCGAGGACATCATGTATCTCATAGAACACGAAGGGACGATCCGGGCGCACGGGTCTCCGCCGGAACGGCGGGACCGGACGGCTTGCCGCGCGGCCGCGGCGATGGCGGTGCTGGCCCTGCTCGCAGTGGGCGGCTGCACCGACGTCCTGGACAGCCTGCTCGAGGTGGAGGCGCCCAGCCAGGTAGAGGCGAGCAGCGCGGAGGTGCCGGCGAACGCCAAGCTCCTGGTGGACGGCGCGGTGGCCGACTTCGACTGCGCGCTCGGGCACTACATCAACACCGGGGGGTTGCTGGGCGAGGAGCTGACCGACCCGCAGCAGACGGCGGCGCAGTGGGACCTCGACCGCCGGACGATCCTGGTCGAGGGGGGATACTACGCCACCTCCACGTGCAACGACCGGATGGGGGCGTACACGCCGCTTTCCGTCGCGCGCTGGGAGGCGGACAACATCCTCACCAAGCTGGAGGCCTGGACGGACGCGGAGGTGAAGAACCGGGCCGGCCTCATGGCGACGGCGGCGGCCTACTCCGGCTACGCCCACACCCTGATGGGCGAGGGCTTCTGCACCGCGGCGTTCGACGCCGGCCCCGAGCTGAGCCGCGCCCAGGTGTTCGAGCGGGCGGAGGACCGGTTCACGCGGGCCCTCGCTTCGGCCGCGCAGGCCGGAAGGACGGACCTGGCCAACCTGGCCCGGCTGGGCCGGGCGAGGGCACGGCTGAACGCGGGCAGGCTGGCCGAAGCCGCCTCGGACGCGAGGCTGATCCCCGAGGGCTTCGTCTTCAACGCCAATTACTCCGCCGCGACGACCCGGTCGGAGAACACCGTATGGGTCCAGTACTCCCGGTCGCAGAACACGACCGTGGAGAGCTTCTACCAGGGCCTGACGGTGGAGGGCGTCAAGGACGTGCGCGTGAGCCTCACCGACCTGAAGAAGAAGGGCACCAACAACAAGACGCCCCTGTTCACGCCGGACAAGTACACGAGCGCGGTGTCCCCCATCCCCATCGCTCGGTGGGCGGAGGCCCAGCTGATCATCGCCGAGGCGGAGGGCGGGGCGTCGGCGGTCGCGATCATCGACAAGCTGCGCGCCAAGCGGAATCTGCCCGCGTACTCGGGCCCGACGGACGCAGCTGCGGTGAAGGCGCTGATCATCGAGGAGCGCCGCCGGGAGCTCTTCCTGGAATCCCATCACCTGGGTGACTTGATCCGGTACAACCAGCCGCTGCGGCCGGCGGCTGGGACGCCGTGGTTCAACGGCGGTTCGTACGGCTCGGTGCGCTGCATGCCGCTGCCGGACGTGGAGCGCCTGAACAACCCGACGCTCAAGGGCGGCGAGTAGGCGCTGACGCCAAGGAGCCCCCCGGTCCGCCAGAAGTGGGCGGGCCGGGGGGCATCCCCGAGCTCAGCGGGTCCCGCAGCTCAGCATTTCCCGGAGGAGTGCGAGCGCCACAGCACCCAGGTCCGTCGCGCCCTGGTTGTAGTTGCGGAGCAGGACCACCCCCAGCCCCGACTCCGGCTCGAACGCCATGAAGGCCGTGTAGCCCGCCACGGACCCGGTGTGTCCGATCAGGCGTGAGCCGTGCGGCCCCTCCCACACCCGGAAGCCGAGCGAGTAGCCGTCCTGCGTGGGGGTCTGGTCGACGCCGATGAGCCGCCGGGCATCGGCACCGAGGACCTGTGCGGACGACTTGCCGGACAGCCCGGCCATGAAGCGGGCGAGGTCCCCCACGGTCGAGTAGATCCCCCCGTTCGGCACCTTGTAGCCCCGGCCCACATGCTCGAGCGCGGGGGTCTCCCGGTCCACCCTGCCGTCGGCGCCGTTCTGGTATCCGACCGCCAGGTCTTCCGACATCTCCGGGGTCACGACAAAGCCCGACGAGTTCATCCCCAGCGGGCGCAGGATGGAGCCGGCCACGAGCTCCATGAAGGGGACCCCCGCCGCCCGCGACAGCGAATACCCCAGGATCCCGAACCCGATATTGCTGTAGGCGTAGCGCTCGCCCGGGCGGGTGTCGAAGGACGTGGTGGGGATCGAGGCCAGGAGCTTGTCCTCCCACTGCTCGAGGGGCCCGGAGGTGGCCCCCTCCAGGGCCGGCTCCCGGACCAGCCCCGCCGTGTGGCTGGCCAGGTGGCGGAAGCTGACCGGCGCGGCCCCCTCCGGCGGCGACTTCAGGCCGGCGAGCTCGGGGAGCACCGCCACCACCGGATCATCCAGCCCCACGAGCCTCCTCTCGACCATCTGGAGGAGGAGCACGCCGGTGAAGGACTTCGAGATCGAGCCCACCCGGTAGATGCTGTTCACCCCGGCCGGGACGGAGCGCTCTGCGTCCGCCCAGCCGAAGCCCTGGCCCCACACCAGGTCCCTGCCCACCGCGACCCCCGCGGTGATCCCGCCGACCCCGTCCGCCCTGACCTGCTCCTCCAGCGTGCCTGCGAACCGGGACAGGATCTCGCCGCGGTTCTCGTAGCAGAGCTGGCCCGCGCCGGGGGCCGGAGCCATGAACAGGACGAGCAGCGCACAGACGGCCGCGGGGGAGTTCGTTCGGCAGCGCACGATGGACCTCGGGGAGTGTGGTGGTGGTCGTCGGGACCGCGGCACTCAGCCGCGGAGCACGTCCTGGTAGGCGTAGAGGGCCGCCGAGCCCCCGGTGTGCAGGAAGAGGATCTTCTCGCCCCTCCTGAAGCGCCCCTTGCGCACCTGGTCCACGAGCCCCGCCATGGCCTTGCCCGTGTAGACCGGATCGAGGAGGATGCCATCGAGCCGGGCCACCATGCGCACGGCTTCGACCATGCCTTCGGTGGGGAGGGAATAGCCGGCTCCGACGTAGTCGTCCAGGATCGGCAGGTCCTCCGGCGCGACGCCCTTCGGGAGCCCGAGGAAGGCCTGGGTGGCCTCCGCCAGCCCGCGGATGAGCGCTTGCTGCTCCGCCACCTTCCTGCGGATGCTGATGCCCGTGACGGGGATCCTGCTCCCGCTCGCCCGCATTCCCACGAGGACCCCGGCGTGTGTGCCCCCGCTTCCGCTGGTCAGGACCAGGTGATCGAAGTGGAGGCCCAGGTCGAACGCCTGCGCGACGATCTCCTGCGCGCACGCGGCGTAGCCCAGGGCGCCGAGGGGGTTCGAGCCCCCGCCGGGGATCACGTATCCCCTGCGCCCGAGACGCTCCAGCTCCGCGGCCTCCCGGGCCATCGCGCCGGCCAGGTCCGTGCCCCCGTCCACGACCACGATCTTCTCCACGCCCAGGAGCCCGAACAGGAAGTTGTTCCCGCTCGACTCCGGGTCGTAGCTGTTCGGCACCCTCTGCTCGAGCACCAGGCGGCACTTCAGCCCCTCCTTGGCGGCGGCGGCGAGGGTCAGGCGGCAGTGGTTGGACTGAACCGCACCGACGGTGATCAGCGTGTCGGCCCCCTGCGCCAGGGCGTCCGCCACGAGGAACTCGAGCTTCCGGGTCTTGTTGCCGCCCCCGGCCAGGCCGAGGAGATCGTCGCGCTTGATGAAGATCTCGGGGCCGCCGAGCTCGCGGGTGAGGTTCGGAAGGAACTCGATCGGGGTCCAGCCCGGTGTGTAGCGCCGGCGGGAAAATCGGGTCAGATCCATCGGAGACTCATCTCCAGACGCACAGGGATGTCGCGCAGGCTTCGGGGGAAGAATGAGAGAAGCACGTGGAGCCGGCAACGCCGAGGACACGGTGATGCGCCTGCGATCGGTGAGCCAACCCTTCGTGGAGGAGGAGTGGGAGAAGGGGGCGGGCCGGGAGGCCCGCCCCCTTCTCGTTCAACCACCGCGGCGCGGCTGCCGCAACCGCGCGCTACATGCCTTCCCTCAGCGTGATCCGCTTCGTCGCCTTCCCACCGAAGAAGCTCTCCACCTGGAGCTCCACCCACCCGCTCTCCGAGCCCTCGACGAGGTAGCGGAACGTCTGCTCGTCCTCGCCCTTGAGGCGGAACTCGTGGGTCTCCTCGCCCACCGACGTGAAGCGGGGCGCGACCGCCCTGAACCCCTCCGAGGCCGTCACCACGCCGGGGATCGGGAGCATGCGCACGCCGCCCCCGGAGCGGAACAGGAGCTTGTCCTTCACCGCCGTGCCCAGCGCGACCTCCCGGTCCGACGACGTCGGGTACGTCCGGCCGTTCTTCACCGTGACGTCCACCCAGTAGAGGTTCCCGCTCTCCCGCTGCACGCGGACGCGGTCGATCTCGACCTTCGGGAACTGGCTGGCGACGTAGAGCACGAAGTCGGAGACCTTCTGCGCCTCCTCCTCCATGTACCGGGAAGGCGGCGTGCGCTCCATGTGCTTCTTCTGGGTGCCCCCGATCCAGATCTTGCCCAGGTCCGGGTGGTTGACCTCGTGGGGCATGATCCACCCCTCCCCGTGGAGCTCCATGTCGATCCAGAGCATGGTCTCCTCGTCGGACACCTGACCGTCCTCGTTGATGTCGGCGAAGATGGGGTCGCCCCACAGCTCCATCAGGTAGGCGTACGCGCCCAGTTGGCCGTACAGGGTGGCCTGGTGCTGCCCCGAGAGGCCGCTGGTCGTGGGCCGGTAGTCCTTGAGCAGGCGGGCGCCGACGGTGACCATCTTGGTCTGCACGTCGAGGTCGTGCTGGTACTCGGGCGGCACCTGCCGGTCGACGAGCTGGGCGAACTTGTTGTCCTCGCGCAGTTGGGCGAGACGCGCCGCGAAGGGGAGCTGGCCCTGACCGCCGCCGCCCGGCCGCGCCTGGGCCTGGGCGCCCGGGCGCACCGCGTTGGGGGCCATGAACATGATCAGGCGCCCCGTGTTGTGGAAGTTGAAGGTGGCGAAGATGTTCGGGTGGGTGCGCTGGAACTCCCACACGTTGCGGGTCTCGGGCTCGGACAGGGGGTACGGCCACCCCGCGTCGAGCGTCCAGCCGTAGGCGAAGTTCCGGTTCGGGTCCGGGCCGCCGAGGTCGTCCTCGTTGATGCGTCCGTCCCCGTCGTTGTCGAATCCCTCCTGGCCGACGACGCGGAAGCGCTTCACGCTCCCCATCTCCTCGGTCCAGGGTACGAACCGGCGGCCGTCCGCGGAGAGCTTCAGCGGCCCGTCCGGGTCCTCCATGTACATCATGGACAGCTCGCCGTCGCCGTCCACGTCCTCCGTCTGGTCCTCGTCGTAGAGACCGTCCCCATCGTTGTCCTCGGGCCTGTAGGGCTCCCGGGGGTTGTTGGCGGTGTTGGGGAAGCTGACGTAGGAGTCGTTGGCGTCCACGTTCAGCCCCGGGAGGATGTAGAACGTGGTGTTGTCCACCAGCTCGTGGACGAAGGGATCGTAGTCATAGCGGGTGAGGAGATACCACATCACGTACAGCGAGCACGTGATGCCGTTCACCTCGTTCCCGTGGATGGCGCCGTCCACCCAGAGCGCGGGCTTGGTGTCGTGCGCCCCGGTGGACTTGTTCGTGATGGTGAGCATCCACTGGTCCCGGCCCATCCGGCTCTTGCCCAGGCTCTCGATGTCGGTGAGCTGGGGGTACTTGGCCTGGATGTCGTGGATGAGCTTGGTCCGCTCGGCCAACGTGTAGTACCGCTTCCAGTTGATGGGGAAGTCCAGCTCGCCGTGGTATCCGCCCGGGCTCTGCTGGAGCTTCGACTGCGCCGCCGCCGTCCCGGCGAGCCCCGCCGTCAGCGTGAGCGCGAGGAGGCAGGCCGGCAGGAGCTTGGATCTGCTGATGGTGTGCATGGTCGTCTCCTCTCTCCTCAGCGAACCGGGACTTCGCGAACGTGGGTGCCGCCCTTCTGCGACGTCAGGACGAGCTTGAGGGAGGGGCTCCCCTCCAGGGCCACGAGCCAGCTCACCTCTCGGGTGCTGCCGCCCCCGCCCGGCTCCGGGGCCCAGCCCGGGATCTCCATGGCGCCTTCCAGGACGCCCAGGCTCAGCCACGGGCTCCCCTGCAGGAACTTCACCCGGCCCCGGTCGCCGACGAGCCAGATGGCGTCGGGTCGGTTGCCGGCGAGCGCGCTCCCCCGCGCCACGTGCGTGGCCAGGGGCCCGGTGTTCGCCACCTTGGCCGTGACCTTCACCACGCGCGTACCGCCGCTGCTGGAGAGCGTCTCGGCCTTCGCCTCGGTGATGGCCAGCTTGGGCAGGAGCCCGGCCTTGAAGAGCTCGAACTGCCAGTGGACGTCGGCCACGTGCTCCAGCGAAGCGCCGGGGAGCGCGTTGCCGCCCACGTAGGTGGTGACCCAGCCCCCGACCTCACCTTGGCCCAGCTCCGGGTGGGTGTAGGCGCGCCAGGGCACGAAGAGCTTGCCGCCGAACGCGGTCTCCTGGTGCGCCAGGAGCGCTCTCTCCCAGGCGGCGCGGTCGTCGCCGGCATTGAAGCCCGGGAGCTCGCGGGTGTCGCGGCTCCAGCTCCACAGCTCGGTGCTCATCGCGTAGGCGCCGAACTGGGCGTACGCCCAGTCGAGGAAGATCCCGTAGCCGTAGGGCCGGTCCCCGCGGTAGGGGGGCCGCCAGAGCTGCTTGGGGTCCTTCTCGCCGGGATGGAGCGCGATGTAGCGGGGCCCCATGACCTTGTCGAAGACCGCCAGGTCCTTGGGAGCGATCTGCCGGTCCGGCCACCGGGCGAAGGGCCGGTAGGTGAAGCCGCCCGAGGTGTGGTACGACTGCACCATCAGGATGTTCGTGTGGTTGGTGAAGAACTCCAGGATGGCGTGGGACTCGGGCGCCGAGGACGGGTAGTAGCCGCTCCCCCGCTGCTCCAGGTCGTCGTCGGCCCACCCCTCGGGGAAGTTCCGGTTCACGTCGATGCCGCGCTCCGAGTCCTCTCCGCGCTTGCCGTCGCCGTCGTTGTCCCGGTCCTCGGAGATCACCGAGAAGCGCGGCTGATCCGTCTTGTCGTCGTCCCCGAGCTGGATCATCACCCGCGCGTCCTTGGGGTCCTTGATCCAGCGTCCCTCCGGGTCGGGGTAGCGGAAGCTGGTGTACTTCCCGTCGCCGTTCAGGTCGTCGGGGCCGTCCTCGTTCGTCTTGCCGTCCCCGTCGTCGTCCACCTCCATGGAGTTCTGCCGCTGGCTGATCCCCTTCTGGACGGAGTTGAACACGCCGTCGGGGTTCACGATGGGGCAGACGTAGAAGGTGTTGGCGTCCACGAGCGCCTTGATGGCCGGGTCGCTCGCGTAGCCGCTCACCAGCTTGTCGATGATGTAGAGGGCCACCTCGGTGCCGGTGTACTCGTTGCCGTGGGTGCCCCCGTCGATCCAGAACCCGGGCTTGCCGTCCCAGGACTTCATGGGGGTGACGTTGTCCACGCCTTCGGCCCGGGGGTTCGTGAGCGTCACGTACCGGTCGATGGTGGCGCCGTTGTCCTGGCGCGAGATGACGAGCACGTAGATCGGCCGGCCCTGGTTGGACCGACCGATCTCCACCAGCTCCGTGATGTCGCGGTGGGCACCGGCCACCTTGCGGAGGTAGTCGACGGTGCCGTCGTATCCGTGGAAGTCGTTGAAGGTGATGGGGACCCGCTGCGCCGTCGCCGACGGTGCGGCGATCAGGATGGCGCAGGCGGCCAGGGCGGCGGGGATGCCGGAGCGCCGGGGGCCGGATCGCGGGGAGAAAGCCACGTTCATGACGGACTCTCCGATGAGCGTTGTCGGTGCCGACCGTCTGGAGGGCACGGGGAGGGCTGAACCCAGGGACCCGCGACCGGCCGGCGGCGTTGAGATTGGGGGCGCCGGGCGGATTCGGCCAGCGCGTTCCGCCTAGCGCGTTGCGCCCTCCGGCACCTGCACGTGCTCGAACGCCGCCGCACCTCCCAGCGTGAGCACGCCGTAGCACGACCCGGCGAACATTCCCCCGATGGCCCCCGCGTTGTAGCAGGGCACGCCGTCCACCGTTTCGATCCCTACGGCCTCGTGGATGTGGCCGCACACCAGCGCGTGGGGGCGGCGCCCGAGCAGGCCCCTCACCTGGCGGCTCCCCGCGTCCGCTCCCTTCGAGGTGATTCCCAGCCGGGTGCCGGCCGGCGGGGCGTGGGAGAGGATCAGGTCGCACGCTCCCTCGGCGATGCGCGCCGATCCGTCCTCCCACTCGTAGGGGAGCCCGAACGCCCGCGGCGATCCGCCGATCCCCAGGACGCGGAACCCCAGGAAGTCGGCGATGCGGCCGTCCACGTTCTCGGGCTCGTCCATCCGGGGCGCGTCGTGGTTCCCGGGCACGAAGACGAAGGGGAGGGCCGTCCCCCGCAGGATCGCCAGGATCTCCCCGGGTGCCCAGAGGCGTCCGCCGCGGCCGAGGGAGCCTCCGCCCAGATCGCCGGTGACGAGCTTCCCCCGCACGTCACCCCGCGCCGCCACGGCGTCGAGGACGGGCGCGAGGCGCGCGGCGTTGCCGTGGACGTCGCCGATGACGCCGAGGCGG
>DATIKQ010000106.1:0-2468 GCA_035477395.1 Longimicrobiales bacterium
GTGAAGGAGGTCGCCGTCGGCCTGCCGCCCCGCTCCGTGGACGAGATCGTGGGCGCCTTCGAGGCGGCCATCACGCCGCGCACCAAGGTCATCCTCATGAGCCACACCGTGTACATCTCCGGCCTCATCGCGCCGATCAAGGAGCTGAGCGAGATGGCCCACCGCCACGGTGTGCTGGTGCTGGCCGATGCCGCCCACGGGCCGGGCATGCTGGACATGAACCTCCACGACACGGGCGTGGACTTCTGGGCGGGAAGCCCCTACAAGTGGCTCGGCGCGCCGTGCGGCATCGGGATCTTCCACGTCCGGAAGGACGTCCAGGACCGGCTGTGGCCACCATCGCCATGTCCGGGTGGGACACGCAGCCCGACGCCCGCCGCTTCGAGACGCTGGGGCAGCAGGCGGACCCCCTCGCCTTCGCGCTGGGCGAGGCGGTGGACTTCCAGGACACCGTGGGGGAGGCGCGCATCCAGCGCCGCATCCAGACGCTTGCCAAGCACCTCAAGGGAGGGCTCGCCGAGATCCTGAAGGTGCGCCTTCACACCAGCATGGATCCGTACCTGAGCGCGGGCCTCACGGCCGTCTCGGTGCCGGGCAGGAACCCGGACGTCATCGTGAACTACCTGCGGGAGCGCTACAACCTGGTCGTACGCACCATCGGGAACGACGCCCGCGGCACCCGCGGCGTGCGCGTCTCCACCCACATCTTCGTGTTCCAGGAGCACGTGGACTTGCTCCTGGAGGGCGTTCGGCAGGTGGTGACGGCCTAGGGAGTCGCAGCGCAGTGGGGCCCCCGGCAAGGGCGCCCCACCCTGCCGCCTGCTACGCCGGGTGACTCATCCTGGCCCAGAGCTCGTTCAGGTACTCCGACACCTGCTGTATCGCGTCGATGGCGATGACGTCCAGCTTCCGGGACACGTCCAACCCGATGAGGCTCCGCAGGAAGCTGAGGGGGTGCTTCAGGTCCCAGTCCAGGAACCGCTCGGGCCCCCTGTCCAGGTTCTCCAGGATGCGGATGAGCAGGTAGCTGTCGTCCAGCAGCCCGGCGAGCCCCTGCGTCATCTCGGGGATGAGGTCCACGGGCTGGAGGAAGTACTGCTCGGCGTGGTCGAGGAGGGGCCCCACCACCGAGCGGAGCCCGCGCTGGTCCGCCTCCTGCCGCGCCCGGGTCAGGAAGATGGGGATGGACTCGATGATCTCCACCGCCACCTCCGCCGCCTCCTTCACCTCCGCTTCCTCGGCCTCCGGGAGGCGCCTCTGGATGTAGCGCTCCAGCGCCTCCGTCCCGCCGCGGGACTTGGCGCTCTCGATGACCGCCTGGATGTCGGTGAGGACGTGCCCGGTGAGCTCGGGAAGCCGGACCTGCTCCTCGTTCACGTCAGCCTCCGGTCCCCGCGCGGTACACCACCTCCCCACCGACGATGGTCATCGTCACCTTCGTGGTCGGGATCTCCTCCTCGGGGATGGCCAGAATGTTCTTGGACAGCACCGTGACGTCGGCCAGCTTCCCCGGCGTCAGCGTCCCTTTCAGCTCCTCCTCGAAGGCCGAGAAGGCCGCGTTGTAGGTATAGGACCTGAGCGCTTCCATGCGGCTCATGCGCTGGTCGGGGTAGAAGCGCTGGCCGTTGTTCATCATGCGCGACACCGCGGCGTAATAACTCCTGAGTGGATCCACGTCCTCCACCGGCGCATCGGTGCCGTTGGTCACCACCGCCCCGCTCTGCATGAGCTTCTGCCAGACGTAGGCGCCCTCCTCCGCGCGGGCGGCCCCCAGCTTCTGCTCGACCCACGGCCCGTCGGAGGTGCAGTGCACCGCCTGCATGGCGGCGATGACGCCCAGCTGGGCGAAGCGCTGGACGTCCGCGGCGGCGAGGTGTTGGGCGTGCTCGATGCGCCACCGCATGTCGGTCTTGGCCGGGTGCGCCATGAACGCCTCGCCGTAGACGTCCAGCGTCTCACGGTTGGCCCGGTCGCCGATGGCGTGCACGTTGAGCTGGAAGTCGTGCTCCATGGCCAGGCGCGCGGTCTCCTTCATGTCCTCGATGGGCTCGGTGTTCAGGCCCGTGCTGGTGGGGAGGTCGTCGTAGGGCTCCAGGAGCCAGGCCCCGTGCGACCCCAGCGCTCCGTCCATCAGCCTCTTGATCGAGCGCACGGTGAGCCGGTTGTCGCCGTACCCGACCATCCGGTAGGCGTCCATCTTCTCGGCCAGCTCCTCGTTGGAGGCGCTGAGCATGACGTAGAGCCGGATCTTCAGGCTCCCGTCGTCCACCATCTCCTTCATGAGATCCACGGTCCCGAATCCCGTGCCCGCGTCGTGGAAGGAGGTTATCCCCTTGGAGAAGGCTTCCTCCTGGGCGAGGAGGAGGACCCGCCGCGGGTCCTGGGGCGCCGCGTTCTGGCGCGCTCCCCTCAGGAGCCCGGACGCCGTCTCCCGGAAGGCCCCGATGGGGTTCCCGGCGCCGTCGCGC
>DATIKQ010000107.1:0-40447 GCA_035477395.1 Longimicrobiales bacterium
AATCGCCTTGTATCACACCCTCGGGCAGCTACCTGAACCCCAATCAACCCACAGATTCTGCTGACGAGCCCGGATCAGATACCGGCCGTTGCTCGCCGTCAGGCCGCCCATCTGGGTGCCGACGATGAACACCTGCACCTCCGAGAGGGCCTGGCCGCTGCGCGCCGTGATGTCACCGGTGATGGACCCGGTGGCCTGCTGGGCTACCAAGGGGCCAGCCCAGAGAGCCAGCGCCATGAGGGCGACGGCGATTACGCTGCCTGCCCACCCGGCGATGCGGCGGCATGGAGCCGACAAGGGAAGCGACATGAGATCGTTCCTCCGCGTTTTGGATGGATCCTGCCCCAACCGGAGGATGCACGTCGCATGGAACGGCCCGGCCGGCCGCGGCAGGAAGCTATATCGAACTCATATGGGCAAGGCCGGGGTGCCGGGGACGCTACGCCGCGGGGAGGCGTGGGGAGCGGGCGGCCGGCGGAGAGAGGCGTCATTGACCAACTCGTCCGCCACCTGTTGGATTGACGTAATGCGGGTTTCCCGGGCGGATGTCAAGCCGTAGTCTTCCGGCGAGCCTCCGGGCCCCGGGGCCGACCGGCGCCGGGGCCCGGCCCACCCGGAGCCACCCGATTCCTTGACTACGTATATCCTGCGCCGCATGGCCCAGATGGTCCCCCTCCTGCTGGGGATCACCGTGGTGCTGTTCGGGGTGATCCAGGCGGTGCCAGGGGGGCCCGAGGCGGCTCTCCTGGGTTCGGGCCGGGTGGTCGACCCGACAGCGGTGGAGGCGTACAGGGTGCGCCTGGGGGTGGATCGGCCGGTCCCGGTCCAGTACCTGCGCTGGCTGGGGGGGGCGGTGCAGGGGGACCTGGGCGTCAGCTTCTCCACCACGCGCCCGGTGGCCGAGATGATCCTGGAGCGGCTTCCCGCCACCCTGGAGCTCATGGGGGCCGCCTTCCTCCTGGCGGCGGTGCTGGCCTTCACCATGGGCATCCTGGGGGCGGTGAAGCAGTACACGTGGTGGGACCACCTGGGGACGGGCGTCTCGTTCCTGGGGATCGCCATGCCGGTGTTCTGGCTGGCGCTCCTCCTCCAGCTCGTGTTCGGCGTCTGGCTGGGGTGGCTCCCGGTGGCCGGGACCCGGACCGTGGGGGAGGCCTCGGTGGCGGACCACGTGGCCCACCTGGTGCTCCCGGCGTTCGTCCTCTCGTTCCGCTACGTGGCGGACTGGTCCCGATACCTCCGCGCCAGCCTGCTCTCCGCCCTCGGCGCCGACTACGTGCGCACGGCCCGGGCCAAGGGACTCCCCGAGCGCGTGGTCGTGGGCGTGCACGCGCTGCGCAACGCGCTCATCCCCGTGGTGTCAGTGATGGCGCTGAACCTGGCGGCGCTCTTCTCCGGCGCGGTGATCACGGAGACCGTCTTCGCGTGGCCCGGGATCGGGCGGATGTTCGTCCAGGCCATGTTCTCCCGGGACTACCCCGTCCTCATGGGGATCCTGCTCCTGGGCTCGGCGATGGTGGTGGTGTTCAACCTGGTGGCGGACGTGGTCTACGGCGTGCTCGACCCGCGGATCCGGTATGAGTGAGGAGCTGGCCCGCGCCTTCGCGCGCCACCGGCTGGCCGTGGCCTCGCTCGCCGTGGTGGCCCTGGTTGCGGTGGCGTGCGCCGCCGCGCCCCTCCTGGCCGGGTACGCGTTCGACGCCATCGACCTCTCGTCCATCCGCCAGGCTCCGTCCTGGGATCACTGGATGGGCACCGACGACCTGGGCCGGGACCTCTTCACGCGCGTCCTCTACGGAGGCAGGGTCTCCCTCCTGATCGGGCTCCTGGCCGCGGTCATCGGGACGGGGCTGGGCTCCCTGGTGGGGGCCGTGGCCGGGTACTTCGGGGCCCGCACCGACGGCGTGCTCATGCGCCTCACCGACGTGGCCTTCTCCATCCCCACGCTCCCGCTGCTGATCGTGCTCGCCTCCTTCGCCCCGGCCACGGCCGCCTCCATGGCGCTCATCATCGGGCTGCTGTCCTGGATGGCGACCGCGCGGGTGGTGCGCGGGGAGGTCCTCACCATCAAGCGGACGGCGTACGTGGAGGCGGCGCGGAGCCTGGGCGCCGCCCACGGCCGCATTCTCCTCCGCCACGTCCTCCCCAACACCGCGGGCCCCATCGTGGTCAGCGCCACGCTGGCCGTGGGGAACGCCGTGATCGTGGAGTCGTCGCTCTCGTTCCTCGGGCTCGGGATCCAGCCTCCCACGCCCACCTGGGGGAACATGCTCATGGACGCCCAGGCCACCATGGCCACCGAGCCCTGGCTGGCCATCTTCCCGGGCGTGGCCATCCTCCTGGTGGTGCTGGCGGTGAACTTCATCGGCGACGGGCTCCGGGACGCCCTCGACCCCGCGGGGAGGGAGCGGTGAGCGGCTCGGCCCTCCGGCCGGAGGGCGCGGCCGGCGCCGCCGCTGCGGCGTCCCCGGTGCTCTCCGTGCGCGGGCTGGTCACCCGCTTCCCCACCCGCGAGGGGACGGTCCACGCGGTGGAGGGGATCTCCTACGACCTCGGCGCCGGCGAATCGCTGGCCATCGTGGGGGAGAGCGGATGCGGGAAGTCGGTGTCCGCCCTCTCGCTCCTGGGGCTGGTGCCGCGCCCCGGGCGGGTGGTGGCCGGCGAGGTGGTCCTCCACGGCCGCGACCTCCTGCAGCTCCCCGAGCGGGACTGGCAGGCGGTGCGGGGGCGGGAGATCGCCATGGTGTTCCAGGACCCCATGACGTCCCTCAACCCCGTGCTCACCGTGGGGCGGCAGCTCACCGAAGGGCTCGTGCGGCATCGCGGCCTGTCGCCCGCACAGGCGCGGGAGGAGGCGGTGGAGCTGCTCAGGCTGGTGGGGATCCCCGACGCCGCGGCGCGCCTCTCCGACCACCCCCACCACCTCTCGGGCGGGCAGCGCCAGCGGGTCATGCTGGCCATCGCGCTCTCGTGCAGGCCCGCGGTGCTCGTCGCCGACGAGCCCACCACCGCGCTGGACGTGACCATCCAGGCGCAGATCGTGGCGCTCGTGAAGGATCTCCAGGCGCGGCTGGGGATGGCCATCGTCTGGATCACCCACGACTTGGCCCTGGTGGCCGGGCTCGTGGATCGCGTGGCCGTGATGTACGCCGGCTCGTTCTTGGAAGTGGCCCCTGTGCGGGAGCTCTACGCCCGCCCCCGCCACCCCTACACCGTGGGGCTCCTGCGCTCGCTTCCCGGGGCGGGGGGCGAGCGCCGCAGGCTGTCCGCCATCGAGGGGCGCCCGCCGAGCCTGATGGACCCACCCTCCGGGTGCGCCTTCGCGCCCAGGTGCCCCCTGGCGGCGCCGGTGTGCCTCTCGGGCGTGCCCCCGCTGGTGGAGGTTGCCCCGGGCCACGCCACGGCGTGCCTGCGGTGGAAGGAGCTCGGCCAGGGAGCCGTGGATCCGGTGTTCGCGGGAGGGACCGGATGAGCGTTCCCCTTCTGGAGGTGCGCGACCTGGTGAAGCACTTCCCCATCCAGCGGGGCTTCCTCCGCCGCACGGTGGGGACCGTGAGGGCGGTGGACGGGGTGAGCTTCGACGTGCTCCAGGGCGAGACGCTCGGGCTGGTGGGAGAGAGCGGGTCGGGGAAGTCCACGCTGGCGCGGACCGTCCTCCGCCTGGAGGAGCCCACGTCGGGCTCGGTGCGCTTCGACGGGGAGGAGCTGGCCGGCCTCGCCGGGGAGGCGCTCCGCCTCCGGCGCCGCCACATGCAGATGATCTTCCAGGACCCCTTCGCGTCGCTGAACCCGCGCATGCGTGTGGGCAGCATCGTGCGCGAGCCGCTGGACATCCACCGCGTGGGCGAGCCCCGGGAGCGGGACGGGCGCGTGGCGGCGCTCCTCGAGCGGGTGGGGCTCGAGCGCCGCAGCGCGCGCCACTTCCCGCATCAGCTCTCCGGGGGGCAGCGTCAGCGCGTGGGGATCGCACGGGCCCTCGCCACCGGCCCCCGGCTCATCGTGGCCGACGAGCCCATCTCGGCGCTCGACGTGTCCATCCAGGCGCAGATCGTCAACCTGCTGCAGGACCTGAAGGACGAGCTGGGGCTGACGTACCTGCTCATCGCCCACGACCTGTCCATGGTGCGTCACGCCTGCGACCGGGTCGCGGTCATGTACCTGGGCCGACTCGTGGAGACGGGCGCCCGTGCCGACGTCTTCGACCGTCCCCGGCACCCCTACACACGGGCGCTCATCGCCTCCATCCCCGTCCCCGACCCGGAGCGGCAGGCGGCGCGTGCCGCCGTCCCTCTGGAGGGCGACGTGCCCAGCCC
The DNA here is from genome assembly GCA_035477395.1 of Longimicrobiales bacterium. GTDB lineage: Bacteria > Gemmatimonadota > Gemmatimonadetes > Longimicrobiales > Gaopeijiaceae > SZUA-318. The sequence goes on from DATIKQ010000107.1 coordinate 4,314, forward strand.
CGCCGCTCCACCTCCGGGGTGCCGCTTCCACACCCGCTGCCCGTTCGCGGTGGCCCGTTGCCGCGTGGAGGAGCCGGGGCTCCGGGAGGTCGCGCCGGGGCAGCTCGTGGCGTGCCATCGGGCCGAGGAGCTGGCGTGAGCGCACCCGTCGACGCCGATTTCCTCGTCGTCGGCTCCGGCTTCGGCGGCGCCGTGTCCGCGCTGCGCCTGGCGCAGAAGGGATACTCGGTGGTGGTCCTGGAGCAGGGTCGGCGCTGGCGCACCGAGGACTTCCCCCGCACCAGCTGGGCGCTCAGGGACTACCTCTGGCTCCCGCGCCTGGGGTTCCACGGCATCCAGGTGCTCAGCTTCTTCCGGCACGTCACCGTCCTCCACGGCCGGGGCGTCGGCGGCGGATCGCTCGTGTACGCCAACACCCTCGTGCGCCCGGACGCCGACGTGCTGCGCGGGCCCGAGTGGGGAGGCGAGGACTGGAACGCCAGGCTCGACCCCCACTACGACGAGGCGCGCCGCATGCTGGGCGCCACCCCGAGCCCCGGGGTGGGGCGCGCCGACGAGCTCCTGCGGGAGATCGGGCGGGAGCTACGCGGCGAGGACACCTTCCGCGTCCACGACCTCGGCATCTGGTTCGGCGAGGCCGGCGTCGAGGTCCCCGATCCCTACTTCGGAGGCGAGGGCCCTCCGCGCACCGGGTGCACGCGCTGCGGCGCGTGCATGATCGGGTGCAGGGTAGACGCCAAGAACACCCTGGACAAGAACTACCTGTGGCTTGCGGAGCGTCTCGGGGTGCGCATCGTGCCTGAGACGCTCGCTGTGGAGATCCGCGAGGTCGCCTCGGGGCAGGGGCCCGCAGCGTACGAGGTGGACACGCGCTCCCTCGGGCGCGCCGCCCCGCGCCGCACCTGGCGCGCGCGCCAGGTTGTGGTGAGCGGCGGCGTGGTGGGGACGGTGAAGCTCCTCCACCGCTCCCGGGCCCGGGGCGGGCTCCCCCGCCTCTCCGGGCAGCTCGGGCGCTGGGTGCGCACGAACTCGGAGGCCATCCTGGCTGCGGACGCCCCCCGGGGCGGGGAGAGCTGGGCGGATCACGCCGCGATCACCTCCGGCGTGCAGGCCGACGCGCGCACGCACGTCGAGATCGTGCGCTTCAACGAGGGCTCCGACGCGCTCTTCTGGCTCACCGCCCCCCTCCCCTCCGGGCGGCCGAGCCTGCCGGGCGTGGTGCGCCTCCTCGGCGCTCTCGTGCGCCATCCCGTCCGCTCCCTGGCGGGGCTCTGGCCCGCGGGGCGCGCCCGCCGCACGGCCATCGTGCTGGCCATGCAGTCCACAGGCGGGCACATGACGCTGGAGTACCGGCGGAGATGGTGGGGGCTCGGGCGTCCGCGCCTCGCCACCTGCGTTCCCGCCGGCGAGACGCCGCCCGTCCCCTCCATCCCCGTGGCCGACGAGGTCACGCGCCGGCTGGCGAAGGCCATGGGGGGCGCGGCGTGGACCACCTGGCCCGACGTCGCCCTCGGCGCCCCCGTCACCGCGCACATCCTGGGCGGATGCCGCATGGCCGCCCGGCCCGAGGAAGGCGTGGTGGACTTCGGCGGCGAGGCGTTCGGCCACCCCGGCCTCTACGTCGTGGACGGCTCCATCGTGCCCGCGAACCTGGGCGTGAACCCGAGCCTCACGATCACGGCGCTTGCCGAGCACGTCATGGCACACATCCCGGAGAGGCGCTGATGCGCGACGAACGCGATCCACGGGCCGCCAACGCCTTCACGTTCACGCTCACGGGATGGAAGGCGGTGGTCTTCATCCTGGTCATCGTGGCCTTCGGCGCGTTCCGCTTCACCCGCGCCCGCGCCGCGCTGGACGGCGATGGGCGGGGGAAGCTGGAGGCGTGGATCGTGGGCGAGATCCAGCGCCCGCTCCTCGCCGACGCCACCCTGGGGCTGGCGGAGAAGGGCGCGGCGCTCCTGGTGGCCTCCACCGCCGTCGGCATCCGCACCCTCGACGCCCGCGGCCCCTTCGACGACGTGCAGGTTCGCGTCGAGCTCGAGCCCGACCCCGCGCTCCCCCCCGGCTTCGAGCTGGTGCGCTACTACCGGATGCGCTACTCGTCGCTCACCGGGTGGTCGCACAAGGGACGCGGGAGCGCCCTGTCGTACTGGCTGGCGTTCCTCTGACCTGCTAGATATTCCCGCTTGCCGTGCCCCTTCGCCGCTCGCGCGAGGCGCGAGCCGACCCTCCTCCCTCCCGGAGCACCTGCATGTCCCGAGTTGCCCCCGCGGCCGTCCTGGCCGCCGTCCTCGTGCACGCCCCATTGTCCGCCCAGCAGGAGCCGGTCCTCGTCGCCGACATCCTCCGCGACGTAGCCCAGGTGGAGGCGAAGGTGGTGGGCCTCGCCGAAGCCATCCCCGAAGCTGCCTACGGGTGGCGCCCAGGGGAGGGGGTGCGTTCCGTCGCCGAGCTGTTCAAGCACGTGATCTCCGACAACTGGCTCATCGGGGGGATTCCCGGGGCCGCGCCTCCCGCCGCCAGCGGCATCGACCCGGCGGACTACCGGACGGCGGGGACCTACGAGGCCCGCGCCCTGACCAAGGCGGAGATCGTGGCCGACCTGAAGGCGTCGTTCGGCTTCCTCGCGGATGCGGTGCGGGGCACCGACGCCGGGAAGCTGGCGGCCAGCCTCGAGGTCTTCGGGCGGCCCATGACGCAGCAGCAGCTCTGGATCCTCGCCTCGACCCACCTCCACGAGCACCTGGGGCAGGGGATCGCCTACGCGCGAATGAACGGGGTGGTGCCCCCCTGGAGCCGCTGAGGCACGGGGGCGGGCGAGGTGGGTTCTCCGGTCGGCCCCCGGGGTGAAAGGCCGCTTGCGCCACGACGTATTCCTAATCCAGATATCCCACATCCCCACCATGCGTCCGCCGACCCTTCTCCTGCTGCTGGGACTCGTTCTCGGCCTCGCGTCCCCTCTCCGGGGCCAGCAGGTGCGCGTGGTCGGGCTGGTCGTCGACGAAGAGTCCGGGCAGCCGCTCGCGACCACTTCGGTGATCGTCCGTCGTGCGGACGGCACGTTCCTCCGGAGCCTGGTGACCGATTCGCTGGGCAAGTTCGAATTCATCGTCACCCGCACGTTCGCGGTTCGGCTGTTCGCCCAGCGGATCGGCTACCGCTCGGCCGGTACTCCCCTGCTGCACTTCGACGGCCACCGGTATCTCCAAGTCGAGGTGCGCCTGCACACCGATGCCGTTTTGCTCGCACCGTTGGAGGTGATCGTCTGGTCCGACGTGGATCGGAGCCCCCTCCTGGACGACTTCAGATTCCGCAGTGCCAACGGTACCGGGCTCTACATCACGCGGCGGGACATCGAGGCGCGTCGTCCCATGTACGTCACGGACATGCTGCGTTCTGTCCCGGGGGTCCAGCTCGTGGGGGGTGGGGCCGGCACCCGGCCGAGGATCGAGCTGGGCCGGGGGGCGGGGGAAAGGTGCATCACCCAGATCTTCGTGGACGGAATGCTCATGAACCGGACCAACAACGCCGCGGACATCCGGCTCGACGACGTGGTGTCCCCTGGCTCCGTCGAGGGCATCGAGATCTACCGGGGCTTCTCCTCGATCCCGCCGGAGTTCCTCAACTCCCAGTCGCAGTGCGGCGTGGTGGCGGTCTGGACCCGGCGCGGGGGGACCGTCCGCCGCTGACGCTCAGTTGCTTCCGGGGGGCGCCGTACCGATGATGATTGCCCCGGCGAGGTGCTTTCCCGACCCGAAGCCGGTGAGCGTGCTCATGGCCGTCTGACCCTCGATCCATCGCAGCTCGTACGCCATCGTCGGACCCACCTGTCGGAGGGTCTCGACGTCGCCCAGGTAGGTCTGGTTCTGGTACACCGCGATCTCGGTGGTCATGCCGAAGCTGCGGTCCTGATTCCGCGCCGTGATCCACCTCGGACGAAGCCTCTGTACCAGCTCGTAGAGGTTCCGAACGCCCGCTTCCGCGACGATCTCGTCGCGGGTGATGACGTCGGATCGGGTGCCCGCTCCCTCCGAGCGGGTGGTGGCGCACGCGCTCGCCGCCATCAGGATCGCCACCAGCCCGAAGGCCTCTTTCCAGCGCCGTCCCTTGATCACGTCCCACCTCCTCTTCGTAGTACGCCAGGGCCGGGCCCGGGCGCTTCGCCTGTGCCTATTTCGATTCCGCCTGTTTCGGTCGCCGGGGGAGCTGGACGTTCGCGCCGACCGTGAAACCCCTGGGATTGGACTCGATGCCCGTCTGGAAGATGAGCACCGAGCTCATGCGGAAGAACGCGCCTCCGAGGACGTTCAAGCTGGACCCGGCCTCGTCCGACGCCTCCACCCAGAAGTAGCCCGCCAGCCCCATCTCCTCCGAGGGGTCGAAGTACTGCCGGTAGCGGGTCATTTGGGAAACCCCCGCGCCGAGATAAAGCATGAGATGGGGGTTGATCGAACGCACCAGTGCTGCGTTGAAGCTCCGGTAGCTGTCTTTGTGGTCGATGAACTGAACCCCCGCAACTTCGTCCTCGACCTGGAGCGCCGTGCGTCCCTTCAAGAAGTTGTCGTCCCGACGCGGGCTGTCGGGGTTGAACTTCGCGTCCACGTAGAGCCCAATCCCCCCCTTCGCCGGGAAGATCACATAGCCCGAGACACCCGAGAGCATCTCCGGGGCGTTGGCTGTGTAGCCCAGGCCGAGGCGCAAGGGGGAAGCGTCCTGCTGTGCGACGACCGGGGAAGCGCCGAGGGCGAAGGCGGCCAAGGCAGCCACGGCGAGGGCCAGCAGGGCGGAACGACCGCTCCGGAGCATGGGAGACTCGGTGTCGAGAAGGTGCGGGACGAAGGCCGGAATCACGATGCCGTAGAATCTCTAGCCATGTGGAGACGCTGTCCACGGCCGAATTGACAGCCTGTCGGTCTGGTTCTTAGGGTAGCTACGTGACATTGCGATCTGCGTTACCCGTGGCTCCGCCGAGAGCCCGACGTATCGGTGTGTGGACGGCTCTCGTCCTTGCCGCGCTCGCGGCGGCGTGCACCGACGCCGTCCTGCCCGTGCTTACCACCTGGCAGGCGACCCTCCAGCCCACCTCCCCAGCGCAACGGGTCTTGGGCGAAGTGGCCGTCCTCTCCCAGTCCGGGCGTGCCGAGACGTCCATCAAGATCTTCCGGAGCGACCCCGGCGTCACGTACGCCTGGCGGATCCTGACCGGAGCGTGCGGGGTTCAGGGGGATGCCGTGGCCGGCCGTGCCGTCTATCCCCAGCTCGAGGCCGGGTCGGACGGCGTCGCCGAAGGGCGGACCACACTCTCCCGGGAGCTCGACGCCGAAGGGTCCTACGCGGCCTGGCTCTTCCAGCGCGGTGCAGGGGGGACCGAAAGCGTTGCGGCATGCGGCGTCCTTCAGCGCCAGCGGTGAGGCGCGCCGCGGGAACTTCGGCGCCCTTGTCACGGTGCGGATTTCGTGTTCGTATTCTAAGGTGGCGAGCAGGAAGATGTCCGACCCCACCGGCGGAGGACGTTCCATGACATTCCGGCGAGCGCTCATGCTGATGACGCTCCTGGTGCTGGCGGCCTGCTCGAGCCCCACGGGCCCGAGGCTCCCCGACCCCGGCCAGGACGGTCGCAAGCCGGCTCCGCCCAAGCAGGGCGTGCACGTAGTCGGTCTGGACCGCTGACCCGGCGCCGCCAGCACAGCGGCGGCCCCGAGGCGGAGAACACGAGGGGGCGGGATCCGGAGATCCCGCCCCCTCGTTCCTGTTAGGGTGAGCCAGGCAGCTCACACCTCATACCGGTTCAGCTCTCTCCGGGGTATTTGTAGCTCGACATCGCGGCGGCGCTCTGCCCGCCCGTGGCACCAAAGCTGTAGCAGGGGAGCAGCTGCAGAACCTGCAGCTCCTTGCACGGAGCCGGGAACTGCAGGGGCGTCCCGATGTAGAGGTCGCCCCAGCCACGGCTGTCGAAGTACCAGGGCGCGCCGTACAGGCCCTGGAACTGGACCTCCATCCTCTTCTCCCACTTCAGCATCTCCAGCAGGCCCCCGCAGTCCCCGTTGGGCAGCGTGGGCACGCAGCTCGTGTTCAGGCCCGCGGCGTTGGTGGCGTTCAGCCCGTTCGCCGTCCGGCTGATGTTGATCAGCGCCGCTGCGCCGTTGAGGTCACCCTTGCGGAAGAGCCCCTCGGCCTTGAGCATGCGCATCTCGACGATGTTGATCTCGGCGTGGGTGAAATCGGCCCAGTTGCTGTAGTCCTGGAACCGGTTGTTGAAGTAGTAGGACCACCGCCACGTCCCACGCGCCGGGCGCTGCCACACATCGGCGATGTTCGAGGGCGCACTGAAGTACTTGCCGACGTTCGCGCGCTGAGCGTCCACCGTGCTCCCCTGCGGGAAGCGCAGGTCGGGCGTGACGATCAGGACGGGGTTCCCCGAGATGATCGGGTTCTTGTCGCCGAGGGGACGCGCCAGCCACTTCTGGTAGTTGCCGGACCGGTCGGCCATCCCGTAGACCCAGTAGCTGAGCTCCTGCCATCCGTCGTAGTTGCCGTAGTCCACGACCGCCGCATACCAGCCGTTGTTCGGGTCCATGTCCTGGTTGAACGAGGACGTGACGCCCTTGTCCACGTCGGCGATGACCGCGGTCCAATCCACCGCCGCACGCTCGGTTGGCGTGCGCGCCGCGGCGGCCCGGAAGCGGGCCTTCTGCGAATAGGCGAAGCGCTGCAGGTCCGCCGAGGTCACGTTGGCCTGCATCCAGCCGTACGGGAGCGTGAAGCTCGCCTGGCCGGCCAGCGTGATGGCCTCGTCGAGGTACTTCAGCGCAGCTGCCACGACCTCCGCGCCGGGCTTCATCTCCTGGGTGGTCGAGAGGTCGGTCTTCTCGTCCACGATGAAGGCCTTGTCGTACGTGATGCCCAGGTATCCGTACGCCATCCCCAGGATGAGGCGGGCAAACGCCTTGTCCCGGATGAGGTTCGTGGCGCCGATATCCTCCGCGAGATCGGCGTTGGCCTCGATGGCACGGAGGCCGTCGGAGACCGCCGCGATGGCGCGGTACGAGTAGAACCAGGGCCACGTGAAGTACCCGTAGTTGGTGTCCGACGCGTCGTTGACGAGCGCGATGCGCGGGATGCGGCCGTAGTGCTCCATTCCGGAGTTCGCCCAGGGGGCGTTGTGCTGGAAGGAGGCGTTGCTCAGGAACAACCCGGGGCCTGCATCGGAATAGACCCCGTTGAATATGGTGTTGTACCCCCCGGCGATGAGCGACTCCACGTCGCCGGACGATGCCAGCGCGCGGAAGGCGTCTGCGTCGTTGGGGTTGACCACGTCGAGGTCGGCGCACGCGCCGGCTCCAAGGAGCAGGATCGAGCCGACCAGGAACGTCTTCAGAGTTTGTCTCATGGTTCGGGCTCCTTAGAAGATCAGCTCGATGGCAGCCGTGAACGTGCGGAAGTTCGGGTACTGATACCCCTCGACCCGCGCGATCGCCGCCGACCCGGTGTCGCCGCCGCCGCGCCCCGTCTCCGGGTCGAAGCCGCGGTAGTCGGTCCAGGTGAGGAGGTTGCGGCCGGACATGGTGATGCCCAGGCCGCTGAGCCTCGCCAGCCCGGGAACCGCCGCCAACTGGTCACCGGTGAACCGGTAGCTTGCCGACACCTCGCGCAGCTTGGTGAACGACGCGTCCTCCACGAACGCGTTGCTGGGGCGAAGGCCGGACGCTGTGTAGAGCGCCTCGAAGTACCCGATCGGCTTCTGCTCGGCCGTGGGGACCGTCGACTGGTCGATGATGCCCGCGTAGTTCTTGAAGACCGCCCACTGAAGAGGCTGGTTGTAGACGTCGAAGCCGACGCTGCGGCTGACCAGCGCGTAGACGTTCACGCCCTTGTAGGTGAAGGTCTGCGAGAGGTTGATGTTGTAGTCGGGGAGACCCTTGCCCACCGGGCAATACAGTGTGCGCAGGTCCGTGGACCGATCCGTGCATTCGCCCAGGAACGGCGTCCCCCACTTCACCTTCGAGCCACGGACGGCCGCGTCGGAGTCGGTTCCCCACTTCGGGGTGGCGAAGCCGCCGCTGCCGACCCATACCAACCAGCCCTGGTCGTTGACGGCGAACCCGTCGCAGTTCACGCCCGTCGGAAGGTCAGCGCAGCTCTGCGCGTACCGGTTCCCATAGAACGTCCCGACCTTCTCGCCCGGGCGGGCGTAGAAGATCGTGCCCATCTCCTGACCCTCCACGCCGTAGGTGAACGGCGGGACGCTCAGCTCGGTGATGGTGGAGGTGGACTTGTCGAAGAGGAGCTTCGCGGACCACGAGAAGTCCTCGCGCTGGAGGATCTGGACGTCGAGGGTCGCCTCGAACGTCTTGCTCTCGATGGTGCCCGCGTTCCTCCACTGGGTCTGGTACCCGGTGTACGCAGGCTGCGGCACCGGCAGGATCTGGTCCTTCGTGTCCGAGAAGGCGTAGGTCAGGCCCAGAGACACGCGATTGTTCAGGACTGCCGCGTCGAGGCCGATCTCCTGCTCAGCGGAGAACTCGGGCTTCAGGTTCTTGTTGCCCAGAGTCACCGGGGACACCCGGCCGCCGCTGACGCTGTAGGTCTCGTACTGGGCCGTGAAATTCGGCCGCCCGCCGGCGGTGCCGTACGAGTAGCGGAGCTTGAGCTCGTTGATTCCTGGCACGTCGAAGAACGGCTCCTGCGTGAGGCGCCAGGCACCGGCGAAGCGGTAGTACCACTGCCGCCGCTCGTCAGCGCCGAAGAGCGAGGACCCGTCGTTCCGGATCAGCGCGTCCACCACGTACTTGTCGTAGAGGTCGAAGTTCGTGATGGCGAAGTAGCCGTCCGCGCGGACGGTCTGCGAGTAGGAGCCGGCGGTGAGGTTGTCCTGGTTGATGTTGTCCAGCGTGGGCACGTCCTTCACGGCGAACTCGTACCCGTCCGAGTTCACGCTCTCGTAGTCCTGGGTCTCATAGAGGTAGCGGAACTGCGTGCGGTTGCGGATCTGGTCGGTGAAGTTGTGCCGCAGGGTCGCCGTGATGGAGGCGTTCAGCGCCTCGTTCTGGCTGCGGAACTTGTAGAGTTGGCCGTTGTTCAGGCTCGCGCTCGGGATGATGGTCCGGTACCCCTTGGGATAGTAGTCGGACACGTCCCGGTCGGACCGGTCGTACGAGCCGTTCACGTCCAGGTCCATCCAGTCGAATGGCGAGAACCGGACGTTGCTGCTGCCCAGGAAGCGGCCGCGCCCTTCCGTGTACTTCCGGTTGTACATCTGGTACAGCGGATTCGGGCTCTCGTTGTTCGTGGGGTCCACGTCGAGCACCAACTCACCGGGGAGATTCGGGTCGTCAGCGGTGAGGTCCACGCCTGCGGGCATGCGGGTGAGGTCGAAGAGCGGGTTGCCCTGCGATTCAGGGAACTGGCCCTGGTCCGACCGGCTGTAGAACGCGCTCGCCTGGACCTGGAGCTTCTCGTTCATCGCCTGGTCCACGTTCACCCGGAGGTTGGTGCGGTCGAACCCGTCCATTCCCGGCATGACGCCTTCGTCCTGCATGTTGCTCAGGGAAATGTGGAAATTCGTCCGCCCCGAGCGCCCTTCCGCCGACATGTAGTTCTGCATGAACTGCCCGGTCTGGAAGAAGCGCTCGACCTGATTGAACGTCTGTCCGGGCCACGGCACGTTCATGACCGTGTTCCACGTGCTTGCGGACTGGCCCGCCGCCGCGTTCTGCCCGGCCAGAGTCGGCGACTTGCACAGCAGCCAGTCGCACTTCGTGCCGTCGGTGTTCACGAACTGGCCGTTCACCAGCATGTACTGGTGCGTCTTGGTGAGCAGCAACTCCGGAACGCTCCCCAGTTCGCTGCGGCCGTATTCGGAGCGGAGCGTGTACGCGATCTGATCGTCCGCCAGCGCGGTGCCGCGCCTGGTGCGGACCTGGATCACGCCGTTCGCGGCGCGCGAGCCGTACAACGAGGCCGCCGCAGCGCCCTTCACGACTTCGATGCTCTGGATGTCGAGAGCATCGAGGTCCACCAGCGTCGAGCCGAGGATCACCCCATCGACGATGTAGAGAGGCTCCTGGTCCCGGCCGCTGGCGTTGAGGCTCTTCACCCCACGGAGCAGGATGGAGGGCGCCGAACCGGGCCGGCCGCTTCCGGACACGACTTGGACGCCTGACACCTTACCCGTAAGCGTGGAGCCGACGTTGACGTTGGGAACCTGTAGGTCGGCGGCCCTCACCTGGGCGACTTCGAAGGGGAGCTTGGTGCGCTGGGTGGCGCCGGCCACGCCGGTGACCACGATCTCCGACAGGGCGATGGCCTGGGGGGCCATCCGCATGTCCGCAACCGCGGTGGAGCCTGCGGTGACCGTCACCTGGGCGGTGGTGGAAGCGAACCCGATGAGGATGGCGCTCACCCGGTACGTGCCCGGGGGAACCCGCAGGATCAGGAATTTCCCGTTGGATTGGGTCAGTGAGCCGAGGCCTGTTCCCTCGATGCTGACCTGTGCCGCCGAGAGCGGCTCACCCGTCTGGGCACTGATCACCGTGCCCGACACCGCGCCGGTCTGGGCGGCCGCCGACTGCGCGAAGAGCGCGGTCGCGGCCAGCAGAGCTGCGGCGAGGAGGGTGAAGCTGGCTCGGAGCGGGTTCTTGCGAACCACTTCTCTGGTCATCTGGACCTCCGTGATGGGTTGGATCACTGACACGGCCCGATCGCCGCGTCCGCCTCACGTCGGTAGGGCGCCGACGGGGTGGAGAGGCACACGCAGCTTCCTTTTCGGGAGGGGCATGCACTCCGCCCTCCGGGGACCATCGTGCAAGATCCCCCTCGGCCATGGGCACCGCAAGGTTGGCGCGTTCTCAGCAACGGCGCCGAGGGACGGCGAGGAGCCCTCCTTCCGGGGCTCCCGGAGGGGCCGGAATCCTTTGATTTCGCGGCATTTCGGCGCCGGGGGGTAGGCAGGAGGCGTCCCGGGACGTAGCGTGTAGGCCGACCCACCACGCGGCCAGCCATGACCGAACGCACCCAGATCACGACCCCGGCCTCCCTGGACGAGGACCGCCAGGCCGAGCCCTCGCTCCGCCCGCAGCGGCTGGCCGAGTTCATCGGGCAGGCCAAGGTCCGCGATTCCCTGTCCATCTCCATCGAGGCCGCCCGGGGGCGCCGCGAGCCCCTGGACCACATCCTCTTCCACGGTCCTCCGGGGCTCGGGAAGACCACGCTGGCGTCGCTCCTCGCCCGGGAGATGGGCGTGAATTTCAAGAACACCTCCGGCCCGATCCTGGAGAAGCCCGCCGACCTGGTGGGGATCCTCACGAACCAGCGCCCGGGGGACATCCTCTTCATCGACGAGATCCACCGGCTGCGCCCGATCATCGAGGAGTTCCTCTATCCCGCCATGGAGGACTGGCAGATCGAGATCCGCCTGTCCGAGGGGCCCAAGGCCCAGACCATGACGATGAAGATCGAGCGCTTCACGCTGGTGGGGGCAACCACCCGCTTCGGGCTCCTCACGGCGCCCATGCGGGCCCGCTTCGGGATCGTGCAGCGGCTCAACTTCTATCCGGCCGAGGAGCTCGTGACCATCGTGCGCCGGAGCGCCGAGATCCTCGGCGTGGAGGCGAGCCCCGACGGGGCCCTGGAGATCGCGCGGCGCTCCCGGGGCACCCCCCGGGTGGCGAACCGCCTCCTGCGCCGGGTCCGGGACTACGCCCAGGTGCGGGCCGACGGGGTGATCAGCTCCCAGGTCGCCGGCGAGGCGCTCACCATGCTCGACGTGGACGAGTACGGGCTGGACGAGATGGACGCCCGGGTGCTCAAGACGCTCATCGAGAAGTTCGAGGGAGGGCCGGTGGGGCTGAACTCCCTGGCGGTGGCCATGGGCGAGGACGCCACGACGCTGGAGGAGGTCTACGAGCCCTTCCTCATCATGGAGGGGTTCCTGATGCGCACCCCACAGGGGCGGGTGGCCACCCCCCGGGCCTTCCGGCGATTCGGCTACACGCTGAAGGAAGCGGGTAAGAAGGGGAACCAGGCCTCGCTCTTCGAGGCGGAATGACCGGGCCGTCCGGCGCCCGGACCGCCGACGGATCCCGGGTCTCCGACTACGACTACCACCTGCCGCCGGAGCGGGTGGCCCGCTACCCGGCCGAGCGCCGGGATGGGAGCCGGCTCCTCGTCGTGCCTCGGGAGCACGGGGAGCTCCGCCACCTCCGCTTCCGCCAGCTGACGGAGCTCTTCCGTCCCGGCGACCTTCTCGTCGTCAACGAGAGCAAGGTCCTCCCCGCGCGCCTCCTGGGGCGCAAGCCCACCGGGGCTCCTGCGGAGATCCTTCTCCTCCGGCCGGCCCCGGCGTCGTCGGACCCCCGCGTGTGGGAGGCGCTGGTCCGCCCCGGCGGCAAGCTGAAGCCCGGGCGCGTGGTGGACGTGGCCGACGACCTCCGCGTGGAGGTGCTGGACTCGGCGCCGGGGGGCGGCCGCGTGGTCCGCCTGGTCTGTCCGGGCACAGTGGAGGAGGCGCTGGAGCGCCACGGCCACATGCCCCTCCCGCCCTACCTGGCGCGGGACGACGAGCCCCTGGACCGCGAGCGCTACCAGACCGTGTACGCCCGCGTCGCCGGGTCGGTTGCGGCGCCCACGGCCGGGCTCCACTTCACCCCCGAGGTGCTGGCGGAGCTCGAGGCCCTGGGGGTGGCCCGCGCCGCCCTCACCCTGCATGTGGGCGTGGGGACCTTCCGCCCCGTGGAAGTGGAGGACCCAGCGGCCCACGAGCTCCACGCCGAGTGGTACGAGGTTCCGCCCGCCGCCGCCGAGGCGGTGGTGGCCGCCCGAGCCGCGGGAGGGAGGGTGTGGGCGGTGGGGACCACCGCGGTGCGGACCCTGGAGGCGGTGGCGGACGAGGAGGGACGCATCCAGGCGGGGACGGGGACCACCGACCTCTTCATCCGGCCTCCGTACCGGTTCCGGGCGGTGGACGCGCTCCTCACGAACTTCCACCTCCCGCGCTCCACGCTCCTCATGTTGGTGGCGGCGTTCGGCGGGTACCGCCAGGTCATGGATGCGTACCGCGAGGCGGTGGCCGGGGACTACCGCTTCTACTCGTATGGTGACGCCATGGCGGTGGTCACGGGGCGCGTGACATCGTAAGGGCCATGGACGACGCCTCCCTGCTCCGCGAAGCCATCCGCCTGGCCGGCCTCCACTCGGCCTCCGGCCGCAACGGGCCCTTCGGCGCCGTCGTGGCCCGGGGCGGGGAAGTGGTGGGGCAGGGGTGGAACCGGGTGGTGGAGCTGGGGGACCCCACGGCCCACGCCGAGGTCCTCGCGCTCCGGGACGCCTCGGTCCGCCTCGGGACCCACGTGCTGGAGGATTGCGTCCTCTATTCCAGCTGCGAGCCGTGCCCCATGTGCCTGGCCGCGGCCTACTGGGCCCGCATCCCCAGGGTGGTCTTCGCGGCCTCCAAGGAGGACGCCGCCCGGGCGGGCTTCGACGATGCCGACATCTACGGGGAGCTGGCCACGCCGTGGGCGCGTCGCCGCACCGCGGGGGAGCAGCTCCTCGAGGACGAGGGGTGCGCCGTCCTGGAGGCCTGGCGGGAGAACGGCCGCAAGCAAGAGTATTAGCCCCGCCGCGCCCGCCCCCTCCCCGGGGCGTGGGCGGTGGGAGGCGCCGGGGACGGCGCTTCCCGAAGGTCGTGGATCCCGGCACCCTGCAAGGAGCAACCATGCGTTTCCTCCGTCCGCTCTCCCTCTTCCTCCTCCTGGCCGTGTCCCAGGCCCTCCCCGCCCGGGCCCAGGTGGCGCAGGAGGCCGTGGACCTCTCCGTGGTGCAGCGCATCCGCGAGGAGGGGCTCCAGCGCTCCCAGATCGAGGACATGGCCCGCTGGCTCACAGAGGTGAATGGGCCGCGCCTCACCGGCTCGCCCGGGATGAGGCGCGCCAACGAGTGGACGGCCCTCAAGCTCCGCTCGTGGGGGCTCCAGAACGTGGTCGTAGAGCCGTGGGGCGAGTTCGGCAGGGGATGGCAGTCCGAGGCATACGCCGGCCGCATCCTCACTCCCTTCGAGCAGCCCCTGCACGGGCAGCCGCTCGCCTGGACCGGGAGCACACCGGGGACGGTGCGGGGCCAGGCGCTGGCTGTGCGGGTGGCGACGGCCGAGCACGTGGCGGGGTACCGCGGGAAGCTGAAGGGCACGTTCGTGCTCATGGAGGAGCCTCAGCCCACGCCCCCCGAGTTCGAGCCGGCTCCGCGGCGCACCTCGTTGGAGGCGCTTCTCGAGCCGGCGCCCGCCTCGGCGGCCGCCGCTCCCCGGTCGGACGCGGAGCGCCAGGCCGCCCAGGCGCGCATGCGCGCGGAGCGGGAGGCGCAGCAGGCGCTGCAGGCCTTGGCCGAGGCGGAAGGGGCCCATGCGTTCCTGCGCATCTCGTCGCGGAGCCACGGCGTCGTCCGCGGCGGCGGCGCGGGGAGCCGTGTGAAGGGCGACCCGGAGGGGCTCCCCCAGGTGGCTATCCCCCGGGAGCAGTACAACATGATCTGGCGCAACGTGCAGGGCGGGGTCCCGGTGGAGCTGGAGCTCCTCGTGGAGAGCCGCTTCCTCGAGGACGACCTCCAGGCCTACAACACCCTGGGCGACCTTCCGGGCACGGACAAGAAGGACGAGTACGTCATGCTCGGCGCCCACCTGGACTCCTGGCACATGGGCGTCGGCGCGGTGGACAACGCGGCGGGCACGGTGGTCATGATGGAGGCCATGCGCATCCTCAAGACGCTGGGCGTCCAGCCCCGGCGCACCATCCGCATCGCGCTCTGGAGCGCGGAGGAGCAGGGGCTCCTGGGCTCGCGCGGCTGGGTGGCCAACAACAAGGACCTCCACGGCCGCATCTCGGCGTACGTCAACGTGGACAACGGCACCGGGCGCCTCCGGGGGATCTGGAACCAGTCCAACGAGAAGGCCACGCCGGTCTTCGAGCAGATCCTGTGGCCCTTCCGCGACCTGGGTGTGGTGGCGGTGCGCCACGGGAACACGGGGAGCACCGACCACATGGCCTTCGACGCCGCGGGGATCCCCGGATTCAACTTCATCCAGGACCCCATCGAGTACGGCATCAACGGCCACCACACGGAGCTCGATACCTTCGACCACATGCTCCTCGACGACCTGAGGCAGGCCGCCGTGGTGGTGGCGTCCACGGTGTACGCGCTGGCGATGCGCGAGGACATGATGCCCCGGAAGGAGGCGAGGCCGGTGTCGAACTAGTGTTCTCCTACCGCCTCGACGCCCGGGACGGCGCCGCCCGCGCGGGGGTGTTCACCACCCCCCACGGCGACGTGCCCACGCCCATGTTCATGCCCGTGGGCACCCTGGGCACCGTGAAGGGCGTGGCCATGGAGGAGGTGGGGGAGCTGGGGGCCCGCATGGTGCTGGCCAACACGTACCACCTCTACCTGAGGCCGGGGCACGAGCTGGTCCGCCAGCTCGGCGGGCTGCACGCGTTCATGCGCTGGGACGGTCCCATCCTCACCGACTCGGGCGGCTTCCAGGTCTTCTCGCTGGCGGACATCCGGCAGGTCCAGGACGAAGGCGTGGTGTTCAAGAGCCACATCGACGGCTCCAGCCACACGTTCACGCCGGAGTCGGTCATGGACATCCAGCGCACCCTGGGCGCCGACGTGGTCATGGCCTTCGACGAGTGCCCCCCCGGCGGCTCGGACCACGCCCACGCCCGCGAGGCGAACCGGCGCACGCTGACCTGGCTGCACCGGTGCCGGGCGCGCTTCGACGCTCTGGAGCAAGAGGGCGAATATCCTGCGCAGACGCTCTTCCCCATCGTGCAGGGCAACATCTACGACGATCTGCGACGCGAGCACGCCCGCCAGGTCCGGGACTCGGGCGACTGGCACGGGATGGCCATCGGCGGCCTGAGCGTGGGGGAGGCCAAGCCCGACATGTGGCGCACGCTGGAGCTGCTGGACGGCGAGCTCCCGCACGATCGCCCCCGCTACCTGATGGGGGTGGGGTACCCCGACGATCTCCTGGAGGCCATCGGGCGCGGGTGCGACCTCTTCGACTGCGTGGCCCCCACGCGGAACGCGCGCCACGGCACCGCCTGGACGAGCGTGGAGGGCCAGGTGAATTTGAAGGCGTCGCGCTTCAGGGAAGACACCAGGCCGGTGGATCCCCATTGCGACTGCACGACGTGCGCACGGTACACACGGGCCTACCTCCGGCACCTGGTGGTGTCGGCGGAGATGCTGGCCTTCCGCCTCATCTCCATCCACAACCTCCGCTTCCTCGTGCACCTGAGCGAGGAGGCCCGCCGCCGCATCGTGGACGGGAGCTTCCACGCCTGGAGCCGCGATTGGCTGGAACGATACCGGAGCGAACAGGGTTAGCAGGCGGTTGAACGGCAGGAACCCGCGGCGCGCCGGGTGCGCGCCCACCCAAGTGAACGTCAAGGGAGAAACAAGGTGACGCACGCCGCGCTCGCGATCCTCATGGCGCCCCGGGAAGGGGGGTCGGCGGGGATCATCTTCATGGTCCAGATGGTCCTCATCTTCGTCATCTTCTACTTCCTGCTCATCCGCCCGCAGTCCAAGGAGCGGCAGCGTCACGACGCCATGCTCAAAGGGTTGAAGAAGGGCGACGAGATCATCACCAACGGCGGCCTCATCGGCACCATCGTGCACGTAGAGGAGAACCGGCTCACGGTGCGCACCGGGGACAACACCCGGGTCACCGTGGACCGGGGGCGCGTCGCCCAGCTCCTGGCGAACAAGGGTGGCAAGGAAGAGTAGGCATGGCCATCCGCGACATCGTCCTCATGGGCGACCCCGTGCTGCGCACGAGGGCGGAGGAGGTGACCTCCTTCGACGACGAGCTGCGGACGCTGGTGCGGGACATGTTCGAGACCATGTACCACGCCGAGGGGATCGGGCTGGCCGCCCCACAGGTCGGCGTGTCCAAGCGCGTCATGGTGGTGGACCTGCGCCGCGAGGAGGAGCCCGAGGCCCGCGTGGCGCTGGTGAACCCGGTGGTCACCTGGGCGAGCAGCGAGCTGGACAAGGAGGCGGAGGGGTGCCTGAGCATCCCGGGGATCGAGGACGTGGTGGTCCGCCCCTGGGCCGTGAAAGTGACGGGGTTCGACCCCAAGGGGCGCCCCGTCTCCCTGGAGGCCGAGGAGCTCTTCTCCCGGGCCATCCAGCACGAGATCGACCACGTGGACGGCATCCTCTTCCTGGACCGCCTGAGCCCGCTGAAGCGGCGCATGCAGATGAGGAAGTGGAAGAAGCTCCGGGAAGACGAGGCGTCGTGAGGGACGAACGGTGAGGATCCTCTTCTGGGGCACGCCCGACTTCGCGGTGCCTTCGCTGCGCGCCGTGGACGACGAGGGATTCGAGGTCGTGGGCGTGGTGACCCGGCCCGACCGCCCCGCCGGGCGGGGGCAGAGGCTCACTCCCTCGCCGGTGAAGGAGACCGCGCAAGCCCTCGGGCTCCCCGTGCTCACGCCCGAGCGCCCCGTGGGGGACGACTTCATGGCCGCGCTGCGCGCCCTGGCCCCCGACCTCTCGGTGGTGGTGGCCTACGGGCACATCCTCCGCCGTGAGGTGCTGGACGTGCCGCCCCTGGGCTCCCTGAACGTTCACGCCTCCCTTCTCCCCGAGCTCCGCGGAGCGGCGCCCATCAACTGGGCCATCGCGCGCGGACACGAGGACGCGGGCGTGACCATCATGCGCATGGTGGAGGCCCTGGACGCGGGGCCCACCCTCCACCGGATCCGGGAGCCCATCCTTCCTGGCGAGACCGCCTCCGAGCTTTCGGTGCGCCTCTCCGAGCTGGGCGCCGAGGCGCTCCTGGAGGCGCTGGCGCTCCTCTCGGGCGGTCAGGCCGAGGAAGAGGAGCAGGACCACGCCCGGGCCACCTATGCCCCGAAGGTGGGGCGGGAGGTGGCCCGAGTGGACTGGGGGCGCGCCGCCCGGGAGATCGCCTGGCACGTGCGGGGGATGGATGCGGTTCCGGGGGCCTGGTCCGAGCTGGAGGGCGTCCCGGTGAAGCTCTTCCGTCCCACGCCGGTGGAGGCGCCTTCCCCCGGGTCGCCCGGCACCGTGCTCGCCGCCGACGCCGCGCAGGGACTCGTGGTGGCCGCCGGAGACGGGGCGGTGGCGCTGGCGGAGATCCAGCCTCCAGGGAAGCGCAGGATGGACGCGCGGGACTGGATCCACGGTCGGGGAGTGCGGACCGCGCAGCGCTTCGTCTGATGAGGGTGCCGCGCCTCCACCTCGTCACCGACGACGCGGTGCTCTCCCGCGCCGGGTTCCAGGAGCGGGCGGCCGCGCTTCTCGCCGCCGGGGGCGCCGCGCTCGCCTTCCACTTGCGGGGGCCGGGGACGCCGGGGCGGACCCTGCTGGAGCTGGTGCGTTCGCTGCGGGAGCCGGCCCGCGCCTCCGGCTCCCTGCTCGTGGTCAACGACCGCGTGGACGTGGCGCTCTCGGCCGGAGCCGACGGCGCCCACCTGGGCGCGCGCTCCCTCCCGCTGGCGGACGCCCGCCGCATCTTCGGCGCGCAGGGTTGCCTGGGCGTGTCGGTCCACACCGCCGAGGAGGGGGCCGAAGCCGCGGCCGGCGGCGCGGATTGGATCTTCGCGGGTACCATCTACGAGACGGCAAGCCACCCGGGACGCCCGGGGCTCGGGCCCGCGTTCGCCGGCCGGGTGGCGGAGGTCGCGGCGGGGGTTCCCGTGCTGGCCATCGGAGGCGTCACGCCGGGGCGCGTGGGGGAGGTGCTCGCCGCCGGCGCCTGGGGCGTCGCCCTGATCCGCGGCGTCTGGGACGCGGCGGATCCCACGGACGCCCTTCGCAGGTATCTTGTGGGGTTCGAAACGCAGGACGGCAACCGAGGGACGCAAGCATGAGCCCATCCACGACAACCATCAAGGTCCGCCTCAACGGGAAGGAGCGGGACATCGGCGAGGGGCACACGGTGCGCTCCCTTCTCGAGTCCCTCGAGCTCCATCCGGCGCTCGTCGTGGTGGAGCTCAACAAGGAGATCCTGGCCCGCGACGCCTACGGCGACACGCAGGTCCGGGAGGGAGACAACCTGGAGCTCGTCCACTTCGTGGGCGGGGGATGAATCGGGGATGACCGAGAACACCGACGCGCTCGCGCAGGCCCGGGCCCTGGACGGCCCCCTCACCATCGGCGGCCACGCCTTCCCGTCCCGCCTCATCGTGGGGACGGGCAAGTACACGACCAACCAGGTCATGGTGGACGCCATCCGCGCCTCAGGGGCCGAGATGGTGACGGTGGCCGTGCGCCGCGTGGACCTGGACCGGACCAAGGAAGAGGGGATCCTCCACCACCTGGATCCCAAGGAGTTCTTCCTTCTGGCCAACACGGCGGGGTGCTACACCGCCGAGGATGCGCTGCGCTACGCGCGCCTCGCGCGCGCCGCGGGATTCAACGAGTGGATCAAGCTGGAGGTCATAGGCGACCAGGCCACCCTCCTCCCCGACGTGGCCGCTACGCTGGAGGCGGCGAAGGTCCTCGCCGGGGAAGGCTTCAAGGTGATGGCGTACACCAACGACGACCTCATCATGGCGCTGCGCCTGGAGGACGCCGGGTGCGTGGCCGTCATGCCGCTGGCGAGCCCCATCGGGAGCGGCCTGGGGGTGGTGAACCCGTACTTCATCCGCGAGATCAAGCGCCGCCTCCACGTGCCGGTCATCGTGGATGCCGGGGTCGGTACCGCGTCGGACGCATGCGTGACCATGGAGCAGGGCGTGGACGGTGTGCTCATGAACACGGCGTTGGCCGCCGCGAAGGATCCCGTGCGCATGGCCCACGCCATGAGGCTCGCCATCGTCGCCGGCCGCCTGGCCTTCCTCGCGGGGCGCATGCCGTCGCGCGAGATCGCCGTGCCGTCGTCCCCGCTCGAGGGGATGCTCGACTGAGCCCAGCCCGGAGCCGCCCCGAAGCCGTCACGGCCGCGCGGCGCGCCGCCCTGGCGATCGCCCTCGACGTGGGACGGGGCCTGCGCCTGGACGTCGCCCTGGAACGTGGGGCGTCCGGGCTGGAGGCGCGGGACCGGGCCTTCCTGCACGAGCTCTCCTATGGCGCGTCGCGGTTGCGCGGTCGCCTGGACCACCTCCTGGCCGCCCGGGTGCGCGGGGGTCTGGAGCGCCTGGAGCCGGCGGTCCGGGAGATCCTGCGCCTGGGTGCGTACCAGGTGCTCTGCATGGACGGCGTCCCGCGCTACGCCGCCGTCTCGCAGGCCGTGTCCCAGGCCCGGTCGGCCTCCGGGCGGGGTGCGGCCGGGCTGGTGAATGCGTTGCTGAGGGCGGTGGCCGTCGACGGGGGAGGGCTGGAGCGCTTCCCCGACTTCGGGCAGGACCCGGAGGGGTTCCTGGCGTCGTGGGGCTCCCACCCCGCCTGGCTCCTCCGCCGGTGGCTGGCGCGGTGGAGCCCCGGCGAGGTGCGTGCGCTCGTGGAGGCGGACAACCGGCGTCCCTCGCTGTACCTGGTGCCGCTCCACGCCTCCCCGGCGGAGGCCGCGCGGATCCTCGAAGCCCGGGGGATCGCCTCGGCGCCGGTCGGGAAGGGGACGCTCTGCCTGGAGCTGGCCCCCGGTTCCAGCCCGGCGGCGGCCCTGGAGGCGCTTCCCTCCCTGGTCCAGGATCCCGCCGCGCACCTGGTGACCCGCTATGCCGACATCCCTCCCGGCACGATGGTTGCAGATCTCTGTGCCGCGCCCGGCGGCAAGGCCTTGGCCCTCGCCGTCCGGGGGGGGTATACTCTGGCCGCCGACCGATCGGAAGTGCGCATGCGCAGGCTCCGCGACAACGCCCGCAGGACGGGGCTCGGCCTGGGAATGGTGGTGGCCGACGCCCGGCGCCCTCCCCTCGCGTCCGCCGACGCGGTGGTCCTCGACGTTCCCTGCACGGGCACGGGGACGCTGGGGCGCCACCCCGACGCCCGCTGGCGGCTGGACGCCGGAGCGATGGATGAGATGATCCGACTGCAACGGGAGATCCTCGACGCCGCGGTGCGCCTCGTGCCGAGGGGCGGCCTGCTCGTGTATTCCACGTGCACCCTCGAGCCGGAGGAGAACCAGGGGCAGGTGGAGGCGTTCCTCGCCGGCCACCCCGGATTCGGCCTGGAGCCCACCGGCGCGGTCGCCTCCGACTACCTGGACGCCGACGGCTACCTCGTCGTCCTTCCCCAGCGTCACGGATTCGACGGCGCGTTCGCCGCCCGCCTGCGGAGGGCCTCGTGAAGCTGGGGAGCTCGCTCAGGAAGCACCGCGGCGGCGCGCGCCGCGGAGCGGGGAAGGGCGGCGCCTCCCGGGGGGGCGGGTCGGGCGGCGCGGCCTCCCTCGCCTCCAGGATGCGCCTGGCGGGGTCGGTCCTGCTTCTGGCCCTGGCCGGGTGGGGACTGGGGTACCTGGTGGCGACCCGGATCGTCTACCCGGCGCCTCCACCCCCCACGAACCTGGTCCCCGTGCCGGATCTGAGGGGCCAGAGCGTGGCCGAGGGCGAGGCGAACCTCATCGGCGCGGGCCTGGCGCTTGGGGCGGTGGACTCGCTCCTCCATCCCACCGTGCTCCGCGGCCTCATCCTGGGCCAAACCCCCCTCCCCGGCCAGGTGGCGATCCGCGGCTCGGAGGTTCGGGTCACCCGGAGCCTCGGGCCCCAGACCCGGGCCGTCCCCGACGTGCGCAACGTGGACGCCTCCCGCGCCCTCGTGATTCTCGAGACCGTGGGGCTCCTCGTCGTGGTGGACTCGGTGGACTCGGAGGTTCCCAGGGGGCGGGTCGTGTCCACGAACCCCTCGGCGGGCTCGGTGGTGGGGCTCCCCTCGCAGATCCGCCTGTCCGTGAGCCGGGGCCCGGCGCAGGTCCTCATGCCGTACCTGCTCGGGATGGAGGAGGGCGCCGCCGTGGCGGCTCTCGATTCCCTGGGTTTGGTGGTGGGGGCCGTGGAAGAGGTGGACCGGGACGGCAGGGACGCCGGTCTCGTGGTGGACCAGCAGCCTCCGGCGGACACGCCCGTGGAGCGGGGCAGCGCCGTGCGACTGGCGGTGGGGCGGCGGGGTGGATAGGGTAGGACGGGGTCGGTCCCACACCTCCCGCTGGAGCGTCCCATGATCCGTCGCAACGCCTGCCTCGCGATGGCCCTCGCCGCCCTGTTCGCGGCGGCCCCTGCGGCCGAGGCCCAACTCAACCCGGGGATCCACGTGGCCCGCGCCACCGATTCGTTCGGAGGCACCAACGGCGTGGGCGGCTCGGTGGAGTTGAGCTTCCCTGTCTTCCCCATCGATCTGTTCGTGGCCGGAGAGTACTTCTTCCCCGACTGTGGCACGGTGGACGACTGCGCCTTCATGGGCGGTTCCGCCGACCTGCATCTCGGGCTCCCCATTCCGGTCGTGACGCCCTACGTCACCGGGGGATTGGTGTATCGCCGCACGGACGTGGGGGGAGGCGTCGGGGCGGTCGCGAAGACGGGGTACGGCGGAGGCGTGGGCCTGAACCTGGGCGCACTGGTCCTGGGGGCGTACGCCGAGGTGCGCTACGAGGTGGTGGACCCCGACGACCAGGTGGTGGTCCGGCTCGGGCTCCGTTTCTAGCGAGGTGACGGGGATCGGGACCGGTCTCCGCCCCCGGGGCGCGTCTTCCGGCGAACCGCGCCACGGCTAGATTGAACAGTTATCCCCGTTTCCACCACCCGCCTCCGGGTCCATGAAGCGCAGCCCTCTCGAGTCCCCCTATCTCTGGGCCATCGTCGCCGCGGTCGCCGTGGTCGTCGCGGCCTGGGTGGGGCGGGAACGCTACCAGCCCATCGTCGCGGGGGCCCAGGCGCCCGATTTCACCGCCGTGGACATGCAGGGGCGGGAGGCGCGCCTGTCCGACTACCGGGGGAAGGTGGTCCTCCTGAACGTGTGGGCCACCTGGTGCCCGCCCTGCCGCGAGGAGATGCCCTCCATGCAGCGCCTCTACCAGGCCATGGAGGGGGAGGACTTCGAGATCCTGGCGGTGAGCATCGACGCCCGGGAGGGCGAGCAGGACCCCTTCGGACGGGACGGCGGGGACCTGGCGGCGTTCGTCGGGGAGATGGGGCTCACCTTCACCATCCTCCACGACCCCGAGGGGCGCATCCAGGCGACGTTCCAGACCACGGGCGTCCCGGAGACCTTCCTCATCGGGCGCGACGGCCTCATCTACAAGAAGGTGGCCGGCGGCACCGCCTGGGACGCACCGGAGAACCAGGAGCTGGTGCGCCGACTCCTCGGCGAGTAGCGCGCCGTGGCCTTCACTCCCCGCGCCCTGGTCCACAACTGGCGGCTGAAGCTGTCGGCCCTCGGCCTGTCCGTGCTCCTCTGGGCCCTCGTCCAATCCGAGCCCCGGGAATCCCAGACCGTGGGATCGGTGCCGGTGGTGGTCGACGTGGCCGACACCGCCTGGACGGTGGCGGGCGAGGTGCAGCCCGGCG
This sequence comes from Longimicrobiales bacterium, assembly GCA_035477395.1. Classification (GTDB taxonomy): domain Bacteria; phylum Gemmatimonadota; class Gemmatimonadetes; order Longimicrobiales; family Gaopeijiaceae; genus SZUA-318. The sequence continues at coordinate 27,785 of DATIKQ010000107.1, forward strand.
AGGTCGAGCTCCGCCTGAGCGGCCCCACCGGGGAGATCATCCGCCTGAGCCGGGCGGGGACCGTGCTCCGCATCCCCATCGCGCACGTGGGCACCCGGGACACGCTCGTCACGCTGCGCCGCGACTGGGTGGTCCTGGGGGAGGGGAGCAGCCTCGCCGTCGAGTCCGTCTACCCCTCCGCCGTGCGCGTTCACTTCGAGCCCGCGGTGGCCCGGATGGTGCCCATCGCGCTGCGCACCACCGGCTCGCTCCCGTCGCGCCTGGCGCTGGCCAGCCCCATCGGGGTCACCCCCCAGCTGGCCCGGGTGCGCGGGCCCACGGAGCGCGTGGAGACCCTGGACTCTGTGCTGCTCCGGCCGCTGCCGCTGCGCGAGGTCCGGGGCTCGGGCGTGGTGGAGCTGGCCATGGATTCGGTGGGCCTCGCCGGCCTGCACGTGTCGCCTGCGACGGTCACCGTGGGGATCCGCGTGGAGGAGCGCCTCGAGCGCACGCTGACCGGCATCGAGGTCCAGGCCCAGGCGGGGTACGGGCGGGCCGCGCTCACGGTCACGCCTGCGTCGGTGGATGTGGTGCTCGTGGGTGCGCGTACGCTGCTCACTGCGGTCGACCCCCAGGACGTGCGCGCATGGGTGGACCCCGAGCTCCTCCGCGACATGGCCCCCGGCGAGGAGCGCCGGGTGCCCTACCGCGTGGAGGGGATCCCGCCGCTGGTGGCGCTGGATCTTCCCCAGGAGTTCGTGGTGGTACGCCGCGCGCCCGACGCGCCGCCGGAGGGCCGATGACAGAGGGCCTGCCCCGCCCGCTGGTGCTGGGCGTCGAGACTTCCTGCGACGAGACCTCGGCGGCGGTGCTGGACGGCCACAACCGCCTCCTGGGCCACGTCATCCTCTCCCAGGACGTCCACGAGGTGTTCGGGGGCGTGGTCCCCGAGCTGGCGGCCCGCGCCCACCTCCAGAAGATCGATGCCGTGGTCCACGAGGCGCTGGAGAAGTCCGGGGTGTCGCTGGGCCAGGTGGACGTCTTCGGGGTCACCGCCGGTCCGGGGCTCATCGGGGCGCTTCTGGTGGGGGTGTGCTGGACCAAGGCCGCCGCCTTCGCGCTGGGCAAGCCGGTGGTGGCGGTGCACCACATGGAAGCGCACCTCTTCGGGCCGGTCCTCGAGAACCCGGAGGCCGTGCCCCCCTTCGTCGGCCTCCTCGTGTCGGGCGGGCACACCCTGCTCCTCCACGCCGAGGCATGGGGGCGCTACACGCTCCTGGGGGAGACCCGTGACGACGCGGCGGGCGAGGCCTTCGACAAGGTCGCCAAGCTCCTCGGGCTCCCCTATCCCGGAGGCCCCCACGTGGAGAAGGCGGCGCGGGCAGGCGAGCCGGGCCGGCACCGGCTTCCCCGCCCGATGCTCCGGCGCAACCAGACGCCGGACGACTCCGACTACTACGATTTCTCGTTCAGCGGGCTGAAGACGGCGGTGGTGGAGGTGGCGCGGGAGCTGGGGGAGCGGGGTGCGCTCCTCGCGGAGAGGGACCATGTGGCCGCCGGCTTCCAGGCGGCGGCGCTGGATGTCCTGGCTTCGAAGACCATGAGGGCGGTGGAGCAGACCGGCTGTGCGAGGGTGCTCCTGGGCGGTGGCGTGAGCGCCAACCGCGCGCTGCGCGAGGAGCTCGCGCGTCGGCTGGGGCCCGGGGGGAAGCTGTTCCACGCTTCCCCCCGGCTCTCCCTGGACAACGGGGCCATGGTGGCCCGCGCCGCCCGCTTCCGCTACGACCTGGGCCAGGTGGCCGAGCCCGAGACCGCCGCGGCCGCCGACCTTCCCTTCCCCGGCCTCGGCCGGCGCACCGCCTGAGCGGAGTCTCCCATGTATCCCATCCTGTTCGAGCTCCCCGAGTGGATCCCCCTCCTCGGCGGCGAGCCCATCACCTCGTTCGGGGTGATGATGCTGCTGTCCTTCCTCACCGCGGGGTACATCCTGCGCGCGGAGCTGGGGCGGAAGGGGCACGATCCCGAGAAGGCCTGGGACATGGTCTTCATGGCCGTCATCGGCGGGATCCTGGGGGCCAAGATCTACTACATGTTCCTGAACTTCGACCGGCTCGTGGCCGACCCCATGCCCCTCATCCTCTCCCGGGGCGGGCTGGTCTGGTACGGCGGGTTCATGCTGGCCTCGGTGCTCGTGCTCTGGGAGGTGAGACGGAGCAAGCTCCCCATGGGCGACGCGGTGGATGCCGCCGCGCCCGCCCTGGCGCTGGCCTACGCCGTCGGGCGCATCGGGTGCTTTCTGGTGGGCGATGATTGGGGCCGCCCCACCGGCTCCTGGGTGGGGATCCGCTTCCCCCAAGGCTCGCCGCCCACCCGCGTGGACATCATCGAGCGCGACTTCGGCATCACCGTGGACCCCGCGCTGGTGGAGCGCTACGGCAACGTGGTTCCCGTCCACCCCACCCAGCTCTACGAGGTGGCCCTGTCCACGCTCATCTTCCTCGTGCTGTGGCGGCTGCGGGGGCGCGCGTGGAAGCCGGGGCGGCTCTTCATGCTCTGGCTCGTGCTTGCGGGGCTGGAACGCTTCGTGGTGGAGTTCTTCCGGGCCAAGGACGACCGCTTCTTCGGCGTGTTCACCCTGGCCCAGGTGATCAGCCTGGCCATCGTGGCCGGCGGCGCGGCGGGTATGGTGCGCTTCCGCGGCACGGGCAGGGTGGCCGCGCGGTAGCGCCTCCATGGTCATCCTCCACGCCTCCGATCTGCAGACGGGCAAGCCGTTCCGGGCGCGGGCGGGGGAGGACTTCGTGGCGCTGGCCCACGCCCTGCGGCCGGCGCTGGTGGTTATCGCCGGGGACCTCACCCAGCGCGCCAAGGCCCGGGAGTTCGGCGCAGTGCGCTCGCTCCTGGACCGGTTGGCCCCCGTTCCGGTGGTGGTGACGCCGGGGAACCACGACGTGCCGCTCTACCGTGTGTGGGAGCGTCTGGCGTCGCCGTACCGGAACTGGCGCCGCTTCATCGCCGCGGGCCTCGACTCGGTGACCCGCATCGAAGGCGCCACCGTGGTGGCGCTCAACTCCTCGGCGCCGCGCCGCGCCATCGTGGGGGGACGTCTCGCGGCGCGGCAACTCGCGCTGGCCCGGCACGCCTTCGCATCGGCGCCCGCGGGCGATGCCCGGGTGATCGTCGTGCACCACCACTTCGTGCCCACCCCCGACCGCCTGGGCGGGCGCCCCCTCCCCGGGGCGCGGCGGTTCCTGGCGGCCTTCGAGGCGATGGGGGTGGAGCTGGTCCTGGGCGGCCACGTGCACCGGACGCACTTGTCCACGTCCCGGGCGCTGGTGGCCGGTGCGGGGCCGGGAATCCCCTTGGTCGCGTGCGGCACCACCGCCTCGTCCCGCGGGCGGGGCCCGGAGGTCGGCCTGAACACGCTGAACGTGGTGCACCTGGACGCGGCCATGGTGCGGGTGGAGACGCGCCGCCACCGCGAGGGGGAGGGGTTCGTGCCCGTGGCGGAGCGCGCCTTCCCGCGCCCCGGAGCCGCCGCGGGCACGGGGGCGCGGGCATGAGCGCCCATTGGATCCGCACCCCGCCGGAACCGCGTGACGACGTCGCCGCGGCGCTGGTGGCGGGCGCCCTCGCCGTGGGCGTGGGTCTGGCCGCCTTCTGGATCACCCGCCTCTTCCTGGCCAGGGAGCGGCTCCCGGAGGGGCCGGCCGAGCGCCCCCGGCGGCCGTCCGTCGCAGCGCCGGAGGGGCCCGGGTGAGGCGCGCCCGGGCGGAGCGGGGGATCGTCCTGGCTGGCGGGCTCGGCCTGCTTTGGGCGCTGGCCGCCTGTCCGGCGGGCCTGGTGGGCCAGACCGGCCGCCCCGAGGTCGTGAGCGTCCGCTTCCGGGGCAACGACGCGTTCCCCGACGACTCCCTGGCCCTCGCCATCGTAACCAGGCAGACCGAGTGCCGCTCGGTTCTCTTCCAGCCCTTCTGCTGGGCGGGCGCGGGCTTCGCCATCCAGAGGGCCTGGCTCCCGCGCCGGGAGTTCCTCCTCGACCCCATCCGTCTCAAGGTCTGGTACCAGCAGCGGGGGTATCGGGAGGCCAACATCGACACCGAGACCAGCGTCCGGCGGGACGGGAAGGTCTCGGTGACGTTCCTCGTGAAGGAGGGGCGTCCGGTGCGGGTGGACTCGCTTGAGTTCGTCGGCACCGAGGAGCTGGCGGTGCCCGAGCTGTTGCGCGACCTCCCCTTGCGGAGGGGCGCTCCCCTGAGCGTCATCGCCATGGACGCCACCCGGGACACGCTGACCCGACGCCTCACCAACCAGGGCTACGCCCGCGCCGAGGTGCTGCGCAGCTTCAGCATCGCACGGGCCGATCCCTACGCGGCGGTGGTGACCTTCGACATGGATCCCGGCCTCCTGAGCCGATATGGCCACGTGAGCGTCGAGGGGAACGAGGAGCTGAGCGTCTCCACCGTGCTGCGCACCATCCAGTTCAGGTCCGGGGACGTGTACCGGGCGAGCCAGCTCCAGGACGCGCAGGCGCGCCTCTTCGGCCTCGAGCTCATCCGGAGCGCCTCGGTGACCCCGGACTTCGAGTCCGGGCCCGACTCGGTGATCCCCGTGGCGGTCCGTGTCCAGGAAGGCGACCTACGGCGGGTCCGCGCCGGCGCCGGCTGGAGCTCCTCGGAGTGCATGGACGTGGACGCCCGCTGGGTCCACAGGAACTTCCTGGGCGGCGGCCGCAGGGTGCAGGTGCGGGGGCGCGTCTCCAACATCCTGGCCCGGGACTTCCGCGACCTCCTGTGCTGGGACCAGAGCGGGGGCGCCGAGTTCACGAGCCTGAACTGGATCGCGTCGGTGGACTTCGCCCAGCCCTGGATCTTCTCCACCCGCAACGCCTTCCAGGCGTCGCTCTACGCGGAGCGCCAGAGCCTCCCCGACGTCTTCGTGCGCGAGGCGGTGGGCCTCTCGTTCGCGCTCACGCGCTCCATCCGCGCACGCACCTCCCTCGCCCTCTCGTACCGGCCCGAGCTGTCCCGCCTGGACGCGGCGGAGATCCTGTTCTGCACCAGCTTCCTGGTGTGCACGCCCGAGGACATCTCCGTCCTGCAGGCGGCCAACTGGCTCGCGCCCGCGGGGCTGACCCTCACCCGCAATGCCGTCAACAACGTGCTGAACCCGTCACGCGGGTACACCCTGCTGGCGGATGTGGAGCACGGGGACCGTTTCACGGGCTCGGCGTTTACCTACACCCGGATCCAGGGCGACATGGCGCGCTTCGCCCGACTCCCCGGCGGGAGCATCCTGGCGGGTAGGGTGCGGCTCGGGTGGGTGTCGGGCGGGTCGTTCCACGGGGATCTGGAGGGCGAGGCCCGGGTGGATATGGTGCATCCCCAGAAGCGCTTCTACGCCGGCGGCGCCAACTCCGTGCGCGGCTACCCACAGAGCCGCCTGGGGCCCCGGGTCCTGACCACCGACCCTGAGAACCTGCTCCAGCCCCTCGCGCGGGACCCGTCCGAGCGGGGGGGAGCGGGGTGCACGCCCGAGTCCATCGTGGACCTGTCGTGCGACGCTGCGCCGCTGGGGGACCGGGGGTTCCAGGCGCGCCCGACGGGCGGCACGACGGTGATGGAGGGGAGCCTGGAGGCGCGCATTCCCCTCTCGGCCACGATCCAGGGAGCCCTGTTCACCGACGTGGGCCAGGTCTGGAACACGGGGGCGGACGTGGACCCGGGTGAGCTGCGCTTCACGCCGGGCTTCGGGATCCGGTACCTGAGCCCCATCGGGCCGCTGCGCGTGGACTTCGCCTACCGCTTCGCCGGGGGGGAGTCCCTCACCGTCATCACGAACGGCGTGCGGCCCTTCGTCGCGGGGACCGACGATCCCGACGACCGGCTCCGGGTGGCCGGCGAGCCGATCCCGTGGATGGCCTCCCGGGCGCTGGCCTCCCTGTCGCCCCGGGTCTTCTACGACGTCTCGCCCGCCACGTCGCTCCGCCGTTGGCAGATCCACATCTCCATCGGGCAGGCCTTCTGACCATGGAGGAGACCTCCCTCCGCCCCGGATCGCCCGCGCCGGGCGAGAGCGAGCCCCCGCGGCGGGGCCGTCCCCGCCGGCGGTGGGGGAGGAGCTTCCTCCTCGGCCTGTTCGTCCTGGGCTTGGCGCTGGGCGCGGCGGGCACGGCGCTGGTGAAGTCCGAACGCGGCCAGCGGATGGTGCTGGACGCCGTGCTGGGCCGGGCCCAGCGCATGCTGGCCGGATCCCTCACGGTGGACGCCATCCACAGCCGCAGCCTGCTCGGCGCGGCCATGCTGGTGGGGGTGACGCTGGACGCCGCGGGGGGACGGCGATTCCTCGAGGCCGACTCCGTAGAGGTGCGCTACTCCGTGTTCAGTCTCTTCGGATCGCCGCCGCGGATCGCGGCGCTCACGCTGTACGGCCCCCGGGTGGAGATCAGCCGTTATCCCGGGGAGGCGGACGCCAACGTCGCAGGCCTCGTCGCGCCGCGCCCCGCCACCCCGGACACCATTCCGGGCCGGGGGCTCGCCCTGGGGTCCATCCGCGTGGTGGACGGCCACCTCGACGTGCTCACGCCCCTGGAGGGGGAGGCGCCGCCCCGCATTCCCGTGGTGCAGGCGCCGGACAGCTCCGGGACGCTCCGCCGGCTCACCCTCGAGGGGATAGGGCTGGAGCTCGAGGACGTCCGCCTCGGCGGCACGGGAGGCCAGTTTCTCACCGGGCATCTGGCCGACCTGGCCATGGACGTCCTCGTCTTGGACCGCCCCCTCACCGTCACCCACGCCGAGGGGGCGGTGCGGTTCGGAGCAGGCGGGTTGGAGTTGCAGGGGGCTTCGTTCCGCTTCCCCGGATCGGCCTTCGACGGATCGCTGTCGCTGGGGCCCGCAGAGGAGGGAGAAGCGCCCTGGGGCTTCTCCATGGAGCTCCGCACCCAGGGGCCCGCGTCCCTGGCGGACCTGGCGTGGCTGGACGAGCGCGTGCCCGAGGGCGTCTTCAGCGGAGGGCTGGCCATCTCCGTCCTGGAGGGGCTGGAAGTGGACCTCCAGGACGTGGAGGTGGAGGCCGAGGCGAGCCGGCTGACCCTCGACGGCATCATCGGCGTGGACGACGGCGTCGTCCTCCGGGACCTTGAGATCCAGGCCGCCCCCCTGGATCTGGACCTCCTGGATCCCTGGCTCGAGGGAGACCTCCCCATCGCCGGGTGGCTCAGCGGCTCGCTGCGCATGAGCGGCTCCCCGGAGGCGATGGCAACCCTGGGCCGCGTGACGCTCGTGCCCAGGGGGATGGGCGGCGGGCCCACCACCGCCGACGTGGGCGGGACCGTGCACCTGGGCGACGACCCCGGCGCCACCAACCTGCGGGTGGTGCTGGACCCGCTGAACCTCGAGCTCATGCGGGCGTGGCGTCCCGCGCTGCTCCTGGAGGGGCCGGCGCGCGCGGAGGTGGATGCCTCCGGCCGGCTGGCCGACGGGATCCGCTTCCTGGCCGACCTGGGGCACGGGAGCGGCCAGGGCGCGTCCCGCGTGGTGCTCTCGGGGTCGGCTCGCCGGGCCGACGCCGAGGAGTGGTTCCTGGACGTGCACGGCGAGCTCGCCCCCCTCTCCTTCGCCTTGCTCCAGCAGCTCGCGCCTGCGGTCTCCGCCGAGGGCGCCGTCTCGGGGCCGGTGCAGGTCGTGGGCTCCCTCGACGGCCTCCGCGTCACCGGCCAGCTGGCCGCCTCGGTGGGGACGGTCGCGGTGGACGGCCGAATGGACCTGACGAACCCTTCGGGCCCGTATCGCCTGGAGGCCGACGCCCAGGGGCTGGCGCTCTCCGGCCTCGTGTCGGGGCTCCCCGACCCCTCCTTGTGGACGGGCAGGCTGGAGCTGGAGGGGCGCGGCCTGCAGCCCGCGTCCATGGACGCCTCCGGGTTCCTGGACGCCAGGGTGTCCAGGGTGGGTGGGCTTCTCGTGGACACGCTGGCCACCCGGGTGCGGATCACGGGCGGCGTTCTGGCGCTCGACACCCTCGCCGCGCGCCTCGGTGGCTTCGACGTGACGGGCTCGGGCACCCTCGGCCTCGTCGAGGGAGTGCACGGCGAGGCGCGCCTGGCGTTCCGCTCCGGAGACCTGGTGGGCCTCCGCTCGCTGTTCATGGGAGAGGCGGTCACCGCCCGCGACACCCTCTCGGTGCTCGAACGGGAGCTGCTCCGCCTCCAGGGCGTGGACGCGGACACCTTCCCCCTCCTGGAGGACGTGGCGGTGTCGGGGACGATGGAGGGCGAGGTGACGCTCACCGGGAGCCTCTCGACCCTCGGGCTGGAGGGGAGCCTGCGCCTGCGGGACGGCGTCTACGGCACGGACCGGGTGGGCTCGGCCGACGTCCGCGTCGAGGCCCGGGACGTGACCGGGCCCGGGCGCGTGGTCGCGGTGACGTTGGACGCCGGCGAGGTCACGCTCTACGGACGGAGTCTGGGGGACGTCCGGGCCGACGTGCGCCTGGAGGGAAGATCGGGAGAGGGGACGGTGAGCAGCGAGCCGGCCGACGGCGAGCGCTACGCCGTGGAGGGGGCCTTCGCGCTGGATTCGCTGGGCGGCGGCGAGGTGAGGCTGGAGCAGGCGACCCTGCAGGTGGACGCCCGGACCTGGCAGCTCGCCCGCCCCGGCCGCATCCAGTGGGACTCGGCCTCGGTGACCCTCACCGACGTGGAGCTGGGCAGCGCGGCGGAAGGGGAGCCGGGGGGGGGCGATCCCATGAGCCTGCGCGCCGAGGGGACGCTGGCCTGGGATGGGACGTCCGACTTCCGCGTCACCGCGGAGGGCGTCCGCCTGGACCACGTGGCCCGCTTCGCCCAACGCGAGGGACTCTCCATGGGCGGGCTTCTGGACCTCTCGCTCAGGTTGACGGGGCCCGCCGGGGCCCCTGTGATCGAGGGCTCCTTCGACGTGGCCGAGCCCCGGTACGCCGACCTCGCCCTCTCCGCGCTCCACGGGGAGCTGGACTACGCGGACCGGGAGGCCCGGGTGGAGCTCACTGCCGCCGACGGAGCCCGAAGCGTCCTGCGGGCCGAGGGGATGGTGCCGGTGGACCTGGCGCTGCGCCCCGGAGGCCGGCGGATCGTGGCCCGTCCCATGGACGTCCGCGTCCGTGCCGATAGCCTGCGGGCGTCGGTCGCGCTGCGCTATCTCGCCTTCCTGGAGGGCGTGGAGGGCTCGGTCTCCGGCGACTTCCGCATTCGTGGGGACCTGGACCGTCCGGAGCCCGCCGGCGTGCTCCGCCTGGAGGGCGCCGGGTGGATCATCGAGGCCCTCGGCGTGCGTCACTCAGGCGTGACCGGGAGCCTCACGCTGAACCCCGACCGCACCGTGGACGTGGAGGTCGACGGCCGCGCCGGGGGCACGACCACCGTGCGGGGCAGGGTGGCGCTGGAGCCTTTGAACGACCCCCGCCTGGACCTCACCATCGGCTTCAGAGGGTTCGAGGCCGTGGGCCGGCGCGACGTGGCGGGGCTCATTTCCGGCGAGGTTCGGCTGCTGGGCTCGTACCGCGCGCCCCGGGTGGAGGGCGCGCTCTCGGTGGACCAGGGGACGCTCTTCCTGGAGGAGTTCGTCCGCACCGCCTCGGTCGTGGACCTCACCGACCCCCGCATCTTCGAAGTGGTGGACACCACCGCCCTCTCCAACCGGCCCCTGCTGGCGGGGATCCGCAACCCCTTCCTGCAGAACCTCCGCGTGGACGTGGACCTGTCCGTGCCCCGGGACACGTGGCTCCGCTCCCAGGACATGAACGTGGAGATCGGGGGCGACCTGCTGGTGCGCTACGACCGCCTCAGCCGGGACATCGTCATGGTGGGCGAGCTCCAGGCGCTCCGGGGCTCTTACATGGTGCTGGGGCGGCGCTTCGACGTGCAGGGCGGGACGGTGGGCTTCGAGGGAACGCCGGGGATCAATCCCACGCTGGACATCCAGGCCACGAGCCGGATCCGGCGGGTGGAGGGAGCGCCGTTCGTCGTGAACGCCTCGGTGCAGGGCAACCTCACCCAGCCCAGGGTCACGCTCTCCAGCGAGGAGCAGGGAGTCGCCCAGTCGGATCTGGTCAGCTACCTGATCTTCGGGCGCCCCAGCTACGAGCTCGCCACCGGGCAGGAGGCGTGGCTCTCCGGCGCCGCAGGCTCCTTCGTGGGGGCCGCCAGCGAGGCGGGCGTGAGCTATCTGTCCGGGACCCTGGCGGCGCGCCTTGGTTCCGTGCTCTCCCAGCAGATCGGCCTCGACTACCTGTCCATCTCCCAGGCCGGGGACTTCGGGGTCGTGTCGGGGAGCCTGGGCGGCTCCCTGGCCGGGACCCAGATCGAGGTGGGCCAGTACCTGGGTGAGAGGGTCTTCTTCGTGCTCATCTTCCGGCCCCTCTCGGGACAGACCAGCGGCCAGAGCTTCTTCGGGGGCGCGCGGCTGGAGGTGGCCCTGACCGACAACTACACCTTCCAGGCCTTCTGGGAGGACCGCTTCCTCCGGAGCCGGGTGGGTGGCTTCGGCGACCTGGGGATCCAGGCGTCCCAGGTGGTGGGCGTGTTCGTGTTCCGGGAGTGGGGGTACTGATCCGCGCAGGAGTGCCGCGGTCCCCACGCGCTCCCTACCCTGAAACCGCGAGAACCCCTCCGGGGTACGTGATGCGACCCGGCCCCCGGGACCGGGCCGACCCCCTCAAGGAGAACAGGATCCATGCAGACGCTGAAGGTCTTCGGGATGATGACGGCGCTCACCCTCATCGTGGTGGGCATCGGCAGCTATTTCGGGGGATCCGGCGGCGCCGTGCTCGCCTTCGTCATGGCCGCCGCCATGAACTTCGGGATGTACTGGTTCAGCGACCGCGCGGTGCTGGCCATGTACAAGGCCAGGAAGATCGGCCCCGACGACGCGCCCGAGCTCTACCGGATGGTGGACCGGCTGCGCCAGCAGGCCGGGCTTCCCATGCCCGTGGTGGCCATCGCAGCCTCGGAGCAGCCCAACGCGTTCGCCACCGGGCGCAACCCGGAGCACGCCGTGGTGTGCATGACGGCGGGGATCCTGCGCCTCCTTCCGCCCCGTGAGCTCGAGGGCGTCATCGCCCACGAGCTGGCCCACATCAAGCACCGGCACATGCTCGTCGGCACCATCGCGGCCACCATGGCCGGCGCCGTCGCGATGATCGCGAGCATCGCCCGTTGGGGGCTCCTCCTGGGAGGGGTCGGAGGCAGGGACGACCGGGGCAACAACCCCATCGCCCTCCTGGTCATGGTCATCGTGGCGCCGCTGGCGGCGATGATCGTCCAGTTTGCGATCAGCCGGCAGAACGAGTTCCAGGCCGATGCCACCGCGGCCCGGATCACCCGGGATCCCAGTGGGCTGGCGAGCGCGCTGCAGCACATCGAGGGATACGCCCAGCGCATCCCCATGGACGTGAACCCCGCGGCGGCCCAGCTCGCCATCATCAATCCCCTCTCGGGGTCGGGGCGGGCCATGATCGGGCTCTTCCGCACCCACCCGGAGACCGAGGACCGCATCGCGCGGCTCCGGGAGATCCGCGTGTGAGCATCGGCTGAGCGCGGGGGGGCCGGACGGCGACTGCCGTCCGGCCCCCCCGCTGCGGCGCGCGACCCCGCCCGGTCAGCCCGGCGGTCGCCGCACCAGGAGGGGTAGCGGACTGCTCCGCAGCACCTTGTCCGCGACGCTGCCCAGCAACGCCCGCTTCAGTCCGCCGTATCCGTGGGTGGCCAGGGCGATGACGTCGGCGTCCAGCTTGTCCGCGATGGCCGCGATGGCCCGGCCCGGCGCCTCGTGCTCCTCCACGTGGGTCCCGACGGTCAGCCCTTTCGCGCGCAGCTCGGCCGCCTTGCGCTCGAGGTAGTCCCCCGCCTTCTCCATGGCCGGGGCGATGTCGTCGGGAAGCACCGGGAAGATCCTCGTCCCCAGCACCGCGGAGGAGCTCACCACGTGCACGAGGGTGAGCTTGGCTCCCGTCGCCGAGGCCAGGTCCGAGGCCGGGCCCAGGATGGTCGCGGACAGATCCGAGCCGTCCAGGGGGACCATGATGTGCGCGAAGGGCCGGATATCTGCGGGCACGTGCCTGCCGAGAGCGGGGTGGACGACGAGGAGCGGGAAGCAGGTGGTGCGGATGAGCGCGTCCGCCACGCTCCCGAGCCACATGCGGCTCACGCCGGTGTGCCCGTGGGTGGTGATGAGCACCAGGTCCGCCTTGACCTCCCCGGCGTAGCGGGCCACCTCCTCGGCCACATGCCCCTCCAGGAGCGCCGTGTCCACCGGGGTGTCCTTGGAGACCCGGGCCTCCACCTCGCCCAGGTAGGCCATCTCCTGGTCGCGGTGGTGGGCCTCGTACTCCTCCATGTCCAGCCCCTCGTAGTGGAACTGGGTGTTGGACAGGAAGTGGTCGGGAGGATGGGGGACGTGGACGTGGACCAGGTGCAGCGAGGCCCCCGTGGCCTTCGCGAGGTTCTGGCCCAGGGAGAGTGTGCGCTCGGAGAACTCCGAGCCGTCCAGGGGCACGAGGAGCGACTGGAGCATCGGTCTCTCCTTAACAGGTCGCTGAAGAGTGGGGGCACACCGCGTTACGGACGCCACGGCCCCGAATCCTAGGCGGAGCGACGACGGCATAGCCATAGCTACGGCTAGGAGCTCCAACGACGGAGGCGGGGCCGTGCCG
>DATIKQ010000108.1:0-2290 GCA_035477395.1 Longimicrobiales bacterium
TCGGACCGATATTCTCTTCACCGGAAAGGCCTCTTCTGTTGGAGCCGTGACTCTTCGCTGAACCACGCTAACTCCAACAAAGATAAGCCTTTCCGGTTCTTCGTTTTGGGCCACCCTCCACCATCACGCTTGGTGAGGGACTAGGAGCCCGTCCAGCCGGATCCCGGCAGCCGGTGGGCACGGAGCACCTCGTCCTGGTTCTGCGCCCCGGCGGGCGCACCGACCACGCCGGCGCCGAAGATCCCCGCCGCCGCGATGAGCGCGTGTCTCAACCTCACCCCCAGATGTCGAAGGAGTCCATCTGTACGCGATCGCCGGATCAGGATGGCCGATCCCGGCGGGCCTGGCCAGGAGGAGCCGCTCCACACCCGGCCGGACGTTGTCCCGGTACGAGGGATGGGCATCATGGGGGCATGGCGTCCGCCACCGGCCCGCGTAAGCACCTCATGAGCCTGTAGACGAAGAGGCGTTCACCCCTTGGAGCGCGAGCGCGTTCGTTGGCGCGAGCAAGGTACCTACACGCCTGGGAGGAGAACGCCGCGGAGGGGACGCTGCCGGGTTGGCTTAGGGAGGTGTTGGAGCCGCAGGTGGTGTGGGGCGCAGCCCGGGTGAAGAACCGGCTGGAGAGCGTGCATCGCTCGCGGAGCGTGTGGCCGGGCAAGGGGCGCTCGGTCCACGGGAAGGGAGAGCGGGAAGGGTGGCCGGCGAAGCGGCGAGTCATACGACCCGAAGAGACCGGAAACAACGGAGTAGGGCCGGGCTGGGTCCACCGCTCATTCGCTCTTATGGACAAGTTGGCCAACTCCATCCGGGAGTCGTTGGCCCACGACCAGGAGAGCCCCGGGCGGTACCGCACCGGCACGCCCGCATCATCCCATGCGTGCGCCCTTCGGACTGCTCCTGGCGACCGTCACCCTGCTGCCGTCTCCCCTGCTGGGCCAAGCCGCCGACCGGTTCGCCGGCGTCCGGGGCACGATCCAGCCGTTTCTTGATTCCACAGGGACCGCCTCGGTGGCCGTTGCGGTCGCGGAGGACGGCAAGATCGTCTGGGAGGAGGGCTTCGGCGGGGCCAACCGGGAGCGGCGGATCCGGGCCGATCAGCACACCATGTACTCCCTCGCGTCGATCTCGAAGCCGATCACCGCCACGGCCTGATGGTCCTGGTCGACCGGGGGCAGGTCGACATCGCTCGGCCGGCCAACGACCAACTCGGCCTCGGCACCCTGACCGGGCTTGCCGGGGACGCGGCGCAGGCCACGGTCCGGCGAGTCCTTCGCGACCAGGAGGCCCAAGAACAAGGCCCCGGGAGCGCCGCGCCAACCTTGCCGGTCGCGGGGGGTACGGATAGCGTGGCACGATCACCCTCCCGCGTTCCGGAACCTCGCTTGGCCGCCCCTTCGCCCACCGCCCGCGCGCTCCTGCTCGTCCTCGCCACGGCGCTGGCGGGCACCCGGGGCGCGCTCGCGCAGGAGGACTCCGCGGCTGCATCCGTGCTCGTGTCCGGGAGGGTCCGGGACGGCTCGACCGGCCGGCCGGTCCCGCAGGCGCGCGTCTGGCTCAGGACCGACTCCACCGCAGGGGTCCGGATCGTCTGGTCCGGAATCACCGACGAGGATGGCGAGTTCTGGGCGACGCCGCTCGCCCAAGGGATGCTGGAGATCCACGTCGAGGCCTTCGGGTACCGGGACACATCCGGCCCTGTGGAGGCGATCGCGGTCGGGGAGGTGGCGGTGAGCGTGGACCTGGTCCCCGCACCGCTCGAGATGGAGCCGGTCATCGTCGCCATCGGCCGACGCTCGCGGCTTGCGACGTCCGGGTTCTACGAGCGGAGGAGGCAAGGGCAGGGCTACTTCATCACGCGCCAGGAGTTCGAGAAGCGCAGTCCCACGCGCCCCTCCGACATCTTCCGCACGATGCCCGGCGTGCAGCTCGTGCCGACGCCTCGGCTCGGGTCCGCGGTACTCCGCTTCCGCGGCTGCACCCCCGACGTCGTCCTGGACGGCATACTCCTGGTCCGCCCGACATCGGTGGACGACATCGTACGTGTGGGCGACATCGAGGCCGTCGAGTTGAAGTCGGGGGCGTACCTCCAGACCAGGCCGGGCGCGTCGCCGTGCGGCACCGTCACGATCTGGACGCGCGAAGGGGGCAGGGACGTGAACGACCGTCCCATGACGTGGCGGCGATGGCTGGCCGCGGGCGGGCTCGTGCTCGTCGCGCTGGTCCTGACCCGGTAAGCGTCACCGGATGTCGGCGACAAGGAAGTTGTTCGCACCAGATTCTCGAGCCG
>DATIKQ010000109.1:0-6500 GCA_035477395.1 Longimicrobiales bacterium
GCGAGCGTTCGGAGGACGGGCGCCTGTTGCGCCGCAACGACAGATGAGTGAAGCGCGATCGCGCAGACGACGATCGGCACGAAGCGAAGACGAGACATGGCGATGATCTCCCGGAAGCGGTGTCGAGGGCACCGCGTAGGCGGCGGCCGGCGGATGGGGGGCCGTTCGGCGATGGGGAGAGTGACAACAAGTGTGCCACCGAGGACGCCGGGCGCAATGCGTTGCCGTTGCAGCGCATCCCTGAGGGGGAGCTGCCGCGCTTGGGGGCCGTGATGGAACGGAGTGTTCAAAGACCGCGCGCAACTTGTTACCGGCGTGCGGCTCGATGCGGCGCGCCTGGGGACGCGAGGAGGGCAGATGGATGGAATCTCAGCAGGAGGTGCGGCCCCGTTGACCTGCCGTTGAGTTATGGTAGACTTACTCCATACTTACACCTTTCCACCATATCGCCCATGCCCCTCAACATCAAGAACGCCGACGTCGAGCGCCTCGTGGGTGAAGTGACGGCGCTCACCGGGGAGTCCAAGACCGAGGCCATCCGGCAAGCCCTTCTCGAGCGCCGGAGCCGCCTCCGGTTCCGCGTCCGCGACTCCAACCGGGGCCCGCGCATCCAGCGGTTCCTCGAGCAGGAGGTGTGGGCCAGGGTCCCCCTCGACCAGCTCGGTCGTGCGCCGGCGAAGGAGGAACGCGAAGCGATCCTCGGGTACGGGCCGGGGGGCATATGATCGTCGACACGTCCGCGCTCCTCGCGATCGTGTTCCAGGAGCAGGGTTGGGAGAGCGTCCTGGACCGGATCATGGCCTCGCCCGATGTGGCTGCCGGTACTCCCACGCTGGCCGAGACGGGGATCGTCCTGCAGGCGCGGCTCGGGAACGATGCGGCGGGCATGCTCGAACGGATGCTGAAGGAGCTCGGGATCCAGGAAGTTCCCTTCGGCGAGGCGCACTGGCGGGAGGCGGCGGACGCGTTCCGTCGCTTCGGCAAGGAACGACATGCCGCGGGGCTCAACTTCGGTGACTGCATGACCTACGCCGTGGCCCGTCTGGCGGGCGAGCCCCTTCTCCACGTCGGGGGCGACTTCGGCCGGACGGACATCAGCTTGGCGTGAGGGGCGGGGGACGTCCCGTCCGATTCCTCGCGCTCGACGGCGCCCGAGATCCGGATCCGGCAAACGGGCCGGACGCGCTGGCGCGAGGAGAGCGCGCCCGGAGTCGTGATCCGGGTTGAACGCGGAGATGTCGGCGGGAGCCGGGTGCTGAGCGTCGGCGAGGCCCAGGTGCCGGTCGATGCCCCGGAAAGCGTGCTCCTGTCGCTCCCGTTGCAGTTCCTGCGCGGAGGGGGACTCGGCGACGTGGCGTTGTGGATGAAGTCGCTCGTCCTTTTCCGGCCGGCGCTGACGGACGCATACCGCCGGCAGCCGAGACCCGTCGTACTCATCGGGCGCCAACTCGTCATTCCCCCGTTCATCACGAGCTCCGGGACCTCGCACCAGCCGTGGCTCGATCGACTCCAGGTGCTCGTCCGCCAGTCGCGGGAGGATGTCGCCCTGGTGCTGGCGGAGTTCGAGCTTCCCACCCGGCCCTCGGGGGACCTCGACGCGCTGCTCGACGGAGCCCGCGAGGCCAAGGCCCACGACGCCTATCACTCGTCGTCCATCGAGGGATACCGACTCAGCCTGGACGAGGTGAGCGCGCTGCTCGGTAGCGGACGCCCTGGGGGGCCCGAGATCGAGGACGTCCGCTCCAAGCTCGCCATCATCGGCTACGGCGTCGCGTTCGATAGGCTGCTCCGACGCATCCAGGACGCCCAGGGCAACGTGCACCTCACTGGCCACCTGGCCCTCGACCTGTACATGGACCTGTTCAGCCCGTCGGTCGAGGCAGGGATCGTTCCAGCCGAAGACCTGAGGGAGTGGCGACGGAACCCGGTCTTCATCCGGGACACGCTCATCGTCCCGCCGAGCCCGGACAAGGTCGGCGCCATGATTGACCTGGTCTGCGACGCGATCTCCGCGATCGACAGGTCCGAGGGACTGCTCCGCGCCATCCTCGTCCATCCGTGGTTGGTCTGGATTCACCTCTTCCCCGACGGCAACGGTCGGCTCGCTCGGTTCCTCATGAGCACGGCATTGCTGGCCGGCAGCCTGCCCTGGCTGACGATCCGGCTGGACCAGAGAGACGCCTACTTCGCCGCCTTGCACCGTGCGCAACTCGATCACGACCACGCCGCCTTCGCGCGGTTCGTCGCGCGCTCCGTCACTTTCCCCCCACGGCATCGACCGGCATACTGAGGGAAACCCCAACCCTGAGGTCTCCACCATGATCCGTCGGTCGATCGCTCTTCTCGCTTTCGTCGCCCTGGTACCCACCTCAGCCGCCGCCCAGCGCGCCCGGGTGGCCGCCCCGTGCGTCACGGCCACCCCCGAGTGCACCGAGTTTGTGACGCTGGGAGGGGGCCCGGGCCGCTCGCTGGTCTACCGCAACTTCGCGCTGGACACGAGGAACGAGGCCATCACCCGCGTGGTCATCGTGGTGCACGGCGCGGGCCGCAACCCCGACAGCTACTACATGTCCGGCCTGGGCGGGGCCTTCATCGCGGGCGCTCTGGAGACCTCCCTCGTCATCGCCCCGCGCATGGCGTCCAACGACGGCGGAGGGTGCAGCGACCCACTCGCCGAGAACGAGATCAGCTACCACTGCAACACGTGGCGCTCCGGCGGACCTTCGCTGAGCCACCCCACCGTGACCTCCTTCGACTTCCTCGACGAGATCCTGAAGAAGGTCACGCGCAAGGACATCTTCCCCAACCTGAAGGGGATCACCGTCACCGGGCACTCCGCGGGCGGCCAGGTCACCAACCGGTACGCGATGACGAGCAAGGTGCACGACGCACTCGGCGTGCCGATCAACTACGTCGTGTCCAACCCCTCGAGCTACGCGTGGCCCACCGACGAGCGCCCCACCGGCCCAGCCGCATGGCCCCTCGAGGCCAACGCCCCGGGATTCATCCTGGCCGTGCGCGCCGACGCCCCCGCGTTCCGCTCCATGGGCGACGGGAACGGCTGCACGGACTACGACCAGTGGCCCTACGGGTTCAAGAACCGCACCGCGGGCTACTCGGCGGGCATCAGCGACGAGCAGCTCACGCGGCAGCTCGTGTCGCGACCGGTGATCTACATGCTCGGCCAGAACGACATCCTGCCCCTTTCCGGGTTCGACGGCGGGTGCGGCGCCATGGCACAGGGCACCACCCGCCAGGCGCGCGGGCAGGCGTACGCCAAGTACATCAATGAGAAGCTCGGCGGGAAGCACACGGTGGACGTGGTCACCGGGTGCGGCCACAACGGGCGCTGCATCTACACGTCCGAGAACTTCATCCGGGTGGCGTACCCGAAGTAGAAGGCGCGGGACCGTGACGCGGCGGTGTCCCCGGACCCACCGGGTGGCACCGCCGCGCTGGCCCTGAGGAGCCCGGTCGGGTGCTACGCTCCCCCCGCCTCTCGCCGGAAGCGCACGTTCCAGACCCGTCCGTCGGAGATCGTGAACCCCTCGATCCTCCCCGAAGCGTCCCGCGTGAACACCGCGGAGGCGCCCCGCAGCCTGAACGCGTCGCGGAACGTGGGCGTGAGCGGCGCTGGATCGAGCTTGCGATGGCGGGCGACGAGGCCGCCTCCCTCCATCACGAGCCGGTACTCCGTGCCCAGCTCTGCGGAGGCGTAGATGCCCTCGAACTCCCGGAGCGCCTCCTCCGGGGGAACCCACGAGTCCACCCGCCGGGCCCGCCCCGTACCTGGCATCTCGAGCTGCGCCGGGACGCCCCCACGCCCGGGGTGGTACGTGAGCACGGAGCTCCCCGACGCGAACCGGCGGCCACCGAGGGGCAGGAGAGGCTGCCCGCCTCCGAAGCCCAGCCTGAGCGTGTCCCCCTCCAACCGGACCATGTACACCTGGTCCGGGAGATCTCCCCGGTACACGCCGACCACCTCGGCGAGCTCGGATGCCTGCACGGCCACCGTCTGGGGAACGCTCGCCGCCGGCCGGGGAGCCATGACGTCTTCCAGGTAGGCTTCCGCGACGCGGAGCGCTCGGGCTCCCGGGTTGGCGGCGGGGAAGTTGCACAGTGTGGCCACCGTGAGGTCCTGATCCGGGAAGCGCAGGAACTGGGCGCGATAGCCTGCGTCCGACCCGCCGTGGCCCACCGTGCGGAGGCCGCGATGAGCGCCCAGCGTGAGGCCGTGCCCGTACGCGGTGCTGTCCCCCGAGCTCAGCACGAAGCGCTGCTGCATCCGCTCGAGCGCGCCGGGCCCGCCGACGCGCCCGGTGATGAAGTTGCGGTCCCATGCCGCGAGGTCGTGCGCGGTGGTGAAGAGGCTCGTGGCGCCCACCACGTCGAAGTCGGGGATCGAGCCCTTCAGGCCGAACAGCCCCTCCGGGTCGGGCGCGTACGCCCAGGCCCGGTTCCGCACGATCATCTCGTGGTCGTCGTGGAAGTGCGTCGCGTCCATGCCGAGCGGGGCGAAGATGCGCTCGTGCGCGAACTCCCGGAGCGTCTTGCCGGACACGCGCTCGACCACGACAGCCAGGAGCGTGAAGCCGGTGTTCGAGTAGAGGTAGCGCTCGCCGGGGGGGAAATTGAGCGCGGTCTGGCGGGACGTGATGTCGAGCACGTCGCCCTGCGTGACCACGTCCGCTTCCCAGCGCCAGCCAGCCATCCCAAGCAGGTTCCACTGGTCGCGGATGCCGCTCACGTGGTGCACCAGGTGGCGGAGCGTGAGCGGGGTGCCGAAGTCCGGCACCTCGGGCACGTACGTGCGCACGTCGTCGTCCCAGGAGACCTTCCCCTCGTTCACGAGCAGCTCCACGGCCATGGCCGTGAACTGCTTGGAGACGGACGCGACGTGGAACACCGAGTGCGGAGTGATGGGGATGCCGTGCTCGAGGTTCGCCATCCCGTAGCCGCGCTCGTAGACCGGCGCTCCGCCGCGCATCACAGAGAGAGCGCAGCCTGGCGTCGTCGGGCCGTCCACGTCCGCGAAGACCGAGTCCACGCGGAGCTCGGGCACGCGGGTCCGGGCGGGAACGGGCGCCGACGCGGCAGCGGGGGCCTGCGCCAGGCCGGGGAATGGGGCGAGCACGGTCGAACCGAGAGCGAGCGCTGCGAGCGCGCGGAGCGTCCTCGTCATGCGACCTCCTGGACGAGCGGGAGCGATGCGTGTGGGGATATTGTCGCCGGAGCCCCGCCCTGGGAATCCCCCTCGAAGCCTCCCTCCCGGGCCGTCCCACCCGTCGGGCTTGCCCCCGGCGCTCCCCTCCCCGCCATGCAGTCGAGCACCGCGGACCGTTCCAGATCGCCTGCCCGCGAACCCAACGGGAGGCGTGTCATGTCCTGGGACCCCTTCTTCCGCTCCGAGCCCGCCCGCCGGTCCCTCGACCGGAGGAGCTTCCTCCGCTTCGGCCTGGGCGCCACCGCGCTCTCGCTGGCGGCCGCCGAAGAGCTCAACGCCGCCGTCTACGACAGCGTGGCCGGGCTGAACCGCACGCTCCTCGACCAGGAAAGCCCCGACGGGGCCTACTGGAAGGCGCTGCGGAAGCACTACCTGTTCGAGGACGACCTCATCATGATGAACCACGGCACGGTGGGCCCGATGCCCGAGCCGGTGTTCAACACGCTCACGTCCACGTTCAAGATCCCGTGCACCGCGCCCTGCGAGGTCTACAACCCCATCGGCGCACGCAAGGACGAGGTGAGGGCCAAGGTGGCGCGCTTCCTCGGCGCCGACACGGGCGAGGTCGTCCTCACCCACAACACCACCGAGGGGCTGAGCTTCGTGGCCGACGGGTTGGACCCGCAGAGCGGCGACGAGGTGTTGCTCTCCAGCATGGAGCACATGACCGGGATCGCCGCGACGAGCTTGCTGGCGAAACGGCGCGGCGTCGTCGTGAAGGAGGTCGCCGTCGGCCTGCCGCCCCGCTCCGTGGACGAGATCGTGGGCGCGTTCGAGGCGGCCATCACGCCGCGCACCAAGGTCATCCTCATGAGCCACACCGTGTACATCTCGGGCCTCATATCGCCCATCAAGGAGCTGAGCGAGATGGCTCACCGGCACGACGTGCTCGTCCTGGCCGATAGCGCCCACGGGCCGGGGATGCTGGACATGAACCTCCACGACACGGGCGTGGACTTCTGGGCGGGAAGCCCCTACAAGTGGCTCGGCGCGCCCTGCGGCATCGGCGTCTTCTACGTCAGGAAGGACGTCCAGGAGCGTCTCTGGCCCACCATCGCCATGTCCGGGTGGGACACGCAGCCCGACGCCCGCCGCTTCGAGACGCTGGGGCAGCAGGCGGACCCCCTGGCCTTCGCGCTGGGCGAGGCGGTGGACCTCCAGAACACCGTGGGGAAGGCGCGGATCCAACGCAGGATCCAGACGCTTGCCAAGCACCTCAAGGGAGGGCTCGCCGAGATCCCGAAGGTGCGCCTTCACACCAGCATGGATCCGTACC
>DATIKQ010000110.1:0-52936 GCA_035477395.1 Longimicrobiales bacterium
TATCCTCCAAGCTCCTTGGCTGGGCTGGGCTCTACTCCGCTGCTACGCAGCGGAAGCCTTTGACTCCATCGGCGGAAAGGAGAAGAAACAAACCGAGTCAACCCGCACTACTCACCTGTCCACTGAGTCGGGGGAAGCCCAACGTTGGCGCCACGCTGCACGCACATTCACCTCGGAGTGACCGCATCTTCGCAAGAGATCCTGCACTCTCACTATGGGACTGCAACTCAAGTCGCACAATCGACTGATTCCCGCGGCGTAGATCTCGGCCGAGCTCCCCACGTAGGTCCCGAAAGAGGCCAGGATTCGATCGGGTTTCAACCCGTTGGCCGACGCGATGTACTTCGGCAGCTCCTCCCTCGCTTCGTGCATCCAGACAACCTCCGCTGGTGGTTCCGCCGCCAGTGCGCGCGCTGAAGCGACGTCGAAAGACGCGACCAGAACCGTCTGCACAAAGGGGTGTCGGGCACGGAACTCCCGTAACCAGGACCAGAATGCGCTTCCGGCCGGGCAGGACGGACACCATATGGCGACACACGTGGCCAAACGTGCGTGGTGTTGGAACAAACGCAGATCAGTGATTGGAACGACACCCGGCACCGCTGCGGCGACCTGTCGTGCGTTTCGGGTCGGCGCAAAGAACGGGATCTGAGAGCGCGCAATACCCATCGCCGCCGAGTCGGCTCCGCCCTGCAAGATCACCCAGTCCTCTTGCCGAGCGCCACGCCAACCGCTCCTAGGCACTGCCTCATCGTGTTGGGCCCTCCCAGTGGGCAAGTCACTGACCATGTGCGGGAAGCGCCAGTCCGTCGGCACTCGCGAACACGCGTCACCCACGACGGGTTCGCGAACGGGTCGGTTCGACGGCGCTCCTTCGGAGCAGAATGTCACGACCCGGGGCATCGGTTGACCGGACGTAGCGCCGGAACCGATCCGCATGGCAGCCCGGCGCGCTCCTCATGAGCCCTCGGGTGTCTGAGGAATCAGAGAGCAGATGGATTGCTCCAACCCCCGATTCCTGATCCACGCGGACTCTCGTAAAGGGAGCTGACATTCGGGCCCAAAAGGAGCCTGCCCTCAGGCGGAGAGCGGAGCCCGATGAGCCGGACGTGCTCCGCGCTCAGATATCGGTCCATGGGACCTGGCAGGTGTGGACTCTCGGCGGAGGAATCCCCCCGAGGCAGCGGTCGCATGCGCCGCAGCGGCGAGGGGCATCCTCCCCGAAGTAGGCGAGGAGCGCCCTCCGGCGGCAACCGCGGGTCGCGGCATACCGGCGGACGGCGCGAAGCTTCTCCAGGGCGCCCCGCCGCAGCGCGAGCGCCGGGGCGAGGCGGGCGGCCGAGAGAACCCCCACCCGAAGGGTCTGCAACCCGTCAGGCCCGTCCCCGGTTCCCTCGAGAACGCCGAGGTCGCCCAGGATCCGCACGGCCCGGCCTCCCTCTTGGCGGCAGGGCGACCTGGCCGACGCCTCGGAAAACCCCCGAAGGCGTGCCTCGTACTGGCCTCCACGAGCCGATCACACGGGAGGGGGATCGCGCTCCGACCAACCCCGGATGGTTGTCCTCAGACCTTCGCCGCCCGTCGTACCCGCGACCCGCGACCCGTACGGATAACGCTGAGTCGCGCCCCATCGCGAGACTTGGGCACCGGCTTCACGACGATCTCGACATCCATGCCGAGCGCATTCAGGAACCGATATAGCCGCTCCATCGAAAACCCGTCCAGCCTGCCGTGCACGAGTTGCGACACCTTCGGCTGGTCGACGCCCATGATCTCGGCCGCCTCGACCTGCTTGAGGCCACGCTCCTCGATGATCTGGATGATCTGGATGACGAGTTCGGCCTTGGCCTTGAGTTCCTCGGCATCGGGGAACCCAAGGGTCTCGAAGATGTTGCCGTCGGCCGGCGTGACTCTCATCTCTGCGCTCATTCTCCCGCCCTACGCTCTCGGTGGTCCCTCTCCGCCGTCCTGAGTCGCGCCCGGATCAGGTCGATCACGTGCTTGGGGATCCCGATCCCCTTCTTGGACTTCTTCTGGAACACGTGGAGCACGTAGATGACGCCGGCGAATTGGACCGTGTAGACCGCCCTGTACGTGTCGCCATCGTGGTCCTCGATGATCTCGAGCACGCCGGCACCCTTGAAGCCCTTCAGGGGCCTTGCCGACGGGTGCTTGCCGCCGCCCTGCGCCATCATCAACGTGACGCCGACCGCGTGCTGCACGTCGCGCGGCAGAGCCACGAGTTCCTCGTAGGACGGCGGTACCCACCGGACTGGCTTGAGGCTCGGCCTCCGCAACATGCTCAATATGCCAGTTGTGGCAAGGCGTGTCCAGAGCTGCACGTTTCCAGGGCGGGGCCCCCTGACCGGATCGCGCTGGAACTCGGAATCGGGAAGTCCACCCTGCGCCGGCGACTACGCCAGGCCGGATTGCAGCTGCGGAAGCTCAAGAGAACGCAACGCTCGTGAGAATTGGCGGAAACGCGATCCACCCCTCCGCAAACTCGCGAACGCGCTCCCGGAGCAGGACGTGCTCCGCGCTCAGATATCGGTCCATGGGGCCTGGGCAGCTGTGTACGCTTGGCGGAGGAAGCCCCCGAGGCAGCCGTCGCATGCGCCGCAGCGGCGAGGGGATGCCTCCCCGAAATAGGCGAGAAGCGCCCTCCGGCGGCACCCGTGGGACGCGGCGTAACCCCGGACGGCGCGGAGCTTCTCCAGCGCGCCCCGCCGCAGCGCCATGGCCGGGGCGAGGGGAGCGCTCCGGAGAACCCCCACCCGGAGGCCCTGAGACCCCGCAGGGGCATCCTCGCTTTCCTCGAGGACGCTGAGGTCACCCAGGATCCTCAGGCCTCCCCCCCGGGCGAGCGCAAGCAAGGCGCCGCGAAGCTGGTCTGGCCCGCACGCCCCGGGGAGCCCCTCCTCGGCCGCCGCGGGGCCCAGGACGACCTCGCCGGATGCGTCGGCACGCTCCCGGAGGGCCCGATGGACTTCCCGAAGGACCGCCGCGGGCGGGTGGCTCCGGTCCGTGAACCCCCGGGCGAGCGCGCCGTCGTCGGGCCCGTGGAACGCCACGCACCACGAGGGGGCGCCGTCCCGCCCGGCGCGACCCGCTTCCTGGTAGTACGCCTCCAGCGTCCCGGGGAGCTGGATGTGCGCCACCAGGCGCACGTCGGCCTTGTCGATCCCCATGCCGAAGGCGTTGGTGGCCACGACAACGCGGCACGCGCTGGACATGAAGGTACCCTGCACCCGGGTGCGCTCTGCGGCCGCGAGCCCGGCGTGGTACGCCTCCGTGAGGATCCCCAGCCCGGCGAGGGCGTCCCGCACGTCGTCCACGGTCTGGCGGGTGGGCGCGTAGACGATGGCCGTCCCCCGGACGCGGCGCAGCAGGCGCCCCACGCGCCGAGCGCGCTCGGCGTATCCGCCGCCGAGCAGGACCGCCCACGACAGATTTGGCCGGTCGAAGGAGCGCACCTCGACGTGAGGGTCGCGCAGCGCCAGCGACGCGATCACGTCCTGCCGCACGTGGGGCGTCGCGGTGGCGGTGAGTGCGAGAACAGGGGCGCGCACGAGCGAGCGCACGCGGCCGATCTCCCGGTACGAAGGGCGGAACTCGTGCCCCCACTCGCTGATGCAGTGCGCCTCATCCACCGCCAGGAGTCGGATGCCCTCGGGGCCCAGCGCCTCCACGAACCCGGCCAGGGAGAGCCGCTCGGGCGCGACGAAGAGGAGGTCGAGGCCGCCGGAGCGGGCCCGCTCCAGGGTGGCCCGCTTCACCGCCGCCTCCTGCCCGGCGCTCATGTGCGCCGCCCGGAGCCCCGCCGCAACCGCGCGGCGCACCTGGTCCTCCATGAGCGAGACGAGCGGGGTGATCACGAGCGTGAGCCCGCCCAGCGCCAGGGCCGGGATCTGGTAGCAAACGCTCTTCCCGCCTCCGGTGGGTAGGACGCCCAGCGCGTCGCGGCCGCTCATGGCGGCGCGGACGAGCTCCTCCTGGCCGGGCCGGAAGGCCGCGTAGCCGAAGTGGCGGGCCAGGAGGGCGCGGGGATCGGGGGGTGGGGCGGTCGGGTCGGGCACGCCCCCAGGGTGGCGCGCCCACCGGGGCGGGGGGATGGCGGCGGGGGACGACGCGTGGCTCGCCTACTCGGGCACCTCCAACCTGCCCGCGTCCATCGCCATTCTGACGTGATGCACCAGCAGAACGATCACCTCAGCGGAATCGACCCGATAGACAATGCGGTACGATCCGTAGATCAACTCGCGGAGGTCGTCTCGCCCTGCCTCGGGAACGTGCCTGCCCTGCGTTGGAAACTCCCGGAGCGAGCGCACCCGCTCGAATAGACCGTGAAGCCAGACGCCAGCCGCCCGAGGACGGTCACTGGCAATGAAATCGAACGCCGTCGAGGCGGTCCTTGAGGCGTGCCGCAAGCCGCCGCTCCACCTCCTCATGGGGGATCCCCTGCCCGGCCTCGATCTCGCGCTCTGCGAGCGCGACTTCCCTGAGGAGTTCGAGCTCGTCCACCAGCGCCTCGTAATCCGCAGCGCTCAGAAGGACCGCGGCACCCCGACCGTGCTGGGTCAGGACGAGGGGCCGGCCCGTTGCCCTCACTTGGTCTACGAATCCGGCCACGTTTGCACGAAAGGCGGTGAGCGGTTGGATATCTTCGGTCGGGCGGACGCTGGCCATCAGATGACTCCTTAGGTACGTTAGTCTGTACGTAATAACGTACATTATCGTACCGGTGCCGCAAGATGCGCCCGATTGGAGTGAACGTCGTGTCCAACCGGTGCCGCGGAGAATGGCGGGATGGGCCGCAGCGCTAAGTCCGCCCGCCTCCTGCTTCTCCCGGATCGCCGTCCTCCTCCGTCTCCGTCGGGCCGCGCCCCCCCGGCGCGAGCCGCAACAGGGCCCCCGCCAGCAGCACCACGATCCCCGCTCCGGTGAGCCACGTCTCCTCCAGGTACATCCCCGACGCGCCCAGGCCGGCGCCCACGACGAAGAGGCGCACCTTCCACTCCAGGTGGCCGGCGGCGCGCTTCGAGCGGTCGAAGAACAGGCTCACTTGCCCCCCGCGCCCTGGCTGCGGTCCAGGAACGCGCGTACGCCCTTGCGGCAGGCGTCGCTCATGCGCGCCTCGACGTTCACCTGGGCGCCGCGCTCGATCCCCTCGGCAAAGCCCAGATCCCCGAGCTCGTAGAGGAGCCCCTTGATGAGCGCGAGCGCGGAGGCGGGGCGCGACGCCAGATCGCGCAGGTAATGCGCTACGTCGTCCTCGAAGGATGGTACACCGTACACGTGCGCCACCAGCCCCATGTCCCGGGCGTCGTCGGCGGAAACGCGCTGCCCACGAGCCGCCAGGTCGAAAGCGCGCCCCTCCCCCACCTTCCGCACCAGGATCGCAAGGACGATGGCGGGAACGAACCCCAGGTGCACCTCCGGATAGCCGAGCTCAGCGTCGGAGCGCGCCAGCACGACGTCGCACGCCGTGGCCAGGCCGCACCCGCCGGCCAGCGCCCGACCCTGCACCACCGCCACCACCGGCTGGGGCAGCTCGCGCAGCGCCACGAAGAGCGCGCCCAGGGCTCGGGCCTCGGCCAGGTTCTCCTCCCGGCTCATCCGCTGGATCCGCTCCAGCTCGGCCAGATCGGCGCCGGCGCAGAAGTCCTTGCCGGCGCCGCGGAGCGCGACCACGCGCACCTTCCGGTCCGCCGCGATGGCGGCCAGCGCCTCCTGCAGCGCCTGGATCAGCGCATGGCTGAGCGCGTTCCTCTTTTCCGGGCGGTTCAGCGTGAGCGTGGCGATCCCGTCGGCCACCTGCACGAGGAGAACGGACTCGGTCATGGCTTCTCCGGCTTCCACCCCTGCGGGACCCGGCCCCACCCGCGGGTGCGCTCCGCGACCTCGTCGGACACCTCCACATCCAGGCGGAGGAGCGCGGCGCTCAGCACCTTCCCCTGCGCGTCGGTGCGGAGCGACACCGTCCCGCCCCCGTCCAGCGCGCCGTGGAGGACGAAGTTGAGGGCGCGGAGGTTGGGAAGCTCGTAGCGCTCCACGCCTCCGCGCACCCAGTCTCCGAAGTGCGCCTTCACGCGCTCGGTGGTGACCTGCTCCACGAGGATCGGATACAGCTCGGGTTCGTGGGCGATGACGCCGATGTTGGCCGAGTCGCCCTTGTCGCCGGAGCGGGCGTGGGCGAGTTGGACCAGAGGCACGCGGGTCATACGGCGCGCACCTCCACGGCCACCTGGCGATCCACCGCGCGCTTCGCGATCAGCGCCGGCCAGTAGGCCACCACCTCCTGCACCTTCGCCCTACCCCCCGCGTACCCCGTGACCGACGGCGGGCCGGTCAGGACCAGCGGCGCCATCTCCCGGGAGAAGCGCTCCACGGATCCACGGTCCTCGGAGCGGACGGCGACGCGGAGCTGCACCTCGGGGACGTCGGCGGGGGCCGGAGGGGTCATGGGCCCGTGTCCCGCGTTCCACCCCACCATCTCGGTGTGGACGGCGTCGAAGCGGTATCCGAGGCGCTCGATGCGGCGCCTGAGCTGGGCGTCGGCCGCCTGCGCCTTCTCCACCGCGTCGGGCCAGGTGTAGAGGAGCGTGCCGGCCACCGTCCACCCTGCCGAGTACGCGATGGACACCTTGTACGAGTCGGTGGCCGGCTCACCCCGGATCCCCTCCAGGCGCACCCGGTCGTTCCCCTCGTCGGTGAGGCGGATCGTGGTGAAGTCGGCGACCACGTCGGGGGTGAGGACCCGCGTGGGGTCGCCGATCTCGTAGATGATCTGCTCCGTGACGGAGCGCCGGTCCACCCTCCCTCCGGTGGCCGGGTGCTTGGTGACCGTGAACTCGCCGCTCTCCTCCATCTCCACGATGGGGAATCCCACCACGTCCAGGTCCGGGATGGTCCACCACTCCGCCATGCAGTTCCCACCGGTGGCCTGCGCACCGCACTCCAGCACGTGGCCGGCGAGCGCGGCGGCGGCCATGCGATCGTGGTCGGCGAGGGACCAGCGGAACTCGTGGGCGAGCGCTGCGACGGCCAGCGCGGGGTCGGCGACGCGCCCGGTGACCACCACGTCGGCGCCCTGCCTGAGCGCCTCCACCATGGGCCCCGCGCCCAGGTACGCGTTGGCGCTGCGGACGCGGTCCCGGATGCTCGCCAGCGGCGCGCCCGTCTCCAGGTTGGCCAGCGGGTGTCCGGCGGCGAGGAGCTCGTCCAGCCGCTCCATGAGGTCGTCGCCGGTGACCAGTCCCACGTTGGACTTCCCCGTGAGCCCGGCACGGCGTGCGACTGCCAGGAGGGCGTCGGCGCACCCCGAGGGGTTCACCCCGCCGGCGTTGGCCACCACGCTGATCTTCCGCGCTGCGCACGCCGGCCAGATGCGCTCCATGAGCTGCACGAAGTCCCCCGCGTATCCGGCGGAGGGATCCCGGTCCCGGAGCTTGCGGAGGATGGACATGGTGACCTCCGCCAGGTAGTCCAGCACCAGGTAGTCCAGCGGCCCACCCTCGACAAGCCGGATGGGCGCGTCCAGGTCGTCCCCCCAGAACCCCTGCCCTCCTCCGACGCGCACCTTGCGCGCGGTCATGGCGCCCCCTCGGGGATGTGGAACGCCCCCAGGTGGGGTCCGGGGTTGTGGAGCGAGGCGCGGAGCAGGAGCCCCAGCGCGGGGCGCACCTCCTCGGGGAGCACGACCTCGTCTACGAACCCCCGGGCCCCCGCGAAGCGGGCGTCGAGCTGACGTTCGTAGTCGGCGCGGACCTCGTCCATGCGCGCCCGGAGATCCTCGTCGGGTGGGCTCCCTTCGGCCTTCCGGCGCTCGAGCTGGGTGCTGAAGAGAGCCATCACCGCAGCCTCCCCCTCCATCACGCCCATGCGCCCGGTGGGAAGCGTGAGGATGAAGTCGGGGTCGAAGCCCTGCCCCGCCATGGCGTAGTAGCCCGCTCCCGACGCGTGGTTCAGCGTGAGCACGAGCTTGGGCACGGTGGCCGTGGCCATGGCCTCCACGAACTCGGCGCCGGCGCGGATGATCCCCGAGTGCTCGGCCTCCGTCCCGACCATGAACCCCGACACATCCTGCACGAACAGGAGCGGCGTGCGGTGCCGGTTCATGGTCTCGATGAAGTAGGCCACCTTTCGCGCGCTTTCGGTGTAGACGATCCCGCCGAAGCGGGGCGCTCCGCCCTTCGGATCCTTGATCATCCCCCGGGCGTTGGTGACGACCCCGACCGGGATCCCGTCCACGAAGCCGGTGCCGCAAATCATCTCCCGGGCGTGTCCGGGCTGGAACTCGTCCAGCCCCTCCCCGTCCAGGAGGCACTCCAGCACGTCGTGGGCGTCGTAGGGCTGGCGGTGGTCGTCGGGGAGGATGTCGTAGAGATCCCACGCCGTGCGGCGCGGGGGCGTCGGGGTGCGCTCCTCCAGGTGGTGCTCCCTGGGGAGCTCCCCCACGAGCTGGCGCAGGCGCGCCAGGCACGCCCGGTCGTCGCTCATGAGGAAGTGCGCCACGCCGCTCACCTCGGTGTGGACGCGCGCGCCACCCAACTCCTCCGAGCCCACGCTCTGCCCGGTGGCCCCCTTCACGAGGTTGGGGCCGCCCAGCCCCATGAACGACGTCCCCTCCACCATGAGGATGACGTCGGAGAGCGCCGGCAGATACGCGCCCCCGGCGATGCACGGCCCCATGACGGCGGCGAGCTGAGGGATGCGCAGATAACGCCGCATCACCGAGTTGTAGTAGAAGAGGCGGGCAGCTCCGTACTGCCCCGGGAAGACGCCCCCCTGGTAGGGCAGGTTCACCCCCGCCGAGTCCACCAGGTAGACGATGGGGATGCGGCAGCGCATCGCGATCTCCTGGGCCCGGAGCATCTTGGTGATGGTCTCCGGCCACCAGGACCCGGCCTTCACCGTGGCATCGTTGGCCACCACCACGGCCTCGCGCCCCTCGATGCGCCCCACCACGGTGACCACGCCGGCGCCGGGCGCCTGGCCTCCGTAGAGGTCGTGGGCCACGAGGAGCCCGATCTCCACGCAGGGTGCGCCCGGGTCCAGAAGGAGCTCCACCCGCTCCCGGGCGGTGAGCTTCCCCTGGGCGTGCTGGCGCTCGATGCGCTCGGGCCCGCCCCCCTCGCGGAGGCGGGCCCGCAGCTCCTTGAGCCCGTGGGAGAGCTCGGCGAGTCGGCCCTTCGGCGTGGTCACGCGCCGCGGTGTCCGGGTTGCGCGCCCGTCGTCACGCGATGGGCCGGGCGGCGAACCAGTCCCGGACGTAGGCGATGGCGTCGGAGGTGGCGGTGCCGGGGCCGAAGAGCCGGCCGATCCCCTGCGCCTCCAGCGCCTTCACGTCGTCCTCGGGGATGATCCCGCCCCCGGTGAGGAGGATGTGGTCCGCGCCCGCCTCCATGAGGAGCGCCCGCACCCGCGGGAAGAGCGTCATATGCGCACCCGACAGGATGGACATGGCCACCACGTCCACGTCCTCCTGGACGGCGGCGACGACGATCATCTCCGGGGTCTGGTGCAGGCCGGTGTAGATGACCTCGAAGCCGGCGTCGCGGAACGCCGCGGCGATGACCTTGGCGCCGCGGTCGTGGCCGTCGAGGCCGGGCTTGGCCACCAGGATGCGGATCTTGCGGTCCTCGGGCATGTGCCTGCTCCGTTCCCGTTGTCGTGTCGCTTCCGCCGGAAGCGCCTGCAATCTAGGCGGCCCGCATGCTCCGCGGAAACCGACCGTTCATCCCCGCCCGTTCGCCAGTAGGGCCGGCAACTCACCCAGGCTCCGGATCCGGGGCGCCTTCCCGTCGTGGAAGTCCCAGGGGTCGAAGAGCACGGCCTGGAGGCCGGCCCGGGTCGCGCCCAGGTAGTCCACCGGGTACAGGTCGCCCACATAGAGGCACTCCGCCGCGGCGAGCCCCATGCGCCGGCACCCCTCCAGGAAGATCTCCGGGTCGGGCTTCGTGGCGCCGAAGACCTCCGAGTCCACCACGAACTCGAAGTGTCCGCGGAGCCCCACCGACGCGAGGAGCGCCTCCATGCGCCCGTCTGCGTTGGAGATGACCCCAAGCCGGTACCCCGCAGCCGCCAGGGCCGTGAGCGTCTCCGTGGTCCCCTCGGCCACCTGCGTCCACAGGTGATCCGTGCCGTGGGTCTCGGTGAGGAGCCTCCCGGCCTCGGCCAGGCGGCCCTCTGGAACTCCGGTCTCACGGAAGATCTCGGCGAAGTAGTCCTTCCAGACCCGGGGCTGGGTGTCGCGCCCGTCGGACCCCAGGGCCCGGTGCAGACGCCTGCGCGCCTCCCGCTCGGCGGCGCGCACCCGGCGCCCGTCGGTGGAGGTCCCCACGGAGCGCAGTATATCAGCCATGCGATCCGTATTGGCGTAGACGAGCGTGTTCCCGGCGTCGAAGAGGACGGCGTGGACGGGGGGGCGGGGAGGCGTCAGAAGAACACCGGCTCCTTGTAGGGCCCGAAAACCGCTTCCATGGCGTGGCGGATCTCGAAGAGCGTGCAGTAGGCCCTGGCGCACTCCAGGATGCGCGGCACCAGGTTCTCATGTCCCCGGGCCGCCTCGGTGAGCGCCTCCAGCGTGCGCGCCACCTCGGCGTCGTCCCGGCGCGCGCGCAGGTCGGCCATGCGACCCCTCTGCTTCGGCTCGATCGACGCGTCGATGCGGAGCATCTCGATCTCGATCCTCCCGGAGCCCTCGCTGAAGTCGTTGACCCCCACCACCGTGCGCTCGCCTGTCTCCACCTCGCGCTGCTGGCGCATGGCCGACTCGGCGATGGCGTGCTGGAACCAGCCCCGCTCGATCCCGGGGACCACACCGCCCATGGCGTCGATCTCGGCGAAGATGTCCAGCGCCTCGCGCTCCAGCTCGTCGGTGAGCGCCTCGACGAAGTACGAGCCGGCGAGCGGGTCGATGGTGTTGGTCACGCCGGACTCGTACGCCAGGATCTGCTGGGTGCGGAGCGCGATGCGCACTGCCTTCTCGGTGGGGAGCGCCAGCGTCTCGTCCATGGAGTTGGTGTGCAGCGACTGGGTCCCGCCCAGCGCCGCCGCCATGGCCTGATAGGCCACGCGCACGATGTTGTTCTCGGGCTGCTGCGCGGTGAGGCTCACGCCCGCGGTCTGGGCGTGGGTGCGCAGGCGCCAGGACTCGGGGTCCTTCGCGCCGTAGCGCTCCTTCATGCCCCTGGCCCAGATGCGGCGCGCGGCGCGGAACTTGGCAATCTCCTCGAAGAAGTCGTTGTGCACGTCCCAGAAGAACGACAGCCGGGGCGCGAAGTCGTCCACGTCGAGCCCGGCGGCGATGGCGCGCTCCACGTACTCAAACCCGTTGCGCAGGGTGAACGCCAGCTCCTGAGCCGCCGTCGCGCCCGCTTCGCGGATGTGGTAGCCCGAGATGGAGATCGGGTTGTACTTGGGCGCGTGCTCGCTGCACCACGCGAACATGTCCACGATGCAGCGGAGCGCCGGCTCGGGGGGGAAGCACCAGGCATGCTGGGCCTGGTACTCCTTCAGGATGTCGTTCTGGACGGTGCCGCGGAGCTCGTCGTGCGCGACGCCGTGCTTCTCCGCCGCCGCCACGTAGAAGCAGAACAGGATGATGGCGGGCCCGTTGATGGTCATGGACACGGAGACGTCGCCGAGCGGGATCCCGTCGAAGAGCGTCTCCATGTCGGCCAGGCTCGAGATGGCCACGCCGCACACCCCCACCTCCCCCAGCGAACGGGGGTGGTCGGAGTCGTACCCCATGAGCGTGGGGAAGTCGAAGGCCACGGAGAGCCCCGTCTGTCCGTGGGCCAGGAGATACTTGAAGCGCTGGTTCGTCTCCTCGGCGGTGGCGAACCCGGAGAACTGGCGCATGGTCCAGAGCCGGGTGCGGTACATGGTGGTGTACGGCCCCCGGGTGAAGGGGAAGGCTCCAGGGAAGCCGACCGCGTCCTGGTAGGCGTCGGCGCGCACGTCCAGGGGCGTGTAGAGAGGCTTCACCTCGGTGCCCGAGATGGTGGTGAAGAGCGCCTCCCGCTCGCGGATCCCGGCGTACTCGGCCTCCCACTCGGCCAGGCGCGCGCGCAACTCCGTCAGCTCGGCCTCGCGCTCCTCCAACAGGGCCGCCAGGCGGGCCGGGTCGGCGGCGTCTCTCTCGATGGTGGACATGCGCTGCTCCGGGAGTCGGTCGCGTCGGGATTCATCGTGCCGCCGGGCCCTGCCATCGGCCCGGGTGGGGTACCCCCCAGCCGGTAAGATGTCCCGGCGCCGGGAGGGGGGTCAACGCGCGGATCCCGAGGTACGCGGAAGGTGCGGGCGACTCAACGGTCGCCGGCCACCCCCCCTCCGTCGGCCAGGAGCCCTGTCAGGATGCCCCGCGCCACCGAATAGGGTGTGGCATCCCCACGCACGATGGCGTCCAGTCCCGCCTCCAGGGCGGCGCCCGACGCGGACGACGCCCACGCCACGCGCCGGAGCTCGCGGTCCACCACGTCCCGCACCCGCACCCTGGCCCGCGCGCGCCGCCGGCGCTCCAACTCCCCGCTCCGGGCCAGCCATGCGCCGTGGCGCTCCACCGCGTCCAGGAGGTCGGAAACGCCTTCCCCGCTCTGGGCCACCGTCTTCAGGACGGGGATGGTCCACGCGCCCTCGGGCGCCGGGGCCTCTTCCTCCCGCTCCTTCCGCATCACCCGGGCCAGGTCCACGCCGTGGTGGGCCGGCACGTCCCGGAGCGCGCTTCCGGTGCGGAGGTGGATGGCCTGGCGGATCTCCTTGAGAAGGCGCTCGGCGCCGGGGCGGTCGGCCTTGTTCACCACGAACACGTCGGCGATCTCCATGAGGCCGGCCTTCATGGCCTGCACCGCGTCCCCCGACTCGGGGACGAGGACCACAACCACGGTGTCGGCAGCGCCCGTGATCTCCAGCTCGGTCTGCCCCACCCCCACCGTCTCCACCAGCACGCGATCGAATCCGAACGCGTCCATGAGGTCGATGACCTCCTTGGTGGTGGAGGCCAGTCCCCCCAGGGAGCCGCGGGTGGCCATGGAGCGGATGAAGATCCCCGGGTCCGTGGCCAGCTCGTTCATCCGGATGCGGTCGCCGAGGAGCGCTCCCCCCGAGTAGGGCGACGTGGGGTCCACGGCCACCACGCCCAGGCGCTCGCCGGCCTGCCGGTGGGCGCCGGCCAGCGCCGCCACCAGGCTCGACTTGCCGGCGCCGGGGGGGCCGGTGAGACCGATGCGGCGGGTGCGCGGGCCGGCCTGGAGCACCTGGTGCAGGAGGTCCTGGTAGCCGTCGCGCTGGTTCTCCACCCAGGTGATGGCCCGGGCCAGCGCCGGGGCCTTTCCTGCCCGGAAGCGGGCCAGGAGATCCTGGAGCCCCGGGGTCTCGGGCGCGGGGCCCATCTCCTGGGAGGCTCCTAGTGCCATTCGTCGGGGCGGATCCCCCGGGCGTGGCGCAGGGGGTTCTCGAGGAGGTGGGTGGGGATGAAGAGGACGACGATGAACATCACCAGGGGAACGAAGAGCCCGATCCCCAGGAGCCACCAGTTCCTGAACGCCAGGAACAGGGTCGCGCTGATCAGGGCCGTCGCGGTGGCGAAGACGCTGAGCAGGAGGCGGCGGGCCTGCAGGAACACGAAGCGTTCCTGGGCCTGCGTGTCCCGGGGATGGAGGCGCACGCGCAACTCCTCCCGCTCCGCGCGCGTCACCAGATCCCGCACCGAGCGGAGCGCGACCTGCGCCTCCTCGACGAACCCCTTCGCGAGCTGAACGGGCTCCCTCCCGGTACTCTTGAGAAGTTCCCCCTGGTGCTGCCGGACCACGCCCCGGATGAAGGTGAGGCCGTCGAAGTTGTCGTCGTAGACGAACGCCACGCCCTCGATGAGCACGGCGGCTCGGAGGAAGTAGACCAGCTCCTGCGGGAGCACGAGCGGCCAGGTGTAGAACGTGTCGAGCACCTGGTGGAGGAGCTCCTCGATGATGCGCTTCCGGTTCGTGGTCTTCGCGCGGTCCACGATGGAGAGGATCTCGGTGGCGGCCTCGCGGATCTCGCCCCGCGACACCTCCGGGCTGATCATCCCCATCCGGTACATCTCGTTGATGACGCCGTCGATGTCCTCGCGGCCCACCGCCAGCGCCAGGCTGAGGATGGACTCGCGGGTCCACTTGGGCACCTCCAGGACCGCGCCCCAGTCCAGGAGCACCAGCGTGCCGTCCTCCTGGACCAGGATGTTGCCCGGGTGGGGGTCGGCGTGCATGAAGCCGTCCACCATCATCATGCGCAGGTAGACCCCGGTGAGGGTCTCCATGACCTGCTTGAACGAGAGCCGCCCCGAGCGGATGCGGTCGTGGAGGCGGTCGATCTTCGTGCCCTGGATGAACTCCATGACCAGGACCCGGCGGCGGGTGAACTCGGGGAGCACCGCCGGGACGCGCACCCGCTTGTCGCTCTTGAAGAAGCGCTGGAAGCGCTCCATGCTCTCCGCCTCGGCGCGGAAGTCCATCTCCGCCCGCACGCGCACGCTGAACTCCCGCACCACGTTGGTCACCGCGCGCACGTGGTGGTTCGGGAAGAGGATGTTCAGCCAGAACAGGAACCGGAACGAGATGTCCAGGTCGAGGGCGACGAGCTGCTCCACGCCGGGACGGAGCACCTTCACGACCACGTCGCGGCCGCCCACCCGGGCCCGGTGCACCTGACCCAGGCTCGCTGCGGCGACGGGCTCGCGCTGGAAGTCCTGGAAGACGTCGTCCACCCGCGCTTCGAGCTCGCTCTCGATCACGCGGATGACGTCCTCCGGCGGGTCCGGAGGGACCTGGTCCTGGAGCTTCCCGATCTCCGACAGGTACGGCTCGGGGAGGATGTCGGCGCGCGAGCTGAACAGCTGCGCCAGCTTGATGAACGTGGGGCCGAGCTTGGCGAGCCGGGCCGTGAGCCGCTCGGCACGGCGCCGGTGGTGCTCGGCGGTGCGGCGCACCGGCCGCCCCAGGACGATCCAAGCCTTGCGGTCCCGCAGGAACGCCACCACGAAGGGGGCGAGGCGGACCACGACCGAGGCGGTGCGCGTGAGATGCTTCATGCTACAGCAAGAGGGCGGTGCCGAGCCCCAACAGGAAGAGGAAGCCGCACAGGTCGGTGAAGGGGGTCACGAACATGGACGAGGCGATCGCGGGGTCGATCCCCACGCGGGCCATGATGGTGGGCACGAAGGACCCGAGGAACCCGGCAACGATGAGGTTCCCCCACATGGCCAGGAACACAACCAGTCCCAGCATGGGATCGCTCCCCAGCAGCCAGGCCAGGACCGCGGCCAGCCCGCCGAGGATGGCGCCGTTCACGGTGCCGACCAGCAGCTCGCGGCCCACGGCCTGCGCGCCCCGTCGGGTGGAGCTCCCCTCCAGGGCGATGCTGCGCACGGTCACGGCCAGAGCCTGGGTGCCCGCGTTCCCGCCCATGCCGGCCACGATGGGCATGATGGAGGCCAGGACCACCACGTCCTCGATGGTGCGCGAGAAGTAGAAGACCACGGAGGCCGCCAGCGACGCCGTGCCCAGGTTGACGAAGAGCCAGGGGAGGCGGGCGCGCACCGACTCGTGCCAGGTGTAGCGCAGCGCGTCCTCCCCCGCGCCCACGCCGGCCAGGGCGAAGATGTCTTCGGTCTGCTCCGCCTCGATGACGTCGAGGACGTCGTCGAAGGTGATGCGCCCCAGGAGCACGCCGAACTCGCTCACCACGGCCATGGCCACGAGGTTGTAGCGGGCCATGAGGCGGCCCACCTCCTCCTGGTCCGTGGACGGGAGCACCGAAGCGAGCACGGGCTGGAACAGCGCCTCCACCCTCTCCTCCGGCTGGGCCGTCACGAGCGCGTCCAGCCCCACCGTTCCCAACAGGCGCCGACGGTCGTCCACCACGAACACCGTGTAGAAGTGATCCACCTCCCTGCTCTGCCGTCGGACCTCCTCCAGCGCCTGGGCCGCGGACAGGCTGGCCTCCAACGAGACCAGCTCGGTGGTCATCAGCCCGCCGGCGGTCTCCTCGTCGTAGAGGAGCAGCCCGCGGATGTCGCCGGCGTCCTCGTCCGAGAGCTCCTCGAAGATGCGGTGCTGCTCGTGGGGCTCGAGCTCGGCCAGGAGGTCCGCGGCGTCGTCGTCGGCCAGCTCCTGGAGCAGCTCGGCGCCCTTGGACGGGTGCAGCGCGGCGAGGAGGTCGCCCCGGTCCTCGCCCTCCTCCATCTCGGCCAGCGTCTCCGACGCGACCCCGGGCGGGAGCACCGAGAGCACGTGGACCTGGTGGTCGTCCTCCAGCTCCTCCACCAGGTCGGCGATGTCCGAGGGATGCAGCTCCTCCAGCGCCTCCAGCAGCGCCCCGGAATCGCCGGAGGCCACGAGCTCCGCCAGCCGCTCCTGGGCCTTCTCGATGTCGTCGGCGGGCGTGGTCACGGGGGCTTCCTCGGGATGGGGCTCGGGGGCACCGGAAGATCCTCCCGGGGCACGGGCCAGGCAAGGTGGCCCGGGGGCGTCAGCGCCCCGCGGACTCCCTGCGGATCTCCCGCACCAATGCCTCCTGCAGGGCGAACATGGGGCTCTCCTCCCGTCCCGCGCCCTCCGGGTGGTCGTGGCCCAGCACGTGGAGCGTGCCGTGCACCGCCAGCCGGACCAGCTCCTCCTCCAGCGGGATGCCCAGCTCAGCCGCCTGGCGGCGGGCCTGCTCCGCGCCCAGGTAGACGTCCCCCAGGAGCGCGGGTCCCGGCCCCAGGGCGAACGCGAGGACGTCGGTGGGCCGGTCCTTTGCGAGGTACCGCCGGTTCAGGTCGCGCATCGCCTCGTCACCGAGGAGCGTGAGGGAAAGCTCACCGTCCCGTACCCCCTGTGAAGCCAACGTGCGGCGCACGGCGCGCTCGAGCTCCGCGCTGTCGGCCCACGCGAAGCCGTCGGCGTTCACCGTGACGTCGAGCGCAGGGCCTGCGCTCACGCGGTCTCCAGCCCCTCGTCGTCGTTATCGTCCGGAGCGTCCGTGAGGTGCTTCGTGGCCGGGTACTCGATGCGGCGGTGGATGACGCCCCCGAGGATCTTGGCGAACTGCTGCTCGATGAGCGCCATCTCCCGCAGCGTGAGGGGGGCCTCGTCGAGCTGACCCGACTCCACCTTGGCCTGGATGATGGAGTGGATCAGGTCGCGGATACGCTCCGGCGTCGGGTCGCGCATGGCGCGGGCGGCCGACTCGCAGGAGTCGGCGAGCATGGCGATGCCGGTCTCCCGGGTCTGGGGCTTCGGCCCCGGATAGGCGAAGCGCTCCTCGTCCAGGCCGCCCTCCTCCTCCAGGGCCTTCTCGTAGAAGAAGCCGATGCTCTGGGTGCCGTGGTGCTGGAGGATGAAGTCCAGGATCACGGGAGGGACCTTGGCCTCGCGGGCGAGCCGCTCCCCTTCGGTGACGTGCTCCCGCACGATGGCCGCCGACGTCGCCGGCTTCAGCTTGTCGTGGGGATTGCGGCCGTCCGGCTGGTTCTCCACGAAGTAGTGGGGCTTGAGCATCTTCCCCACGTCGTGGTAGTAGACGCCGACGCGGCACAGGAGCCCGTTGGCGCCCACCACGTTGGCCGCCGACTCGGCCAGGTTCGCCACGTTGATGGTGTGCGCGTACGTCCCCGGCGCCTCCAGCGAGAGGCGCTTCAGGAGTGGGCGTGTGGGATCCGCCCACTCCAGCAGCGTCTGGTCGGTGGTGATCCCGGTGAAGAGCTCGAAGAGCCAGAGGAAGCCCATGGCCAGGAGCGCCGACACCGTGGCGTTCCCCGCCGCCACCATGCTGGCCTGGGCCGCCTCGGCCAGCTCCCGGTCCACGGTGAGGGCATGCCCAAGGAGCACGAGGCCGGTGGCGCCCGCGATGATGAAGATCGAGCGCCAGGTCTCGGAGCGGCGGCGCACCGCGCGCACGCTCATGGCGGCGGCCCCTCCTCCCGCGGCCACGGCCAGGACCGTCCCCTGCTCGGCGAAGACGGGGATCGTCCCCGTGATCATGGCCATGACCAGCACGAGCACCAGGGAGATGCGGCTGTCCCAGAGCACGCCCACGGGGAGCGCCACGAACGCGATGGGGAGCCACGCGGGCGCCAGGTCGTGGCGTGCGATGGCCGCGGCCACGACGAAGTAGACCGCCACCAGGAGCGCCATGAGCAGGAGCCAGCGGTACTGGGCGTAGATCTCCACGCGGAAGAAGAAGAGCACCAGCCCGAACAGGCTGAGCAGGACCATGGTCACAGCCCAGGCACCCACCAGCGGGAGGACCCGGAATCCGCTGGACTCGAGGAGCCCCTGGGCGCGGAGCTGCTCCTCGTACGCGTTGAGCGTCTCCACCTCCGTGGCCGTGATGGGGTCGGCGGCCCGGAGGATCGCCTGGCCCTGGAGCACGATCCCCTTGTCGGTGGGCACGGAGCGGGCGGCGGCGTCCCGATCCAGCTCGGTCGCCACCACATCGAGAACGTAGCTGAACTCGATGTGCCGGATGAGGACCAGGCGGAGGAGGTTGGACAGGTCCGGCGCGGTGGACGGCGGCAGGAGCGCCAGCGCCCTCTCGAAGAACTCGCGTTGCGTGACCACGTCGTCGGTGGGCACGGAGCGCTCCGTGTCTCCCTGCCTCACCGTGATGGTCGGGGTGATCACGTTCAGCGCCTGCCCCGCGTCCAGCACCCCCTGGGGGATGATGTCCCTGGCCGCCGCGAGGGCCGCCCGCCTCAGGAGGCGCCGCGTCGGGCCGTCGAGGAGGGCATCCACCTGCGCAGGCGTCGCCACCACCGAGGCACTGCGCAGGACCGCCTCCACCCCCGGACGATCCTCGGTGGCGGCCGCCGCATCCACGGTCTCGAAGAACCCGGCGAGGCGGGCCTCCATGGTGTCGGCGGCCTCGGCGACGAAGTCGAAGGTGGGCGGCACCGACTCCATGGCCAGCTCCCGGTCCCGGCCCAGCTCCTCCGGCGTCTTGGGAACGCTGAAGGGGATGCGTGCGATGACGTCCTCCGTCGCCACCATCCCCTCCTGGAAGCGGCCCACGCTCATGGTCCCCGAGGGGGGGAACAGCATGGTGATGAGCGCCGCGAGGAGCGCCAGCAGCACGACGCGAGACCCGTGGTGCACCGCGCGCTCCCCCAGGGAGCGCCCCGGGGCGCCGGACAGCCACTGGAGCATGGCGCCGGTGCTCCGGCGCTCGGTGCGGCTCACGGTGTGGCGGCCTCGGTGTACGCCTCGCCGGCCCGCTCGTAGGCCCTGATGATGTCCTTCACGAGGCGGTGGCGGACGACGTCCTTGGCGTCAAGGTAGACCAGCGCGATCCCGTCGATCCCCGCCAGGATGCGCTCCACCTCCAGGAGCCCGGAGTCCGCGCGGCGCGGAAGGTCGATCTGGGTCTTGTCGCCGGTGATGACCACGCGGGAGTTCAGACCCAGGCGCGTGAGGAACATCTTCATCTGCGCCGTGGTGGCGTTCTGCGCCTCGTCCAGGATCACGAAGGCGTCCGACAGGGTGCGCCCGCGCATGTAGGCCAGCGGTGCGATCTCGATGGTGGTGTCCTCGATGGCGCGCTTCACCCGCTCGTGCGGCATCATGTCCTCGAGGGCGTCGTACAGGGGCCGGAGGTACGGGTCCACCTTCTCCTGCAGGTCCCCGGGAAGGAAGCCGAGGTTCTCCCCCGCCTCCACCGCCGGACGGGCGAGCACGATGCGCCGCACCCGCTTCTTGTAGAGCGCGTCCACCGCGCACGCCACGGCCAGGTACGTCTTGCCGGTCCCCGCGGGGCCGATCCCGATGACCACGTCGCTGCCGAGCACGGCCTGCACGTATCTCCGCTGGCCGTCGGTCTTCGGCACGATCACCTTCCGCGACCCCGGGATCGCGATGCGGATCTCGTCGTCGGGGTGGACGATCCCCGCCGGTCCCAGTGCCTCCACCCCGTCGGCGAAGCGGGCGATGTCGGGCGTGTCGAAGGGGACGCGCAGGCGGGCGAGCTCGATGATGTGCTGCACGACCGGGACGGCGTGCTCCACCCCGTCCAGCGCCCCGGAGAGGATCAGCTGGTCCCCGCGCAGGACCGCGCGCACCCCGAAGAGCCGGTTCAGCTCCTGGATGTTGCGGTCGTTCACCCCGGCCAGCATGAGCTGGTCCGCGCCCTCCGCGTCCAGGCGGTGCTCGACGATGCTCTCCCCGTTGCCCACGGGCTTATCCTACCGGCCGGGACGGGTCGCTGTCCACCAGCCGGATCCCCAGCTCGGCCAGCTCCGCGTCGCTCAGGGGGCTCGGCGAGCCTTCGAAGAGCGCCCTGGCCGCGGTGGTCTTGGGGAACGCGATGACGTCGCGGATGCTCCCAGCCCCGACGAAGCGCTGCACGATGCGGTCCACCCCCAGGGCGATCCCGCCGTGGGGAGGCGCTCCCGCGCCCAGCGCCTCCAGGAGGAAGCTGAACTTGCGCTCGATGTCCGCCTCGGAGATCCCCAGCAGGCCCAGGACCTTCCGCTGCAGCGCGGGCTCGTGGATGCGGATGGAGCCGGATCCGAACTCGGTGCCGTTGTAGACGAGGTCGTAGCAGTGGCCCCGGGTCTTCGCGGGGTCCGTGTCGAGCAGGTGCATATCCTCGTCCATGGGCATGACGAAGGGATGATGTCCCGCGCCCAGCCGCCCGTCGTCCTCCTCGAAGAGGGGGAACTCGGTGACCCAGGTCCACGCGTGCTCCGTGGCGTGGGGCACCTTCAGGATCCGGGCCACCGCCGCCCGGGTGGCCGCCAGCGCCGGCGAGGTGACCTTGTCGGGCCCTGCGGCCAGGAGGATCAGGTCTCCCACGCCGAGGTCGAGCGCGGCGAGGTGCGCCTCGCCCAGGAACTTGGACAGCGAGCCGGAGACCCCGTCCTCACCCCGCTTCGCCCAGATCAGGCCAGGGGCGCCGGCGGCCTTGGCCTCGGCCTCCACGCCCTCGATCTCCTTGCGGGAGAGGCGCGCGCCGCCGGGCACGGCGATCCCCCGGACCCGGCCTCCCGCGTCCACCGCGCCCCGGAGGATGCGGAACTCCACGTCGGACGTGGCCTCCGTCCAGTCCCTGATGTGCAGGTCGTAGCGCAGGTCCGGGCGATCCGAGCCGTAGCGCTCCATGGCGTGGGCCCACGTCATGCGCGGGAACGGGACCGGGGCGTCCACGCCCGCCACCTGCGCCACCGCATTCACGAGCCCCTCCATCCAGCGCAGGATGTCGTCGACGGCGACGAAGGACGCCTCCACGTCGATCTGCGTGAACTCGGGCTGGCGGTCGGCGCGCAGGTCCTCGTCGCGGAAGCAGCGGGCGATCTGGAAGTACCGGTCGAAGCCCGCCACCATGAGCACCTGCTTGTAGATCTGGGGGCTCTGGGGAAGCGCGTAGAACTCCCCGTTGTGGACCCGGCTGGGAACCAGGTAGTCCCGCGCCCCCTCGGGCGTGGGCTTGGTGAGGATGGGCGTCTCCACCTCCACGAAGCCCAGTCGGTCCATGTAGTTGCGCACCGCCAGGATGATCTTGTGGCGCAGCACGAGGGCGCGCTGCAGCTCGGGCCGGCGCAGGTCGAGCACTCGGTGGCGGAGGCGGAGCTCCTCGGACGGAAGTTCCTCCTCGGGCGCCCGGAAGACCGGGATCGCCGGGGTCCGGGCGACGGAGAGCCGCTCCACGCGCACGGCGCGGAGCTCCACCTGGCCCGTGGGCATGTTGGGGTTGGGGTCGGGTCGGAGCTCGACCTTTCCCTCCACCTGGACCACGTCCTCGGCGCCGAGCGCCCGGGTCACTTCCAGGCTCGCGGCGTCGGTCCAGTCGGGCCCCACGGACACCTGGAGGAGCCCGCTCCGGTCCCGCAGGTCCACGAAGAAGAGCCCTCCCAGGTCGCGGCGGCGGTGCACCCAGCCGGTGAGGGTGAGGGTGGCGCCGGCGTCGGCTGCGGTGAGTCCTCCCACCATGCGGTGGCGGAGGGCGGTGCGCTCGATCTCGTGCTGGCTCATTCGGGTCGTGGCCCCGGCGGTCTCGGAGGTCAGGTGGAGAAGGGGGCGGCGGCCGGCTCGGCCCGGCGCCCCAGGAAGCGTGCGAACAGCCAATACCCCAGAGCGAGGCCGACGGCGTCCGCCGCCAAGTCGCCCAGGGAGACGTGACGGCCCGGAACGAAGGCCTGGTGCCACTCGTCCGAGGCCGCGAACACGAACCCGACGGCGCAGAGAACGAGGGGCCGGGGGGCGTCCGCCGCGCGGCGGCCCGCACCGCGTGCCAGGAGCGCCCCGAGCACGGCGTAGAGCCCCATGTGGGCCACTTTGTCCTCCCCCGGAAAGAGCGTGGGAGGGTAGTCCTGCCCTGGGATGGCGCTCAAGAAAAAGAGGACCCCCGCCCAAGCAGCGGCGGGTCCCCAGGCGATCAGTCGGTCCTTCACCGGCTCCTCGGGTGCGGGGTCGCCTTCAGCGGCCTCCGGATCGCGGCTAAGTTAAGCCGCATCAAGGACCTGTTCAAGAAATCCCTCCCCCGGGCGCACTCCATGGCCGAAGACCCCCGCCCCGACCTCCTCTCCCTGGAGCCCGACGAGCTCGACCAGTTCCTGGTCGGGCACTTCGCGTCCCGGGGCCAGCCGGGGTACCGGGCGGCCCAGGTGCGGCGTTGGATCTTCGAGCGCCTCGCCCGCACCCCGGAGGACATGACCGACCTCCCCGCGGCGGAGCGGACGGCGTTGGCCGGGGCGTTCCGCATCGACGAGCCGGCGGAGGACCGGGTCCAGGTGAGCCGGGACGGCACCGTGAAGCACCTCTGGCGCCTCTCCGACGGGCAGCTCGTGGAATCGGTGCTCATCCCCACGGAGCGGCGCCTCACCCTCTGCATCTCCTCGCAGGCAGGGTGTGCCATGGGATGCACCTTCTGTGCCACGGGCTGGGGCGGCTTCGATCGCCAACTCACCGCGGGGGAGATCGTGGGCCAGTATCGGGCCTCCCGGCGCTGGGCGGAGGCCCAGGACTACGGATCGCTCACCAACGTCGTGTTCATGGGGATGGGCGAGCCCCTGGCCAACCGCAAGGCCCTGCACCCGGCCCTCACCATCCTGAACCACGGGTACCGGCTCGGCGCGCGCCGCATCACGGTCTCGACGGTGGGGGTGGTGCCCGGGATCCTGGAGCTGGCCGCGCGCGAGGAGCAGTTCCGGCTGGCCCTCTCCCTCCACGCGCCGGAGCCCGGGCTCCGCCGCCAGATCATCCCCCTGGAGAAGCGCTACCCGCTCCCCGACATCATGGAGGCGCTCGGCCGCTTCAACGCCGCCGGCGGGAAGCGGATCACGTTCGAGTACACCATGATCCGGGGCATCAACGACGATCTCCGGCTCGCGCCCGACCTGGCGGAGCTGGCCCGACGGGTGGGAGCGTTCGTGAACCTGATCCCGTTCAACCCCATCCCCTTCATGGACTGGAAGCCCTCGAGT
The DNA here is from genome assembly GCA_035477395.1 of Longimicrobiales bacterium. Classification (GTDB taxonomy): domain Bacteria; phylum Gemmatimonadota; class Gemmatimonadetes; order Longimicrobiales; family Gaopeijiaceae; genus SZUA-318. Next base: position 23,441 of record DATIKQ010000110.1, read on the forward strand.
CCGGACCGGCTCAAGGCCTTCGCAGCGGCGCTGGAGGAGCGGGGCGTATCGGTAGCGGTGCGGGAGACCCGGGGGCGCGACATCGACGCGGCGTGCGGTCAGCTCCGGGCCCACGCACTGGTTCAGCTGGAAGGGCGGCGCAAGGTGGAGGCGGGCCCCACCGAGGCGTAGCCGCCGCGCCGCCGCCACGCGTCAGGTGCGGCGCCCGCTGCGCTAGTGGATGCCGCTCCCGATGCGCCCCCAGCGGACCTCGCGGAGCCACGGGAAGGGGCGGTACGAGTCCTTGTTGTACGAGTAGTAGATGAAGACGGCGCGCCCCTCGAGCCGCCACCCCTCCAGGAGCCCCCAATAGCGGGAGTCGAGGCTCGTCTCGCGGTTGTCCCCCAGCATGAAGTACCGGTCGTCGGGGATGACCAGGGGGCCCCAGTTGTCCCTCGTGGGCATGTAGGCGTCCCGGTCCACCCCGCTCGCGAGGTGGTCCTTCTGCCACGCCATCCAGGGGTGCGTCTCGTCGCCGATGTCGGCGTGCTTCAGGTACGGCTCGTCCTGCGCGACCCCGTTGATGTAGAGCGTGCGGTTCCGCATCTGGAGCGTGTCCCCGGGGAGCCCGATGAGGCGCTTCACCAGCTTGAGCGTCTCCTCATGCGGAGGGTCGAACACCAGCACGTCCAGGCGGCGGGGCTCCGAGTACCCGGGGATGCGCAGCGACGTGAAGGGGACCGGGGATCCGATGGCCGCCCGGTTCACCATGAGCATGTCGCCCACCAGGAGCGTGTCCTCCATGGACCCGGACGTGATGACGAACGTCTGGACCAGGAAACTGCGGAGGACCACGAAGAGGAGCGCGGCCATGAGCAGCGACTTGACCCACTCCACCGCCGCGTTGGCGTGGGGCTGCGGCCCCTCTCCGGTCCCTGCGGCGCCGGCCTGGTCCTTGCCCTCGCCCTCGGGGCCCGCCTTCGACTTCTCTCGCTTGCTCATCCGTCCTCGGTGTCGAGTTGTCGCAGCCCCGTCAACGCCCCACCCAGCCCCTCGGGTCCCACCACGGTCGCCGCGGGGCCGGCTCCTGCTCCGGGTCGGGCTCCACCGGGGGAGCCGGCTGCCAGTCCCTGCCCAGCACTACGGTGACGTCGAGGTAGAGGTTCGAATCCGGCTCGGACAGGAGGCTACGGATTCCCAGCGCGTCCGCAACGTCCCGGGCCCGGTCCACCGAACCCATCCGGTCCAGGACGACCGACGAATCCCGGTCGAAGGTACCGGCATTCCCGAAGAACACCACGTCGAACCCCAGGTCCCGGAGCGTCTCGGTCGCCTCCCGGGCGGCCCCGGCGTACCCTCCGCCGTTCAGCACCTCCACGCGCACGCGGCCGGTCGCGGCACGGGCGTGCACGCCCTTGGGGAGGGGAACCACGGGAGCCCCGCGCCACTGGGAGACCGCGGAACCCACGAGGACACCCACGAGGAGGACGACACCGAAGACGAACGCCACGCGCAGGGCGCCTCCCTTCCCCCCTCGCTTCGCCGCCGCCATCACTCCTCCCCGGCCAGGCTGTTCCAGAAAGCCACCGTCTCGGCGTGCATGGGGCTCCCCCGCTCCACGAGGTGCACGATGCGCGCCGCCACGAGCTCGCGGACCACGTCGGTCAGCTCCTCCGGCATCCTCGCGCGGAGCGTCGCCCGCCAGTCGTTCAGCAGGTCGCGCCCCGGCTCCAGGAAGTCGGCGGCATAGAGGGCCTGCCCCAGCGTCCCCAGCTCCGGGTGCCCGAGGGTGTGGTAGGCCAGAGCACCGAGGATCTCACCATCGGCCACCCCGTCGAGCCGGAGGCGCTCCGCAACCGCGGGCCCGTGGAGGAGGGTCCCCGGAAGGCCGGCCATGGCCTGCGGGACCCGGCTCCGCAGCGTGTCCGGGTCGGCGTCGCGCAGCGCGTCGTGAAGCCAGGCCACCGCCGCCCAGCGCACGCGTTCCGGCTCCGGGAGCCCCAGCTCCTCGCTCCACGACCCCATGAGCGCCGCCACCCGGGCCATGTGGGCGCGCCGGCTCTCGCTGGCCTCGGCCCACGGCGGGAGCTCGCCCCGCGCCGCCCTCTCCACGATGGGGTGGGCGCTCACGGCCGTCCCAGCTCCACGTTGTCGATGAGGCGGGTGGACCCGCAGAAGGCGGCCACGGCCAGCACGGTCCCCGGGACCGCCTCGTCCCTGCCCTCCAGGGTGACCGGGTCCACCGCCTCCGCGTACTGTAGCGCCAGGAGGGGACGGGCAGCGACGGCGCGGCGGAGCTCCTCCACCAGGCGCTGGCACCGGGTGTCCCCTCCCTCCCACCGCCGGACCGCCGCAAGGAGGCCGGCCTGGAGGCCCAGCGCCTGCCGCCGCTCTTCGGGGCGCAGGTAGACATTCCGCGAGCTCATGGCCAGGCCATCGGGCTCGCGAACGATGGGGCCGGTCTCCACCCGCACCCCGAGCTCCAGGTCCGCCGCCATGCGCCGGATCAGCACCGCCTGCTGGAAGTCCTTCCGACCGAACACGGATACGTCGGGGCGGACGAGCCCGAAGAGCTTGGCCACCACGGTGAGCACCCCGCGGAAGTGTCCGGGCCGGAAGGCTCCACAGAGACGGCGCTCCAGCGCCCCGGGGGAGACGGTGACCACGGGTTCCCCCCCCGGGTACACATCGTCGGCCGAGGGGGCGAACACCAGGGACGCGCCGCGCCCGCGGAGGAGCGCGAGGTCCCTGGCCTCATCCCTGGGATAGGCGGCCAGGTCCTCGGACGGTCCGAACTGGAGGGGATTCACGAACACCGACACCACCACCTGGTCCGACAGGGCGACGGCCCGGTCCACCAGGGAGAGGTGCCCCTCGTGGAGGGACCCCATGGTGGGGACCAGCGCCACGGTGCGGCCCCCCTCGCGGAGACGATGCAGGGCGGCAGCCAGCTCGGCGCGGGTGCGGGCGACCTCCACCGGATCAGTCGCCCTGGATGGAGTGCTCGGGCCCGGGATAGGTCCCCTCCCGGACCTCCCGGGCATACTCCATCACGCCTTGGAGCGCCGCGTCGTGGAGCTGGGCGAAGCGCCTCAGGAACTTGGGCGTGAAGCCCGGATTGAGCCCCAGCGCGTCGTGGGCCACGAGCACCTGCCCGTCGCACCAGGGGCCGGCGCCGATCCCGATGGTCGGAATCGTCAGCGACGCCGAGATGTCCCGGGCCAGCGGCGCGGGGACCAGCTCGAGCACGATGCAGAACACGCCCGCATCCTGGAGCGCCAGCGCCTCGGCGCGGAGCCGGTCGGCGCCCTCCGCGTCGCGCCCCTGGACCCGGTACCCCCCGAGGGCGTGCACGGATTGGGGCATCAGGCCGATGTGGCCCATGACCGGGATCCCGCAGGCGACCATGGCGCGGATGGTCTCGCAGCTCCGCTCGTGACCGCCCTCCACCTTCACAGCCTCCACACCCGCCTCCTGCAGCGCCCGGCCAGCGTTGCGCAGCGCCTCCTCCACGGAGACCTGGTAGGTCATGAACGGCATGTCGAGGACCACGAGCGTCCCCGGGGCCCCCCGCTTCACCGCCCGGGCGTGGTGGATCATCTCGTCCATGGTGACCGGAAGGGTGGAGTCGTACCCGAGACACACGGTCCCCACCGAGTCCCCCACCAGGATCAGGTCCACTCCAGCTTCCGCCATCAGCGCCCCGAACACCGAGTCGTAGGCGGTCATGGCCACGACCTTCGTCCCCTCGCGCTTCAGCTCGAGGATGCGGTGGACCGAGGCCCCAGGGCTGCGGCGGGGGACTGGAGCGGACATTGAAATAACCTCAGATCATCGAATACAAACGAAATCAGGATAAGCGTTTACGCCAATTCTGCGAAGAGGCGTTCCGGACCCTTTCGGAGCGTGGGCCCCGCCGCGGGACATCCACGCTAGACCGGTGCGTCGGCGCTGTCAAACTTCGCGTGCAGCGCCCCACGGCGGAATGGGGGCCAGGCTTCTCCACCCCAGGGGCCGCGACTAGCTTCGATCCATGCCCCTCCGCTGGGATCCCCTCCTCGTCCGCCACCTGGCCATGGAGCTGGACCACGCCCTGGCCGGGGCCCACCTCAGGGCGCTGCGCCTGGACGGGACCTCGCGCCGGCTCGCGCTCCTCCTCCGAGAGGCGACGCTGGAATGGGACCTGCACCCGTCGAGGGGCGTTCCGCGCCTTCTCCCTCCCATGGAGCCGGGGCCCGTGGACCTCCCCTTCCAGGGGAGAGTCCGCCGGGTCCGGAGCGAGGCGGACGAGCGCCTCGTGCTCATCGAGATCCTCGCCACCCGCGGGCGGCCGCCCCGGGACCTTGTCGTGGAGCTCCTGGGAAACCAGTGGAACGCGCTTGTGGTGGAGCGCCCGTCGGGGACGCTCCGGCATGTGCTGATCCGCCGGGAAGCCCCTCGGCCGGCCCGGGTCGGCGGGATCTGGACCCCTCCGCTTCCGTCCGTCCGCGAGGGGGCCCTCGTGCCCATCTCCCTGCACCGGTGGCTGGAGATCCTCGAGCCCGTCCCGCCCCCGGACCGGGCGCGCGCGCTGGTGGCTTCGGTGGCGTGGACCTCCCCCCTGAACGCGGCCGCGTTGGTGGACGCCGATCCAGACCCGGCCTTCGCCCTGGAGAAGGGTCACGCCCTGTGGACGTCCCTCGCCTTCGGTGAGGCCCCGGTCCGGCCCGTTCTGCGGGAGGGCGAGGGAGGAGCGCAGCCCTACCCATGGCCCCTTCCGGGCGCGGAGGGCGAGCCCGTCTCCTCGCTCCTGGAGGCGTTCGGGGCAGTGGCCGGGGACAGCCTGAAGGCCGGCGAGGGGTCCGCCGGCCCGCCGGGAGCGGCGGAGGCGCGGCTGCCCCCCCCCGAGCTCCTCGCCGCGCTGGAGTCGGCCCGCGACGCCCGGCTCCGCCTGGTCACGCACCTCCGGTCCCAGCTCGACGCCCTCGAGGACGAGGGTGCGCTCCGGGGGGCCGCCGACCTCCTGCTGGCCCGCCTGCGCCAGGTCCCCCCGGGGGCGTCGCACGCGGTGGTGGAGGGATTCGACGGAGCCGAGGTGACGCTGGAGCTGGATCCCGCCCTCTCGGCCCAGGGCAACGCCGACGCGCTCCACGACCGGGCCTCGCGCGCGGCGCGGGCTCGGGAGCGGCTTCCCGGGCTCGTGCGGGACGCGGAGCATCGCGCGGCTTCCATGGGAGCGCTCCTGCGCCGTGCCCGCTCGGGCGAGGCCACGGCCGACGAGTTGCGCGCCTTCCTCCCGGCAAGGGAGGAGAGGGGCGCGCCGGAAGGGGGCAAGCCGCTCCCCTACCGGGTCTTCCGCAGCTCCGGCGGGCTGGAGATACGGGTGGGCCGGGGAGCGCGCTTCAACGATGACCTCACCTTCCACCACACCGCCCCCGGGGACGTCTGGCTCCACGCCCGCCACGCCGCCGGGGCCCACGTGGTGCTGCGCTGGGGCAAGCCGGGGAACCCGCCCGCCCGGGACCTGGAGGAGGCGGCGATCCTGGCCGCCCTCCACTCCAAGGCGCGCACGTCGGGGGTCGTGCCGGTGGATTGGACGCTCCGCAAGCACGTGCGCAAGCCGCGGGGCTCACCGCCGGGAACGGTGCTCCCCGACCGGGTGAAGACGGTCATGGCCCGCCCCGACGCGGCGCTCCTGGAGAAGCTCGCGGTCGACCCCTGAACGGTCGCTCCGCCGCCCGTCCCGTCCTACCCGGCGTCCATCCCCCGGCGCAGCGACGCCACGAACGCGGCCCCGGCATCCACGCCACCCCGGTCCAGGGCTTGCACGAGGGCACTCCCGACCACGACCCCGTCGGCCACCGCCGCCACCGCCGCCGCATGCTCGGGCGTGGAGATACCGAAGCCCACGGCCACGGGGAGGGAGACCGCCCGGCGCACACGGGCCACTTCGTCGGCCAGCGTGGCGCGAAGCTCCTGCCGCACCCCGGTGACACCGGTGCGGGAGATGTAGTAGAGGAACCCGGCCCCTCCCCTCGCCACCTCGGGGATGCGCTCGGCCGGGGTCGTGGGGGCCAGGAGCCGGATCAGGTCGAGGGCGGACCGCTGGATCGCGCCCTCCAGCTCCGGATCGGCGCCCGCCGGGAGGTCGGTCACGAGGAGACCCTGGGCGCCCGCCTGCACGGCGTCGCGCAGGAAGGCCTCGCACCCGTAGCGGAGCACCGGGTTCAGGTAGGTGAAGAGCACCACCGGCGTCGCGTGGGTGCCGCGGAAGTCGGCGAGCCACTCCAGTGCGCGGGCCACGGTGGCGCCGTGCGTGAGCGCGTGGAACGAGGAGCGCTGGATGGTGGGCCCGTCGGCGAGGGGGTCGGAGAAGGGGATCCCGAGCTCGATGACGTCGGCCCCGGCGTCCGCCAACGCCCGGAGCAGCGCTGGGGTCGCGCCGACGTCGGGATGGCCTGCCGTGACGTAGGGGATGAGCGCAACCTGACCTCGCGCCCGGCGAAGGGCGAAGGCCTCCCCGATGCCGAGGGGGGTCACGTCAGGAAGTCGCTGACACGGATCCCGTATTTCTGCGGGTCCGTCGTCTTGATGATGGTGTGCGCGGCTCCCCCGGTCGCGGGGTCGACGAGGCCCAGGTCCAGGATCCGCGGCTCGGCCAGGGGGACACCCATCGAGTCGGAGATGACCTTCACCTTGGGGCGGTGCAGGAGGTCCGGGTTCTTGTTCACCTCGGCCACCACCGCCAGCTCGTAGCTGTCCAGGATGACCAGCGTGCCCACGGGGTAGACGCCGGTTGCGGTGATGAGCGCCTTCACCAGGAGCGGGTCGAAGCCGCGCCGCGGGTTGTCCCGCATCTCCTTCAGCACGGCGTCGGGGGGCCACGGCTGGTACTGGTAGCTCCGCACCGAGGTCCCGGCGTCGAAGGCGTCGGCCACCGAGACGATGCGCGAGAAGAGCGTCGGCTCCCGGATGCGCTTGTTCGCCGGATACCCCGTGAGGTCGGTCTTCATGTGGTGCTCGTAGGCCATGAGCATCTGGCGGTACGGAACGTCGGTGAAGCCGTGCATCTTGAAGAGGCAGAGGAGCCCTTCGGTGGTGTGCTCCTTGAGCTGGACCCACTCCTCGTCGGTGAGGCCGCCGGGCTTGTTGATGATGTCGTAGGACACGCGCTGCTTCCCGATGTCGTGGAAGAGCGCGCCCAGCCCGAGGTCGTAGAGGAGAAGCTTCTCGAGGCCCAGCCTCTGCCCGATGATGACGCTGAAGATGCACACGTTCACGCAGTGGGTGAACGTGTACTCGTCGAAGTCCCGGAGGGTGGTCATGGTGACCATGGAGTTCTCGTTGGAGAGAACCTGGTCCACGATCCCCTGCACCGCCCGCTTCACCTTGCGGACGTTCACCGCCTTGCCCAGGCGCACGTCGCCGAGGACGTCCTTGGCCACCTGCACCGACTGCGCGTAGGTCCGCTTCGCAGCGGTGAGGGCCTCCTCGTTCTTCTCCGGCTCCTGGACCTCCTTCTCCGGGCGGAACTGGATGTTCTCCACGGGCGATCCCTGCAGCCGGTCCAGGAAGCCCTGGAAGGGGTCGCCGCCGCTGGGCTTGCGCAGGAGCACGGAAAGGAAGGGAGCCCACTCGGTGCGCTGGATCTGGGGGTGGATCTCCACCGCCCCGATGCCGTGGTCCTGCAGCGCCCGCGCGAAGGAGCCGAAGGTGGAGAAGTTGGAGAGGTCCAGCCGCAGTCGGGTCTCATTCAGGAAAAAGAAGTCGCCAACCACGCGGATCTCCGCGCTCCCCTCCACCTGCACGATGCGGCTCATCAGAGCATGCAGCTCGTTCAGCGACTGCTGGACGGCCGAGTTCTCCAGGGGATAGAGCCGCAGGGCGCTGAGGGAGCCGTAGAACGCGGTGAGGAGCTTGCGCCCCTCTTCCTGGTAGTTGAGGACCGGGCCGCTCATCTCAGTCCTCCCTGCGCATGGCACGGTTCACGGCGCTGCGCACCACCGCGTCCTCCTCCTGCCCCGCCCGCCTGAGCGAGGCCACGGAGCCCGCGGACCCCACCTTCCCGAGCCCGAGCGCGGCCGCGGCCCGGATCTCGGAAGGCTCCCGCTTCCCCAGGAACCCCTTGGAGTTGAGGAGCTTGTCGAGCATCCCCACGGCCCGGTCGCCCGCGACCGTCCCGTAGGCCTCGAAGAAGGCGACCTTCTCCGTGATGTCGGCAAGGCGGATCTCCTTGCTGTTCAGGATGTCCTCGAGGCGTCCGGACGCGGGTGTGTAACGCAGCGCGGCCAGCGCCCGGGCGGCCGCGATGCGGATCTCCCGCTCGGGGTCGTCCAGGGTGTCCTGCAACGCCTGCGCGGCGGTGGACGCCTTCAGCGACACGGCGGCCTCCACCGCGGCGAGGCGCACCTTGCCGTCGTAGTGCGCCAGCAGCGCGGCGAGTGCGGGGCCCGCCTCGGTGATCTGCATGTCCCCGGCCAGCCTCGCGGCTCCGGAGGCCACGACGGGATCCTGTTCCGAGAGGAGGCGCACCACGGCGCCCCTGTTCCGCTCGGCGATCCCCTTCACCGCCGTCCTCAACACCGCCTGCAACTCCTTGTGCTCCACCGTCTCCGACGCGCGCAGGAGCGGGAAGAGCGCCCCGGCGCGGAGGAAGCGCAGGAAAGCCGCAAGCTGTTGCGGCGTCGCGCGGATGGATCCATCGTACAGCGCCTGGATCAACTCCCCGATGGCCTCCGGCGCGCTCACCTCGTCGAGCAGGGCGCGGGACTCTTCCAGGCGTTGCTCGTCGAACACCCCCGGCATCGCCTCGAGCTTCCTCAGCTCCTCCAGGATGCGGGTGGCGGCATCGAGTGCGCCGCGACTGAGGAAGTTGGGAAGCAGGGTGGCGAGCACGCCCAGGATCTCCGACTGGCGCTCGGACTGATTCCCCTCCTCCAGCCGATCGAAGAGCGCGGACAGGACGTCGTTGCGCAGATCCCGGTGGAGCTCCTTGTCCAGCTCGACCTTCAGCGTCTGCAGCTCCCGGGGATCCAGGGAGTACAGGGTCGGGTTGAAGTCGTCCTTGTTGACCGTCTTCGCGGCAGGGGCCTGCTCCCCCGGCTTCGGCGGACCCTCCTCCTCCTCCTCCAGCTCCGCGTCCAGGACCGCTTTCATCTCCTGCTGCGTGTTCCCTGCGCCGGGCGTGGGCAGCTCCACGCCCTCGGCGAGCAGGTCCACGTACTGGTACTGGAAGAACTGGAGATCCTCCTCCCAGAGCACGGTGAGTAGGTCGTCGCCCTCGGGTGTCAGCTTGCGGGCCCGTTGGAGCACGCCCAGGAAGCGGACAAGCTCGGCCTGCTCGAGGCCGGGGAGGAAGGTGATCTCCCGCACCCCGTCCTTGTAGAAGAGGAAGGCGAGGGAATCGCTCCGGCTCTCGGCGCGGTACACATCCTGGTCGCCGAGGACGAAGCGGTCCTCCTCCACGGAGAGGGTGAGGCGGTCGCACTCCGCCCAGAGCTGGGCGACCGCCTGCCGCAGGCTCTCCACGAAGCGCTGGCGGACAGGGTTGTTCTCGTCGTAGAGCTGAAAGGCGCGCAGGGCCTTGCCGAGGACGACGAAGAGCTCGCGCACCTGCCCGACCGGGAGGTCGGTCAGTCCGCCCCACCCTCCACCCTCGGGGTTCGCTCCGCCCGCCGTGGTTTCGACTTCCGTCATGCTCCAAGCCTAGAGAAGGGAGCCGCGCCCCTCGACCCGGGCCACGTGCGCCACGTCCTTGTCGCCCCGTCCCGAGAGACAGATCAGGATAGGCCCGTGGTGGCGATGGGCGCCAGCTTCCCGAAGAACGTACGCCACCGCGTGGGCCGATTCCAGGGCAGGGATGATGCCTTCCAGCCGGGAGAGGCGGTGGAAGGCGGAAAGCGCTTCTGCGTCGGTGACGGAGGCGTAGACGGCCCGCCCCGTCTCCTTGAGATGTGCATGTTCGGGACCGACGCCCGGGTAGTCCAGGCCTGCGGATACGGAGTGGGCCGGAGCCACCTGCCCGTCATCGTCCTGGAGAAGATAGCTCAGCGAGCCGTGGAGGACACCAGGGCGCCCCGCCGCCAGCGACGCCGCGTGCCGTCCCGTCTCGATCCCCTCCCCCGCGGCCTCCACGCCCACCAGGGCCACGTCGGCGTCGGGGATGAACGCGTGGAAGATCCCCATGGCGTTGGATCCCCCTCCCACGCACGCCACCACCGCCGCCGGAAGGCGCCCCGCGACCTCCAGGAGCTGGGCGCGGGCCTCCCGGCCGATGACCGCCTGGAAATCCCGCACCATGCGCGGGAACGGGTCCGGCCCCACGACCGAGCCGATGATGTAGTGGGTGCCTTCGACGTTGGTCACCCAGTCCCGGATGGCCTCGTTCGTGGCGTCCTTCAGGGTCCGCGTCCCGGAGGCCACCGGGCGCACCTCCGCGCCCAGAAGCTCCATGCGGAAGACGTTGAGGGCCTGCCGTTCCACGTCCTCCTCGCCCATGTAGACCACGCACTCCAGGTCGAACAGGGCGCAGGCGGTGGCGGTGGCGACCCCGTGCTGGCCCGCGCCGGTCTCCGCGATGATCCTCCTCTTGCCCATGCGGCGGGCGAGGAGCACCTGGCCCAGGGTGTTGTTGATCTTGTGGGCCCCGGTGTGGTTGAGGTCCTCCCGCTTCAGGTAGATTTCGGGATGGCCCGCCGCCGCCTCCAGGCGCCGGGCCCGGTACAGGGGGGTAGGGCGTCCGACGAAGTCCCGCAGGAGCGTGTCCAGCTCGGCCAGGAAGGACGGATCGGCGGTGGCGGCCTCAAGGGCGGCCTCCACCTCGTCCAGGGCATGGATGAGCGTTTCCGGGACGTAGCGTCCCCCGAACGAACCGAAGCGGCCTCGGGAGGCCTCGGACGCGGTCACGCGAACGGTCCCCTTGCAGGAGGTTTCCCGGTTCCGCGCCCCGCACCCCGTGCCCGGCGCGCCTTCCGGATGAAGCGGGCGATGAGGTCGGGGGACTTCCATCCCGCCGCGACCTCCACACCCGAGCTTACATCTACCACGTGGGGGCGGAAGTGGTCCACGGCGCGGGCCACGTTGTCCGGCCTCAGCCCCCCGGCGAGCACGATGCGCAGGGGGGAGGGCACCATCTCGCGCAGGCTGCCGACACACTCCCGGGAGACGCGCGCTCCGCCGCCACCCACCACACCCTCCAGCCATCCTTCCACCAGGATCGCCTCGACCCACGCGCCGTAGAGGTCCACGGTGCGGCGCACGTCGTCGGGCTCCCGGGCGCGCACCGCCTTCCAGAGACGCCAGGAACGCTGGGCGGCGAGCTCCGCCACCATCTCAGGGGGTTCGGACCCGTGCAACTGGATCACGCCGGCGCCGGCCAGGCGCGCCAGCTCCTCCGCATGCTCCACGGTCTCGTCCACGAGGACGGCCACCCCCGTGGGCGCCAGCCCCGACACGAGGGTGCCGATGTCGAAGTGCGCCACGCTCCGGCGGTACCCCGCGCTGAGCACCATGCCCAGGTAGTCCGCTCCCTGGGATGCGGCCGACTCCGCGTCCTCCCGGCGCGTCAGGCCGCAGATCTTGACCTCGAGGGCTTCAGCCACGCGCCCTCCGCCCGCGAGCCACCCGCGCCAGCCCGGCGGCTGCGGCGCCCGGATCGGGTGCGCGAAGAAGCGTCTCCCCGACCAGGATGGCCTCGACACCGGCACCACCCAGCCGGACCACGTCGTCAGGGGTGCGGATCCCGCTTTCCGACACCACCGCCACTGACCGGGGCACCGCCTCCAGGAGCCGGAGGGTGGTGTCCAGGTCAGTGGTGAAGGTGGCCAGGTCCCGGTTGTTGATCCCCAGGAGAGTGGCCCCGGCGCCGAGGGCGCGGTCCACCTCCGCGGCGTCGTGGGCCTCCACCAGCGCCGCCATCCCCAGCTCCCGCGCCAGCGCCTGGAGGGAGCGAAGGACGTCGTCGCCGAGGATGCGCACGATGAGGAGGACGGCGTCGGCACCGGCCGCGCGCGCCTCCAGGACGTGGAGGGGATCGAGGGTGAAGTCCTTCCTGAGCACCGGGACCGCCGTGGCCGCGCGCGCCGCGACGAGGTCGTCCAGGCTCCCCCCGAAGTACCGCTGGTCGGTGAGGACGCTCACCGCCTTTGCCCCGGCTGCCTCGTAGGCGCGGGCCAGCGCCCCCGGGTCGAGCCCCGGCCGGATCTCGCCGGCCCCGGGCGAGCGGCGCTTGCACTCGGCGATGACCGCGACGTGCTCTCCGGAGCGGAGCGCCGCCTCCAGGTCCCGGGGGGCCGCGGCGGCCAGCGCAGCCCGCTCCAGCTCCCGGCCGCGCGGACGGAGGGCGCCGAGCTCCTCCCGCTTCGTCCGCTCGATGGAGGCCAGGATACCCGGAAGGGCTCGCGATCCTTGCGGTTCGGCCAACGTTCGGGTATCCTATTTTCGGTTGCTGTTCGGGTTCCTGCCACCGGAGGACGGTCCGATGCCCCTGACCAAGCGCCAGCGGGAGATCCTGGACTACATCGACGGGTTCATCGCCGATCAGGGCTACGCGCCGAGCTTCGAGGAGATCGCCGAGCACTTCGGGTATTCCTCGCTGGCCACCGTGCACGAGCACCTGAGCAATCTGGAGCGCAAGGGTTACATCCGGAAGGCCTACAACGAGAGCCGGTCCATCGAGCTGGTGGAGCCCGGGCACGGGGCCCCCACGCTGGAGCTACCGCTCCTGGGTGCGGTGGCCGCAGGCCTTCCCATCGAGGCCGTGCCCGACAACGGGACGGTGGCGGTGCCTCCGGACATGGTGCGGCGGCAGAAGGAGAACTACGTGCTCCGCGTGGAGGGGAACTCCATGATCGAGGAGCAGATCCGCGACGGCGACTACATCGTCGTGCAAGCCCAGCACAACGCAGAGGACGGGGAGATGGTGGTCGCGCTGGTGGGAGGCGACTCGGCCACGGTGAAGAAGCTCTACCGGGAGCCCGGAGGTCGCATCCGTCTCCAGCCGGCCAACCCGACCATGGAGCCGATCATCGTGGACGCACGGGAGGTGCGCATCCAGGGCGTGGTGGTCGGAGTGATCCGGAAGTACTGACTCAGCGTCGCAGCGTGGCGGCGCGGAGCCTCGCCAGTGCGTCCCCGGCCCGCCCGTCGTCCACTGCGGCGGCGGCCAGTGTCGCGCCCTCCGCGAGCGAGGCGGCCTTGCCGGCCACGTAGATGGCTGCCGCGGCGTTCAGGAGGGTGGCGGTCCGGGCCGCTCCCGCAGCCCCGCCCAGGACGGACTCGATGGTGCGGGCATTGTCGCCGGGCCCGCCCCCTGCCAGCCCCGCCAAGGCGATCTCCTCGAGCCCCAGGTCGGCGGGCGAGACTTCGTAGCGGGTGACGCGGCCGTCGCGGAGCTCGGCCACGTGCGTGACCCCGGAAGGGCTGATCTCGTCCATACCGGGCGCACCGTGGACGACGAGCGCGCGCTCCTGCGCCAGCTCCGCCAGGGCGCCTGCCACCAGGTCGAGGAGGCGGGGATCCGCCACCCCCATGACCTGCCGCCTGGCGCCCGCAGGGTTGGTGAGCGGCCCGAGGATGTTCATGACGGTGGTGATGCCCAGGCCCCGCCGCACCGGACCCACGTGCCGCATCGCCGGGTGGAGGAGCGGGGCGAACATGAACACGATCCCCTCTTCCGCCAGGATCTCGCCCATGCGCTCGGGGGAGAGGTCGATGCGCACCCCGAGGGCCTCCAGCACGTCCGCGGACCCGCTCCGGGACGTGAAGGAGCGGTTCCCGTGCTTCGCCAGGCGCACCCCCGCTCCCGCGGCCACGAGCGCGGCGGCGGTGGAGATGTTGAAGGTGATGACCCCTCCCCCGCCTGTGCCCGCCGTGTCCACCAGGCTCGACGGGTCCTCCGCCGGCACCGGGACCATGGCGTTGCGGAGCGCGCGCACGCCGCCGGCCACCTCCACCGGGTGCACCCCCTTGCCGCGGAGGGCGACCAGGAAGCCGGCCATCTGGATCTCCGAGGCCGCTCCGGTCATGAACGCGGTGAAGACGTCCTCGGCCTCCACGGCGTCCAGGTCCGTGCCGTCGGCGACCTTGTCCAGGAGGCGGGTGAGATCGACTTCCCGTTCCTCGGGCTCGGTGACGGTCACGGGGCTATCTCCACGGAGGGATGCGTGCGGCCTGAAATCCTAAGGGCGACGCGGTTTTTCGGTCAATGACGGGCGTCGCGCTTTCGCTTGACACCGCCCCCCCCACCGGTAGCTTACCGCCCGTGGACACAGGGGCCCCGATCCGTCTCCAGCTCACCCTCCAGTACGACGGGTCGGGCTTCCACGGCTGGCAGTTCCAACCGGACCAGCGCACGGTCCAGGGGGAGTTGGAGGCCGCCGTGTCCCGGCTGGCCGGCTTCCACCGTACCGTGGTGGGCTCCGGGCGCACCGACGCCGGCGTGCACGCCAGCGGCCAGGTGGCCTCGGTGGACATGCCCCCACGCTGGACCCCGGAGGCCCTCCTGCGGGCCCTCAACGCCCTCCTCCCCGCCGACGTCTGGGTGCAGGAGGTGCACCGCGTCCGCGCCGACTTCCACCCCCGCTTCGACGCCCTCGCCCGCACCTATGTCTACCGGGTGGGGACCCGTCCCGACGCCCGCTCCCCCTTCCACCGGCCCTGGTGCTGGGCGCTGGCGCAGACGCTGGACGCTGCGGCCCTGCGCCGGGCTGCCGCATGCCTCCCCGGCGAGCGCTCCTTCCTCGCCTTCGCGAAGGCAGGGCAGCCCGAGCGGGGCGACCGATGCCGCGTGGACCGGGCCGTGTGGGACGAGTGGGAGCTCGGGCTCCGGTTCACCATCACCGCGGACCGCTACCTGCACCACATGGTGCGCTATCTTGTGGGGACCATGGTGGAGGTGGCGAGGGGGCGGCGCCCCCCGGGGGACCTGGAGGCGCTCCTCCGTTCGGAGCCCGGCCTGGAGACCTCCCCGCCGGCCCCGCCGGAAGGGCTCTTCCTGGCGAGAGTGGAGTATCCAGAGCACGTGCGCGTCCCCGACGGCCCGCAGCAGCACGATCCGCCCTCAGAAGCACGGAGCACGGCAACCCCATGAAGATCTTCCTGGACACCGCCGACCTCGGCGAGATCCGTCGCGCGGCCGAGGCGAACCTCATCGACGGCGTGACCACCAATCCCACGCTGGTGAGCCAGGTCGCGGGCGCGCGCGACCCCAAGGAGCTCTACCGGGAGATCTGTGAGGTGGTGGGCGGACCGGTGAGCGCCGAGGTCATCGGCACCGACAAGGAGACCATGATCACGGAGGGGCGGAAGCTGGCCAGGATCCACGACCACATCGTGGTGAAGCTCCCCATCACCGAGGATGGGCTGAAGGCGTGCCGCGCGCTGGGGAGCGAGGGGATCCGCACCAACCTGACGTTGTGCTTCTCCGTGTCCCAGGCCCTCCTGGTCGCGAAGGCCGGCGCCACCTACGTGTCGCCCTTCGTGGGGCGCCTCGACGACGTCTCCGGAGACGGGATGGCGCTCATCCTCCAGATCCGCCAGGTGTACGACAACTACGGGTACGACACCGAGATCCTGGCCGCGTCGCTGCGTCACCCCGTGCACGTGGTGGAGTCCATGCTCCAGGGCGCCGACGCCGCCACCATGCCCCCGAAGGTCCTGTGGCAGCTCACGCGGCACCCGCTCACCGACACCGGCCTCGCCGCCTTCCTGAAGGACTGGGAGAAGCTCGGCACCACGCTGTGAGGTCGGGACGCGAGCCGAGAGAAAAGAGACGAGCCCAAGCACGAATATGACCCGGTCCTCGACACGGTTGATCGCCTTCCTCGCCGCCGGCGCGCTGTCGGCGTGCACGTCCCAGGGCGCCGCGGTGGCGGGAGCCGCCGAGGCCGACGCCGACGCCGGGCCGGGCCCTCTGGCCAGCCTCTCCCAGGTCCCGCCCGCGACCGCGCCCACGCCCGGCCAGCAGTCCGCCCAGGTGGACGCCTCCCGCAGGACGGCCATCGTCCAGGCCGCCGCCCAGGTCGCCCCGGCGGTGGTGAACGTGAGCGTGATCGGTCGCGAGCAGGCGCGCCCCGAGAGCCTCTGGGAGAGCTTCTTCATGCCGCCCGGCACCCAGCGCCGCGCCATGGGCTTCGGCTCCGGCGTCATCGTGCGCGCCGATGGCGTCATCCTCACCAACGATCACGTGGTGCGGAACGCCGAGCAGATCCGGGTCACCCTCCCCGACGGGCGCGACTTCGAGGCCCAGTTGGTGGGCACGGACCAGGTTGCGGACATCGCCGTGCTGCGCATCCGCGGCGCAGACCTGCCGGTGGCGCCGGTGGGAACCGCCGAGGGGCTCCTCATCGGCGAGTGGGCCGTCGCCATCGGCAACCCCTTCGCGAACTACTTCGCCGACGCCGAGCCCACGGTCACGGCCGGGGTCGTGTCGGCGGTGGGGCGCAACATCGTGCCCTCCTCCGAGGAGGACGGGTTCTACCTGGGCATGATCCAGACCGACGCCTCCATCAACCCGGGGAACTCCGGCGGACCTCTCGTGAACGCCACGGGGCAGGTCATCGGCATCAACGCCTCCATCTTCTCGAGGAGCGGTGGGAGCGAGGGCACCGGGTTCGCCATCCCCATCGATCGCGCGCTGCGCATCGCCGACGACCTGCTCGCCCACGGCGAGGTGCGCCGCGCATGGGTGGGCGTGGACGTGGAGCCGGTCGAGGCCGACGCGTGGGGGCGCACGCGCGGCGTCCGGGTGTCCCGCGTCGCTCCGGGCTCCCCGGGCGACCAGGCGGCCATGGATGTGGGAGACCGCCTCCTCGCCGCCAACGGACGCGCGCTGAACACGCCCCTGGACTTCGAGGCCGTGATGCTGGACCTGCGCGCCGGCGACGCCCTCGAGCTCTCCCTGGAAGGACAGACGCGCCCCGTGCGCATGCGCGCCGCCGCGCTCCCCTCCGTCACCGCCGAGCGGGTTACGGTGCTCCGGGACATGCAACTCATCACGGTGACGCCACAGGTGCGCGCCGAGCGCGGGATCACGAGCGAGGATGGTGCCCTCATCGCCAGCATCTCCGCCGAGCTCGCGGGGCAGCTGGGGCTGCTCCAGGGTGACGTGCTCGTGCAGGTGAACCGTGCACGGGTGCGGAGCGCCGAGGATGCCGCGCGCATCTTCGAGGGGCTCCGCGGCCAGGGAACCGTGCGCATCTACGTGGAACGCAACGGCGGGTATGTCGCCCGCGACCTCTATTGGCGCCGATGACGGGAGGAACGACGTGAGCGACAGCCAGGACCGGTACGTCCATCCCCTGTCGGAGCGCTATGCGTCCCGGGAGATGCAGGAACTGTTCTCGCCCGGGCGGAAATTCGGCACCTGGCGCCGGCTCTGGCTGGCGCTCGCCGAGTCGGAGAAGGAGCTGGGGCTCCCCATCTCCGACCAGGCCGTGGCCGACCTGAAGCGCGCGCTGGACAAGCCGCTGGACCTGGAGAAGGCCGCCGAGTACGAGCGCCGCTTCCGCCACGACGTCATGGCCCACGTACACCTGCTCGGGGACGACGCGCCGGCGGCCCGGGGCGTGATCCACCTGGGCGCCACCAGCGCCTACGTGGGGGACAACACCGACCTCATCCTGCACCGGGAGGCGCTCACGCTCGTGCGCGACCGGCTGGTGCGGTGCGTGGCGGCGCTGGCAGTGTTCGCCCGGGAGCACGCCGAGCTCCCCACCCTGGCGTACACCCACTTCCAGCCCGCCCAGCCCACCACCGTGGGCAAGCGCGCGACCCTCTGGATCCAGGACTTCCTCCTGGATCTGGAGGAGGTGGAGTTCCGCCTGCACACGCTGCGTTTCCGCGGGGTCCGGGGGACCACGGGCACGCAGGCGTCCTTCCTCGAGCTGTTCCAGGGGGACCACGCCAAGGTGGACGCCCTCGACCAGGCGGTGGGGCGACGCATGGGGTTCGAGGCCAGCTACCCGGTGAGCGGCCAGACGTACACGCGCAAGGTGGACTACGCCGTGCAGGCCACCCTCGCGGGGATCGCGGCCTCGGCATCCAAGATGGGTCACGACCTGCGGCTCCTGGCGCACCTTCGCGAGGTGGAGGAGCCGTTCGAGTCGGAGCAGATCGGCTCGTCGGCCATGCCCTACAAGCGCAACCCCATGCGGGCGGAGCGCATCTGCGCGCTGGCCCGGCACGTGATCGTGCTCGCGCAGGACCCGGCGTTCACCGCCGCCACCCAGTGGCTCGAGCGCACCCTGGACGACTCGGCCAACCGGCGCCTCTCCATCCCGGACGCGTTCCTGTCGCTGGACGGGACGCTCATGCTCGTCGAGAACGTGTCGCGGGGGCTGGTGGTGAACCCCCAGGTGGTCCGGAGGAACCTGGCGGAGCATCTTCCGTTCATGGCCACGGAGACCATCCTCATGCACGCCACCGCGCGCGGCGGCGACCGCCAGCAGCTCCACGAGCGCATCCGCCAGCACTCCATGGCGGCGGCGCGCCGCATGAAGGACGAGGGGGCCCCGGCGGACCTGCTGGAGCGGATCGCCTCCGACCCGGCGTTCGGTTTCTCCCCCTCCGAACTGGACGCGCTCGTGGACCCCCGCCGCTTCGTGGGCCGGGCGCCGGAGCAGGTGCTGCGCTTCCTCGAAGAGTGGGTAGTGCCGGTATTGGCCCGACACCAGGCCCGATCGGGCCGTATCGCCGAGGCGAAGATCCATGTCTGAGAAGATGAACGGCGGCGACGCCGTGCTCCGTTCCCAGCTCCCCCTCACCCTCCTGCACCGGGGCAAGGTCCGCGACGTCTACGAGGTGGACGCGGACACCCTCCTCATGGTGGCCTCGGACCGGGTGAGCGCGTTCGACGTGGTCATGGGGCGCCCGGTGCCCCGCAAGGGCGAGGTCCTCACGCTGGTCACGGCGTGGTGGATGTCCCAGCTCGAGGGGCGCGTCCCGCATCACCTCCTGGCCGTGGACCCCGACGTGATCGTGGCCCACCACCCGGAGCTGGCGGCCAGCCGCGACGCCTGGGCCCGGCGCGCCATGCTGGTGCGCCGCACCACCCCGGTCCTCGTGGAGTGCATCGTCCGCGGCTACATCTCGGGATCGGCGTGGAAGGAGTACCGCACCGGGGGCACGCTGGCAGGCGAGGCGCTCCCCAAGGGGCTGCAGGAATCCCAGCGCCTGGACCCGCCCATCTT
The DNA here is from genome assembly GCA_035477395.1 of Longimicrobiales bacterium. Lineage (GTDB taxonomy): Bacteria > Gemmatimonadota > Gemmatimonadetes > Longimicrobiales > Gaopeijiaceae > SZUA-318. The sequence goes on from DATIKQ010000110.1 coordinate 42,586, forward strand.
CTCGCCCTCCACCAAGGCCCAGGAGGGCCACGACGAGAACATCACGTTCTCGCAGACCGAGGGGCTGGTGGGCCCGGAGCTCGCGGGGCGGCTCCGCGATCTGTCCCTGGAGGTCTACTCCTTCGGCCGGGACGTGGCCGACCGGAGCGGGATCATCCTCGCGGACACCAAGTTCGAGTTCGGCCACGACCGCTGGGGCCGGCTCCTCCTCATCGACGAGGTCCTCACCCCGGACTCGTCCCGCTTCTGGCCCAAGGAGCACTACGCGGTGGGGCGCGGCCAGCCCTCGCTCGACAAGCAGCCGCTCCGGGACTGGCTCGAGACCCTGAAGGGCTGGGACAAGACGCCGCCGGCGCCACCGCTCCCCGACGAGGTGGTGGACGCCACGTCCGCCCGCTATCAGGATGCGTTCCGCCGCCTCACGGGGGTTCCGCTGGACGCCTACGCGCTCCCGCGGTTCGGAAGCCACCCATGAGGTTCGCCAGCGAGGGCTACCCCTTCATCGCCGTCGCGCTGGTGCTGGCGGCCCTGGGCTGGGTCGTCTGGGCCCTGGGCTCCGTCGGGCTGGCCGGCCAGATCCTGGCCCCGGTGCTCACCGTCCTCGCGCTCTTCACGCTCTGGTTCTTCCGGGACCCGGAACGCCACATTCCCACGGAGCCCGCCGTGGTCGTCGCCCCGGGCGAGGGGCGCATCCTCCTCGTCGAGGAGGTCGACGAGCCCACGTACCTCGGAGGTCGGGCGCGGAAGATCACCATCTTCCTGAGCGTCTTCGACATCCACGTGCAGCGCTCGCCTGTGGCCGGACGCGTCGAGCACAGGGTGTACAGGCCCGGCACCTTCGCCGTGGCCTGGCTGGACAAGGCGTCTGAGGACAACGAGCGGGCCTCGCTGGGGATCGCCACCCCCCACGGCAGGGTGCTCGTGCGCCAGATCGCCGGGCTCATCGCGCGGCGCATCGTCACCTATCCCGTGGAGGGACAGGACGTGGCCCGGGGCGAGCGGATCGGGATCATCCGCTTCGGCTCGCGGGTGGACCTCTTCCTCCCCCTGGATTGGGAGGTCACGTGCGCGCCCGGGGACCGAGTCGTGGCCGGCCTCACGATCCTCGCCCGCCAACCCGCGGGGTCCGGCTCGTGAGGGCGCCCCGCCCTCCGCGCAGGGAGACGCTCCAGAGGGGCGTCATCATCCTGCCGTCGGCGTTCACCCTGGGGAACCTTTTCTTCGGCGTGTACGCCATGATCGCCACCCTGCGCGGCGACCTGATCTGGGCGGGCTGGTTCATCATGTTCGCCGGGACGCTGGACATGCTGGACGGGCGCATCGCCCGCTTCACGCGCACCGGGTCCCGGTTCGGCGCCGAGCTCGACTCGCTGGTGGACGCCATCTCGTTCGGGGTGGCCCCCGGCCTGATCATGTACAGGCTCTATTTCGCCGATACGAACTGGAGCTGGCTCCTCTCGTACGTGTTCGTCGCGGCCGTGGTCGTGCGTCTGGCCCGGTTCAACGTGGAGCAGGGCGGCGAGGCGAAGCGGCACTTCCACGGGCTCCCCTCCCCTGCGGCGGGGATGTTCCTGGCCTCGTTCTATCCCTTCAGCCAGACCCCCTTCTTCGCCCAGTACCTGGCCGACTTCCCCTGGCACCAGATCATGGCCATCGCCACGGTGCTGGTCGGCGTCCTGCTGGTGAGCCACATCCCGTACGCGAAGGTCCCCCGCATCGGCCTGCGCACCGCCCAGGGGATCTTCAACACGGCGTTCATCCTGGCGTGCCTCTTCGCCGCGCTGACGATTCCCCGATATTACTTCTTCACCGCGCTCCTGCTCTACATCGCCTGGGGGCTGCTGAAGTCGGCGTTCATCGGCCTGATGGACCGCCTCCCCGGGGGTGATCCCCTGGCGGAGGAGGAGTACGAGGACGGCGCCGCCCGTGGCGAGGTGCGCGACCTGGACTACGGAGCCCTGGGACCCGACGCCGCGACCCCCGATGTGAGATCCACGCAGGACGGCACCCCATTGGACCCGGAGGCCTGAACCATGTGCGGCGTCGTCGGCCTCAGCGGCGTGGAGAACGCGGCGGAGAAGGCGTTCCTGGCCCTCTATGCACTGCAGCACCGGGGCCAGGAGGCCGCCGGCATCGCCGCCTTCGGGGACGACGGCGTCTCCCGGGTGCACAGGGGAGCCGGCCTGGTCTCCGAGGTGTTCTCCCACGCCACGCTGGGCCGCCTCTCGGGCCGGACCGCCGTGGGGCACGTGCGCTACTCCACGTCCGGAGGGAGCCTCCAGGAGAACATCCAGCCCATCACCGCCCGGTACGCGCGGGGGGAGATGGCGCTCGCCCACAACGGGAACCTCACCAACCATCTGGATCTGCGCAGCCGGCTGGTGGACGACGGGGCCATCTTCCGGACCTCGTCGGACACCGAGATCCTCATCCACCTGGTCGCCAAGTCCCGCCACGACACGGTGGACGCCCAGCTGGACGACGCCCTGACCCACCTGGAAGGGGCGTACTCCCTCGTGCTCGCCGTGGGCGACACCCTCTACGCCGTGCGTGACCCCCGCGGGTTCCGCCCCCTGGTGCTGGGCCGGCTGCGCGACGGCCACATCGTCGCCAGCGAGAACGGCGCCCTGGACATCCTGGGCGCCGAGTACGTCCGGGACGTGCAGCCCGGCGAGGTCCTGAAGGTCCGCGGCAGGAAGGTGCAGCGCCTGCGGTCCCTCCCCCCCTCCGATCGGCCGGCGCCGTGCATCTTCGAGCTGGTGTACTTCGCCCGGCCCGACGCCCACATCTTCGGGCAGAGCGTGGACCGGGCCCGGCGGGCCTTCGGCCGCCGCCTGGCGGAGGAGCACCCGGTGCAGGCCGACGCCGTCATCGCCGTGCCGGACAGCGCCAACTCGGCGGCCCTTGGCTTCTCCGAGGCGAGCGGGATCCCCTTCGAGCTGGGGCTCCTGCGGAACCACTACGTGGGGAGGACGTTCATCCAGCCCACGCAGGAGGACCGCGACTTCGGGGCCCGCATGAAGTACAACCCTGTGCGTGAGGTCCTGGCCGGGAAACGTGTGGTGGTGGTGGACGACTCGCTCGTGCGCGGCACCACGAGCCGTTCCCTGGTCCGGATGTTGAGGGTCGCGGGTGCCACCGAGGTCCACTTCCGCATCGCCAGCCCGCCGGTGCGCTTCCCCTGCTTCTACGGGATCGACATGCCCACGAAGGGGGAGCTCATGGGCTCGCGTCTGACAGTGGCCGAGATCGCCGAGACGCTGGGCGTGGACTCGATGGGCTATCTATCCCTGGAGGGGATGGTGGGCGCCGTGGCCGAAGGGGCGCCGTACTGCACGGCGTGCTTCTCCGGAGAGTACCCGGCGCGCCTGGTGGACGTGGAGAAGGGGCTGGCCTCGGCGGAAGGCCCAACGACGTGCTGAGGGGCGGCCCGGGCGCCGCCCCGCCCTCCGACGCCTTTCTCCACGCGCTCCCCAAGGCCGAGCTCCACGTCCACCTGGACGGGAGCCTCCGCGCCGCCACCATGGCGGAGCTGGCCCGCGAGCGGCGGGTGGAGATGCCCTGGCGCGACGCCGAGGACCTCGCCGCTCACATGTTGGTGTCCGACGCCCACTCCCTGGAGGAGTACCTGGCGCGCTTCGTCCTCACCCTGGCCGTGATGCAGGACCGCGATGCCCTGGAGCGCATCGCGTACGAGCTGGCCGAGGACCACGCGCGGGAGAACGTTCGCTACCTCGAGGTGCGGTTCTGCCCGGCGCTGTGCACCCAGAATGGGATGTCGCCCCACGACGTGCTCGACGCCGTTCTCTCGGGGCTGACCCGAGCTGAGCGGGACTTCCCCATCGCGACCCGGGTCATCGTGTGCGCCCTGCGTACGCTGGACCCCGCAGTGTCCGTCGAGATGGCCGCCCTCGCGGCGGCGTACCGGGACCGCGGCGTGGTGGCCTTCGACCTGGCAGGCGCCGAGGCCGGCAACCCGGTGGACGAGCATCTGGAGGCGTTTCGGGTGGCCGAGGCCGCCGGCCTCCCGCGCACCATCCATGCCGGGGAGGGCTTCGGGGCTCCCTCCATCCACCAGGCCGTGCACCTGGCCGGCGCAGCGCGCATCGGGCACGGGACGAGGCTTTCCGAGGATCCCGAGCTGGAGACGCTGGTGCGCTCGCGCCGGATCCCTCTGGAGGTGTGCCTCACCTCCAACCTGCAGACCGGCGTCGCACCGTCCTACGCGCGCCACCCCCTGCGTCGCTACCACGACCTCGGGATCCCCTTGGTCCTCTGCACCGACAACCGCCTCATGTCCGGCGTGACCCTCACCGACGAGTACCGGCACGCCAGGGACCACCTCGGGTTCGGGCGTGAGGACCTGGTGCGCCTCGCGCGCACCGGGTTCGAGGTGGGGTTCATGGAGCGAGCGGAGCGCGAGGCGCTGGTGGCCGTGTTCAACGCGGAGGTGGGTAAGCTGGTCGGGTGACGCTTGCGGCGGCGGGCGGGTCCCCCTCGGGGGCGCGCTCCGCTACGCACGCTGCGCGTGCGAGCCCCACTCGGGGGCCCCGCCCGCCGCCCCCGCGGTCGCCTGGACGGCTTCCCTGGCGCGGGCTTGGGGGCGCGGTGGTCATTCGGTCCGCGTGAACGCCCCCGAGGCTCACCCGACCCTGCCGCCGGGGATCGGACGACTCGGCGCCGCCAAGCGAGGCCCCAACCTGGAGTGCTCGACCTGCCTTTCCGGTCCTCGGGCCGAGCGGTCGGCCGCAGGGGGGCGCACCGCGGGCCCCACCGCACCGACACGCACGCGCCCCACCCCCATACAAGCGAATCGCCCCCGCCGGACCGAAGTCCGGCGGGGGCTTTTCGCTCAGCGAGCTGAGCGTGCTACGCCTTCGTGCTTAGCTGATCACGAAGTTCAGAGCCTCGATGTCGCCGTTCCCGACCGTCAGGTACAGCGTCTGGGCCGGCACCGAGGTATTCCAACCGGCAACCGTGGTCGGCTGCGGCCGGATCTCGTAGATACCCTCGGTAAGGTTCGCGAACTCGAACGCACCGCTGGCATCCGACACCATGTTGGCCGTGGTGCCGAGGTACGTGATGCAGGTTCCACCCGCCGCACTGGGCGGCGACTGGGCGTAACCCACAGCCGGGTTGACCGGCGAGGTGTTGCAGCGCCGCAGGGAGATCGTCATCCCCGCGATAGCAACGTCATCCGCGGTACCCGCGATACCATCGACACCGGCAGTCTTCACGGTGCCTCTCGCGATCGTGTTCTTGTACAGGAACATGAAGTGCGTCGGGTCGGCCAGTGCACCGACTCCCGCGCTATTCGCGTAGTCCCACCGCGGCAGCGTGGCAGGCGTGGTCGAACCGACCACACGCGTGTTGTTCGCACCCGAGCCAACGGTGGTGGCCGCCGTATAGACGATCACCGAGTCCGTGCTCAGAGCACGCAGCACGTCGAGAACCGGCGATCCAGGCGTTCCGGCGATCCAGCGGACCATATAGCGTCCTTCCTGGAGTCCGGTGAACGAGTACTTACCGTTCGCATCCGTGGTAGCCGTCGCAACCAGAGTGTCACGACCGAACGTCGTCCCAATGGCCGGAGGCACAGCGGCACCGGAACCGTCGCGGTAGAGCTGGACCTGCGCGCCCGCCAAGGCCTCGTCGATATCGATGACGTTGCCGTCGGCGTCACGGTCATTGATGATCACGCCCTGGATCCGGGTGTCCATGCGCGTGGCCTGGAAGTTGGCCGTCTGGATGTTGGCCGCGCCCTGGGCGTCACGGGAACCCAGTGAAGCGTTCGTATTGCTGACCGCGCCGGACACCGGCACGGTCGTCGTGGTGAGCCTCACGAGGAAGTTCCACACGCTCGCCGAGTCGCCGTCCATGGCCTGCACCGTGTACGGACCCTCGAGGAGGTTCGCAAAGGTGCAATACTGCCCGGTACCAGCAGGACAGGGGGCACCACCGGCCGCAGTCACCGTCACGATCGTGTCCTTCGGCGGGCCGATGAACCTGGACGTGGACTTGATCCAGACCTTCAGACCCGTCGCAGGAACACCCTGCGACGCATCACGCACCTGACCGACGATCTGCGCGTTGTTGTACTTCCACGCAAACGACGAGTATCCCTTCGGGTGCGTCGGTGACGCCAACTGCATCTTGGCGGTATCCGCCTGCTGGTTACCGCTCAGGAACACGGTGTGGGCCGTGTCGGAGACGATAGTCACCGTCGCGGCAATCGACTGCGCCACGACCAGGTACGTCGAGTCCGCGCCCAGAACCGGAGAAGTGAACTCGCCCGTGCCATTCAGCGCCGTGGGGCCGGCCACCAGCGCACCGCGGCCACCGGCCGCCTCAACCTTGTAGATGTAGATCTGCACCGGATCGGCAGCCGGGGCGGGGTCAAGCGTCGTGAACCTCACGGTGTCGTCGACCTCGTTGTGCGCCTTAACCTGAATCCTACCCTGCGTGTACTTCACCGTCTGCGTACCGGCCAGGGTGATGGAGTCGGGCTGCGTACCGTCGAGGATGATCGCCAGGTGCGAGCCGATCGTCCTGGCAACACCCGTCGTGATGGCAGCGGTCTGGGAGAACAGCAGACCGTTGTTGAGGGCGGCTTCGGTGAACCGGACGTAGAGCGTGTCCGGAGCAGTGAAGGCGTTGGTCGCCAGCGGCGCCGGCAGCGCACCGAGATTGATGGTCGGGCCGCCGGTGTGGATGCCGGCAATCGCCATCCGACCCCATCCCAGCGCCGCAGGAGTCACGACGGCGTTCGTCGTAGCCCCCCACACGGATCCTGCGCCAGGGTAGGCGGTGGTGTCGGCCACCGACCGATCCCAGACGGCGTAGTTCCAGGCGTTCAGAATGTTGCCAGCCGCATCCTTCGCGCGGAACCGGACGATGAGCCCCGTGTTCAGCAGGTCGAACTCGTCGGGGGCCACAACCAGCGTGTCCTGCGCATTGTACTTGATCTCGATCGTGGCCTCGCCATTGACTGCGCGGTTGGGGTTGGTCGTCGAGACATAGCGCGCGAACACGATGTTGTCGGTCGCGCCCGCCGGGCTGGTGTCGGTGGCCCGGAGGAAGTTGAACGTCGCAGCACCGGTGGCGTCGGTCGTTGCAATGCCGAGCCTGCCCGTCGCGCCCCCGGCGACCGCGTTGGCGTACGTGTCGTACAGGTGGATCGTGACGTTCGCCTCGGGCCTCACACGCGTGCCGATGCTGGCGGCCAGGCCGGCCCCCGCGTCAGCGCCCAGGAACGCCTCGGTCTTCACGTACTGCCTGCGGATGTCGAACGGGAAGTTCACCGTCGCCGTGCCGCCCGGAGTGAGCGTCACGATGAACGCCGTGGTGGCGCTGCCGTAGGCGAACGTTCCGGCCGCAGGAGCCGTGATGGTCACACGGTAGGTGCCGTGCACAAGGTTGGCGAACTCATACAGACCGTCGGAGGTCGTCGTGGTCGCGAGGTTGTTGACCGCGCCACCCTCGATGGTGATGGTCACGCCTGAAAGCGCGTAGGTGGCCTCAGACGAGTCGAGCGCGTCGTTCTTCACCAGCTCGTCGATGAAGAGCTTACCGCTGATCTTCGCAGCGGTAACGTAGGCGCCGGCGAAGCCGGCGACCTTCGACTGACCCGTCGCGACCGTCACGCTGGACGCGGTCGTCGCGAACGTGTACATGGTCGCGTCGAAGCCGGAGATCGTCACCGTGTAGGTGCCCGCCCGGAGCGCCGCGAACGAATACTGGCCGTTCGCATCGGTGTTGACCGTGGCGCCGGTGTTCAGCGTCACCTTGACCCCCGGAATGCCCGCGGTGCCAACGGTGACCTGGCCGACGATGCTGGACGTCTTGATGTACGCGCCGTCGAAGTTCGCGTTCACCGTCGAGCCGGCCGACGTGATCGTGACCGTCTGGGCGTTGCTCGTGAACTGTGCGTCAGCCGCGAACCCGCTGATCGTCACCGTGTAGGCGCCGGCCGTGAGGTTCGAGAACGTGTACGCGCCGGCCGCGTCGGTGGTAGCCGTCGCACCCGTGGACAGCGTGGCCGTGACGCCGGCCGCCGCTGCGCCGTCGATCTTCACCGTGCCCGTGATCTTCGCCGTGGCGAGCCGGGTGCCGGTGAACGACGCCACCTGCGACTGACCCGCCGTCACCGTGACGGTGGCGGTGGTCGAGGCGAAGGCGAACTGCGTGGCGTCAAAGAGGGAGATCGTCACGGTGTAGGTGCCGGCCCGCAGCCCTGTGAAGGCGTACTGGCCGTTGCCGTCCGTGTTGACGGTGGCGCCCGCGGTGTTGGTGCCCGTGAGGGCCACCCTCACGCCCGCCAGGCCCGAACCGCCGGCCGCGACCGAGCCGAGGATCGCCGCGGTGCGCACGTACGCGCCGTCGAAGTTGACCGTCTGCACCTGGCCCGACGTAGCGATCGTCGCGCCCTTGGTGGTGGTCGAGAAGGTCGCGTCAGTGGGGAAGCCGCTGATGGTGATCGTGTACGTGCCGGCCTTGACTCCTGCGAAGGAGTACGCGCCGGACGCATCCGTCGTCGCGGCAGCGCCGGACGACAGCGTCACGGAAACACCAGACCTGGCCGTCCCCTCGATCGTGACCACGCCCGAGATCGTGCCCGTGACCTCGGGAACCGTGATCGGCTCCGAGCCCTCGTCACAGGCAGCGAACGCAACGAGCGCTGCGAGAGAAAGTACCTTGAGTCTCTTCATGTCACCTGATCCCATGAAGGGGGAATTCGTGCCCGGATTGGGCACATGAAACCGAGGGATCCAGGAGCAAGATCGATGCCAGGATATCGCTTCGGCTAAGTGGCTCTGCGACAACGCTTTAGCCTATCGGCCCAGCCGGCGCGGAGCCTCGGAAAACCGAGATGCCTCAGTTTTCCGGGTCCCCGGCCAGGAAGCACTCGGCAAGCTCCACGAAGGGGGTGGCCCCCAGGTACACGGGCGTACGCCCGTGCAGGGCCCTGGGCTGGAGCTCCAGGAGCCGCCTCCGGCCATCGCTCCCCCGCCCCCCGGCCTGCTCCACGATCATCGCCATCGGGGCCGCTTCGTACAGGAGGCGGAGCTTTCCTTCGGGGTTCTTTCGGTCCGCCGGGTACATGAAGAGCCCCCCCAGGAGGAGGGTCCGGTGCATGTCGGACACCAGGGAGCCGATATAGCGGGACCCGAACCCCCCTTCCCGCTTCAGGTGGCTCATCAGTCGCTGCTGCCCAGGGAACCACCGGTGATAATAGGCCTCGTTGATCGAGTAGGTCCTGGCGGGGGGGTCGGGGATGCGCAGGTTGGGATGGCTCAGGAGGAACTCGCCGATGGAGGGGTCCAGGGTGAAGCCATGGACCCCCGCTCCGGTGGTGTAGACCAGCATCGTGGAGGAGCCGTACAGGACGTATCCCGCCGCGAGCTGCCGGGCGCCGGGCTGCAGGCAGTCCTCCAGCGTGCCCCGCTCCCCGCTGGTGATCTTCCGGTGGATCGAGAAGATCGTGCCGATGGACACGTTCACGTCGATGTTCGACGAGCCGTCCAGGGGGTCGTACAGGACCACGTAGTCCCCGGCCGGGAAGCGCTCGGGGATGGGGATGGGGTCCTCGGCCTCCTCGGAGGCGAGCACCGCGATGTGCCCGGTGTGGTCCAGCGCCTTGTAGAGCACCTCGTTGGCGTAGAGGTCCAGCTTCTGCACCTGCTCGCCGTGGACGTTCTCGTCCCCCGTGCGCCCCAGGATGTCCACGAGCCCGGCCATGTTCACCTGCCGGGAGATCATCTTGGCGGCGAGGGCGATGTCGTGGAGGATGCTGGTGAACGCCCCGGTCGCCTCCGGGTGCCGGCGCTCCTGGTCGATGAGGAAGCGGGAGAGGGTGACGATGCTGGTGTCGGGCATGGGCGGCGTGGTTGGCGGCGGTGCGTCCCTACCAGCCGCAGGTTAGGGCGGCACCCCGACCCCGGTCAACGGCCGGTCAACGCCGGCGCGCCCCCCAGGCGCGCACCGACCAGGTGCCGTCCTTGCGCCCGAGCACGCTCAGCGTGCCCTCCTCGTCCGTGCGGCGGACGACGGCACCGGCCGCCTCCAGCCGTTCCAGCACGGCAGGCGCGGGGTGCCCATAGCGGTTCCTGCGCCCCACGGAGACCAGGGCCAGGGTGGGGTGGGCGTGGGCCAGGAGCGCGGGATCGGTGGACGTGAGGCTCCCGTGGTGGCCCACCTTGAGCACCTCCAGGTCCGGGCTCACGCCGGCCAGGAGCGCCCGCTCCACCGAGGTCGGCGCGTCACCCGTGAGGAGCGCGTCGAAGCTCCCGAACGCCACCGCGAGGACCACCGAGGCGTCGTTGGAGTCCGTGTCGCCCTCCGCCGGCGCCGC
>DATIKQ010000111.1:0-47927 GCA_035477395.1 Longimicrobiales bacterium
GGCCTGCGCCAAGGGCAGGCGCGCTTGCAGGGCCATGGGTCGGGTCTCCGGCCTGTGAGAGTCGGACAGAATAATACGCATCCCGGGCTCACAAAGCAAGCGTTTTCAACCCTTTTCGTCACCCCATGTCTGGGGCCCTGATACTTCGGTGCCGTTCATCCCAGGCAGGACGCCCCTCCCCCCAGGAAACGCCCCCTTGGACGCCGACCGCCAGCACTCGAATCCGGAGCCGCACACGACGCTCCGCGTGCTCGTCGCCGACGACGAACCCCTCATCCGTACTGCGCTCCGGCGCCTCCTCGAGAAGCGGGGGCATCGGGTCCACGAGGCGCCGGACGCCTTCGCAGCGCTCGAGGTCCTGCGGGCCGAGCCCGTGGACGCGGTCCTCGTGGACATGCGCATGCCCGGAGATGGCACGACGGTTCTCGACTGGCTCCGGGAGCAGCGCTTCGGCGGTATGACGATCCTCATGACCGGCGAACTCGCCGTGGACGCGCCCGGGGCGGGTGAGGAGGTGCACCGCCTCCAGAAGCCCTTCCCGTTCCCCTCGGTGGTCTCCCTGCTCGAGGAGGGAGTGCGGCGGTAGCCGCCCCCGGGGCGCCCCCGCGCGGGAGCCCCCCGGTCCCCGCGAGCTTCCCTAGGCCACGTCCTCGAGCCGGCGGGCCAGTTCGGCCAGGTCGAAGGGCTTGGCGATCGCGGGGCGTCCGCTCTCCGCGAGGAACCGCTCGGTGTCGGGCTCGAGGAGATCCCCGGTCATGAAGAGGGTGTGGCTCCTCAACTGCGGCGCGACCCTCACCAGGCTCCCATAGAGTTCGGGCCCGCTCTTCCCGGGCATCTGGATGTCCACGATCAGGCGGTCGAAGGATTCGCCGCCCGCGAGCGCGAACAGGGCGTCCTCTCCGTCCCTCGCCTCGGTGACCCGGTGTCCGCGGCGCTCCAGGTACCGGCGGAGGATGCTGCGGAGCGCGGCGTTGTCGTCCACCACGAGCACGCTGAGCCCGCCGGACTCGGCGCGGCGCACCCGGGTCTCCGTGCGCCGCGGGAGCGCCGCGCGGGCCGCCTGGGTCGGGAGCATCACGGTGCAGCGGTGCCAGACCCCGGGTCGGCTCTCGACCTGGAATCGTCCCCCGAGGCTCTCCACCACGGCGGAGACCTCGTCCAGCGGCCCGGACCCCTCGCCCGCGTCGCCTTGGCGTTCGGGCGCCGCGGCTCGGGCGGCGCGCGAGCCCCCGTCGTGCGACACCGCGGCACAGGCCCATGACTCCTCGGTCCAGGTCCGGACCGTGAGGGTTCCGCCGACACCCTCGAGCGACGTCCTCGCCCTGGCGATGAGCGCTGCCAGAACGCCGTGGGGCGCCAGGAGGTCTCCGGGCAGATGGCAGCGTGCCGGAGCGATGAAGCTCAGCACGCGGACGCGGTTCCTGCCGAGCACGTCGGCGCAGTCCTCCAGGATGGAGCCCGCGACCTCGGCGAGGTCCACGCCGACCACGTCGCCCGCGGCCGCCGCCTCGTCCGCGCACCGGCGGGCGAGCACCCTCGACTCCGAAGCCAGCTGCGCGACCTGTCCCAGGATCCCGACCTGGAGCGCGTCCAGCGGGAGCCCCGAGCGGAGCGCTCCCACCACGGCTCCCGCCGCGGCGTGGACCCGTGCCGCCAGGCGGAGGGGCCATGCAGCCCCGGCCTCACAGCCCCGCTCCACCGTGGCCCTGGCCAGGAGCACCCTGCCGCCTCCCGCGATCACACCCTCCGGGGACGACGCGGCCTCCCGGAGGGGCGTGGCGGGAAGGTCCGTCAGCGGACAGCCGAAGGGATCGGGATGACGCCACTCGTGCACATCCCGGACGGCCCCGTCCGCCAGGATGACCCGCTCGTGGCCGTCCACCACGACGGCCCCGGAGGGGATCCTCCCCCCGCGTCCCCGTCCCGCCTCGAGCACCGCCTCGAGGAGCGAAGCGCCGGCGGCCGCCTGCAGCGCCGCGGGCGCCATGAGCGCGAGGCCGGGACGCCCCCCGCCCCGGGGCCACTCCCAACCGGAAGGAGCGGGGAGGAGCAGGCACGCCACGGTTCCGACCTCGCCGAGCAGCGGGAAGACCGCCACGGTCTCGAGGCCCTGCTCGCGGAGCACGGCGGTCAGGGCATCGGCGTCCGAGACCGGCCCCGCGGGACGGAGGAGGACCGGCCCGTCGGAGCGGCGCGCCAAGGAGACCAGCTGGCCTCCCGCGCTCCGCAGGAGCGCCCCAGCGAGGGCCTCCGGGAAGGGCGGGACGCCGGTGATCTCGGGCCTCCCGCGCCGGCCCCGGAGGAGCACGACGAGGACCGTGTCGAGGCCGAGGGCCTCGCGCACCTCGTCCGCGGCCGCGTCGAGCAGCACGCGCACGTCGGGAACCGCCCACCGCCCGGCGCTCATCCGCCGCCTCCCCGTGGGGCCAGGGCCCCCGCCGGCGCGGGTGGGGCCGTGATCGCCCCCTCCTCCTCCGCGAAGGGGAGGAGCACCGAAATGCGACGGTTGTGAGCGTCGAAGGGGTCGCCGGCTTCCTTGAGTTGCCTGTCGGCGTACCCGCGCACTTCGGTGACCCGCGCCGCCTTGAGCCCCCCTGCCTCCAGATCCCTGCGGGCCGCGTTCGCGCGCTCCACGGAGAGCTCCCAGTTGGAATACCCCGGTCCCCCGTAGGGTCGGGCGTCCGTGTGGCCCTCGACCACCACGTCCCCGACCGTCTTGTCCAGGACTCCGCCCACGATCCTGAGCAGGCCGCGCAGCGCCGGCTTGAGCGCCGCGGAAGACACGTCGAAGAAGGCCGCGCCGTCCGCGTCCTCCATGAGCTCGATCCTCAGGCCCTCCTCGGTCACCACGATCTCGACCTGGGCCGCGACCCCGGCCAGATCCGGATTGGCCTCGACGAGGGCCCGGATCTCCTCGGCCGCTTCCTGGAAGCTCCGCTCCTGGTCGCGGCGGTTGAGGATCACGGTACGCTTCACATCCAGATTGGTGACGAAGTTCCCGGCACCCAGGACGTTGGTCCCGGCGGAGAAGCTCTTCTTGAAGCCGACCGGGTTGGTGAAATACCCCTGGACCATGTCCTTGACGCCCTGGTCCATCCCCATGATCCACATGACCATGAAGAAGGCCATCATGGCGGTGACGAAGTCGGCGTAGGCCACCTTCCAGGACCCGCCGTGGTGGCCGCCGTGGCGCGCGACCTTCTTGCGGACGACCACGACCTTGGCGCCCTCCTTGCGGCCGCTCATCCGTCGCTCCTCCCGCGGCGCCGAGTCAGCTCTTCGAGCTCGGCGAACGAGGGACGCGTCTCCGGTTCGATGTTCCGGCGGGCGAACTCGACGGACGTGATGGGCGGGTCACCGCGGGAGAAGGAGAGCAGCGCCGTGCGTATGGTGGCGAGGTACCGCTCTTCCGAGACGACGCGCGCCTGGACCGCATTGGCCATGGGGCCGAGGACGCCGTACGCGAGGAGCACGCCGAGGAAGGTGCCGACGAGCGCGGCGGCCACGCTCTCCCCCACCGCCTCCGGGGAGCCCCCGATCTTGCCCATCGTGATGATGATCCCAAGCACCGCCGCGACGATCCCGAAGCCGGGCATGGCGTCCGCGACCGTCTGCAGGGCCTGCGGGACCTTCAACGCCTCGTGGTGGTGCTGCTCGAGATCGAGATCCAGGATCTCGGAAAGGTGATGGTCGTCCACCGCGCCCGTGAGCAGCACCTTCATGGTGTCGCTGAGGAAGGACACCGCGTGGTGGTTCTTGTGGAAGCTCGGGTACTTCTTGAATAGTTCGCTCTCCTGGGGGTTCTCGACGTGGGACTCGATCCCGACCAGCCCGTCCTTGCGGGCGGCGTAGAAGACCTCGTAGAGGACCTGCAGGAGTTCGGTGAAGGTGGCGCGATCGTAGGGGTTCGGGCGGAACAGGCCGATGGACTCCCGGAAGATCCCCTTCACGGTGGACGGCTTGTTCCCGACGAGGATGGCGCCGAACCCGGCGCCCCCGATGATGACGAACTCGTTGTACTGGAGAAGAACCGCAAGTTCGCCATGGTGCATCAGGTACCCGGTGACGACGCTACCGAAGACGACTGCGAGTCCGAGGATGAGGAACACGGCTCGGCCCCCTATGGCTTCCTTGCCTGGCGTGGACCCGACGGTCCCGCGCCACCCTTCGCATGCGGACTCCTTCCGCATTCACGAGTATCGGCTCACACCCCGCGCAACTGGAGTCCCCTGATGGACGCTCGGCGATCCGACCCCGGGGAGCACCCCACCGCCGCCCTCCTGGCGGCCGCCGGCTGGCTCGACCTGCTGGACGACGTCCACGGCGGGCTGTGCCACGACCTCAACTCGAGGGCGGCCAGCTTCGAGGGGCTCCTGCAGATCCTGGAGATGGACGAGTCCGAGGCCTCCCGCACGCTCTCCTACCTCCGGCCGGAGGCCGAGCGGCTCGCCTCACTGGCGGAGACCCTGGGCCTCCTGTCGGGCCGCGTGGACGCACCCCCGGAGGCGTTCGAGCTCCAGGACCCCGTGGCCGCCGCGGTGCGCCTGTTCGGCCGGGCCACGGCCCTGCGGCACCTGGAGGTGTCGGTGACGCAGGGGCTCCCTGCGCCCTCGGTGCGCGCCTCCCGCCCCCGCGTCCTGCGTGTCGTCCTCCTGCTCCTGGCCGAGGCCGGTCGGGCGCCGGGAATCCCGGGGCTCCGCGTGGAGACGTCCGGCGAAGGGTCCAGGGCCGAAGTCCTCATCCACCGGGAGGGCGACCCGGGACCTGCGCTCGGACCGGAGCGGGAGCCGCTGCAGCGGCTCCTGGCGCTCGACGGCGGGGCGCTCCTGGAGGGTCCGGGGATGGTGGGGTGCTCGTTCCCCGGCCTGGGGGCGGGCTGAGGCCGGAGGTCAGTCTCCGGGGCGGTCGGGGCGGAGCCCCTCCACCATGTCGTGCCCGGCGGGCAGCACCCCCGCGCGCCGGTTCTCTTCGGCGATGCGCGCCGCGACCTCCTCGCGGACGATCCCCACCGAGGCCGGCGCCTCGATCCCGAGCCGCACGCTCCCGGAGTCGATGCTGAGGACCACGAGGCGGATCCCCCCGTCGATGAGGATCGCGTCTCCGGGCTTTCGGCTGAGGATGAGCATGGGCGGCTCGGTCCGGGTTGGGGCCTGGGCCGGGCCGCGCCCTCAGACGGCGAGCAACGACCGGAGCATCTCGTCGGCTGCCCTCACCACCTGTGCCGCGGCCCGGTAGGCCGACTGATACTGGATGAGGCGCACGAGCTCCTCGTCCACCGACACCGAGCTCAGGCTCAGCCGGCGGACGTCCGCCTGGTCGGCCAACGTGCGGTGGACCTCGGCGGCATCCTGCGAGGAACGTACCGCGATCCCGATGCGGGACACCAGACCCCGGAGGTGCTCACCCGGATTCCCACCAAGGTCGGGCAGGATGCCGTCCCGGAGGGACGCGATGCCCAGCGCGACGTCGTTGGCCCCGGCACGGTAATTACCCCCGCTGTCACCCGAGCCCGCCACCACCGCTTCGGCGGAGTCCCTCACGGCCGGCGAAAGCGACATCGACCACGCCGTGGTGCCGCTCTCCGAGAAAAACGGCACTCCGGTCTCGCCCGAGGGGCCGACGCCCCCCTGGTGCACCCGGTTGACCTCCTCGACGAGGGCCGCGGCCAGCTCGTCCAGGCTGGCTACCGCGTCCGGCAGGTCGGAGTTGAGCACCTCCAGCATCCCGCCGATCCGACCGCCCTCTTCGGACAGGAAGCTCGCCCTCCCCTCGACGCGGAGCCTCCAGCGATCCCCGTCCTGGACCACCTCGAGTGGGCTGCTGTAGGCGCCGTCCACGATGTTGTACCCCGAGAACTCGACGCCCACGGACCCGTTGGCGCGCTCGTTGCCGCACACCGGAATCAGCGTGGCGAGCTCGTCCAGGGCGCGCGCGCGCGCGTCGCGGAGGTCGCCCGCGGTCGTGCCCGCCGACTCGACGGAGACCACCTCACGGTTCAGGCGCGCGATCGCCTCGGTGAGGGCGTTCACGCGGTCCATCCCCTGCGTCACCCGCACCTCCACATCCTGGCGCACGGCGTCGAGGTCGGTCGCCAGGGTCCTCATCTTGTCCACCAGCCCCTGCCCCCGCTGGCGCACCACGGCGCGCATGACCCCGCTCGTGGGATCCCCGGCCAGGTCGCTCCAGGCGGACAGGAAACGGTCGAGTACGCCCGAGAGCGCCTGGTCCGAAGGCTCGCCGAGCACGGTTTCGATCCGCCCCAGGAGGTCGGCGCGGGCCCGGTGCTCCTCCGCGTTCGCCGACTCCGCGCGGAAGGCCCCGTCCAGGAGCGCGTCCCGCACCTGCTCCACGTCCGCGATCCTCGCGCCGGTGCCGTAGACGCCCTCCGCCGACTGGAGCGCGGGGTTGGACGACAGGACGACGCGCTGGCGTGCGTACCCCTCCGCCGCGGCGTTGGCGATGTTGTGCGACACCACCGCGAGCGCGGCCTGCTGAGCACGCAGCCCGGTGGTGGCGTTGGAGAGGATGCTCCCTATGGTCGGCATGTCAGACCTGGCGGTTCAGGAGAGCGGCGCCCGAGGTCAGGACGACCTGTCCGGGGGGGGCGTAGACCGCGGCGGCCGGCGGGGCGCCCGAGAGCGCGCGGATCAGCCGGTCCCCCGAGTCGAGAGCGGCTTCGAGCAGGTGTCGGTTGCGGCTCAACTGCCCTTCGAGCCTCTGGGCCGTCTGCTTGAGCTCGTCCCGGGCGCGCCCCAGGCGGAGCGTCATGAGGGGCCCGAGCGCGCGGTCGAAGTCGCCGAGGGGGACGTCCCCCGCCCCCGAGGCCAGCTCGAGCAAGGACCGGCGGTAGCGCCTCGCCTCTCCAAGCGTCCGGAAGACGCGCTGCGCGGCGAAGACCGACTCGTCCACCCCGGCGAGATCGTCACGCTCCACCGCCTGGCGCTGGCGCTCCAGGACGCCGGCGAGGTCCTCGAGGAGCTTGCGCTCCCTCCCCAGGGCCTCAGCCAGGGCTTCCCCGAGATCACGCGTCGGGCGGGTCTCCGCCGCCAGGACCTGGGCCGCAAGCATCGTCACCCCCCGACCTTTCCGGAGGCCGGGCCGGCCTCCGTCTCTGGCGCCCCCGCCCCAGCGGCCGAGGCGAAACGCCGGTAGAGAGCCTCGCCGAGGCCCCGCTGGGACCGCATGGCCGCCGCATCCGCCACGTGCTGGTCGAGCATCCCCGTGAAGATGTCCTCCCCTGCGCCCCCGGAGGGCGCGCCGCCGTCCGGGACCGTCTCCCTCATGGCCTTGAAGAGCTCCTGTAAGAAGGTGCCCTCCAGGAGGCGCGTGGCCGCGCGGAGGCGCGCCTCCGCGCCGCCGATCCGCCCGTCGCGGAGCGCGGCGAGCGCGTCGCGACCGGGTCCGCCCACGGGCCCCGCGTTCACCGGATCACCACCTGGGCCGGAAGCGCCCCGACCTGGCGGAGCGCCTCGAACACCGCCGCGACCGTCTGGGGCGGAGCCGCAACCCCGTGCAGGGCGGCCGCGACGTCCTGGACGGACGCGCCCGCGTCCATGCGGAGGTCCCCGGGGACACCCTCGCCCCCGCCCGACGGGGAGCCGATCGAGAGCGTCAGCCCCCCGTGGCTCACCACGGCCTCGCCGACGCGCACGTCCCCCCCCGCCACGAGCGTCCCGGCCCGGGCGTCGATGATCACCACCGAGGCCCTCGGGGGCTGGACCCGGATCTCGCCGATACGCGCCAGGGACGCGGCCGGGCTCGACGCGGCCTCCCCGTTCAGCGTCAGGGACACGGCCCCCGGGTCCTCGACGGCCGCCGTGCCCTCGCCGAGCTCGGCGTTCACCGCGGCGGCGATGAGGGCCGCGGCCCCCAGGTCCGGCTGACGCAGGTACAGGACCGGGGCGGTGCTGTAGTCCGGCGACGGAAGCGGCTGCTCGAGGAGCCCGCCGGAGGGGAGGGTCCCCGTGGTCTCGACCGCGTAGGCGGTCCGGCTCCCTCCGCCCGACGCGACCACCAGGGCCCCCTGGGCCGTCGCCACCGGGATCTGGTCCGGCGCGGTGGAGAGGGGCGTCATCCAGAGGACGCCGCCCCGCAGCGAAGCCGCATCGCCGAGGGACGAGACGTGCACCTCGAAGCGCCCTCCGGGGCGCAGCCAGGGCGAGGCTTCCGCGGTGACCAGGACCGCCGCGACGTTACGGGTCCGCAGCATCTGCTCCGGCACCTCGACGTCGAAGCGGCGGAGGAGGTTCGCCACGGAGCGCACGGTGTGGCCGGCGCTGAAGCCGCCGACGACGCGATCCCCGGTGCCGTCGAGGCCCACGACGAGCCCGTACCCCATGAGCCGCACGGGGATGTCGCCGCCGGAGACCGTGAGGTCGCGGATCCGGGCGTCCTGAGCCCGGACCGCTCCGGGGCTCAGCACGGCCGCCGCGACAAGCCAGACGAGCCAGCGCGACCTCGTCATGGGACGATCAGCTCCAGCAAGCGGGTCCACATGCCGCCGGCGCTCACCAGCGACCCGTTCGAGGTGTAGAGGATCTCGGCCTCGGCGACGCGCCACGACTGCACGGTGTTGTCCACGGCCACGTCGTTGGGCCGGATCCAGCCGCGCACCACGACCTCCTGCAGGTGTTTGTCCACGCGAACGGTGCGCGTACCCTCGATCTTGAGCATCCCCCCGGGGCCGACCTCGATCACGCGCACGCCCATCTCCGCGGTGAACCTCTGGCGCCGCGAGGACTCCCCTCGGTTGCGCTGGGCCACGTCGTTGTTCGTGCGGGCGGACGCGCTCGCCCCCTTGCCCTCCGCGCTCGCGGTGACCCCGAGCTCCCGGTCCCGGTCCCGTGAAGCCACTTCGTCCCGCCCGGCGGAGACCTGCGTGAACTCGTCGATGAGGATGGTCACGACGTCCCCGACGCGCAGCGGGGCCCTGTCGGACGTCCAGGACGTGCGCACGGGCGGGCCCGCCTGGGCCGCGGTGGCCTGCGCCGTCGCGTCCCCGGCAGCGGCGAGGGCTCCCAGCGCTGCGGCACACGCCCACGCGCGGATGCGACGGCTCGATCCGATCACCTTCCACCTCCCTGGGTCACGTCCACGACTCCGGGCGCACGGGCCACTCCGTGCAGCCGGCGTCCGTCCCTCGTCCGCACCGCCACTTCGCCCCCCACGGGCGCCGCACCCGCCGCGGTGCCGGGGAGCGTGATCGAGACCCCGGCTCGGGTCCACACCACCTCGACCGCCTCTCCCGGACGCACGGCGAGCGGGGGCTGCGCGGCCGGAGGGCGGAGGGCTTCGCCCGCCGACAGGGGACGCACCGTGCGCCATCCGACGACCGAGGGGGCAGGGTCCGCGCCGGGGGGACCCCACGCGAGCTCCTGCCCGGCCTCCACGTCGGCCTCGGCGAGCACGTGCCCCTGAGGCAGATCCCGGGCCGCCCGCGGCACGGCCCTGCGCACGGCCGCGCGTACGCGGACACCGGGGTCCGCGGCCGCATCGCTGCGCACCACCCAATGCCCTCCGGCACCGTTGCCGACCAAGGCCACGTCGGTCGCCCCCTCGGGGGGCCAGGAGCCCGCGAGCGCGGGCCACTCCAGGACTACGCCGGCCGGGTCCACGCCCCAGCGCTCCGCGACCCGCCGCGCAACGGCGGCCGCCACCCACGGATCCGCGGGCGGCTCCGTCGCGATCTGGGCCGGGCAGGGCGGCGCCGCGCCCGCGATCGCCGCCCACACGAGGGCGCACGCCGCCACCCTGCCCGGAAGGCGGGGAGCGGCGGGCGGGCCCGGGACCGACGGCGAGGGGCGGAGCTTCATCAGCGGATGAGGTTGTTCGCGGTCTCGGCCATCTGCTCCGCCGACTGGACCGCCTTGGAGTTGATCTCGTAGGCGCGCATGGCGGTGATCATCTCGACCATCTCCTGGACGATCTCGACGTTGCTCGCCTCCAGGCTCCCCTGCACGATGCGCCCGAAGCCCTGCTCCTGCGGGAAGCCCACCTGCGCGGTACCCGAGGCCTGCGTCTCCTGATAGAGGTTCTCCCCGAGCGCCTTCAGGCCCGGGGCGTTCGCGAAGCGGGCGAGTTCCAGCCGGGCCACCTCGATGGACTCGGTGGCGCCCGGCGCGCTCACGGTGACCACGCCGTTGCGCGACACGCTAAGCCCGGTGGCGTCGGCAGGCACGGCGACGGACGGGACCACGGCGTATCCGCTCCCCGTCACGAGCATCCCCTGGTCCGAGATCGTGAAGCTCCCGTCCCTCGTGTACGCGAGGCTTCCGTCGGGGAGCTGCACCTGGAAGAAGCCGTCCCCCTCGATGGCGAAGTCCAGAGGGCGGCCCGTCTGCTCGAGCGGCCCCTGTACGTCCACGCGCTGGACCCCCGCCAGACGGGTGCCCCTCCCGATCTGGATCTCAGGGGTTGTCGACGCGCCGGCTCCGTCCACCGTGGTCCCCGACTGCACCGTCTGGTACAGGAGGTCCTCGAAGTGTGCCCGGCTCCGCTTGAACGCGGTGGTGCTGACGTTGGCCAGGTTGTGCGAGATGACCTCGACGCGGGTCTGCTGCGCC
Source organism: Longimicrobiales bacterium (assembly GCA_035477395.1). Taxonomy (GTDB): domain Bacteria; phylum Gemmatimonadota; class Gemmatimonadetes; order Longimicrobiales; family Gaopeijiaceae; genus SZUA-318. The sequence goes on from DATIKQ010000111.1 coordinate 10,563, forward strand.
CTCATGCCGCTCGCCGCGGTGTGCAGTGCGGGATCCACGCTCCGTACCTCCCTCGTCGCTCGGGCCCCGGGGTCAGCCGCCTACGCGGCCGATCTCCGAGGTGATGGTCTGCATGACGTCGTCCGCGGCCAGAACGGATCGGTGCACCGCACCGTACGCGCGCTGGACCTCGATCATCTCCACGAGGGCACGGACGGGGTCCACGTTGCTCTCCTCCAGGTGCCCCGAGCGCATGCGCACGTCCCCGGGGGCGACGGCCAGCCCCGCGCCCTGGGGCTCCCACAGGTTCGCCCCTTCACGCAGTGGGGGTGCCGAGGCCTCCTCGACACGGAGCCGCCCGATCACCGCACCGTCCACGAGCAGGGTGCCGTCGCGCTCGACCACGATCTCGCCGGGCGGCAGCGTCAGGGGACCGTTCTCTCCCAGCAGGGGGTGCCCCTCGCTCGTGACGACCGTACCTCCCGCGTCCACGGTGAACGATCCGCCCCGCAGGTACCGCTCTCCGAGGTCGGTCCTGACCACCAGGAAGCCGTCCCCCTCCAGCGCGAGGTCCAGGGGCCTCCCGGTCCGGCTGAGCGCACCGCGCGTGGGATCGGTAGCGGATGCGGCCTCCGGTCCACCGTCCAGGAGCCGGGCGAAGACGCGCTCCCCCTTGAACCCCGGGGTCGAGACGTTCGCGAGGTTGTTCGCCACGACCTCCTGCCGGCGCTCCCAGTAACGGAGCGCGCGAACGGAGGCGCCGATCCCTTCGGCGCTCATGCGGCCCTCCCGGGGTGCGGGCGGCCGAGTCGGGCGGCCAGCGCGGCCCCCTCCCGGCCGATGCGCGACCGGCCCGGGCCGCGCCTGGTGCCGTCGAAGCGCGGGGCGCCGCGCCGCCTGGACGGGCCCGGACGGATCGGAGCCGAAGTCCGGGTCTGACGCCGCATGCGCAGCCAGCCCATGCCCACGAGGGCCCCGGCCGCGGCGACCGTCGCCGCGACGAGGATCTGGTTCGCCCCGCCTCCGGGAGGCGCCGGCTCGGCCGCCCCACCGGCGTCCGCTTCCGCGACCCCCTCGCGCACGTCGGGCTTCCCGACCGGCAGCACCGGCACGGGGGGCGAGGGCGGCGCGCAGGCGGCCGCGAGCGAATCCGCGATGCGCGCCGCCTCGAAGGTCTCCTCGAGGCCGGCGCCTCCCTGGATCGCCAGGTCCGGGAGCGCCTTCGCGAGTTCCGACCATGCCGTCGCCTCGCCCGGCTCGGCCATCGCCCGGCGGGCCAGGGCCGCGACGTGACCCGCGGGGGTCTCCTGAGCCCCGGCGGAAGCGGCAGCGAGCCCCCCGACGAGGAGGGCGAGCACGGTCAGGCGCACAGACCCTCGCGGAGCCCGCCCATGCGGGCGCGGAGGTTGGCCAGGGCCTTCGACCGGATCTGGCTCACCCGCGACTCCGTGACGCCGAGCACCGCAGCGATCTCGTGCAGCTTCAGTTCCTCGAAGTAGTAGAGGGAGATGACGAGCCGCTCCTGGTCCTTGAGGTTGAGGATCTCTTCACGCAGGTGCTCCACCTCCTCGCGGTGGTTGAGCCCCGCCTCCGCGTCGGACCCCTCCCCGTCCGCGGCGAGGAGCTCCTCCAGGGTCGCGCTGCTCCCCGAGGCCCGGTCCACCGGGTGGTCCAGGGAAAGCCGGGCGGCGTACTCGGCCTCCCTGCGCCACTGCCACACCCGCTCCACCTCGACCCCCAGCTCCTCGGCGAGCTCGCCGTCGGACGGCTGACGGTCCATGCGGTTCATGAACGACTCGCGGGCGCGGGCCAGCTCCCTCTGCTTCCGCCTCACCGAGCGCGGCACGTGGTCCCGCCGGCGCAGGTCGTCGAGGATCGCCCCGCGGATCCGCGGCGCGGCGAAGGTGCCGAATGCCAACCCCCTCCCGGCATCGAAGTGGTCCACCGCGTTGATGAGGCCGATGGTGCCGGCGGAGACCAGGTCGTCGAACTCCACGTCCATGCGGCCCGTGCGCGCGAGCTGGCGCGCGACGTGATGGACGAGCGGGAGGTTCTTCTTGAGGAGTTCCTCTCGCACCGAGAGATCGCTCTGCGCCTGGTCCGTGAAGCAGATGTTGGCCATGGGGGTGGTCCTCCTGCGGGTCGTCGTCTCCCCCTCGCCTCAGCACGTGCCGTACCAGGCCGCACGCCCCGGCCGACGCGCGCCGTGGATATCGTAACCGCATATCACAGAATCACTTGCCGATTCGCTCGTCGGAGCCCGGTTTCGCGGGGCGGAGGTGGAGGTCTCCGGGGGCGGAAGCCTCTTCCGGTCGGGCCCGGCGGGAATTTCCGACCGGGCCCGCGGCCGCTGGGCGTGCGCGGGCCGGAAGGGGGACGACTGCAGAGGGTGTCCGGAAGGGGGGCGCGGGCCCCGGACGCGCCGGGGCCACCCTAGCGCGCGGGGGAGGCCGGGAGCAGGGGCAGGACGGCGGCCGGGGCGCCCGCGGCTTCGGCGACGAGGCGCTCCGCGACGGCGGCAAGGGCCTGAGCGGCAGGCGTCCCCGCGGGGAGCCCCAAGAGGGAAGCGCCGGAACCGGCGGCTTCGGCGAGCGCGGGATCCTCGGCGACCGATCCCGCGAAGGGGACGTCCATCGCCGCGAAGGTCTGCGCGGCCGCGGCGACGAGCTCGTGCGCCTTCCGGGCCTCGGCCTCCGAGGCCCGGTTGACCAGAAGCTCGACCGGCAGCCCCTGGAAGCGTGCGCCGGCCACCTTGGCCAGGGCGTAGGACCCCGCCTGCGCGATCGGGTCCTTCGTGGTCACGGCCAGGACGCGCCCCGAGGCTGCGGCACACGCGGCCATCACGGAGTCGAGGCGGGAACCCCCGTCCACCACCACGGCGTCGAAGCGGTCGTAGAGCGCGGCCACGCGCCGCAAGAGGAGGCGCCGCTCGGAGGCCGCCAGGGCGAGCGAGGCCTCGGGCCCACCACCACCGCCGGGGAAGAGGGCCAGGCCGGGCTCGACGGACACGAGGAGCCGCTCCGGATCCACCCCGCCCCCCCGGAGCGTCCCCAGACCGGGCACCTCAGCGGGGAGGCCGAAGAGCATGTGCAGCGTCCCCACCGTCTCGTCGGCGTCCACCAGGAGTACCGCCGCCCCGGCCCGGGCCATCTGGAGGCCGACGAGCGCGGCGAGCGAGGACGTGCCCACCCCGCCCTTGCCGGCACCCACGACCGTCACGTGGGGGCGCCGCCGATGGCCGCCGTCGTGCCCTCCCTGCCCCGCGAAGGCCCTCAGCGACTCCACCCCGCGGGTCATCCCGGTACGCGCCTAGCCCGCGGCCATCCCGGCCTGGGCGGCCTCGGCGGGCCGGATCCCCAGGGACGAGAGGATCTTCGGCGCGGCGGGCGCGAGCCCCGCGGGAACCTCCGGACCGGAGGAGACCCACCGCGCCGGGAGCGCGACCGCGTCCGCGAGCACGGCCAGCGGAACTTCGGTGCCCGCCTCGTCGAGCTTGGTGAAGAGCACGTGCGTCGCGGCCACTCCCTCCAGCCGCGCCGCCAGCGAAGCGGCGACGTCGGTGCGCACGTCCGCGGGGACCACGAGGTGCAACTCGTCAGGGTCGAGCGCGGCCAGCGCGCCGGGCCACTCCACCCGGTCCTGGCCGAAGCCGCGCCCGGGGGTGTCCACCACCACCACCTCGCGGTCGCGCAGGCGGTGCAACGCCCCCGCCGCGTCCTCGTGGGAGCAGACGACCTCCAGGGGGAGGTCGGCGATCTCGCAATAGGTCTGGATCTCCTCGAGCCCGCCCACCCGGTAGGTGTCCAGCGTGATGATCCCGACGCGGCGGTGTGCGACCCCCACCGGCGAGAGCGCCGCCTTCATGCAGGCGGTCGTCTTGCCCGAGCCCGACGGCCCCACCAGCGCGACGACGTAGGGACCGATGCGGCGGCGCCCCCGGGACCTCAGGGGGGCGGCTCGCCCTCCGTCGAGCTTGGACCGGAGCTGCTCCACGTCCGAGGCGCGTGCGGCCACCACCTCGACCCTCTGCCCCGATCCGGTGCGGCTCACCTCGGTCCGCACCAGCATCGCGTCGTCGCCCAGGGTGCGGCGGATCTGGCTCAACACCTCGCGAAGCTCGGAGCCGCGGTACGTCTCAAGCAGCATGGAGGACCTCCCAGGTCGCTACGTTCTTCAGGTTGGCCTGCGGCGGAAGCTCCGCCAGGGAAATGACGGGCACGTTCGGAAGCACCGGCTCGATGAGCCTGCGCACCCCGACCCTCAGGCCCGGGGGCGCGATGACGGGGACGAGGCCGCTTTCGTCGGAATAGGCACGGCTCAGGTCGTCGAGGCGCCCGAGGAGCCCGGTCAGGGTGTCCGGATCCATCATGTCCGTGGGCGCGCGGTTGGCCCGCGGGTTGAAGAGTCCCATGAGCGCGGCTTCGAGCCGCGGACCGAGCGTGATGGCACGGATGGCGCCGTCGCGGCCGACGTACCGCTCCGCGATGACGTGACCCAGGGCGCGGCGTACGTGCTCGGTGAGCGCCTCCGGATCCTTGGTGGTCTCCGAGGCGTCGGCCAACGTCTCGAGGATCGTGACCACGTCCCGGATCGGGACCCGCTCCTTGAGGAGTCGCTGCAGCACGCGGTGGAGCGTCCCGAGCGATACGCGGTGGGGAACGACCTCGTCCACGAGGGCGGGGTAGCTCTCCTTGAGGGTGTCGAGGAGCTCCTGCACGTCCTGGCGTCCCAGGAGATCCGAGGCGTGCGCCTTCAGCGTCTCCATCAGGTGGGTCGCCACGACCGTGGAGGGCTCAACGACCACGTACCCGGCAGCTTCCGCGTCCACCTTGCCCTGCGGCGGGATCCAGAGAGCGGGCATCCCGAAGCTCGGGTCGAAGGTCGGCTCCCCGTCCACCTCTCCGAACGCCGAACCCGCGTCGAGCGCGAGCATGGCCCTCGGGCGGGCCTCGCCCCTGGCCGCCTCCGAGCCCCGCACCTTCACCACGTACTCGTTCGGCTGAAGACGCACGTCGTCCCGGATCCGGATGGGGGGGACCAGGATCCCGAGCTCCAGGGCGGCCTGCTTCCGCAGGAGCCGCACCCGGTCCAGCAGGTCGCCGCCGTGCTTCTCGTCCACCAGGGGGATCAGGCCGTACCCGATCTCGAGCTCCACGGGGTCGATCTGAAGAAGGTCCTGGACCGGGCTGCGCTCCGCGGCAGGGGGCCCGCTCTTCACCACCTCGCGCGCCCGCTCGGCTGCCTCTTCCTTCGCGCGCTTCCCCGCGGTCGCCCGTGCGGCCAGCGCCGCCCCTCCGGAGAGCGCCAGGAAGGGGATCGTGGGCATCCCGGGCACGACCGCCAGGGCGCCCAGGAACCCGGACGCGATCCACATGGGCCGGGCTTCCCGCCCCACCTGGTTCAGCATCGAGGCCGCGACCCGCTCGCCGCCGGACGACGAGGTCACCATGATCCCGGCGGCCGTGGAGATCACGAGCGCCGGGATCTGGCTCACGAGCCCGTCCCCGACCGTGAGGATCGTGTATTCGGAGAGGGCGCGGCCGACCGGCATGCCGCGCTGGACGACCCCCACGAAGAGCCCGCCCAGGATGTTGATCCCGGTGATGAGCAGGCCGGCGATCGCGTCTCCACGGACGAACTTGGCGGAACCGTCCATGGCGCCGAAGAAGTCCGCCTCGCGCGAGACCTCGTCGCGGCGACGGCGCGCCTCTGCGTCGTCGATGAGCCCCGCGGAGAGGTCGCCGTCGATGCTCATCTGGCGCCCGGGCATGGCGTCCAGGGTGAAGCGCGCCGCCACCTCGGCGACCCGGCCGGCGCCCTTCGTGATGACGATGAAGTTGATGCCGACCAGGATCAGGAAGATCACCACCCCGACCGCGTAGTTGCCTCCGATCACGAACTCGCCGAAGGCCTCGATCACCTTCCCGGCCTCTCCGTCCGACAGGATGAGCCGGGTGCTGCTCACGTTCAGCGCAAGCCGGTAGAGGGTGAGGATCAGGAGGACGGCAGGGAACGAGGAGAAGTCCAGGGGGCGCTTCGCCTGCAGCGCCACCAGCAGGACCATCAGTGAAGACGCGATGGAGAGCGCCAGGAAGAGGTCGAGCAGGAAGGTCGGGAGGGGGAGGACCAGGAGTCCCACCACGAAGACGATCCCGATCATGACGAGGGCTTCGCCGTGGCGGCCGAAATCCCTCAGGAACCCCATCGCGTCCCGTCCGCTCACGCGTCACCCCCGTTCCGGCCGCGAGCCCTGCCCATTCCGGGCGCGTAGGAAGCCTTGCGGTACACCCACGCCAGGATCTCCGCCACCGCGACGAAGAGCTCGACGGGAATCGGATGCCCGACCTTCGCGGTGGCGAGCAGGGCACGCGCCAGGGGCTTGTTCTCCACCAGCGGGACGCCGTGCTCGCGGGCGCGCTCCTTGATGCGCTCGGCCAGCTTCCGCTCTCCCATGGCCAGGACCACCGGCGCGTCCCACACGGCCGGATCGTACTTGAGCGCGACGGCGATGTGCGTGGGGTTCGTGACCACGACGTCCGCCTCGGAGATAGCGAGGATCATCCGGCGCCTCGCCATCTGGCGCGCCATGGTACGCCGGCGGACCTTCGTGACCTGGTCGCCCTCGGACTCCTTGATCTCCTGGCGGACCTCCTGCTTGCTCATCTTGAGATTCTTCTCGTGCTGCCACACCTGCCAGGCGTAGTCGGCCAGCGCCAGGAACAGGTAGGCCAGCCCGGAGGCAAGGAGCAGGCGGACGCTGTGGCGCCGGATGAAATCCAGGAGCGCCATCGGCGACTGCTGCGCCAGGGCGGGGATTTCCGGCAGGAGAGCGCCCGACACGCTCCAGACCACCCACCCCACCAAGGCCAGCTTCGCCAGGCTCTTCAGGAGCTCCGCGACCGCCTTCACGCCCCAGACCTGCGGGGCGCGCTTGAGGGGGTCCAGGCGAGACCAGTCGGGCTTGAGGGGATCGAGAGAAAGGACGCCCCGGGCCTGGAAGGCCCCGACCGCCAGAGCCGCCCCAGAGGTCGCCAGCAGGAAAGGTGCCATGCCGGCCATCGTCCTGCGCCCCAGGGCCCCCATCATCTCCGCGTTCGCGTCCACGCCCACGGGGAGGGCCGTGATCCCCCGGACGGCGGCCGTGAATACGTCGGAGACCGCCCAGGCCGCCGCGGCCGCGGCGGAAGCGAGAGCGCCGGCCCCCGCCAGCAGGAGGAAAGCGGTGTTGAGTTCCTGGCTTCGCGGGACCTGCCCCTTCTTGTGGGTGTCGTGGCGCTTCTTGGGGGTTGGCGCCTCGGTCCTTTCCTGGCCCGGATCCTGGCTCACGGCGCGGTCGCCTCCGGCGTCAGCGCATCCAGGAGCGCAGCCGCCACGGAGCCGTAGTCCTGCGTCCACCCCGAGAAGGCCCCGGCCATCGCCGGCAGCGTCAGGGCCAGCACCACGAGCCCGAGGCCGATCTGCACGGGGAACGCGACCATGAGGATGTTTAGTTGGGGCACCGTGCGCGCCAGGATCCCCAGCGCGACGTTCCCGACCATCATGGCGGCCACGACGGGGGCCGCGAGCCGGAGTCCCAGCTCGAGCAGCCTGCCGCCGAGCGCCACGGCGGCCATGGCCCCGGCCCCGAGGTCGAGTCGGCTCCCCGGGGGGAGGACCTCGAGCGAGCGGTGCAGGGCGCCGAGGATGGCCAGGTGCCCCCCGGAGGCGAGCAGGAGCGTGGTGGCGAGCAGGCCCAGGAGCTGGCCGAGCACGGGGAGCTGGGTCTGGGACATGGGATCGACGACGTTGGCCCCGGAGAGCCCCATCTGGACGGCCAGCATGTCGCCGGCCGCCTCGGCGGCGCCGACGAAGATCGCCGCGCCCAGCCCGAGCATGAGGCCGATGCCGAGTTCGGAGAGGATCGTCGCCGCGTTCACCGCCGCCCCCTGACCCGCCGCGGCAGCAGGCCACAGCAGGAGCGTGAGGGTGACGAGCAGCGCCGTGCGCACCCGACCCGGGATGGTCCGCGCCGAGAAGAGCGGGGCGGCCCAGAGGAGCGCGGAGAGCCGGAACACGAGCAGCGCGGCCACCGCGGCTCCGCCCGGGACCAGCCAGTGGGCGCCTGCGGGAGCGAGCACGGGCGTCGCGTCCACGTCAGCCCACGAGCCCGGGGAGGGAGCGGAACAGCTCCGTGGTGTAGCGCACCATCTCCTGCAGCATCCACGACAGGAGCGCGATGAACACGACCCCGACCGCGAAGAGCTTGGGCACGAACGAGAGCGTCTGCTCCTGGATCGACGTGACGGCCTGCAGGACGCTCACGGCGAGACCGACCGCCAGGGCGACCATGAGGAGCGGCCCGGAAAGGGTCGCCGCCATCGTCACGGCGTCGCGCGCGAGGTCCACCACCAGGGCGTGCGGCATCAGGCGAAGCTCCGGACCAGGCTCCCCAGGACGAGCGACCAGCCGTCGGCGAGCACGAAGAGGAGCAGCTTGAAGGGGAGGGACACCATGACCGGTGGAAGCATGAACATCCCCATGCTCATGAGCACCGACGCCACCACCAGGTCGATGACCACGAAGGGGAGGAAGAGAGCGAAGCCCATCTGGAAGGCAACCGTCAGCTCGGACGTCACGAAGGCCGCTGTGAGCGTCATGAGGGGAAGGTCCTCGGGCCGCTCGGGGGCGGGCCTCCCGCTCATCTCGACGAAGGCGGCGAGGTCCTGCTCGCGGGTGGATGCCAGCATGAAGCCCCGGAAGGGCATGGACGCCTCCTCGAGCATGCGCGCCGTGTCGATGTCCCCGGCCATCCAGGGCGCGAGCGCCCGCTCGTTCGCGGCCTCGAGCGTCGGGGACATCACGAACAGCGTCAGGATGAGGGCCATCGCCGTGAGCAGGTGCGCGGGCGGCGCGGTCTGGGTCCCGAGGGCCTGCTTGAGGAGGTGAAGGACGACCAGGATCCTGGTGAAGCCGGTCATGAGCAGGAGGAGGGTCGGCAGGACCGTGAGGAATCCCACGAAGAGCACGGTGCCCACGGGCCCGCTGAGTTCCAGGTCCTCCCCGGCTCCGCCCCCCACCGAGACCCGCACGTCGGGGAGTCCCTCGGCGAGCTTCATCACGGCCGAACCGGGGCCGGTCGCCTCCTGCACGGCGGGCTCCGTCCCGGCGGCCGGGGTCGGCCGCGGTGCAGCCTGGGCCGACGCCTGCGCCGTGAAGAGAACGAGCAGAGCGGGCAGGATCCGGACCCCCCGCGCGGCCCTGCGGGACACGTCGGCCAGGAGCGTGCGGAACGGCCCGTCCGCCTCGGCCCGGTCGTCCTCCCGCCCCTCGGCCGCCTGCGCCTGGCCCTCGGCACGATCCAGCTCCAGGACCAGCCGCACGCCCCCCTCCCCGTATGACACCAGCATCCGGCGTGCTCCGACGCGCACCGAGGCGAGTCCCTGGCGCGGGGTGAGGCCGACCCGGGAGAGGACCTCGATGGCATCCTCCCTGCGGGTGGGGCCCGTCCCCGGCATCCACCGGCGCGCCAGAGCGGCCGCCGCGACCAGGAGGGCGAGGACGAGCGCCAGCCCCGACAGGAGGGAGACCGCGGTCACGCGGCGGCCTCGCCCTCGGAGCCGGCGGCGTGGAGGATCCGGGTCACCCTGACCCCGAACTGCTCGCCCACGACCACGACCTCACCCTCCGCGAAGCGCCGGTCCCCCACGAAGATGTCGATCGGCTCCCCGGCCAGGCGCTCGAGCTGGATGACCGAGCCGCGCCCCAGGCCCAGGATCTCCTGGACCGACATGCGCGTCCTCCCCAGCTCGATCGCGACGGGCATGGTGAGGTCGTGGAGCACCGAAAGCGCCGCCAGCGCGTCGGTGTCCGCGCCTTCGACAAGTTCTCCGAAGCTGGCCTGCGAAGGGGTCACGTTCATGGTGCGTCGTCTCGGGTGTGTGGATGCGTCGGTCAGAAGGCGTTCTCACGCCCGGGGTGGATCACGTCCTCGGGTTCCGGGTTCACGGACTCCAGGATCTGGATGCCGAGCTTGTCCCCGACCCGGCCGGGCACGCCCTGGAAGCGGCGCTGGCCCGCCACGTGGAACTCCACGCGCTCGTGCCGGGAGATCCCGGTGTTCACGACCATCCCCGGCCGGAGCGCGAGGAGGGAACCCAGGGACATCTCGAAGCGCGGGAGCCGGGCGCCAACGGAGAGCCTCGCGCTGCGGAGCGACGCCTCGAGCCTGAGCTGGTCGTGCAGGCGTTCCTCGGGGCTCCCGATGATCTGGACCTGCCGGCGTGCCCCCGCGCCCGTGAAGTAGGTCTCCAGCGGACCGAAGGGGAGGCACAGGAGGAGCGCCGAATGGAGCCCCGCCAGATTGACGCCGATGTGTGCGACCAGGACGGGATCCTCTCGGTTCGCGATCTGGATCATCTCGGGCACCGACTCGAAGCCCGACACGGTGAGCCCGAGCTTCACGTGGTCCTTCCAGACCTCATTGAGCTGGTGGGCGACGCGTTCGACCGCGATCTGCACCACGAGCCGCTCGATCGGCGTCAGGGCGCGCTCGAGGACGGGCACGGGCGACGCCGAGCCGCCCAGGAGCCGATCCACGAGGAAGAAGGCGAACTCCCGGCCGAAGTCGATCACCCCCTGGGCGCCGACGGTCTGCATGTCCGTGATGTACGAGGCGCTGGGCGAGGGTAGGGCGAGCATGAACTCGCCGTACGTGAGCTGCTCGACGCTGAGCAGGTCGAGCTCCACGGCGTCGCGGACCCGGCCCGTGAGCCAGCCTTCCACGGACTTCGCCAGCAGCCCGTACATCGCGCTAAGGGAGCGCTTCCGGTCCTTCGAGATCCGTGCCGGACGCTTGAAGTCGTAGATCTGGACGTCGTGCGTGGGCGCCGGCGCGACCGGCGCGGCCACCGCTCCTCCTCCGCTGAAGAGGAGGTCGATCTCGTTCTGGGAGAGGCCTGCGGAGCTCATGGCGCTACTGGATCACGAACTGGGGGAGGAGGACCCGGCTCACCACGCCTTCGCCCACGGTGGCGGTGACCGCCGCCATGAGCTCCTCGAGGAGCAGGGCCCGCCCGGCCACGTCGGCGAGGCTCTCGACCGTGCGCGACCCGAGTACAAGGTTGAACGCGTGCCGCAGCTCCACGTCCCGCGTCGCGAGGAGCGCGGCCGCCTCGGGCGTGGCGCCCTCGAGCGCGATGGTCGTGAGCAGGAAGCGCGACCCGCCGGAAGCCGCCGGGTTGACCACCAGGTTGTCCACTACGTGGAGGGCGCTGACCGGAGCCTCGTGGCTCTCGGCCTCCTCCGCCGCCGCCCCACGCTCCGCGAGCACGGCGCCCGCGCGCGGGCCGACGAGCTTCTGCCCGGCCGCCGCCCCTACGCCGAGCGTCGCGAGCAGCACGGCCACGAGGGGGATCACCCCCCCCCGCTTGGCGCCCTGCGCCTCGGGCTGGTGCGCCACCTCGGCTTCCGCCATCTGATCTCCTCCGGGCCCCGGAATCCTGCCTTCGCCTCGCCCCTCCCCTCAGGCACAGGCCGTACCAGCGCGGAGGAGTCCGGCACGGGGCCGCGTTCACCCGCTCAACAGCTTGGGGAACAAGCACTTACACGGAGGGCCGAGCGAGGGAGGGGCCGCGCGGGGGCGCCCCTCGGCGCGGCGCCCGGAAAGGACTTCCGGGTACGGGGCGGCGGGATTTTCCGGTAGGAGGAACGCCAGGGCCCCCGCCCCGGCGGACCGGAGCGGGGGCCTCGGGGGGGGGCGCCGCGGCGGTCGCCCGCCGCCTCCCGAGCGGCGTTACCGCTTCAGCGTCACGACTTCCTGGAGCATCTCGTCGGAGGTCGTGATCACCCGCGCGTTCGACTGGAAGCCGCGCTGCGCCGTGATCATGCTGGTGAATTCCTGGGCGAGGTCCACGTTGGACATCTCGAGGGCCCCCGAGGTGATCGACGACTGGCTCCCCTCTCTGGCGAACCCGAGGACCGGGGACCCGGAGTTCGAGGACACCTGGTACATGTTGTCGCCCGAGCGGATCAGCCCCGCGGGGTTGTTGAAGTCCGCCAGGGCGATCTGCGCGAGCGTCAGCGTGACGCCGTTCGTGAAGGCACCGGTGATCGTCCCGGTCTGGTCGATGCTGAACCGCTCCAGGTCGCCCATCGTGTACCCGTCCTGCTCCTTGAGTACGGCCGTGGACGGGGCCGCGAACTGCGAGAGCCCGTTCACCTCGCCCTCCTCGCCCCAGTCGATTTCGATCTCGACGTTCGCGGCGCCGGATACCGGCGTGTACTCGAAGGGGGTGTCGGGGACCGGGGCGGTCAGGCGGCCCTGGTTGTCGAAGGTCAGCGTGCCGCTCCCTCCGGCGACCACCGTCCCCTCCGAGAGGCTGATCTCGTAGCTCCAGGTCGCGTCGCCGGTCTTCTCGAAGGTGACCGTGACCTCGTCCCTCGCGCCCATCGCGTCGAAGACCGTGATCGTGGTCTCGCGCGTGTCGCCGAGCTCGGCCTCCCCGTCCAGGTTCCCGGCGAGCGAGATCGCCTTGGTGGCGCAGGCCGCCGACTTCTGACCGAAGGGGAGGCGGATGTCCTGGATCGTGTCGCTCAGGACGCCGTCGGTGGCCATCTTGCCCTGGACGATGTAGCCGTTGGTGGAGGCCACCAGCCGGCCGTTCGCGTCGAGCTGGAAGTTGCCGGAGCGGGTGAAGACGTTCCCCATCCCGTTGGAGACCACGAAGAACGAGTCGCCCTGGATGGCGAGATCGGTGGTCACGCCGGTCGCCTCGATGTTCCCCTGCGTGAAGAGCAGGTCGATGGACCCGATGTTCATACCCAGCCCGACCTGCACCGGGTTCACGCCGCCGGACACGTTGGACGAGTCGCCGGGGGGCCGGCTGGCGCCCTGCAGCAGCTGGGCGAAAGCCTCCTCGAACGTCACGCGGCTCGACTTGTAACCCACCGTGTTGACGTTGGCGATGTTGTTGCCGATGACGTCCATGCGGATCTGGTGGTTCCGGAGGCCGGAGACGCCAGAGAAGAGGGATCGCATCATGATCGTATTCTCCTTTGGGGGGTGAGATCAGTCCGTCTGCGTGATGATTTCGACGACATCCGCAAGCGGGATCTCCAGTCCACCGGATGTCAGCGTGGGCCCCTGGGGCCCGTAGCGCAGCCCGTCGATGACTGCGCGGGTGAAGGTCTGGACCCGGACCGGGTTCCCGTCCGCGTCCTGCACCGACACTTCGTAGCGGTAACGGCCAGCCGGGAGCCCCTCGGCGGCCTCGCCGAGATCGATCTCCCGGCGACCCGGCCCCAGCGTCCCGACTTCCCGCGACCCGACCTCGCGGCCGCTCTCGTCGAACAACCTGACGGTGGCGGTGCCTCCGGCCCCGCCCACGCCCACGGTGACGCGGGCACTCCCGTCCGCCGGGATGTCCACGCGGTCACCCGCAGCGAGGACCGTCTTGCCGAGCACGCCCACCGCGGCGCTGTTGCTCATCGCCAGCGCCATGGCCGCGTTGGCCTCGGCCTGGGCGTTGAGGTTCTCGTTCACCTGGATGAGTTGCTCCAGGCTCGAGAACTGCGCGAGCTGGGCGGCGAACTCCTCCGGCCGGCTCGGGTTGGCGGGATCCTGGTTGCGGAGCTGCGCCACCAGGAGCGTGAGGAACTCGTCCTTGCCCATCTTCCCGCCGGGAGGCCGGGGGTCCGAAACCACCCCCGCTCCCGCGGACACCGCCTGCGTGATCATCGGCTCTCCTTCCGTTGGTCCTTCCGCGGGTCCTGTCCGGATCCCTCCGGGCGCCCCTCTCGCCCACGCTGGTCCCATGCGCCACCGTCCGACTGGGTCCTCGCCGCGGGGGCAGCGGCGTCCCCCATGAGGGTGCGGAGCAGCGTCGCGCCCCCCTCCACGCGCGCCAGGGAGGCCAGCAGGTCACCCCCGCCGTCCCCGGCGCCCGCCAGCGCCGAGACGCCCGCCACCGACAGCGTGGGGGACGTGTAGCCCCGCCCCTCGAGCACGCGCAGGAGCGATCCGGCGTCCTCCCTGAGGCGCTGGGCGAGGACGGGGTCGGAGATCTCGACCCCACCCCGCAGGGCCCGGTCCAGGAGCTCGACGCGGATGCGCTCGACGGGGCTCTCGACTCCGTCCAGCCGCAAGGTCACGCGCTGGATCGGGGCCCCTGCCTGGGCCTCCCGCACCTCGGCCACCCGCTCCACGCCGTCCATCGGCGTGGCACCGACCGGTGCGGCGGGGGCGGGGGCGGGCTCCGGCGCGCGGACGCCCCCCGCGGACGCGGCCGGGGCGGCGGCGACCAGGGTCGGGCCCTGCGGCCCCACCGCGGCCACCGGAGCCGCGGATTCGTGACCGGCGTCCTGCGGCACCGTGGTCTCCCGCCGGGCCGGCGCGGCCCCGCGGATCTCCGCGGTGGAGAGCGCCGCGGGCGAGCCCGGCCGCGGGACCGCAGCCACCTCGGCGGTCCGGGCCACGTGGGCCACGCGCGCCACCGGCGAAGCCGACGCCACGCGCTGCGGCGGGGGCACGAAGGCGTCCTCGGCCCCGCCGGCCCCGCCCGGCGCGCGCGGAGACGCCGCGTCTCCGGGGAGCTCCACGTGTCCGGGGTCCTTCATGCCCAGCGTCACCAGACCTTCCTCGGCGGCGACCTGCTGCAGGAGCGCGTAGGCCTTGGGCTGGTTCCAGGACCCCTCCACCTTGAGGTCCGCGGCGCGGCCCTCGGTGTGCGCCGACCGCGTCGTCCAGGTCACCACCGGCCCCCGCCGCGAGCGGCCCTGCGCGTAGAGGAAGCGCTGCCGCTCGGCGGTGCGGTACCCCTCGGTGAGCGTGACCTTGATCCCGTGCTCGGAAGCCATCCGCTCGACCACCCGCTCGACCTTCTCCTGGAGCGCGGGATCGAGGCGGCCGGCGGCCCGGTGGGCCGTGCGCACGTCGGACGGAACGGGCCCGGCCGGGACCACGCCGGCCACACCGCGCTCCACGCCCCACGCGCGGCCCGTCTGCTCCGTAGCCTCCACCGGCGCGGGCAGGTCCGCAGAGGCCTCGTCGGCCTGCCTGCCCTCGGCCGTCGCGGGAAGGTCCGTAGCCGCGGCGGGCACGTCGGCCTCGAGAAGATCGCCGGCACCGGCCGGGGCCCCGTCTGCGGAGGCGCGCGCCCGAGCGGACGCATTGGCTTCCCCGAGCGCCGCCCAACCGGCGCGCGTCGCCCGGACGGCGCCGGGATCCTTCGCCTCGGGCTCGGCGGAAGCCGACGGCGCGCCCCGCGGACCCTCCTGCTCCCCTGGGTCCCGGGGGAAGCGGGGATCGGCCGCGGCGGACCCGGGCCGGACGGCGGGAGCGCCGGAAGCCGCGGCCGCGAGGGCATGCGCCTCCGGGGACACGCCCGCGCCAGTCGCCGCGACCGGCCGCCCTACCGCTGCCGCGCCACCCGGAGCGGCGCCGCCCGGAGCAGCGCCCGCTTCAGGTCCCGCCGCCTGCAGGCCCGGTTCGCGCGAGGGTTCCGCCGGGGCCGTGCCCGTCCCGGGGAAGCCTTCGCCGGCGTCCGCCTCGGTGCCCTCCGGGGGAATGTCCTCACCGCCCTGGGCGGCGGACCCGAGGAGGAGCGCGAGGAGCCGGGTGAAGTCGCCTGCGGGCGAGCCGGCCGCCTCGAGGTCGGACCCCGCGAAGGTACGGGGCACCGCGTCGGCGCGCGCCGGCTCCCCGGAGAGTCCGGCAAGCATCGATGCGGCGGAGCTCGGGCCCACGTTCATCGCGCCCCCCCGCGCCCGGCCAGGACGGCGCGCCCGAGCACCGCGGCGCGGTCCGGCTGGAAGCTCCCCAGGATCGGCGCGGCCTGCCGGTCGTTCATCTCCAACAGCACGGCGACGGCCTCGATGTCCCCCATCTGCGCGAGGACCCCCGCGGCGTCGTCGGGCTTCATCGCGGCGAAGATCTTCGCCAACCTCTTGGCCCCTTCGCTGTCGACCCCGTCGAGCCCCGCGCCGGCTGCGGTGGGGTCGGCCGGAGCCCCGCCGCTGCCGGGGGCGCCGGCGGATCCCCCCTGGTCCGAGGAGAGCGCGTCCGCAGCGTGTCCGCCGACGGAATCGCCCTCCACGGGGGCCTCCCCGGGCGGGGGCCCCTCAGGATCCGCGCCGGCCTCGGGGGACGTCCCCGCGTGGGTACCCACAGCCTCGTCCGCGTGCGCCGCGGCCTTCTCCGCCTCCGCCGCGTGCTCGGCGAGGAGCACGTCCCGGGTCTTCACCGCACTCCACCCCGTGCCTCCCGCAAGTCCCACGACCAGGCCGACCGCCCCGACCAGTGCCATCTTCATCGCCCGGTGCCCTCCGCTCCGCCGGCGCGCGCCCGGCCGTGCCGGGTCAGGGCCAGCTCGTCCAAGGTCTTCTGCTCGCCCCTGGCCTGCTCGGTCTGCCACTCCTCGAGGCGGTGACTCCGGAGCTGCTCCAGGGTCCGTCGCTGCTGGAACGCCTCGTGGTACTCCCTCATCGAGGCGCTCACGCGCTCGTCCGCCTCGCGGCACCGCTCATCGGCGTCCTGCAACTGGTCGCCGACGCTCCCCAGCACGAGGGCCAGGTTCTGGAGGTGCCCCGCGGGTCCCCCCGCGCCGTGCGCTTCGGCCAGGCGCGTGCGCCCTGCTTCGAGCACGTCGCGGAGATCCTCACGCGCCTTGAGGGCGTGCTCGGCCTCCCGGCGCGCCTGCGCCAGCCCGACCGCGGAGTCCTTCTCCTTACGCTCCCGCAGGGCGAGCACGGTGTCCAGCCGGAAGTGGAAGCCGCTCATGCGCGTCTGCCTCCCTGGGCCGCCTCGCCGAGGGCGAGGAGGGCATCCCGTGTCTCCCCGAAGTCCGACACCTCCGACGGGCTCTGCCTCAGGAAGTCGCGGATCGCCGGACGCAGACGGATGGCCAGGTCGGTCTGGGCGTCGCTCCCCGACACGTAGGCGCCCACGGAGATCAGGTCCTCCTTCTCGCGGTACGCCGCCACCAGCGACGCCAGGCGGTTGGCCGCCTCCCGTTGGTCCGCGGACACGATGTGGTCACGGATGCGGCTGACGCTCTCCGTGACCTCGATGGCCGGGAAGTGGCCCGCCGCTGCGAGGCGCCGCGACAGGACGACGTGGCCGTCGAGGACGCCACGCACGTGGTCCGCGACCGGCTCGTTGAAGTCGTCGCCCTCGACCAGCACCGTGTAGATTGCGGTGATTCCGCCCTTCGCCCCGTTCCCGGCGCGCTCGAGCAAGCGGGGGAGCGCGGCGAACGCGGACGGCGGATACCCTCTCGTCGTCGGCGGCTCGCCCACCGCGAGGCCGATCTCACGCCAGGCCATCGCGACGCGCGTCACAGAGTCCACCATGAGCAGCACCTGCTTGTCCTGGTCGCGGAAGTACTCGGCGATCGCGGTCGCGACCAGGGCCCCGCGGGCGCGCACCAGCGCGGACTGGTCCCCGGTGGCCACCACCACCACCGAGCGGGCCAGCCCCTCCGCACCGAGGGAGTTCTGGATGAAGTCCCTCACCTCGCGGCCGCGCTCCCCCAGGAGCGCGATCACGTTCACATCCGCCTGGGCATGGCGCGCGATCATCCCTAGGAGCGTGCTCTTGCCCACGCCGCTCCCCGAGAAGATCCCGATGCGCTGTCCGCGCCCAACCGTCAGCACGCCGTCCAGGGCGCGGACGCCGGTGGCGAGCGGCTCGCTGATCGAGCGACGGGAGAGCGGGTTCGGCGGATCGGACACGAGGGGGACGCGCACGGTCGGCCCGAGCGAGCCGAGCCCGTCCATGGGGTTGCCCAGGCCGTCCAACGTGCGCCCCAGCAGGCCCGGGCCCACGGCGATGCCGGAGGAACTCCCCATCGGCTCGACGGCGCTCCCCGGGTGGATCCCGTCCACCTCGCCGAGGGGCATGAGCAGGACGCCGCGCTCGTGGAAGCCGACCACCTCGGCGAGCACGGACGCAGGGTGGGTGAGGCTGCGCACACGGCAGAGCTCGCCCTTGGCCACGTCCAGCCCCACGGCCTCGATCACCAGGCCGACCACGCGGGTCACGCGCCCGTAGTGGGCGAAACGGGAGATCCCGGCGGCCCGGGCCAGCATCGCCTCAACCATGCGCGAGCACCTGGTAGATGCGCTTGAGCCCTTCCTCCAGGCGCCCGTCCACGATCCGCTCCGGACCCTCCACGAGGCACCCTCCTGGGAGGAGCGTCTCGTCGGCCACCCAGCGGATGTCACGTTCTCCGGGGGCGTCGCATCCCTCTCGCCCCGCCAACGCCGCCAGGTCCGCGGGGCTGACGTGGATCCGGAGGGGCTGGGTGGCGGGATACAGGGCCAGCGCGCGCTCGATCCACCCGCGCAGAGTGGCGGCGTCCGTGGTGAGTTCGCGTTCGAGGAGCCGGGTGGCGACTGCCGCCGCCAGCGCCGCGAGGTTCTCCTCCATCACCCGGTTCCACGCCGCCTGCGCTTCCCGTACCTCGCGCACAATCCCGCGGGCGGCGGACCCCGCGGTCTCGACCTCGCGGCGGGCGCGCGCGTGGGCCGCGAGCTCCCCTTCGGCCCTGCCCTTCCGGTACGCGGCGTCCACCTCCAGGGCGTGCAGGGCGTCGCGGCTCTGCTGCGCAGCGGGCTCGGGCTCCCGCAGGGCCGCGTCGAGCTGGTCCCACACGCACCGGCTCGCCGGGGCTTGCCGCCCCGCGGCGCCGCGGACCGGGTGGCGCTCAGGTGACGACAAGATCATCCCCGCCTCCGATCACGATCTCGCCGGCCTCCTCCAGCGCCCGGGCGAGCTTGACGATGTTGGCCTGGGCGGCCTCGACGTCGCTCACCCGCACCGGACCCAGGAACTCCATCTCCTCCACGAGCGCGTCGCGGGCGCGCGTGGACAGCGATCCGAGCATGCGCGCCTTCAGTTCTTCGCTGGCCAGCTTCAGCGCCAGCGAGAGCTCGCGGGTCTCCACGTCCCTCAGGAGCCGGGTGATCCCGCGGTCGTCGAGCTGGACGATGTCCTCGAAGACGAACATCAGGTTCTTGATCTGCTCGGAGAGCGCCGGATCCACGTTCGCCACCCCGTCCAGCAGGTCCTTCTCGAGCGTCGCGGAGACGAGGTTGAGCACCTCGGCGACCGCTGCGGGCCCGCCTGCCTGGGAGCTGTCCCCCGAGAGGGAGAGGTCCGTTTCGGCGCCCACCGAGTCCTCGATGATGCGGAGCACGTCCGGGAGGACCTTCTCCATCCTCGCGATCCGCAGGAGGACATCGCTCCCCAGGCTGCTGTCGCGCTCCTTCAGGACCCCGGCCACCTGCCCGGGATCGAGGAACGCGAGGATCAGGGCCACGGTCTGGGGGTGCTCGTTACGGATGATGGCGGCGAGCTGCTGGGGGTCCGCGTTGCGGAGGCGCGCCAGGGAGAAGTGGTCGTGCAACTGCGACTCGATACGCTTGAGCACCTGGCTCGCGCGGGAGGAGCCGAACGCCTTCTCCAGGACCCGGCGGGCGTAGTCCACACCGCCCGAGGCCAGCGAGAAGGCCGCCTGCTCCGTGTGCTGCCACTCGTTGAGGACCTCCTCCACCAGGGAGGGGTCCACACGGTCCATCTTCGCGATCTCGAAGGAGATCGCCTCGATCTCCTCCGGGCTGAGGTTCTTGGTGATCTCGGCCGAGGCCTCTTCGCCCAGCGCCATCAGGAGCACAGCCACCTTCTGGCGGCCGGTGAACTCGTCGGCGGTCCCGCGGCGGGCGACGGCGGCACCGGTCACGGCCTCAGTCCCTCATCCAGGCCCGGACCACGCGGGCGGTCATCTGCGGGTCCGCCAGGCGGGGGGAGGGCTGGCGCTGCGGCGCTGCGAGGGCCGGGGCGGCGCCGTTGGCGGCTAGCTCGCCGCGGTCGTCGCCGCCGGATATGGCGATGGGGCCGCCCATGGCGACGAGCGCTCGCTGCGGGGCGCCCACCTGGACGGAGGAGAGCACGCGGAGCGCGAGGAACACCGTGAGCGCCAGCCCGAGAAGGGCCAAGGCGGGGCGGCGGGTGGTCTGCACCAGGCCGACGACACCGAGCGGAGCCTCCTCGGGGGCAAGGACGGGCGGCGCCTCGGAAGGGGCACTCACCACGGAGATGGCGTCCCCGCGGGCCTCGTTGAACCCGACGGCGTTGCGCACCACGCCCTCGAGCCGGCGGATTTCCTCCGCGCTGCGGGGCTCGAAGCTCACCTGCCCGTCCCCGTCCTCGACGCGCCGGTCGGCGAGCACCACGGCCACGGTGAGGCGCTCGAGCCGGGCCCCTCCGCGCGAGACCGTCTCGACGGTCCGGGCGGTCTCGTAGACGGTGTTGCTGGTCACCGAGCTCGCACCCTGCTCGGCCGTCCCCGGCACGATCTCCGAGCGGTCCTCGGAGACCATCACCTGTTGATCCGGGTCCACCGCCTGCACCGTCCGGTCCACCTGGTCGAAGTTGAGCTCCGCCGCGACCCGGACGGTGACGTTGCCGGGGCCCACCATCTGCTCGACGAGCGCCTCGGCCTTGGTCTGGAGGTAGGTCTCGACCTGGGTCTGGACCTGGAGTTGGCGGTTAGACCGGCCGATCCCTTCCCCGTCGGGCGTCGAGAGGAGGCGGCCCCGATCGTCGAGGAGGGTGACGTTCTCCGGGTTGAGTCCCTCCACCGCGTTCGCGACGAGGAACTGGATCCCCTCCACCATGGCGTCGTCCGCGCGGGCGGCGGCGTCCACCTGCAGGACGACCGAGGCCTCGGTGGGCCGCTCGCCCTGCTTCAGCCACGACGACTCCTGGATGGCGAGGTGCACCTGCGCCGCGCGGACGCCCTGCATCCTGCCGATCGTGCGCTCCAGCTCCCCTTCCAGGGCCCGCCGGTAGTTCACGCGCTGCGTGAAGTCGGTCATGCCCCACGAGGGCTGGTCGAAGAGCTCGAACCCGGGGCGCGCCGCGCTCCCGCCGAACCCGTCTGCGGCCAGCGCCACGCGGGCCTGCGCCGCGGCGGATTCCTCCACGACGACGACGGTCCCGCCGCGCTCGAGGCGATACGGGATCCCCGACTCGTCCAGCCGCTGCGTCGCCTGGCCCACGCGCTCCAGGGGGAGGTCCGCCACGACGGGGACCCATACCGGGGCGGAGCCCCACTGCGCGAACCCCCACACCGCGGCGAGGGCGCCCAGGCCCACTAGGAGAGCCGTGAGGCGGGGGCCGCCGAGCCGGTCGAGAATCGGGTTCATGAAGGGCAGGTCAGGATTGCATCTGGATCACGGACCGGTACGCGTCCGCCAGCTTGTTGCGGATCTCGATGAGGAGGTCGAGGGCGATCCCCGCCTCCTCGGCCGCGGCCATCACCTCGTGGATCTCGACCGCCTCGCCACGCACGAAGGCGCCGATCGCGTCCCCGGCCCGGTCCCGCAGCTCGGAGACCTCCCCGAGCGCTCCCTTGAGCGTCTCTGCGAAGCTGGGCCCGCCCGCTTGGGCACCCAGCCGGAGGGGCACGCCACCTTCGGTCCGGACCACACCCGCGGCGGCCTGCGCCGCACCCACACCCGTGATCGCCATGTCAGACCCTCACGTCCACGCGGCCGCCCCTCGGCACGTCGGCACTACGGTGGGCCGCGCCGGGGCCGTAGGTGATCGCACCGAGGGCGCGCTCCCGTGCGAAGAACGCCCGCTCCTCGCCCGTGAGCACGCTCCACAGCTTGGGGTCGGTCCCGGCGGGCGCCTCCGCCGACATGAGGACCGCCCTTCCCTCGCCGCGGGGCTCGGCCGCCGCTGGGGCCCGCAGGGGGGACGCCGCGCGACCGGCCTGGGGCTCGTGACCCTGGACCCTGCCCTGGCCGATCCCGGCCGGGGGGAGGGGGTGGGCGCCGAGGGGGGGGATGTTCATGGCGTGGGTTCCCTTCTCAGATCTGGGTGGCGCGCCTGAGGATCGACTTCATGGCCTGGAAGACGGTGGCGTTGGCGTCGAAGAGCCGGCGCGTGCTCATCAGGTCCACCATCTCGGAGGAGATGTCCACGTTCGGCATGCGCACGTAGCCGGCGGCGTCCGCGTCGGGGTGGCCGGGGTCGTAGCGGAGCGCTCCCTCGGTCGCGTCCTCCTCCACGCCCGCGACCCGCACGCCGCCGCCCTCGCCTTCGCCCGCCGCGGCCCCGGTCCCGGGGAGCAGGGACTCGAAGGCGACCTCCTCGAGGCGGACCACCTTCCGCCGGTACGGCGTGCCGTCCACGCCCCGGGTGGTCTCCGCGTTCGCGATGTTGGCCGCGATCGCGTCGAGGCGGGCGCGCTGCGCCGAGAGCCCGCTCGCGGCGATCCCCAGGCCGCGCAGGGGCTCGCGGATGCGCTCGGTGGGGAGGGGGACGCCCCCTTCGCCGATCCGCATCAGCGCTCCCTCACGGCGGAGCGGAGCCCCTGGTAGCTGCCCTGCAGCAGGCTGGCCAGGGCCTCGAAGCGGAGCTGCTCGTCGGCGAGGGCCACCATCTCGCGCTCCAGGTCCACCGGCCCGGCGCCCGTTGCGGCCCTGGCCTCGTCGAGCGTGCGGGCGAAGTCCGCGTTCCCGGCGTTGGCCACCCGGTGGGCGATCCCACGCACGTTGCGGGAGGACGCGTCCAGCCCCTCCTTCAGCCTCGCGACGTTGGTGTCGTTTCCAATGAGCCTGGCCAGCATCCTCGGGACCTCCCCGAAACGGTGCAAAGGTTCGCACCGATGCTGTGGCAAGGGCCGTTCCACGCCGACCCGGAGACCCGCCCTTCGCGGTCAGGCGGAGCTGCAATCCGCACAACTCAATTTATTACAATGAGTTACGGGATGCTCTGGGGAGTCTCCGGACGGAGACGGACGCCGCTTCCGCGGCGCCGGGCGCCCCCGCCGTGGGGGGAGGGCGGAAGGATCTGCCGGGGGGCCCTGGGAGACTTCTTCCGGGGCGTCAGTCCGGGCTGTTGAGCTTGTTGCGCAGGGTGCGCACGCTGATGCCGAGGAGTTCGGCCGCCCGGGTGCGGTTGTTCCCCGTGGCCTCCAGGGCCCGCTGGATCAGGACGGCCTCCATGGCCTCCAGGTTCAGCGTGCCCGTGTCGTCCGCGCGAGCGGGCGTACCCGCGGCGCCGGGCGCCGGGGGGTTCGCCTCACGGACCTGGGCGACCCCGGGTGCAGCGAGCCCCGTGGCCAACCCGAACCGCGCTCCGTCGAACGAGTCGGGGACCAGGACGCCCGAGGGAGTGAGGATCACGGCCCGCTCGACGGCATGAGCCAGCTCCCGCACGTTCCCCGGCCACGGCCGCTCCTGGAGCATCCGGACGCACTCGGGCATGACGCTCGGAGGCTCCCGGCCCGCGTCGCGGGCCGCCCGGGAGGCGAAGTGCTGGACCAGGAGCGGGATGTCCTCCAGCCGCTCGCGCAGCGGGGGAACCTGGATCGGCACCACCGCGAGGCGGTAATAGAGGTCCTCACGGAACCCGCCCGCCGCGGCGTGGGCCGCCAGGTCGCGGTTGGTGGTCGCCACCACCCGCACGTCCACACGGACCGACGCCGAACCGCCCACACGCTCGAACTCCTGCTCCTGCAGGACCCGCAGGAGCTTGCCTTGGAGGTCGAGGCGCATCTCGGAGACCTCGTCCAGGAGCAGCGTTCCGCCGTGGGCCCGCTCGAAGGCCCCCTTCACCTGCTTGACGGCCCCGGTGAACGCTCCCTTCTCGTGCCCGAAGAGCGTGCTCTCCACGAGGTGCTCCGGGAGCGCGGCGCAGTTGAGCGAGATGAACGGCCCGTCCCTGCGTTCGCTGAGGTTGTGGACCGTCCGGGCGAGGAGCTCCTTGCCCGTCCCGGACTCCCCCTGGAAGAGGATCGTGGCGCGGGTGGGCGCCACCATGTGCACGGTCTCGAGGATCCTCTTGAGCGTGGACCCCTCACCGATGATCTCGCGGAACGCCCGGAACTGCGTGACCTCCTCCCGCAGCTGCGCGTTCTCGCGCCGCAGGCGGGCGAACTCCAGCGCCTGGTCCACGGCCAGGGTCAGGTGCTGGGGGCGCACGGGCTTGGTGATGTAGTCGATCGCCCCGGCCTTGATCGCCGCCACGGCGTGCTCGATGGATCCGTGGCCCGTGATCATGATCAGGGGCACGTCGAACCCCTCCCGCTCCAGGGCCTCCAGGAACTCGAGTCCCGTGGCGCCCGGCATCCGGTAGTCCGAGATGATGAGGTCCACGCCCCCGCGCGCGAGCACGTTGAGGGCCGCCTGCACGTTGTGCACGCCGATGGCGCGATGCCCTGCACGGGTCAGCGCGTCCTCCAGGATGAGGATCGCCGACGCCTCGTCATCGACGCACAGGATCGTCGCCATGGCCGCCGCTCAAGATTGGGTGGGGGTGCCCGATACTCGTAATCGTACCCGCGCCGCGCGCGGCGTCCAAGCGGCACCGACCCGACGACCTGTAGGGGTTTCTCCTTTGAGGATCACGAACGCCACCCTGGCCAAGGAAGCGCTGTCCGGGTTCCAGGCCCAGATGCGGGCCGTGGAAGCGGCCCGCCGCGAGGCGACCACCGGACTCCGCGTCTCCCGCCCCTCCGACGACCCCCTGGCCGTGGCCGGGGTGATGCAGTCCTCCTCGGGGCTGCGGGCACTGGAGCAGTACCGCCGGAACCTCGAGTGGGCGCGGTCCCGTCTGGACTTCGAAGATTCGGTGGCCGACCAACTCGGTGGCGCGCTGGAACGCGCCAAGGAGTTGGCTGTTTCCCAGGTGGGCGCCACGGCGAGCGCGGCGACGCGCGCCGCGACCGCCCAGGAGGTCACCCGGCTCGCGGACTTCGCCGAGGACCTGGCCAACACCCGTTTCGCCGGTAGCTACCTCTTCGGCGGGCAGCACGCCGACAGGCCCCCGTTCGTGGACGGAGCCACCGATCCGGATCGCCCCCCCTCGGGCTCGCTCCGGGTGGAAGCGGGCGCGATGCTCGTCATCGACACGAACCACTCGGCCCAGGAGCTCTTCGTCGACACCGGCGCGATCCAGGCACTGCGCGATCTCGCCGCGTCCCTGGAAGCCAACGACGCCCGGGGGGTGGCGACGGCCATGTCGGCGCTGGACCGTTCCCACGGGGACGTCCAGAAGCTCGTCGGCGACCTCGGCGCGCGCATGAACCATGTGGACGTCGCCCTCACGAACCTGGACTCGCTGGAGGTCAACCTCCAGACGTTCCGCTCCTCCCTCGAGGATGCGGACCTCACCGCAGCCGTGACCCGACTGGTGGAGCGGCAGGGTGCCCTCGAGGCCGCCATGCTCGCCAACAGCAAGATCCTGAACCTCGCCCTGACGGACTACCTGCGATGAATGCCGCCGCTTTGGCCCTGTCCGCCGAAGAAGTTGACGTGTCGGTACCGTCCGCCCTCCTGGGGACCCTCGAGCTCCGCACATCCCAGGTGTTCAGCTTCGAGCACGGGCTCCTGGGTTTCCCCCAGGCGCGCGCCTTCGCCCTGGTGCCGTCCCGCCTGGAGGGGCTCTTCTGGCTCCAATCCCTCGATTTCGAGGCGCTCACCTTCCTGTTGGCGGACCCCTTCCCGCTCGTGGACGGATACTCCCTCGAGCTCGGGCCCCAGGAGGTCCCCTGGAGCGACGCCACCGACTCGTCCCGGTTCCTGGTCCTGGCCATCGTGACCCTGCCGAGGGAGCCGGGCCGGACGGCCACCGCCAACCTGCAGGGGCCTCTCGCCTTCGACCTCGTGCAGAGGCGCGGGCGCCAGATCGTCCTCCAGCATTCCCCGTTCGGAGTCCGCCACCCCGTGGACCTCGGGCAGGGAGGCCACGCATGAGGATCGCCGGCGCGTTCCCGGGCGGTCCGACCCGCACCGGCTCGGGGCGCGGTGCCGGAGGAGGCCCCCTCCTCCCGACCGCGGAGCAGCTGGAGGCCGCGCGCCTCGGCCACGCGACCCGCCATGCGGGGGCACGCAGGCGCACCCGGAGGGCCACCGCGGTCGCCTTCGCCGGGGCGGCGGCCGCGCTCCTGGGCGGGCTGGTCGGCTGGGCCTCGCACACGACCCGGGAAGACCTGATGGCGGTCCAGCGGCCCGACGACTCCCTCGACGGGATCATCTCCCGGGAAGTGAACCGCACGCTCCTGGAACTCTGGAAGATGGAGGACGTGGAGGCCCTCGGGCAGGGGATGCGCCGATGAGCGGCCCCGGCACACGCCCCCGCGCCCGCCACGGCTGGAGGGAGGTGATCTCCGGCGGGGAGCCCGGCGCCTCGATCCTCGTGGTGGACGACGACCCCGAGGTGCGCAGCTCCCTGAGCAAGCTCCTGACGCGCCTCGGATACTCGGTGCGCGTCGCCGCCTCCGCGGAGGAGGCGGACCAGTGGCTCTCGGGACAGCGTTTCCACATCTGCCTCCTGGACATCGAGCTCCCCCGGATGAAAGGAGTCGAGTTCCTGGGCTGGGCGCTTTCGCGAGACCCGGAGATGGCCGTGGTCATGCTCACCGGCCTGGACGCCCCCGACGTGGCGGTGCGGTGCATCGAGCAGGGTGCCCGCACCTACCTCACGAAGCCCGTCGAGGCGGAGTTCCTGCGCCTGGCGCTGCGCGACGCCGTCGCCATGAGAACCCTTCTGGTCGAGAGGAACGCGCTGGCCGGGGCGTGAGGAGCCCAGGCCGGCGATCCCCTGCCGGGTACCGCGATGATCGAGACGCTCACCCCCGCATGGAGCCCCGTGAAGAACGCGGTGATCCTCGTGGTGGACGACGAGGAGGACAATCTGCATGCGGTGCGGAAGGTCCTCGAGCGGGGCGGCTACACGTGCGTGCACACCCGGAGCGATCCCCGCGAAGCCCTCGCCGACTTCGACGCGACCGGCCCCGACCTCCTCCTCCTGGACCTGCACATGCCCGGGATGGACGGCTTCGAGCTGCTCGGCGCGTTGCGCGGGCGCCTGGCCCGCGACGGATACCTCCCCGTGCTGGTCCTCACGGGCGACCTCGACGAGTCCGTGAAGTTGCGCGCGTTGGCCGCGGGCGCCCGCGACTTCGTCACCAAACCCTTCGAGACCACGGAGATCCTGCTCCGCATCCGGAACCTCCTCGAGGCCCGCGTCCTCCACCTCTGGCTCCGCGCCGAGAACGAGACGCTGGAGGAGCGGGTGCGCGAGCGTACCGCCGACCTCGCGCACGCCCACGACGAGATCCTCGCCCGCCTCGCCCTGGCCGCGGAATTCCGGGATGACGCCACGGGCCACCACGCCCAGCGCGTGGGCGAACTCTCGGCGCTCCTCGCCAGGAGGCTGGGGTGTCCTGCCGAGCAGGTGGCGCTGATGCGCCAGGCCGCGCCCCTCCACGACATCGGCAAGATCGGGATCCCCGACGCGATCCTCCTGAAGAGCGGGAGCCTGACCCCGCAGGAGCAGGCGGTCATGCGCTCCCACGTCGACATCGGGGCCCGCATCCTCTCCGGCGAGAGCTTCCCCCTCCTCGCCCTGGCGCGGGAGATCGCGCAGACCCACCACGAGCGGTGGGACGGCGCGGGGTACTGCGGGCTGGGCGGGGAGGAGATCCCTCTCAGCGGGAGGATCGTGGCCGTCGCCGACGCGTTCGACGCGCTCACGAGCGTCCGGCCCTACAAGCCCGCGCTCGGAGCCCGGGAGGCGCTCGAGAGGATCGTGCAGGACCGTGGCCGGCACTTCGACCCCGCGGTCGTGGACGCGCTCACCGGCCTCCTCGAAGCGAGGGCCTGGCCACCCGGACCGGCCCGGGGAGCCGCGACCCCGCTCCCTGCTCCCGCCCCCCCTCCGGGCGGATCGGGGCCCTGGCCCTCTCCGCAGGCGCGTCTCGCGCATGAAACACCCCGGCCGGCCCGTCTCGGCGCTGCGACTGAAGAAGCGCTCCGCACCGAGGGCAACCGCATGGCGGCCATGACCTTGCGGACTCCCCACCCCAGCTCCCGGGGTCCCTCGAACTGGCACGGCAACTGCATCGCCGGGGGAAGCCCGTTCCCCCCGACCCCGCGCCCATGAACCCCTCGGCGACGCGCCTCTCCGGAGGCCAGGAACTGCGGATCCTCCTCGTGGAGGACTCGCCTACCGACGCGGATCTCATCATACGCGAGATCCGCCGCCTCGGGATGGCCCCCGCGTTCCGGCTGGTCCAGGACGAGGACGGCTACCGACGCGCCCTGCTCACCTTCAGGCCGCACATCGTCCTGGCGGACCACAAGCTCCCCCGTTTCAGCGGACGGCGGGCCCTCAAGCTGGCGCGGACCTACGATCCGGAGCTCCCGGTCATCCTGGTCACCGGGACCCTGCCGGAGCGGAAGGTCCTCCGGCTGGTCAAGCTCGGCCTGGCCAACTACGTCTTCAAGGACGGGATGCCCCGCCTGGGGCCCGCCGTGGTCCAGGCGCTTGACCGCAGCCTGGCCCGGCAGAAGGAGGCGGAGGCGAGGCGCCACGCCGAACAGCTCGAGCGGCGGCTCCTGTCCGTGACCCGCGCCTCGGGGGACGGGATCCTCATGGTGGACTCCTCGAGGAGGATCTCCTTCTGGAACGAGGCGGCCGCCCGGATGCTGGGCTTCGCGCCGGCGGAGGCCATCGGGCTGGACGCAGCGTCCCTCATCGGCGCCGCGGACCGCGAGCGCTTCCAGGCCTTCTGGCCAGAGGCCGCGGGCGCGCCCTCCCCCCTCCCCCCCTTCACGGTCAAGCTCTCCGCGCGCAGACGGGACGGCGTGGAATTCCCCGTCGAGCTCTCCGTGGCCTCGTGGGACGACCAGGGTGAACGGCACTTCTCCGCGTTCCTGCGCGACATCACACAGAGCAAGGCCGAGGCCCGGGAGCGGAACCTCCTCAGCCGGGCGCTCGCGCAGGCGGGCGACCTTGTCATCATCACCGACCCCGAGGCGCGTATCGAGTACGTGAACGCCTCCTTCGAGAGGATCACCGGCTACGCCGCCGGCGAGGTGATCGGGCAGAACCCCCGGGTGCTGCAGGGCTCCCAGACCGACCGGAGCGTCTACGGGCGGATGTGGTCGGAGCTGGTCGCCGGCCGGAACTTCACCACCGAGTTCATGAACCGCCGCAAGGACGGCTCCGAGTACCTCCAGCGCTCCTCGATCTTCCCCATCTTCGACGAGGCCGGGCGGGTCGACCGGTACGTGGGCATCGGCCAGGACGTCACCAACGAGCGGCAGATGGAGCGGCACCTCCGGCAGGCCCAGAAGATGGAGGCGGTCGGCCAGCTCACCGGCGGGGTCGCCCACGACTTCAACAACCTCCTGACGGCGATCATCGGGCAGGCGCAGATCCTCCAGGAGGAGCTCCCTCCGGAGCACGCGAGGGAGGGGGAGCCCCTGCCGGAGATGCTCGCCGCGGCAGGCCGCGCCGCCGACCTCGTCCGGCGCCTCATGGTCTTCTCGCGCGACGACAAGCGGGCAGCCCAGGTCGTGGACGTCCGCCGCGTCCTGGACGAGGTGGTCTCGATGGTGGCCCGGGTCCTCCCGGAGAGCATCGAGCTCCGCGTGGAGCACGCCCCGGACCCCCTCCCCTGCAAGGTCGACCCGGGCTCCCTCCAGCAGGCGGTGCTCAACCTCCTCAACAACGCCCGCGACGCCATGCCCGACGGCGGGACGCTCACCCTGCGCTCCCGGGCTGCGGCCCGCCCCTCGGGGGCCGCCGCGGCGGTGATCGAGGTCGTGGACACCGGGGTGGGGATCCCGCCCGAGGCCCTGGACCGCGTCTTCGAGCCGTTCTACACGACGAAGCCCGCCGGCAAGGGCACCGGGCTCGGGCTCGCCATGGTGTACGGCTTCGCCCAGAACAGCGCCGGGTCGGTGGACGTACGGTCCCGCCCGGGCACGGGGACGACCTTCGCCCTCCACCTCCCGCTGGCGGCGCCCCACGCCTCACGGCACCACGCGGCGGAGACCGACACCAAGCCCAGCGGGAACGACCGCGCTCGGCGCGGCGAGGTGGTCCTGTTCGCCGAGGACCAGAAGGAGATCCGGGAGCTCGCCCAACAGATCCTGCAACGCCTGGGGTACGAGGTGATCACGGCGGCCGACGGCACGGAAGCACGGGCCGTCCTCGCGGCCCGCAAGGAGCAGATCGACCTCGTGGTGACCGATCTCGTGATGCCGGGAGGCGGCGGCGTGGAGGTCTACCACAGCACCGCCACCTGGCAACGGAGGCCCCGCTTCCTCTTCAGCAGCGGGTACGCTCCTCCCGACCAGGAGGAGGACCTGAGGGTCGTCCGCTCCCACCCGTTCCTTGAGAAACCCTGGGGGATTGCGGACTTCGCCCGGGCGGTGAGGAGCGCGCTGGAGGCTTAGGAAGGGGCCCCCTCCTGGCGCGCACACCCGGCTCGACGACCGGGGGTCCGCCGACTCAGACCCAATCTGAGCGATTCGCGACCGTGGCCTGCAATGGGGGGGAGTGGAGGCGTCATTGTGGCGGTCAGACCTGGCCCTGCGCCGGTGTGGAGGGGCGCGGCGCTTGCCAAGCGGTCTATTGAGCGCAGGCAAGACGGCTCCGGACGTAGCGTGCGGACGCACCTCGCCCGAGAAGATGCGATCAGGACACGAAGAAGGAGGCGAAGGGAGCCGGTCACGCGCAGGCGAAGGGCGGTGGATGCGCGGCTCGTTCCCAGAGGTTCCCGATGTGCAGGCGGTTCCACACCGCGGCCGTCACCTTGAGGACGACCTCGTGAGCGTGGCGCACGATCTTGGCGGCGAAGCCGATGGCCTCGCGCCGCACGCGGGTGGCCTGGGCGGTGATGGGCAGGACCTCTTCGGTGACGTCGCGCTTGAAGCTCTCGAACAGGAAGAACGCCACCAGGGTCGTGTAGTAGAACGCCGCGTTGGCCTGGAAGCTCTTGAACGGGAGCTGCTCGGCGCGGAAGTCCTTGAGCGCGCGATGTACGAGTTCGTCGCGCCCGCGCCCGTGGTGCCGTTCGATGATGCGCTCGGGCTGGGTCCGGTCCCCACAGCCGGCCGCCTCGAGGAGCGCGTCGATGGGGCCGCCCTGGCCGAGGTTGGTGTAGATCACGTTGTCGGGACGCGCGAACTCCAGCAGCCGCTGTGCGTCCTCATAGGCGGGCCGGGTGTGGAAGGCGCGGCGCCATTCGTCCTTCTCCCAACTCGCTCGCCGGTCGCCGAACTCGAAGTACTCCCGGAGCTGATGGCCGTTGTCGTACTGCGACCACGCGGCGGCATGCGTGGCCCTCGCCACGTCGGGGATGTCGTCCAACAGCTTGCCACTACAGATGAAGCCGATGCCGAGCTCGTCGAAGACCCGGAACAGCTTCTGGTCGAAGAAGCCACCGTCGACGCGCACGACCATGGGCACGTCGGAGCGGTAGCGCCTGCGGATGAAGCGTACCATGTCCCGCACCAGCTTGCCGGCCGTGTCTTTGGCGTTACCGCTCTTCTTGCCGCCGCGAAAGAGCGCGTCGATGAGCAACGCGCCCCACATCCTCTGCAGCGGCTGGAAGCCTTTGACCTTCTCGTAGGTGGGCTCACAGCCCTCTCGTACCAGAGCCTCGTCGTTGTCCATCACCATCGTGTCCAGCCCCAGCACCACGACCTCGGGCTCCTCCAGCTTCAGCCGCCACAGGAACAGCTCCCGCAGCAGCCGACGGAACATCCAGATCCGGCCCCACGCAAATGCGCCGAAGAACCGCTTGATCTGGTGCGAGGAGGCCATCGGCCCAGGCTCGGTCTCGATCCCTCTCGCGTAGCCCTCGTCCCCTTCAACTCGTCGAAGCGCACCAGATGACGGCTGGTCCCGAAATACTCGTCGACGGTGGCTACGCGCAGCACGAGGCGATCGACCGCGCGGCCTCGCAGCAGGTGACTACGTATGCGCCCGTGCCGAAGCCCCGCAAGGGCGACACCCGCGGTCCGCACGTCGCGCGCGAGGGCGATAGCGGAGCGGTGGGCGAATGGCGCGAGCGCATGGGCACCGACGAAGCCAAAGAGATCTACAAGAAGCGCGCGGCGACCGCTGAAACGGTCAACGCCGACGCCAAGGCACACCGCGGGTTCGACAGCTCTCCGGTGCAAGGGCTCATCAAGGTCGCGGGCAGCGCGTCGCTGTTCGCCCTCACCTACAACATCCTACGACTCCTCACCCTGGGCGGCTGAAAACCCTGCCCGAGAGCGTCTCCGGCGGGGTCGCCGCCTGCGGCGAACGCCGTTCTGGATCTCGCTCAGCGTCCCGATCGACCATGTGACCGTGAGCCCTTTGCCGCCAGTTCACCGCAGGCGTCGATTCCTGCTCGGGCTCTCAGTCGCGGGACGCCACCTCGTCGAGCGCGTCGAGGAGCTGCGGCATCTCCAGGGGCTTTCGCAGGAGCGGGCACCCGGTCTGCCGCGTCAGGACCGCGAGCTCGTCCTCCTCGCCCGCTCCGGTCAGGATGACGGTGCGCCGGAGCAGGTCAGGGAAGTCCCGCGCGAGCTGCTCCATGAGCCACGCGCCCGAGCCGTCCCCCATACGCAGGTCGGTGACGACGAGCTCGGGTGGGGTGCCCCCCGTGATCTGCGCGAGGGCGCTCCGCCCGCTCCACGCTTCGCGCACGTCGTAGCCGACGCGCTCGAGGAAGCGCCGCACCGAAAGGCGCACCGTCGGTTCGTCGTCCACGATGAGCACGGACCGCGCGGCCCGCAGCGCCAGGGGCGCCGCCCGGAACCGCACCGTCGTCCCGGGGGGCTCCCGGGGCAACTCGACCGTCACGGTCGAGCCCCGCCCCCTCCCCGGCGACTCGACGGCGAGCGTGCCGCCGTGCCCGGAGACCACCGTGCGCACGACCGCGAGCCCGAGCCCCGCGTGCTCCGGCTTGGTCGAGAAGAAGGGCTCCGTGACCAGGTGCAGGTCCTCAGGGGGGATCCCGGAGCCGTTGTCGGAGACCTCGATGCGGATCCGCTCGTGTCCCGACACCAGAGAGCAGGCTACACGCACCTCCCCGCCCCCCGAGGAGGACAGGCTCTCCACGGCGTTTTCGAGGAGCACCCTCAGGACGGCGCGGATCTGTTCCCCGTCCCAGTGGAGCGGGGGAAGCCCGTCGGGCACGTCCAGACTGAGGCGTCCCCCCTTCGCCGCGAGCTTGGGGGCCACCTCGAGCGCCGCCCGCTCGGCCTCGTGCAGCAGGAAGAGGCGCTCATGCCGCAGGGCCCAGGAGACCCCGGCGAGCCGCTCGACGGCTTCGACGAGCGCCCTCACACGGCCGACCTCCAGGGGCACGGAATACCCCGCCTGCGCCGCGTCGTCGGGGAGGCCGAAGCCGAGCGCCGTGGCGACGCGGTCCGCCGCCCTGCGCATCTGGCCGGCCACGCCGGCCACCAGTCCTCCCACGCCGGCGAGCCGCTCCGCCTGCTCCGCCCGGAAGCGCCAGCGGTGCTCCGCCGAGACGTCCCGCCCCACGACCAGCGCGCCGAGCGACCGCCCGGTGCGGGGGTCGCGGTAGGGGATGGCGAGCGTCAGCGCCGGGAAGACCGCCCCGTCCGCGCGCAGGTGCCACTGCGTCCCCCCCCAGTCGCCCCCCTCGAGCGCCTCCAGGAGCATCCTGGACGACACCAGGTGGCTCTCGTCGCCGGGCTCGAGGAGATCGGTGTAGGGCGCCCCCAGCAGGCCGACCTCGTCGCGGAAGTGCGTGCGGGAGACGCCCGACACGTAGCGGACGCGCCCCCCGGTGTCCAGGACCGCCACGAACTGCCCGGGGAGGTGCTCGAGCAGGGTCCGGAGCTGCGCGGTCTCGGGCCTCCCCGCGCCGGCCTCGGTCACGTCGCGCGTGAACATCACGATGCAGTCGCGCCACCCCCCCTCCTCGACGGCCACGGCCCGCACCCACTGCGCCCGGACCGCGCCGTCCCCGCGGAGGAAGCGCGAGATCCACTCGCGCTCCTGCCCGCCCAGCACGCGCAGGAACATCTGCTTGACGCGGTCACGGTCGCCGGGCGCCACGAGCCCGAGGATCGGGCGCCCTACCGCCTGATCGGCCTGCAGGGCCAGGAGGCGCTGGGCCTCCCGGTTGAGGGAGGCCACCTGCCCCTCCGGACTGAGGACGAGGATCGCCTCCGGGGCCCGCTCGAAGAGGATCCCGCCGAGGTCAGGCATCGCCCGCCCCGGCAAGCCGCTGCCGGACCCTGACCGCGAGCTCCTCGGGTTCGAAGGGCTTCGCGAGGAAGACGTCCGGATCCTGGTCCACCCACTCCTGCACCGACTCGCTGTCCAGGTACCCGGACACCAGGAGGATCCCGGCGTCGGGGCGCTCCCGCCGGATCCACTCGGCCAGCTCCGTGCCCTTCATCCGGGGCATCATCACGTCCGTGACCAGGAGGTGGATCCGCCCGTCGTAGGCGCGCGCCACCTCCTTGGCGGCAAGCCCGTCGCTCGCCTCGAGCACGTCGAATCCCGACCGGGACAAGTAGCGCACCATCACGTGGCGCACGGCGGCGTCGTCGTCGACCACGAGCAGGGTGGGCCTGCGGCGCGGCTCCGCCTTGGGAGCGGCGCGCGGAGGGGCGGAGGGCACGGCCTGGTCCGGGATCCTCGGGAGGAGCACGCGGACCACGGTCCCGTAGGCCGGCGCGCTCATGACCGCGATGTGGCCGCGGGCCCGGCTCACCAGCGCGTACACCGTGCTGAGCCCGAGGCCGGCGGCCCCGCCCGGCGCCTTCGTGGTGAAGAACGGATCGAAGATCCGCCTCCGCGTCTCGCGGTTCATCCCCACGCCCCGGTCCCCGACCGCCAGGGATGCGTACTCCCCGGGGGGCGGCGCGGGGTGGAACTCCATCCCTTCGGTGTCGGCGGGGGCCGACATCCGCGACACCTCCACGGCGACCGAGCCCCCCGCCGGCATCGCGTCGCGCGCGTTCGTTACGAGGTTCGCGAGCAGGTTCTCGAGGTGGCGCCTGGGGATCGAGACGGTGCCGGCATCGCCGTCCACGTGCATCCGCAGCTCCACGTCGTCGGGGAGGAGGCGGCGGAGGTGGTCCTCCAACTTCCGCACGGCGGGGGCGAGATCCAGTGGCTCGTTGCGCACCACCTCCGAGCGCGCGAACACGAGAAGGCGCTGGGTGAGCCGCGCCGCGGCCCGGGCCGCCTGCAGGATGGCGGCGGTGCTCGCATGGGCGGCGCTCCCCTCGCGCACCTCCGAGAGGAGCTGCCGGCCCTCGCCGAGGATGGACGTGAGGAGGTTGTTGTAGTCGTGCGCGACCCCCGCCGCGAAGCGGGCCACCGCCTCCATCTTCTGCGCGTGCGCCGTCTCCTCCTGGACCTGCTGCGGGAGGCTGACGTCCTCCACCGACCCCACGAGCAGGATCCCCCCGCCCGGCACCTGGAGGGGGCGCAGGCTGACACGGGCGTGGACCGTGGTCCCGTCCCGCCGCAGGAGCGGCCCCTCCATGCCCTCGGTGGCTCCCGCCTCCGCCCGTTCCCGGAAGATGTCCAGCGCGAGCGCGGGGTGCGGGTGCAGGGACGCCAGGGGCACCTCGAGGAGCTCCCTGGGGGACGCATACCCCAGGAGCCTGGCGAGCGCCGCGTTGGCGAAGACCGGCCGTCCCTCGCCCGTCACCGCGAAGAGGCCCAGCGGGCACGCTTCCGCCACGAGCCGCGCTGCGGCATCCGTGGCCACCGGGACGACCGGGGCCGCGGAGGCGGCGAGCGCGGAGCCGGGCCGGGAGACGGCTAGGGAGCCCATGAACGCCTCATGCGGCGGCGCTAGCCCCCGAAAGGAAGAGGCCGAGCAGGGCGTCCGGATCGAGGATCAGGCCCACGTCCCCGTTCCCCAGCACCGCCCCGCCCGCCACCCCCCGGGTGTTCGCCACCATTCCGGTGAGCGGCTTCACCACGAACTGCTGCTGCGTCACGAGCTCGTCCACGAGGAGCGCCGCCTTGCGACCTCCCTCCCCGACGATCACCAGGAGTCCCTGGGTCGGATCCTCGACGGCGCCGCGGATGTCCCAGTGCCGGTGGAGGCGGACGACCGGGAGCAGGTCACCGTGCAGGAGCACCATCTCTCCCTTCCCGGCCACGGTGGAAAGCGCCGACGGCTCGGGGCGGAAGCTCATGAGGATCTTCACGGACGGGATGATGTAGCGCTGCGAACCCACCCGGATCACCATCCCGTCGGTGATCGCCAACGTGAGGGGGAGGATGATCGAGAAGGTGGACCCCTTGCCCGGGGTCGAGTCGATCGCGACCCGCCCGCGCAGGGACTCCACGTTCCTGCGCACCACATCCATGCCCACGCCTCGCCCGGAGACCTCCGTGACCTTCTCCGCGGTGGAGAAGCCGGCGGCGAAGATCAGGTTGAAGATCTCCCGGTCCGACATCCCGCGGTCGGATTCGATGATCCCCTTCTCGCGGGCCTTCGCCACGATCCGTTCCCGATTGAGCCCGCGGCCGTCGTCGCTGACCTCGATCACCACGTTCCCGCCGGCCTGATAGGCGGCGATGCGCACGGTGCCTTCGCGCGGCTTCCCCGCGGCGGCCCGCTCCTCGGCCGACTCCAGCCCGTGGTCCACGGAATTGCGCACCATGTGCACGAGCGGATCGGCCAGGACGTCCACCATGCTGCGGTCGATCTCGGTGTCCTCGCCCTCGGTGACCAGGCGGACCTGCTTCCCGCTCTTCTTGCTGAGGTCCCGCACCACCCGGCTCACCTTGCGGAAGGCGGGCTTCAGGGGGACCATGCGCAGGGAGGTGCTGAGGTCCTGCAGTTCGCGCAGGATCTTCGCGGTGTGGTCCACCTTGCGGGACAGGGCGCCTCGGTCCCTCAGGACCACGCCGTCCTGCGCCAGCATGGAGTGGGCGATCACCAGTTCCCCCACCATGTCCACCAGGCGGTCCAGGCGGTCCGTGCGGATTCGGATCGAGTTGTCCCCGCCCCCGGACCCGGCGCGCTCCCCGTCAGAGCCGTCCTCGCGCTCCTGCGCGCGCCCGGCGGCGGCTTCCCCCGCGGGGGCGTCGTCCGAGGCGAGGCGGTCCGAGAGGGTGGGGTCGGCAAGGATGCGGAAGAGGGGTCCATACGTCGCTGGAATCGCGATGCGCCCGCTCTCGAGCCCCGAGCGGACCGCGTCCAGGAGCGCCTTGAGGACGTCCACGGCGCGCAGGGACAGGTCCGCCACCGCGCCCGAGTACACCAGCCCGCCGTCCCGGACGCGGGTCAGCAGGGACTCCGCGTGGTGGGAGAACTCCGAGATGCGGCGCAGCTCCAGGAAGCCGGAGACGCCCTTGATGGTGTGGAAGGCGCGGAACACCACGTTGATGGCCTCGCCGTCCGCCGGGTTGGCCTCCAGCGTGAGGAGGGCCTCCTCGGCCTGCTCCAGGTACTCGAAGCTCTCGGTGACGAAGTCCCCCATCAGCTCCGCGTCGGCGCCGGCGGGGAGCGGGTCGTCGGCCGGGAGCTCACCGGTGGGCGGGGGCGGCGGGGGCGCGGGACGCGGGGGCGCGTCGGCCGAGGCCGCCGGCGCCTGCGGCTC
>DATIKQ010000112.1:0-22804 GCA_035477395.1 Longimicrobiales bacterium
GCAAGCCCGGCACCCCCCGCGTGCGTCTGGGCTCCCGGCTGTGGCGCAGCGTCCGGGGATGGCGCTCCGGCTTGCGCGTCGGGCACGGGAACCCGTCACTTCAGGGGTCCACGCCACGTCGTGTCCGCCCCAGACCTGCAAGGAGCCCCCATGTCCGTGAAGCGCGCCGACGCCCTGCCCGCAGAGGTCGTGAAGGCCGGGACCGGAACCACCCGTCAGGTGCTCATCGGCCCCGACGAGGGACCCAACTTCGCGCTCCGGCGCTTCATCATGCAGCCCGGGGGCGGAATGCCCCGCCACACCAACACGGTGGAGCACGAGCAGTACGTGCTCCGGGGAACGGCACGCGTCACGCTGGGCGACGACCGCCTGAGGGTGAGCGCCGGCGACGTGGTGTTCATCCCTGCCGGCGTGCCGCACTCCTACCACACGGAGGGGGACGAGCCCTTCGAGTTCCTGTGCATCGTCCCGAACCGGCCCGACGTCATCGAGCTGACGGGTGACGACGCGCCCGGCTGCTGAACGATCCTACCTGGAGGCTCCGATGAACGCCGCCCGTGCTCTTTCCCTCGCCGTCGCCCTCGGGATGACGCTCGCCGCGACAAGCCCTGCAGCGGCCCAGGCGCTCCCCCAGCCCGGCTCGCCGGACCCGGAGACGCCCAGGGTACTCCCCCTCCACGACTCGGTCTGGCTCGAGGAGCTCACTTGGCTCGAGGTCCGGGACCTCCTCCGCGCGGGTCACCGCACCGTGCTCATCCCCACCGGCGGGATCGAGCAGAACGGACCGTACCTGGCGCTGGGCAAGCACAGCATCATCCTCCGCGCCACCATGGAGGCGCTGGCCCGGGAGATGGGGGACGCATTGGTGGCCCCCATCATCTCCTTCGTTCCCGAGGGGGACATCGAGCCTCCGTCGAGCCACATGCGCTATCCGGGCACGGTGAGCGTGACCCAGGAGACATTCCGCGCGCTCCTCACCGACATCGCGCGGAGCATGAAGGCGCACGGGTTCGAGCACGTCATCCTTGTGGGGGACAGCGGCGGGAACCAGGCGGGGATGGCGGCGGTGGCCGCGGCGCTATCCGAGGAATGGAAGGGCTCCGGCACGGACATCCTCCACGTCCCCGAGTACTACGACAACCCGCGCTGGAACGCCTGGATCGCGGATCAGGGGATCCATGAGGAGCTGGAGGGGCTCCACGACGACGTGCGCCACTCCTCGCTCATGATGCTCGTGGACACGGCGTACGTGCGCACCGGGCCACGCATCCAAGCGGGGCTCTTCCGCATCAACGGCGTGGCGTTGGCTCCGGTGGAGCGCACGCTGGAGTTGGCCCGCCGCCTCGCGGCGTACCAGGCGGAGGTCACCGCGGCGGCCATCCGCGCGCGGCTGGGTGGAGGTCGCTGAGGCCCGGGGAGGCCGCTGAGTCGCGGCCCTAGAGCTCGACGCCCCCGCCCGCGGCCGCGGCCCTCTGAAGGGCGTCGTCCACGGACTTCAGGAGCTCCGAAGACTCCTTCATCTCCGCGCGATACGTGGCGAGCCCGATGGCCACGGGTCCCACCGCCACGCCCTGCAGGGCCATCTCCATCCGGTCGGCGGCGATGCGCCCCCCGGAGAGGTTCGTGCCCAGCAGGATGACGATGAAGCGTCCGCCGCCCAGGTGGGCGACGAGGTCCGACGTGCGCGTGGTGGCCTGGATGCGCTCGCCGAGCGCCCGCAGGGCCTCCGCGTCGGGGGCGGAGGTCGAGACGAGCATGAGCGTGAGGGGCACGCCCCGGTCGGCCCCGTTGAACAGGTAGCTGTAGACCAGCTCGAAGTGCAGCCGGTTCGCCAGCCCCGTGCGCTCATCGGTGAGGGCGGGGTGCCCGATGGCGTGTTCCCGTCCCAGCATCTGGCTCCTCCCACGTGGGTGCGTCTCGCGACACCGAAATGTCGGGCCCCGCCGGCGCCCGCGCCATATCCTGCGTTGCCGGAAGCCCGGGCCCCCGGGTACCCTGATGCGATGGCCCCACCCCGGGTGGTGCACCACTTCCCGCCTGCAGGCGCCCTTCCATGACCGACATGCCTCCTGCTTTTCTCGACGACGGCTCCGCCCCGGCGACGCCCGAGGAGCTGTGGACCCGCCTCGATCAGCTCGGCATCGAGCACACCACGCACCGGCATGCCCCGGTCTTCACCGTGGAGGAGGCCCAGAAGCTCAAGGGCGACCTTCCCGGCGCCCACACCAAGAACCTCTTCCTCCGGGACAAGAAGGGCACCATGTGGCTCCTGGTGGCCCGCTTCGACAAGGACGTGGATCTGCACGTGGTGGCGCCCCAGGTGGGGGCCCGGGGGCGCCTCTCCTTCGGGAGCCCGGAGCGGCTCATGCGCTACCTGGGCGTCATCCCCGGTTCGGTGACGCCCTTCGCCGTCCTCAACGACCACGGCAAGCAGGTCTCGGTGGCCCTGGACGCGGGGCTCAGGAACCAGGAGGTGTGGAACGCGCACCCTCTGGACAACGCCATGACCACGGCGGTGGGCCGCGATGACCTCTTGCGGTTCCTGGATGCCCTGGGGCACCCTCCGCTCTGGGTGGAGCTGTAGGAGGTTCCGGCCGGAACCTGGTGCATCTCGCTGGAATCCGAACGACGCGCAGCACTCCTCATGGAGGCGACGATGAAGACGGCACGGATGGTGGTCCTCGGTCTGGTAATGCTTCCCGCCGGGCTGGCCGGGCAGGTCACGGGCGCGGCTGCGCAGGAGTGGGACGTCACCCAGGCGCGGGGGCAGACCCGGGTGGTGGATTTCACCACCGAGGAGGGGACGTGGCTCTCCGTGGACGTCTCCCCCGATGGGAGTTGGATGGTCTTCGACCTCGTGGGGCACATCTACCGTGCGCCCACCTCGGGCAGCGGCGAGGCCGTGTCCCTGACCCAGGATGCCGGCATCTCCATGAACTTCATGCCGCGCATCTCCCCCGACGGGCGGACCATCGCGTTCGTGTCCGACCGGAAGGGTCAGGCGAACCTGTGGATCATGGACGCCGACGGAGCGAACCCGAAGGCGGTGTTCACGGACCGGAACGTGCGCGCGTCCCTTCCTGCGTGGACGCCCGACGGCGAGTACATCGTCTTCAAGCGCACCCCCGTGGGGGGCGGCGCCGCCCCGGGCGGCGGCGGCATCTGGATGATCCACCGCGAC
The DNA here is from genome assembly GCA_035477395.1 of Longimicrobiales bacterium. Taxonomy (GTDB): domain Bacteria; phylum Gemmatimonadota; class Gemmatimonadetes; order Longimicrobiales; family Gaopeijiaceae; genus SZUA-318. Next base: position 3,182 of record DATIKQ010000112.1, read on the forward strand.
GGCGGCGACGGGGTGCAGCTCGTCACCGAGAACGCCGCCACCTGGCCGTCGGTGTCTCCGGACGGGCGCTACGTCTACCACCAGTTCTCCTCCGGCGACGCCGACGCCCTCATGGGGCATTTCCAGGTCCGGCGCCTCGACCGACGTACGGGGACGGTGGTGGACATCACCTCTGGGACGGCCGACAACGCCGCGGCAAGCCGAGCCTCCTCGGGCGGCGCGTGGTCGCCCGAGATCTCGCCGGACGGAAGGTGGCTCGCGTTTGCCCGCCAGATCCCCGACGGCACCATCGAGTGGAAGGGGCACGAGTTCGGGCCCCGCACCGCGCTCTGGCTCCGCGACCTGGAGACGGGCTCGGAGCGCCTGCTCATGGACCCCATTGCCGTGTCGGTGGAGGCCAACTCCTACACGCAGAGCATGCTTCCGGGCTACGCCTGGGCCAGGGACGGCCGGTCGCTGGTGCTGTGGGCGGGAGGGAAGATCCGGAGGGTGGACGTGGCGTCGGGCGAGGTGGCCACCCTCCCGTTCCGCGCCCGGGTCAACCGCACCCTGTCGGAGCTGGCCTGGGCGCCCTTCCGCATCGAGGACGGCGCGTTCCAGTCGAAGTTCCTGCGCTGGCAGACGGCGTCGCCCGACGGCCAGCGCATCGCGTTCCAGTCCATCGGGCGCATCTGGGCACAGCCGCGCTCCGGCGGCGAGGCGAAGCGGATCACGCCCGCCGACTTCCCAGAGGAGCAGGAGTTCGCACCGGCGTGGTCGCCCGACGGCCGCTGGATCGCGTTCACGACGTGGACCGACACGCTGGGCGGGCACGTGTGGAAGGTCCCCGCCTCCGGCGGGCGTCCCGTGCGCCTCAGCACCCAGCCCGGCGAGTACGTGCACCCGGCCTGGAGCGCCGACGGCCGCACGCTGGTGCTGGCCCGGGGCTCCGGCGCCACGGCGAGGGGCCGCACGGTGACGCACAACCCCTGGTGGGACGTGGTCACGCTCCCCGCCGACGGCGGCGCGACCACGCAGGTGGCGCGGGTCGCCCTCCCGACCGGCACGACCCCCTCGTCCGTGGCACGGCGCTCCATCCTGGCGCCGTCGTGGGGCCCGGAGGGGCGGATCTTCTACCCCGAGTTCCGGAGCGGCACGCGGGGGCTGCGCACGGTACTGACTTCGGTGCGTCCCGACGGCCTCGACCCGCGGGACCACCTCGTCCTCCCCTACGCAGACGAGGTGGTGCCCTCGCCCGACGGGAAGTGGGCTGCGTTCCAGGAAGGCGACAACGTCTACCTCACCGCGCTCCCCTACGAGGGAACCGGCGCGACGACCGTCGAGCTCGAGAAGCGGGACGGCAAGCTCCCCGTGCGGCGCCTGAGCCTGGAGGGCGGCATGTTCCCGCGCTGGCGCGACGCCAACACAGTGGAGTTCGGGAGCGGGACGCGCTGGTTCGCCTACCGGATCGAGGAGGAGACCACCGACACGGTGCGCCTCGCCCTGGCCGTGCAGCGGGACACCCCCACCGGGACGGTAGCGTTCACCGGGGCGCGCATCGTCACGGCGGAGAGCGACCAGGTCATCGAGGGCGGGACGGTGGTGGTGCAGGGTGCGCGCATAAGTTGCGTAGGAGTGTGCGACACGGGCGGTGTGGATCGGGTCATCGACGCTGCGGGCAAGACCATCATCCCCGGCTGGGTGGACATGCACGCCCACCACTACCGCGAGCACCGCGGCTACCGGCCGCTGCGCGACTACGAGCTGGCCATCGCGCTGGCCTACGGCGTGACCGCGAACCTGGACAACAGCATGTGGTCCCAGAACATCTTCCCCACCGCCGAGATGGTGGAGGCGGGACGGATGATCGGGCCGCGCACGTACACCACCGGCGACCCGCTCTACCAGGGTGACGCCGCCCGGAACAACGACCTCACCAGCTACGAGGAGGTGGTCCACAACGTCCGGCGCCTCAAGGATTGGGGCGTGGTGTCCCTCAAGCAGTACCAGCAGCCGCGCCGCGACCAGCGCCAGTGGGTGACCGACGTGGCCCGCGCGGAGGGGCTGATGGTGACGTCGGAGGGAGGAGACCTCTTCTACGACGTGGGAATGGTGCTGGACGGCCACAGCGGGTGGGAGCATCCGATCCCGCAGGTCCCGCTCTTCTCCGACCTCGCCCGCTTCTTCGGCAGGGCCGGGACCGTCTACTCGCCCACCTTCGTGGTGGTGGGCACCGCGGACTGGAACATCGAGTTCTTCTACGCGGACACCGACCTCTGGAAGGACGCCAAGCAGCGGCGCTGGATGCCGTGGCGGCAGAACATGGGGCACCTGCGCCGGCGCTGGCTCCGCCCCGAGACCGACTACTCGTGGCCGCTGCTGGCGCAGGGGGTGGCGGACATCGTCGCGGAGGGCGGGCACGCGGCCATCGGATCCCACGGAGAGCATCTCGGGATCGCCGCGCAGTGGGAGGTCTGGATGGCCGCTTCGGCCATGGGCCCTCTGGGGGCCATCCGCATGGGCACGTTGGACGGGGCGTACTTCCTGGGCGCCGACGGGGACATCGGCTCCATCCGGGTGGGGAAGCTGGCCGACCTGCAGGTCCTGGACGCCAACCCGCTGGAGGACATCCGCAACACGGCGAAGATCCGCTGGGTGGTGAAGGGCGGGGTGGTCTACGAAGCCGAGACCCTGGACGAGGTGTGGCCGCGGCAGCGCCCCTTCGGGCCCTACACCTGGGTGGACGAGGACGTGCTCAAGCAGGACAGGAAGGCGGTGGACGGCTGGGCGAAGGTGAAGTGAGCGCGAGGGTTGGCGCTGCCCGGTAGCTTCGAGGGCGGCGCCACCCTCTGCGCCACCCTCTGCGCCCTCATCCCAACGACCGCGCCATCTCCGGCAGCCGGTCCATCCAGGGGCGGGCGCGCTCCAGTTGTCCCGCCAGCCGGAAGAGGACGTCCTCGGCACCGAAGCGTCCCACCAGGTGGATCCCCACGGGGAGCCCCTGGGCGTTCCAGTGGAGCGGTACGGACATGGCCGGATGGCCGGTCACGTTGAAGACCGGTGTCCAGGGGATGAACGCGAAAGCGTCCTTGGCTGCCTCGTCGAGCATGCCGGCGGCGCGCACCATCCGTCCAGAGCCCGCTGCTCCAAGGAGCTTCAGGGCGCGGATCTGACGCGGGCGGGGGCCCAACGAGCCCACGGTAGGTGGTGGGGAGGCCAGCGTCGGCGTGAGGAGCACGTCATACTCTTCGAAGAAGGGGCCGACGGTCCGGCCCACCCGCTCCAGCGCCCTCAGGGCCGTGGCGTACTCCCTCGCCGAGAAGGCATCGGCCAGGAGCCCGAGCGCCCAGGTGGCCGGCTCCAGGTCCCGCCGGCGTGCCCGGCGCCCCAGGACCCGGTCGCAGAACTCCAGGTCGGCGCCCAACTCCGCGGCCACCGTGGTGAGGAACGCGACCGCGAACGCGTCGGCGTCCACGTCGGGCGTCGCCTCCTCGACCCGGTGCCCCAGCGACTCCAGGAGCCGGGCGGCGTCCTCGGTGGCGGCCACGCAGTCGGCATGCACCTCGGCGTGGAGGAGCGGCCGCGTCGTGAAGCCGATGCGAAGTGGACGGGGGTCACGCTCCACCTCCGCCAGGTACGGCCCCGCAGGGGGCGCGATCTCGAAGGGGGCCCCGGCGTCGGGGCCGTGGGTGGCGTCGAGCATGGCTGCCGAGTCGCGCACGGAGCGTGTGAGCACGTGCTCGATGGCCGCGCCGCGCCAGAGCAGTCCGAAGTCCGGCCCGGTGGGTGTGCGCCCCCGCGTGGGCTTGAGGCCGAAGAGGCCGCAGCACGAGGCGGGGATGCGGATGGAGCCCCCGCCGTCGCCGCCGCTGGCCATGGGCACGATCCCGCCGGCCACCGAAGCGGCGGAGCCACCGCTGGAGCCGCCGGGCGTGCGCTCCGTGTCCCACGGGTTGCGGCAGGGCCCAAACAGGTCGGGCTCGGTGTACGGGACAAGGCCGAACTCGGGCGTGTTGGTCTTGCCGAACACGACGAGGCCGGCGGCGCGTACCCTGCGGGCCATCTCCGAATCGTGGTCGGGCGCGACGCCGGTGAGGAGGCGCGACCCCGACGTGGTGGGATGGCCCTTGTAGAAGGTGATGAGGTCCTTGGCCAGGAAGGGGACGCCGGAGAAGGGGCCGGCCGGGGGCGATGCGGCGGCCGTCCGGGCGTCGCCCTCCATGAAGCGCACCACGGCGTTGAGCCTGGGGTTGAGCGCGTGGGCACGGGCCAGGGCGGTGTCCAGGAGCTCGCCGGGCGTGACGTCCCGCTTCCTGACCAGGGCGGCCAGGCCCAGGGCATCGTGAGCGGTGTACTCGTCGTGGGTCAGGGCCATGGCGTCATCCTCCGGGCGGGTCCTCCTGGCGGGAACCTCCGGGCGGGCACTCGGGTGTGTCAAGGAAGCGACTCCGGGGTGGCGCCAGGGGATCCTGGGCATCACCCTTGGGGTGTATCCCGAAAAGGAGCTCGACATGACCCTCTCAGGCGGCGAAGTGGCTCGCCTCTCCGGATCGCTGGCCTACCAGGACGGCTCGGTGGTGAGCCGCCAGCTCGTGAAGAACGCCTCCGGCGGCGTGACGCTTTTCGCGTTCGACAAGGGCGAGGCGCTCAGCGAGCACACCACGCCCCATGATGCGCTGATCGTCGTGCTGGACGGGAGGGCGGACATCACCGTGCTCGGCGAGACCCACTCCGTGTCGGCCGGCGAGACCATTTTCATGCCCGGAGGGAAGCCCCACGCGGTGGCGGCGCCCGAGCGCATCACCATGCTCCTGGTGATGCTGAAGAACGCATGAGCCTTCCCGCGCTCCTCACCGCGATACTCCAGGCCGAACCGGCAGGCGGGCTCTCCGAAGCCCTCTCGGCCAGCCCCCTGCTGGCGCTGGCGACCCTCTTCGGCGCAGGGCTCCTCACCAGCCTGACGCCGTGCGTGTATCCCATGATCCCCATCACCGTGTCGGTCATCGCCGGCACCGCGAGGGAGGGGCAGACCAGGGGGCGCACGGTGGGGCTGACCCTCACGTACGCGGTGGGCATGGCCACCTTCTACGCCTTCCTGGGCGCGCTGGCCGGGATGACGGGGACGCTTTTCGGCACGGTGAGCGCGAGCCCCTGGGCGCTCCTGGCCATCGGCAACCTGCTCCTGCTCTTCGCCCTGGCCATGCTCGACGTCCTTCCCGTGCCGGTGCCGCGCCGCCTGATGCAGTGGGCAGGGAGCCGGAGCGGCGGGTCCTTCGGCGCGGTGTTCCTGCTCGGCGCCACGTCGGGCGTCGTAGCGGCGCCCTGCGGCGCACCCGCCTTCGCCGTGGTCCTCACCTGGGTGGCGGCGACCCAGGCCGGGCTCATGGGGTTCGTCTACCTCTTCGTCTTCTCCCTCGGGATGACCGCGCTCCTGGTGGCCGTGGGGATCTTCTCGGGAGCGCTGGCGCTACTACCCCGGTCGGGGACGTGGATGGTGTGGGTGAAGCGCGGTGCGGCCCTCCTCATGATCGTCATGGCGGAGTACTACTTCGTTCAAGCCGGATACAACCTGTGAGCGTCCGCATGGCCCACTCCCGCGCTCCCGCGTTCCTCGCCGCGCTCGCTCCCCTCGTGGGCCTGTCGCTCTTCGCCGTGGGTGCCTCCGCCCAGGGCGTGGGCCCCGCCTTGGGCACCCAGGCGCCCGCCGCCGCCCTCGAGGACCTGGACGGGAAAGCGGTCCAGCTCCTGACCTATGTGCCGAGCGGGAAGCCCGCCCTCATCGAGTTCTGGGCGTCGTGGTGCGAGCAGTGCGAGGCGCTCCAGCCCCAGCTCGACCGCATTCGGGCCCGCCATGGCGACAAGCTCAGCATGGTCGCGGTGGCCGTCGCCGTCTCCCAGTCGGTACGGCGGGTGAAGCGGCATCTGGAGGAGCACCCGACGGGGTACCCGTTCCTATGGGACGCACGGGGCGAGGCGGTGCGTGCCTACAACGCCCTCACCACCGGGGTGGTCGTGCTCCTGGACGCCCAAGGGAAGGTGGCGTACACGGGTGTCGGGTCGGAGCAGAAGCTGGAGGCGGAGGTGGCGAAGCTGTTGGGAGGGTGAAGGGGGAGGGGCCCGGCGGGCCCCTCCCCCTTCCGTGCTACTCCCCTTCCGGCGCCGGCGTCACCTTGTCGACGATGGCGGCCAGTTCCTCGTACGCCGTCGGGTCCGTCTGGCGGAACTGGGGGATGACCCCCGCGATCCGGCCGTCCGGGCCCACCACGATCACGGCACGGCTGTCCACCGTGTTGTTGGCCCGCAGGCCTCCGCCGAACGCGGCATAGGTGGCGCCGTTGTTCGCGGCGTCGCTGGTGAACACGAACGGGAAGTCGGCGTCCTTCAGCCACGACCCGAGGTTCTCCACCGGGTCGTTCGAGATCCCCATCACCACGACGTTGCGTCCTTCGTTGAACAGGCTTGCGTACTGATCACGGTACGCTGTCATCTGGACTGTTCAGCCAGGGGTCCTGACCCTGAAGAAGAACGCCAGGACCACGGTGTCTCCGCGGTAGTCGCTGAGGCGCACCGGGTCCTTGAGGACCCCGTGCCGGGTGGCGCCAGGAAGCGCGAAGTCGGGAGCCATCTCGCCCACGGCGAGAAGCCCCGACCCGGCCACCTGGGCACCGGCATCCGCCGGTGCGGCCACGATCAGCGACCCCGCGAGGAGGGCGAGCGCGGTGATTCGGCGCATGGGGCTCCTCGGTAGGGGGATGAGTGGAACGACGGAAGGGCGTACCGCACGCGCCCGGTGCTTGTTCCCGCCTGGTGGTTGATGCTGCCCGGGGGTCGTAGCCCGAGGGATGCGCAGCGAGCCTTGTTTCCACCGCGGTCGCTCCCCAATGTCACGCTCGTTGCGCGTCCATCCTCCCCCGCACCCAACGCCCGTGACCCGACGAAAGGCCCTCGGTCTCTGGACCGCCATGGCGCTGGTGGTGGGGAACATGGTGGGCTCGGGCGCCTATCTCGTGCCCGCCCAGCTCGGCCGATACGGGCCCATCTCGCTCCTGGGATGGCTTGTCACCGGCGCCGGCGCCGCGTGCCTCGCGCTGGTGTTCGGCCGGCTGGGGCGCATCATGCCCGCCGAGGGCGGCCCCTACGCCTACACCCGCGCGGCCTTCGGCGACCTCCCGGGGTTCCTCGTGGCGTGGGGCTACTGGGTGTCGGTGTGGGTGGGCAACGCGGCCATCGCGACGGCCTTCGTGGCGTACCTGACCCCCTTCGCCCCCGCGCTCGGCCAGGCGCCGGTGGCCCAGGCGGTGTTGGCGCTCTCGGCCATCTGGATCCTCACCGCGGTGAACGCATGGGGGGTCAGGAAGGCGGCTTTGCTCCAGCTCGTCACCACCGTGCTCAAGGTGCTTCCCCTGGTGGCGCTCGCCACCCTCGGGCTCGTGGCCATGGACACGGCCAACTTCCGTCCCTTCAACGTGAGCGGCGGGTCGGGGATCTCGGCGGTGACGGCCACCGCGGCCCTGACGCTGTGGGGGCTCCTGGGGCTCGAGTGCGTCACCATCCCCGCCGACGAGGTGGACCGGCCCGCGCGGACGATCCCCCTGGCCACGGTCTTCGGCACCCTGGCCACGGCGTTGGTCTACATCCTGAGCACGGTGGCGGTGATGGGCGTGGTACCCGCGGGAGAGCTGGCCGGCACGTCCGCGCCCTACGCCGAGGCCGCGGGGCGCATCTGGGGCTCCGGCGTCGGGAGGTTGGTGGCGGCAGGGGCCGCCATCGCCGCGTTCGGGGCCCTGAACGGGTGGGTCCTCATGCAGGGCCAGATGCCGCTGGCGCCGGCGCGCCACGGCCTGTTCCCGTCCGCCTTCGGCCGCCTTTCGCCCCGGGGGACGCCGGTCTTCGGGCTGGTCCTGTCGAGTGGGCTCACCACCGTGCTGGTCATGGCCAACTACACGAGGGGGCTGGTGGGGCTCTTCGTGTTCGCTACCCTCCTGGCCACGGTCACGGTGCTCCTCTCCTACCTGGGCGCAGCGGCCGCCCAGGTGGTGTTCATACTCCGGGGCACGGAGGGGTTCGGGGGAAAGGGCGCCAGGACGGCGCTCCTCGTGTCGGCGCTGGCGTTCGCCTATTCGGTGTTGGCGGTGGTCGGCGCCGGGTGGGACCCCATGCTCTGGGGGGGCGTGCTCCTCGCCCTGGGGGTGCCCATCTACATGCAAGGCGCAGGTGGCCGCGCCCGCTCGCGCGCCGAGGCACGGGCGGCGACGCTGGGCGGAGGGGAGCCCGGTGCCTGAGCGCCGCACCACCCTCCAGTCCGATAGCGCGCCCCTGCGACGCGTCCTCCTGAAGCACGCCCGGCACGCGCTCGTGGGCCCCGGCCCCATCGAGGCGCAGTGGGCCCAGCTGAACTGGCTGTCGCCGCCCGACATGGACGCCGCGTGCGGGGAGTCGGACGCGTTCGCGGCGCTGCTCGAGGAGTCGGGCGTCGAGGTGGCGTGGATACCCGCGGGCGACGAGGGGATGGACTCGCTCTACGTGCGGGACGCCTCCGTGGTGTGCGACGGCGGCGCCATCCTCTGTTCCATGGGGAAGGAGCTCCGGCGCCGGGAGCCCGCCGAGCTGGAGCGGGCGTACCGCTCCCTGGGGATCCCCGTGCTGGGCGCCATCGGCGGAAGCGGGCGCCTGGAGGGTGGCGACGTGGCGTGGATCGGCCCACGGACGGTGGCGGTCGGGCGGGGGTACCGGACCAACGCGGAGGGTATCCGCCAATTCCGCGACATGCTGGGAGCGACGGTGGACGACGTGGTGGTGGTGCCCCTCCCCCACTGGAACGGGCCCGCCGACGTCTTCCACCTCATGTCCGTGCTCAGCCCTGTTGCCGACGACCTGGCGCTCGTCTACTCGCCCCTGCTCCCCGTCCCCTTCCGCGAGGAGTTGCTGGAGCGCGGCATCGGGCTGGTGGAGGTCCCCGACGAGGAGTTCGACTCGATGGCGTGCAACGTCCTGGCCGTGGCGCCCCGGCGCGTGGTGGCGCTGGAAGGGAACCCCGTCACGCGCCGCCGCCTGGAGGATGCGGGCGTGGAGGTGCGCGTCTACCGGGGAGAAGAGATCAGCGTGAAAGGCTGCGGAGGGCCGACCTGCCTCACGCGGCCCCTGGAGCGTGAGATCTGAGGCTCAGCGCACCCTCCCCACCACCGTCGAGTCCACCGGAACGAAGACGCCGTCCGGTCCCGCCCACTCCAGCTCGAGCGCCTTCCCGCCGCCGGCCTGGAAGTACATGAGCTCCAGGGGGTGGAGCCCCTTGGCCAGGGCGACCTGCCCCACCTTCTCCGACATGGTGTGCGGGCCGTCGTGGTCCAGCACGGGGGCACCTCCGAAGCGGAGCACGGCGCCGTCGTCGGAGGAGAGGCGGAAGGTGTACACGCCGTCCGCGGGCACCGAGAGGTAACCACGGAAGCGGAGCCCGAACCCCTCCGCCGGCGTCCAGTCGGGGAGTGCGACCCGCTCCACCTTCTCGCGGCGCACCGGCTCCTGCCCCCGGCGCTCCAGGTCGGCCACGCGCCGGAAGCTCCCCTGGAAGAGGTCCACCACGAAGCCGGCCTCCAGGGGGGCGTCCACGAGCGCCGCGGGGCGCGGCGACGCCCGGCTGAAGCTGGCCCGGCGCATGGGGCCCGCCTGCTCGCCCTCGGTGAAGAGCCGCGCCGACACCGTGACCGGTTCGTCCTCCACGTCCAGCTCGAGGGGGCGGACGTAGGCCGGGGATGTCGCGGTGGGGTCGGTTCCATCCAGGGTGTAGCGGATCACCCCGGCGGCCGCCGCCGCCAGCTCGACCTTCGCCTTGTCGTCCAGCGTCAGCCCGTCGTGCTCCAGCCCGAGGACGTCGGGGACGCGGTAGCGGATACCCAGCGCGTCCATGCGCTGCAGGTGCCAGGGGAGGCGCCGGGCGAAGTCGCGGAAGTCCCGGACCTCGGGCGGCGACCACACCACCTCCGAGAGGGCGAGGAGACGCGGGTTCAGCATGTACTCGGCGTGCTCCTCCGTGGGGATGTACTCGGTCCAGAGGTTGGCCTGGGCGCCCAGGACGTGGCGCGCCTCGGCGGCGGAGAGCTCGCCGGGGACGGGCTCGAACGAGTAGACCTTCTCCAGCGGCACGAAGCCCCCGATCCCCAGCGGCTCCTGGGCGGCCTCGCCCTGCAGGTAGTCGAAGTAGAGGTGGCTGGTTGGCGTCATGACCACGTCGTGCCCCTGGCGGGCCGCGTCGATGCCGCCCTGCACGCCCCGCCACGACATCACGGTCGCGTTGGGCGCGAGGCCCCCTTCCAGGATCTCGTCCCACCCGATGAGGCGCCGGCCGTGGGCGTCGAGGAAGCGCTCGATGCGCCGCACGAACCAGCTCTGGAGCTCGCTCTCGTCGGCGAGCCCCTCCCGGCGCATGACCTCCTGGGCCACCTCGCTGGCCTCCCAACGGGCCTTGGGGGCCTCGTCGCCGCCGATGTGGATGTACTCGCCGGGGAAGAGCTCCATCACCTCGGTGAGGACGCCCTCGAGGAACGCGAAGGTCTCCTCCTTCGGGCAGTAGATGTCCTCGAAGATCCCCCACGTGGTGGCCACCTCGAAGGGTCCGTCGGTGCACGCCAGCTCCGGGTACGCCGCCAGCGCGGCGGTGGAGTGCCCGGGGAGCTCGATCTCGGGGACGATGGTCACGTAGCGCTCGCGGGCGTAGGCCACGATGTCGCGGATCTCGTCCTGCGTGTAGAAGCCGCCGTAGCGCACCCCGTCCCCCACGTAGGGGTCGAAGTTCTTCGCCACCATGGTCTCGCGGCGCCACGCGGCCACCTCGGTGAGGCGGGGGTAGCGCTCGATCTGGATCCGCCATCCCTGGTCCTCGGTGAGGTGCCAGTGGAACCGGTTGATCTTGTAGCGCGCCAACTGGTCGATGTAGCGCTTCACGAACTCGGGGCCGAAGAAGTGCCGCCCCACGTCCAGGTGCATTCCCCTCCAGGGGAAGCGCGGTGCGTCGGTGATGGTGGCCGCCGGGATCCGAATCGGGCGCCCGGTCCCGGCATCGCCCGCGACGGGCCGCGGCGGAAGGAGCTGAGACAGGGTCTCGAGGCCGTAGAAGAGGCCCGCGTGGTCGTTTCCGGCGACCACCACCGAGTCCCCCGTCACCGAGAGGCCGTACCCTTCGGCCGGCCCCTGGCTCGTGACCCGGAGGCACACCGAGCCGCGACGGCAGGGCCCTGTGGTGACCGGGAGCGGCTGACCGGTGACCTGCCGCGCCGAGCGGGCCCACCGCTCCGCGACGGCAGCGGCCTCCTCGCTGGACCCCGCGGCCAGGCGCACCCCCACGCCGGTCCGGAGCTCGAAGGCGCCGCCGGCGGGCGTCACCTCCATGGGGCGGGGGACGAGGGGGAGGGGTGCCGGCGGCGTCGCCGTGGCGCACGCCGAGGCCAGGAGCGCGAGGGAGAGGAGGGCGGGGAGGCGCATCATGGGGCTGGCGGTCCGTGGAGGATCGGAGGGCCTGCAGGGGATCGGGACTCCGGTCAGGAACCTATCATCCGCCGGCCCCGGGCGGCATTGGCCCGTAATCCCCCCCGTCGGAGGGCGTAAGAGAAAACACTGTCGCGACAATGCTCTAAGCTTTATCTATTCTGAAGGTCCCTTCCGTCCCTGTCCACGGAGACCCTCCCATGAGATCGTCCAGCTTCGTCGCCCCCGTGCTCCTCGCTGCACTCCTGTCCGCGTGCGGCGGGAGCGACGGCCCCACCGATCCCGGCGGGAACGCCAATCCCGGAGGGGGCAACACCACGGCGGGATCCGTGAAGGACGACCCGTCCTTCGCCTCGGACATCGTCCCCATCTTCTCCCAGCAGGGATGCGCCTCCGGCGGCTGCCACGCGCCTCCCGGCGAGGCGGGGCTCGTCCTCTCCACCTCCCCCTACAACGCGCTCGTGAACGTGGCCTCCACGCAGACGCGGGAGCTGCGCGTGATCCCGGGGAACGCGAACGACAGCTACCTGATCAAGAAGGTGGAAGGGCGAGCCGGCGTCGGGCAGCGCATGCCCGTGGGCGGCCAGCTCAGCAGCACCGACCTGGCCAACCTCAAGAACTGGATCAACAAGGGCGCGAAGAACAACTAGGCGGCGCCCCATGACCCGTCAGGAAGGACCCCGCGGCCGGCGCGGGGCGGGGAGCACGGCGCTCCTCGCCCTCGCCCTGGCGCTCCCGGGCCTGGGCGCGGCCCAGGAGTTCCACGTCGACCGGCGCGCGGACAACCTCGTGCGCTTCATCTCGCGTGCGTCCGTGGAGGAGTTCGAAGGGGTCACGGAGCGCATCGACGGCTACGTGCGCCTGGACGCCACCACCCTCACGTCCGGGTCCGCCGGAGGGGCCACCGAGATCTGGCTCGAGGTGGACCTGGCGAGCCTGGACACGGGGATCGGCCTCCGCAACCGGCACATGCGCGACCGCTACCTGGAGACGGCGAAGTACCCCTACGCCACGTTCCGCGGGACGGTCGTGCGCAGCGAGGCCGACCCGGCCCGCGCGTACCGGATCACCGCGCGAGGCACGCTCACCATCCACGGGGTAGCCCAGCCCCGGGACCTGACGTGCAGGGTGGAGCCCCGGGGCCCGGGGTACCGGGCCCAGTGCGCCTTCGAGGTCCTTCTATCGGACCATCAGATCGAGATCCCCAAGGTGATGTTCCTCAAGCTGGCCAACGAGATCAGCCTCGAGCTGGACTTCGTGGTGACGCCAGCCGGTCCCCCGAACGGAGACGCCCGATGAAGAAGACCCTCCTGGTCGCCGGGGTGGCGCTCCTCGCCCTTCCGGCCACCGGGTCCGCCCAGGACCGCCCCGCCGGCTGGCAGCGCCAGGAGCCCTCGCTGCCTCCGATCTCGGTGTTCCACTCGACCCAGTCGGCCAATCTGCCCACGGCGGAGACGCTCGGCCGGGGCGAGTGGCTCTTCGAGATCTCGCATCGCTTCCAGCCCGCGGTGTCGGCCGGCGCGGCCGCGCTCTGGGGACTGGACGGGCCGGTGGTGAACCGTCTCGCCCTGGCCTACGGCGCGTCCGACCGGGCCATGGTGGGGGTCGTGAGATCGAACCTCTCGGACAACGTGGAGCTGGGGGCGAAGCTCCGCTTCGCCGAGGGAGGGCGGCAGGCCGTGCCGTTCACGGTCGCGGCGGCAGCGGGCGTGGCCTGGAACACCGAGCTCCCCGACGTGGACGGCTTCCGTGACAACGAGTCCCAGGCGTACGCCCAGCTCATCGTGAATGCGCTCCCTGGGGACCGGCTCGCCGTGGGGATCGTGCCCACCTTCGTGCGCAATCCCCGCGTCGGCGACGACGGAGCGGCAAGCGCGTTCGTGCTCGGCCTGAACGGGCAGCTGTACGTGTCCGACCAGATGAGCTTCTTCGCGGAGTGGGCGATCGCGGAGGAGCGGGAGGGACTGGAGCACGACGCGGGGAGCTTCGGCATCGAGCTGGAGACGGGTGGGCACTTCTTCAAGCTGCTGCTGGGCAACTCGACGCGCATGAACCCCGCGCAGTTCCTGGGGGGGACCCCCCACGCCTTCGACCCCGATGGATGGCGCCTGGGCTTCAACGTCACCCGGCTCCTGGTGCTCTGAGGTCCGGCGCCTCCCGCGGGTCCCCGTACCTGGAGCCCGTCGACCCTAGGGCCCGGGTCCGAAGTAGCGCACGAGGAGGAGATACAGCGTCCCCGCGATGGCGATGATGGCGGCGAGTTTGAGCAGCTTCTTGAGGATGGCGAACAACAGCACCGCCGCCACCAGGAGAAGCGGGGCGAGGAAGACCGGGTTGGCCAGCAGGAACTCCACGGCTTCGCTCATCGCGCCACGCCCCCTCCAGGAAGAAGGCGCGCGGCGGGCGGCCCCGGGGCCGCCCGCCGCGCCGACCGTCGGGCCCTACTTCACGCCGTGCAGCAGCTTGTTGACCAGCGGCGCGGCGAGGAAGAGCACGAGCCCCGCGGCGAGCAGCGCGTAGAAGCCGAAGGTGTAGCCGCTGAGCGCGGAGGCGGTGGTCATGCCGGTCTCGCCGCTCACCCCGCTGGCGAAGATCCCCGACAGGTTGTTGCCGATGCCGGTGGACAGGAACCAGCCTCCCATGCCGAGCCCGACCAGGCGCACCGGCGCCAGCTTGGTCACCATGGACAAGCCGATGGGCGACAGGCAGAGCTCTCCGACCGACTGGATCAGGTAGACCGCGATGAGCGTCCAGAACGGGATCTTCCCTGCGTCGCTGACGAGGCTGGACAGCGCGAACATCAGCAACAGGAACGCCAGGCCGTTGAAGATCAGCCCGAGGCCGAACTTGCGCGGGATGGACGGGTTCATGTGCTTGCTCGCCAGCCAGATCCACACCCACGCGGCGACCGGCGCGAAGGCGATGATCGCGACCGCGTTGACGCTCTGGAACCAGGCCGTGGGGAAGATCCAGCCGCTGAAGTCCCGGTTCACGATCTGGTCCGCCAGGAACGTGAACGAGCTGCCGGCCTGCTCGAAGAACATCCAGAACAGGATGTTGAACACGAAGATGAGCAGCATCGCGATGGTCTTGTCCCGGGCCACCGCTCCGTTCTTGATGCCCTCGATCATGAGCATGAGGGCCAGGCCGACGAACATGATGGTGAGGACGACCTGGAGGATCTGGGCACCCACGGCGAGCAGCGAGTAGACGATGGGGATCACGCACACCGCGCCGATGGCCACGTACGCGACGCGGCGCATGCTCTCGGCGCCCTCCGGCGGCGCGCCGATTCCCTTGAGCTGGGCCCGGCCGATGTAGAACCACACCAGGCTCACCAGCATGCCGAGGCCGGCGGCGATGAAGACGACCCGGTAGGCCGGGACCTCGGAGGACCCGAACACCGAGTCCGCCAGCCAGCCGGTGAAGAGGGGCGCCAGGAAGGCGCCGGCGTTGATCCCCATGTAGAAGATCGTGAAGCCGCTGTCGCGCCGCTCGTCTCCCGCCGAATAGAGCTTGCCGACCTGCGTGGAGATGTTCGGCTTGAACATCCCGTTCCCCACGACGATGGTCGCCAGGCCGAGCTTGAAGATGGTCGGGTCCGGCAGCGAGATCATGAACAGCCCGGCGGCCATGAACACGGCGCCCGTGAGGATGGAGCGCTGGTACCCGATGACCCGGTCGGCGATGTAGCCGCCGAAGATGGCGCCGGCGTAGACCAGGGCCAGGTAGGCGCCGTACGTGCTGTTGGCCTCGGCCTGCCCGGTGGCCGAGCCCCCGTGGAACTGGGCGACGATGTACAGCACGAGCGCCCAGCGGATCCCGTAGAACGCGAAACGTTCCCAGAATTCGGACATGAAGAGCATCCACAGGGGCCTCGGGTGCCCCAGGAACTGCTCGAACTCCGGGATCGGGGCGCCTGCCGTGGGCGCGTTGGCGGCCATGCTCATGCGGCTACTCCGGGAAGTGTGGGGATCGGACGGTCCTGCGGCTCAACCCTGGGGCGACACAGACTCGCCCAAACGTGGCGGACGGCGCGCCATCCTGCCAGGGGATGCGGGAAGGGCCCCGGAGCGGCTGCCCCGGGGCCCCTCGGCGGTAGAGGAGGGCTCGCGCCCACTGCCAGCGCCTTAGTTGCCCGGACCCTCGCCGTGGTGGTCGTCCTTCCTGTCGGGGAAGAGCCGCTCGTACTCCCGCGGGTGCTCGTGCTTCAGGCGGTGCACCGACATCCGGCCGCTGAAGATGGTGGTGTCCAGGGGGAACACGTCGGGGCGGAGGATGACCCCCCACGAGTGCCACAGGGTGATCACCATCACCGCGAACGTGGCCTCCATGCCATGCATGACCCGGGTGGCCGCCACGATCACGCCCGGGAGAACCTGGGTCACCAGCTCCGGGAAGAGGAGGATCACGCCGGTGGAGCTCATGACCACGCCGCCCAGGAAGAACCCCCAGTACTCGAACTTCGCGGCGAAGTCGAACTTGCCCACTTTGGGCATGGGCTCCCGGAGGAGGAAGTGCCGGAAGATCTGGAGCACGTCCTCGAAGTCCTTCCGGATCGGGACCATGATGGGGAGCCTGTTCTGCTGCAGGGCCTTCACCACCGCCCGGGTCACGTGCGCCACCATGAGCAGCACGAAGATCACGCCGATGGTCCGGTGGATGAGCCGCGTGGACCAGATCCCTCCCAGGGAGCTGATGATCCACTGGGCGATGGAGAGGTCCGGTCGGGTCTGGGGCAGGCCGGTGACCACCAGCGCGATGAAGGTCAGGGCGGCGGCGGCATGCTCGATGCGCTCGAGGCGGCTGAAGCGCTCCACCGTCTCCACGGGTTCCGGCTTCTCGCCCTTCAGCCGCGCCAGGAGCCGTCGCATTCCCTCGGTCTTCATGACGCGTGCGCCCTTGCGGCGCGCGTCCACGAGCTGGAAGACGATGGTCAGGGTGAGCCCGGTCAGCATGAACGGGATCAGGACGAAGTAGAAGAGCCGCACCAGCCAGATCAGGGGCTTGTGGCGCAGGCTGGGCGTCTCGTGGCCGAGCCAGGCGCCGGCGATCTTGTCGTCGCCGGCGGTGTGGCACCTCAGGCAGACTTCGGCGATGGCCTGCTCGCCCAGGGGAGCCACGTTGTGGACCCCGTGGCAGTCGGAGCAGAGCATCACGTCCTTCGGCCCCATGGTGCCCCCCTCGGCCATGAGGAACTGGACGGTGGCACCGTGGAAGTCGTCGGCGTAGGAGCGCTTCACCATGGAAGGGAGGCCGTAGCGCACGGCCAGGGACGACTCCCCGTGGCACTCCATGCACTGCACCGCCGCCGTGATCCTGAGGCGCTCCGCGGCCTCCGCCTGCCCCACGTGGGCAGCGTGACAGGTGAGGCAGCTGGGGACGTCTCGGGACGGGTTGGCGGCCAGGGACGCGCCGTGGCCTCCCTGAATCATCTCGTGTTGCTGGGTCTCGTGGCACCCCGCGCACCGGCTCCCCATGGCCTGCGCCGCCTGGGCCACGGGCGGGTCCGCCACGAAGTCGTGGCACTGGAAGCAGGTGGGAGCGTCCGCCACGCCGTCGTGGGCCGGGTGGACGGCCTCGTGGCAGGTGGCGCAGGTCTGCACCCGGGCCAGGGCCCCCGGGGCCGGCGGGTCCATGACCGAGTGGCACTTGGTGCACTCGGCGACCCCCTCCACGTTGGCATGGGTGGGGTGGACCGTCTGATGGCACCCCAGGCACGCCTCGAACACGGCCGGGTCGGAGGCCTCGAAGGCCCGGCCGGTGTGCATGGTGTGGCAGTCGACGCACCCGGGGCTACCCTCCGCGCCGCGCGCGTGCTCGGGGTGGGGGGACTCATGGCAGGCCGCGCAACGGGGTGTCATCGCCTGCTTCGCCTGCTCCACGCTGTGGTCGCCGTGGATGGAGTGGCACGAGTGGCAGTCGGGGAGATCTCGCCCGCTGGTTACGCCCACGTGCTGGGGGGCGACATCCGCGTGGCACTCCGCACACCTGTCCAGTCGGCGTTGTAAGGACAGCTTAGGGTCGCGGGTGTAGCCGATATGGTGGCAGCCGAGGCACGACAGCGTGTCCGCGTGGGTCAGGACCTTCAGACTCCCCGACGCGATCTCGCTGTGGCAGTCGGCGCACATCGAGGTCTCGCGCGGCGTCTGGCTCCTGACGGGCTGGGCCCCGAGGGCGAGGCCCAGCGCCACGAGGGCTGCTACGAATGCCGTCCTCATCTGCCGTTCCGTTTCCCGGCGTTCAGATCTCCGCCGGCTTGAAGAGGTCCTTCAGCGTCTCGCCCATCCTGAAGAACAGGGCGCCGAACCCGATGACCGGGAGGAAGACCACGAAGGCGAGCCCCATGAGGGGGGCGGCCACGAGGCCCACCGTCACCTCGGTGAACCGCCGGAGCCCGGACTTGGCCTGAACCTCGGGCGCGGCTGCCACCGACGCAACCTCGGCCACCTGGGGAGCGACCGGGACCTCGAACGCCATAGGCGCTTCCCGGGGCACGAGCTTCAGATGCGTCGCCGCCGTCACCACCGCCGCCAACGTGTCCGGGCTGATGGGCTTGTTCAGGTAGTCGAAGGCGCCCAGGTCGCGGACCTTCTTCTCCACGTCCTCGCTCCCGAAGCCGGTGAGGAGGATGAACTGGGTGTTGGGGCGCTCGTCGTGGATCCATTGGAGGAGCTGGACTCCGTCCACGCCCGGCATGCGGAGGTCGGACACGACCACGTCCACCTGCTCCGCCTGGAGCTTGGAGATGGCGTTGGCGCCGTCGGCGGCGGTGGTCACTTCGAAGCCCTGCTGTGAGAGGTAGCGGTTCCAGCTGAGGCGGACGCTCTCCTCGTCGTCGACGAACATCACTCTCTTCTGCGCGTTCATGGATCTCTCTCCTTCAGGCACGAGGTTCATGGGGTTCCGTCCCGTCGTTACGAGGCGATCCACCGGGTTTTCTCGTGCAGTTGATTGACGACCGAGGCCAGCCGATCGGCTCCCTCCTCGGAGTTGCCGTTCCAGAGCAGTGAGACCCCGCAGGAGGCGAGGTACTCGGCGATGGGGAGGGGCGGCTCCTCGTCCAGCACGGCCACCTTCTGGATCTCGGGGTGCTCCACGTGCATCCGTCCCAGGGTCGCCAGCAGCGTGCCCTTGGGGAGCGTGTGGCCGTGGAGCACGAGGACCGAGACACTGGAGAAGGGCCGCTCGGTGAGCATCTCGCCCACGTTGGCGTACCACGCTGCCGGGCCGGTCCGGGCGCTGAGCTCGGCCACCAGCCGAGACGCGTCTTCCGCCTCCGACAGCAGGACCGTGGATCCCTGGTTCCAGCTTTGCACCGTTCCTCCTTGCTCTCTCTGCTCCGACGTCTGCCTCGGCCGACGTCTGCACAGGGAAAGGGCAAGGCGCGTGCCAGGTTTGTGAAGAAACGGTACAAGCCTGTATATGATTGTGCTGCAACGATTTATGGTTATAGACGGATCCGGGCTGGGGAGGGCGCGGGAGCCTGAGTGTATGGATCCCATATACAGGCGGGGGCACCCTCCGGGGATGGAGACGCCCCCTGTATTCTCGTAAACCGTTGCTGTTATTGTGCTTGCGTTGCCACAACCCCGCGGAGGGCTCGGTGTATGGAAGGTTCATACACCCCAAGAACCCAAGCAACGGCGCCATCTTGGGGGTTCTTCACCTGCTCGAGCTCGTGGGGCCGGCAACCCCGAACCAGGGCTGTCGGACGGTCTTGGCGGGGAGGCTGAGGGCGGCGAGGACTCCCGGGCAGCTGCCGATGGTCCGGGGCCTACGCCCGGGCGGACGTGTCGACGCCGGGCGAAGATGTCGCGTTTTCGGCGGCTGTTGGCGGTGGGCGTCAGCGGCGGGCGTGAGCGGCGGCTGTCAACGCCGGCTGGTAGCGCCGGGCGTGAAGGTCCTACTTCTGGCGGGCGACGATGCTCCATCCAACGCTCGACGGGGCCTGTGGAGAAGTGGGTGCCACGAAGTCCCATCCAGCTATTGACACCTCTTCGAGCGTCGCGGGCCGCTCTGTCTGGGACCGTCCCGGCGCTCTGCTGTCACGCCCCATCGGCGCCCTCCTGCCCGCCGAGCCCGTGCCGAGGCGCCTCCCGCAGCCTCCGGACCCCGCTTCGGGCCCCTCCGGGCAAGCCAGGGCCTCGGCAAACCCCCTCTTAT
>DATIKQ010000113.1:0-30407 GCA_035477395.1 Longimicrobiales bacterium
GAATCAGTACATGGACACCATGAACGGGCCCGCGGACTTCCTCGAGGTGCCGAAGTCGCCCGTCACGGGCACCGTGTTCGAGAACGCCCGGTCCACGAAGGCCATCCACATCATGGAGTTCCTCGCGGACGTGATCCACGAAGGGAAGCTCAGGCTGGACAAGTCCCGCAACGACCACATCCGGGTCACGCTCCACGATTCCTGCAATCCCGCACGCTCCATGGGCATCCTGGAGGAGCCGCGCTACGTGCTCCGGAACGTGTGCAGCCACTTCTTCGAGATGCCCGAGAACACCATCCGGGAGCAGACCTTCTGCTGCGGCGGCGGAGCCGGCCTGGGCACCGACGAGAACATGGAGATGCGGCTGCGGGGCGGGCTCCCTCGGGGGAACGCGGTGCGCTGGGTCCAGGAGCGGCACGGCGTGAACCAGCTCGCCGCCATGTGCGCCATCGACCGGGCTACGCTCGTGACCGTGTGCGACTATTGGGCGCCGGGCGTGCAGGTCACGGGCATCAGCGAGTTGGTGGCCAACGCCACCGTGTTCGAGGGCGAGAAGGAGCGCACGCACAACCTGCGCCTCGAGGAGATCCCGAAGCCGCACGACTCCACTGCCGCCGCCGGCATGGCCGACTCGCGGGGGGAGGCGAGCGCCGATGGGTGACCGAGGGCGGATCGGCGTGGGACTGGGGATCTTCCTCGTGGTGGCGGCTTACCCGGTGTGGAGCGCCCTCGCGGCTCCCGGCCCGAGCGGGCGTCCGGAGCTGGAGCGTTCCGTCGACGCGTCCGGGTGCGTCGAGGACACGGCCTTCATGAAGGCGAGCCATTCACAGCTCCTGAACGGGTGGCGGACCGCCGTGGTGAGGGATGGCCGGCGCATGTGGACGTCCTCCACCGGGCGCGAATGGGAGATGAGCCTCACGGGCACCTGCATGAGGTGCCACGCCAACAGCGAGGCCTTCTGCACGCGCTGCCACGACTACGCTGGTGTGCAGCCCGGTTGCTGGAGCTGCCACGTGGTCCCCGAAGGGGAGGGGACGTCATGAAGGAGTCGAGGCGCGCCTTTCTGAAGGAGCTCGGCGGCGGGACTCTCGCCCTGGGGTTCGGCCTGCCGCTCCTCGACGCGGGGCCGTGGAACAGTGCTTCCGGGGCCGTGTTGCCGGAAGTTGCCCTTCCTGCTGATCCTGCGGTCTCTGCCGCCACGCAATGGGGCCTGGTGGTGGACGTGGAGAAGTGCCTCCAGGACGAGGTGCGCCGTGCCGTGATGGACGCGTGCCACCGTGAGCACAACGTGCCGCGGATCCCGGATCCCGAGGAGCGGGTCGACTGGATCTGGAGCGAGCCCCTCGAGCATGTCTTCCCGGACGAGGTCCACGCCCACACTCCCCCGGGGGTGCGAGGGGCGCCCGTTCTGGTGCTGTGCAACCACTGCACCAACCCACCGTGCGTGCGCGTGTGCCCCACGGCGGCCACATGGAAGCGCGAGCAGGACGGGATCGTCATGATGGACATGCACCGCTGCATAGGCTGCCGGTACTGCATGGCGGCATGCCCCTATGGCGCGCGGAGCTTCAACTGGCGCGAGCCGCGGGACTGGGTGCAGACCGATGCCAACGGAAAGCCCGTCTCCGACTACCCCACGCGCAGCCGGGGTGTCGTCGAGAAGTGCACCTTCTGCGCCGAGCGCCTGCGGGTCGGGTTGCCGCCGGCCTGCGTGGAGGCGGCGAACAACGTGCCGGGCGGCGAGGGGGCCCTCACCTTCGGCGACCTGACCGACCAGGACTCCAATGTGAGCCGGACCTTGCGGGAGCGGATCACATTCGCTCGCAGGGTTTCGCTGGGGACGGGTCCCAACGTCTACTATATCCTCCCGCAGTCGATCCCGACGGCGGCTGCGGTGGAAACGGTGTGACGCCGTGATCGATCGCATCTTCCACGGCAGCCGGCGGTACTGGGCCCTGCTCGCGCTCTGGACGGTCCTCATCCTGTGTGGGCTCGCGGCCTACGGCCGTCAGTTCGCCCTGGGCTTGAGCGTCACGGGGATGAGCCGGGACGTATCGTGGGGCCTCTATATCGCCCAGTTCACGTTCATGGTGGGCGTGGCCGCGTCCGCGGTCATGGTCGTGCTTCCATACTATCTGCACGACTACAAGGCCTTCGCGCGCACCGTCATCCTGGGCGAATTCCTGGCCGTATCCGCCGTGATCGTGTGCATGCTCTTCGTATTCGTGGACATGGGCCAGCCGCGGCGGGTGATGAACGTCTTGCTCCACCCACGCCCGAGCTCCTTGATGTTCTGGGACTTCCTGGCCCTGGGGGGCTACCTGGTCATCAACCTGGTGATCGGTGCGGTGACGATCGAAGCCGAGCGGAAGGACGTGAAGCCTCCCGGATGGGTCCGCCCGCTGATCTTCCTCTCCATCCCATGGGCGGTGAGCATCCACACGGTGACGGCGTTCCTCTACTCCGGCCTGGGTGCACGCCCGTTCTGGATGACCGCGATCCTGGCCCCCCGGTTCCTCGCGTCGGCGTTCGCGGCCGGGCCCAGCCTGCTCATCCTGCTCGCTCTCCTGGTCCGCCGATACGGGGGGTTCGACGTGGGGCGACCGGCGCTCCAGGCGTTGGCCACGATCGTCACCTATGCGATGACGATCAACGTGTTCTTCGTGCTCGTGGAGATGTTCACGGCGCTGTACAGCGCCGTCCCGCACGACGTGCACCCCTTCTCCTACCTGCTCACCGGGCTCGAGGGCCATTCGGCCCTGACTCCCTGGACCTGGGCAGGCAACATCCTCGCGGTGGTGTGCACCACCCTGATGCTCATTCCTGCCGTGAGGCACCGCGAGCGCGCCCTGGCCCTGCTGTGCGTGGGGATCTTCCTGGCGCTCTGGATCGACAAGGGCCTGGTCCTGGTCGTGGCTGGTTTCATCCCTTCACCGCTCGGCGTGATCACGGAGTATGCGCCGACGGCGGTCGAGATCGCCGTCACCGCGGGCGTGTACGCGGTAGGTGGGTTCGTGCTCACGATCCTGTACAAGGTCGTGTTGAGTGTGAGAGAGCGACTTCAGTCGGTGTGACGTGCATCATGTCGCAGAGCGCCGCGGGCAGCGCGGCCACAAGGAGAATCCGATGGCAGACAAGGACAGCAACGGCACTCCGATGCTGGACGATCTGGAAGAGGGACCCTGGCCCAGCTTCGTGACACAGATCAAGGAGATGGCCGCTGAAGGGAAGGAGCAGTGCGGGCAACTTCTCCACATGCTGGAGCGCTCCTACCGTGACAAGGTGGGCCACTGGAAGCACGGCGGCATCGTGGGGGTGCGCGGGTACGGTGGCGGCGTGATCGGCCGGTACAACGACCTCCAGGACGAGTATCCGGCGATCGCCCATTTCCACACCGTGCGCGTCAACCACCCGAGCGGCTGGTTCTACACCTCCGACGCCCTCCGGACGGTCTGCGACATCTGGGACGAGCACGGCTCGGGCCTCACCAACATGCACGGAGCCACCGGGGACCTGGTCCTCCTCGGCACCACCAGCGACCAGCTCGAGCCGGTCTTCGCGGCGCTGACCGAGCACGACTTCGACCTGGGTGGGTCAGGGTCCGACATGCGCACGCCGAGCGCCTGCGTGGGGCCGGCCCGCTGCGAGTGGGCGTGCTACGACACGCTGGACCTGTGCCACGACATCACGATGACCTTCCAGGACGAGATCCACCGTCCCGCTTTCCCGTACAAGTTCAAGATCAAGTGCTCAGGGTGCCCGAACGACTGCGTCGCCTCGATAGCGCGGGCCGACATGTCCATCATCGGCACGTGGCGTGACGAGATCCGCATCGACCAGGATGAGGTGCGGGCATACGCTGAGAGCGGTATGGACATCGAGCGCGACGTGTGCAGGAGGTGCCCCACCGGATGCTGTGATTGGACCGGCAAGGAGTTCGTCGTCGATGACAGCAACTGCGTGAAGTGCATGCACTGCATCAACGCGATGCCGAAGGCGCTCCGCCCGGGCACGGACACGGGCGCGACCATCCTCTTGGGCGCCAAGGCACCGATCGTCCAGGGCGCGCAGCTGTCGTCCGTGATCGTGCCCTTCATGAAGATGGAGCCGCCGTACGAGGAGCTGAAAGACCTCACGACGCGGATCTGGGACTTCTGGGGAGAGCACGGGAAGAACCGTGAGCGCGTGGGAGAGCTCATCCAGCGGGTCGGCCTCGGGAACTTCCTCGAGGCCGTCGGCGTGGAGCCGAGGCCGGAGATGGTCGCCCATCCCAGGGACAACCCGTACGTCTTCTACGAGGAGTACTACGAGGAAGAGGAAGAGGAAGAGGAGGAGGAGGGAGCGGAGCCGCAGTCCGCTGCGTCCACCTAGTCCTCACCTGCGATTCGGGTTCGTCGCTTCATACCACGCATTCCTCAGGGTTGTCGCAAGACAGGGAGAATCATAGATGGAGACGCAGAGACGGACGGACATCGGCCCTCCGGACTTCCGGAACTTCTTGCCGCCGATCGTCAAGGCCAACTACGGGAAGTGGAAGTACCACGAGATCGTGAAGCCCGGGGTGATGGTCCACGTGGGAGAGTCGGGTGACAAGCTCTTCACGGTGCGGGCCGCCTCTCCGCGCCTGCTGGGCACCAAGCGCATCCGCAAGTTCGCGGAGTTGGCGGACAGGTACTGCGGCGGCTACCTGCGCTTCACCAGCCGGCACAACGTGGAGTTCCTGCTCACCGACGAAAGCAACATCGATCCGCTCATCGCGGACCTGGCGACGCTGGGCCATCCGGTGGGTGGCATCGGGCCTGCCATCTCGAACATCGTGCACACGCAGGGGTGGGTGCACTGCCACTCGGCGGCGACGGACGCTTCGGGCGTGGTGAAGGCGGTGATGGACGACCTGCACGAGTACTTCGACGGGACGAAGCCGATCCCGGGCAAGCTGCGCATCGCTCTGGCGTGCTGCTTGAACATGTGCGGCGCCGTGCACTGCTCGGACATCGCCATCCTCGGCGTGCACCGGCGGCCTCCGAGAGTCCAGAAGGGGCTGAACAAGACCTGCGAGATCCCGAACGTCATCGCGGCGTGTCCCACCGGAGCCATCCGTCCGGCATCGGCAGATGGAGTGCCGACCGTCGAGATCGACGAGGAGTCGTGCATGTTCTGCGCGAACTGCTTCTCGGTCTGTCCCGCGCTGCCTCTGGCCGATCCGCTCAACGACGGGATTTCGATCTGGGTCGGCGGCAAGGTCTCGAACGCACGGCATGAGCCCATGTTCTCGAAGCTCGCCGTGCCCTTCATCGACAACGATCCGCCCCGCTGGCCGGAGGTGGTCCGCAACGTCCGCAATATCGTCGAGGTGTGGGCGGAGGGGGCTCGGCCCCACGAGCGCATGGGCGAGTTCATCGAGCGCATCGGGTGGCCGAAGTTCTTCGAGCTCACCGGGATCGAGTTCACGAAGCAGCATATCGACGATTATCGGTACGCCGGGCTGAGCTACAAGCGGTCCACACAGCTGAGACACTGATAGGACGCGGAAGCGTCCGACCCAACGAGGAGGTGCTCAATGGCCGTCAGTGCAGAGCAGGTGGCAGACGCCATGTACGAGCTGGTGAAGGAGTGCCAGGGCAAGAAGAAGCTCAAGGCACTCGACCTGACGAAGGCGATGGAACAGCGGTTCGGCGACGACTGCGACAAGGCGACGTGCAAGGCCGCCATCCGCTCCCTGGTGGATTCCGGTCGGTGCATCTACACGTATTTCGGCGGGAGCTACATCGAGATCCCCCCGGCGGAGAACCAAACGGGCGGTGGCTGACACCGCGACGCAAAGGTGGACCATGGTCGTCAAGAAGGTGGTGAAGAAGAGATCCTTCGACTCGCGGGGCGGCTTCGGAGGCGGATCGTCGCGGGAGAAGTCCTCTCTCAGGCCGGGCCTCGTGGAGAAGAAGCCGCCCTGCACCGACACGTGCCCGAGCGGGAACCGGATCCGTGAGTTCCTCACGGCCATCTCCCTGGCGGAGCATCGTGGGCATTCGCTCGAGGAGGGCTTCCGGGCGGCGTGGGACATCCTTACCGATACCAGCCCTTTCCCGGCGGTCTGCGGGCGCGTCTGCCCGGCACCCTGCGAACAACAGTGCAACCGCAGGGAGATGGAGGGCGCGGTCAGCGTCAACAAGGTGGAACGTGCGATCGGGGACTACGGCATCGAGCACGGGCTCGCACTCCGACGTGTCACCGACGAGCAGCGGCCGCAGAGGATCGCCGTTGTGGGCGCGGGGCCGAGTGGTCTGTCGTGCGCGTACCAGCTCGCCCGTCGGGGCTATCAGGTCGACGTCTTCGAAGCGAACGACAAGCCCGGGGGCATGCTCCGCTACGGAGTCCCTCCCTACCTGCGTTCCGAAGCCGTGCTCGACGCCGAGATCCAGCGGATCCTCGACCTCGGAGTCAAGCTGCACTGCGGCGTGAAGGTGGGTCGAGACCTCACGCTCGAGGAACTGAAGGAAGGACACGATGCGGTCTACGTCGCACTGGGCGGCCAACAGGGCGCCAATCGGGGGATCGACGGCGAGAGCGTGCCCAACGTGTTCACGGGCGCGGATTTCCTGAGCCGCATGCAGCGCGGCGAAGAGCTCGAGTTGGGCACGGACGTGGTTGCGCTCGGCGGAGGAGGCGGTGACACGGCCCTGGACGCCGCCCGCATCTGCAGGCAGTTGGGCGCGAACGTCACGATCCTGTATCGGCGTGCGGTGAAGGGACGCGGCGTCCTGGAGAAGCTGGAGGAAGCCGTTCGGGATGGCGTGCGGGTCGAGTTCCTGGCAGTGCCCGTCAGATTCACGAAGGGTACGGATGGGCTCGTCAAAGCCGTTGTCGCCATCCGGATGGGACTGGACGAGCCCGACGATTCCGGGCGGCGACGCCCCGTCCCCATTCCGGGCTCGGAGTTCGAGATCCCCGTCACGGCCGTCGTGTCCGCCGTGAGCCAGCCCCGCGACTTCAGGGGCTTCGAGGAGATCGTGGACGGTGGGCAGTGGGTCTCGGTGGACGGGTACGGGCACACCCGGGCGGACAGTGTCTGGGCCGGGGGCGACGTCACGAGGATCGGCTTGGTCACGGACGCAGTGGGGCAGGGCCGGCGCGCGGCTGAGGCGATCGAGCGGGGCTTCCTCGGCACTGAGCCCCACGTGGATCCACGCAAGGTGATCCGCACCGACCGGATGCACCTGAGCCACTACCAGCCGCAGGAGCGGCAGGAGCCGGCCACCCTCGGGGGGTCCGAGGGCATGAGCGACGTTGAGAGCCAAGTGGACCCCGGGCTCACCTGGGATCAGGCGATCCTGGAGACGAAGCGGTGCATGAGCTGCGGCTACTGCATGGACTGCGAGAAGTGCTGGATGTACTGCCAGGACGGGGGTTTCGAGAGGCCGGCAACCAGGGGTGGACTGTACACCCTGAAGCTCGGGAACTGCACAGGGTGCGAGAAGTGCGCCAGCATCTGCCCGTGCGGGTTCATCGAGATGACGTAGGACGTGGAATCGTGAGCACGCCACGTGTCCTGCTCGCGGGACTGGGCGGAGGGGGCGGCAAGACGCTGCTGTCCGTCGGCCTCGTCGTCGCGTGGCGCCGACGAGGGCTGTCCGTGGCACCGTTCAAGAAGGGCCCCGACTTCATCGACGCCGCCTGGTTGACGAAGGCCGCGGGGGTGCCCTGTCGGAGCCTGGACCTCTATCTCATGTCCAGGGACGTGGTGGTGCGTTCGTTCACATCGGAATGCGCCGCGAGCGACGTGGCCGTCGTGGAGGGGAACCGGGGCCTGTTCGACGGTGTGGACGCCCGAGGTACCTACAGCACCGCTGAGCTGGCCAAACTGTTGCGTGCCCCCGTGCTCCTCGTCCTCGACTGTACGAAGTCCAGCCGGACCGCGGCAGCCGCCGTGCTGGGCTGCCAGCGCCTGGACGAGGACGTGAACCTGTGCGGCGTCATCCTGAACCAGGTGGGAGGCGCCCGCCACGAGGGGGTTCTGCGCCAGGCCGTTGAAGAGACCTGCGGGATTCCGGTGGTCGGCGCGGTGCCGCACCTGGGGCGCCACCCGTTCCCGGAGCGCCACCTCGGCCTGGTGCCGCCCGACGAGCATGCGCGCGTGGACGAGGCGGTGGAGGAGGCCGGCTCCACCGTGGAGCGATACGTGGACCTGGCCGCAGTGTGGCAACTGGCGCAGACCGCACCCGCGCTGCCGGAAGCGATTGCGGAGCCTGCGCGGAAGGCGCCTGTCGGGGACGGCGCGGCGGACATCCGGATCGGCGTCTTCCGGGACGCAGCCTTCCAGTTCTACTACCCGGATAACCTGGAGGCGCTGCGCAGGGAGGGAGCTCGCCTGGTGGAAGTGTCGCCGCTCGCCGACTCGGCCCTGCCGGACCTGGACGCGCTATATGCGGGTGGGGGCTTTCCCGAGACCATGGCGTTAGCGCTCGCGCGCAACGCCCCGTTCCGGGAAGCCGTGCGCCGGTCGGTAGAGGGCGGGCTCCCGGTCTACGCGGAGTGCGGCGGCGCGGTCTACCTCGGCGAGGAGCTCCACGTGGACGGCGGGGTGTACCCGATGTCCGGGGCGATGCCGGCGGCCTACGGCTTCGGTGCGCGGCCACAGGGGCATGGCTACACCACCCTCGAGGCGGTCAGGCCGAATCCGTTCTACGTGGTCGGCGAGGTGCTCCGTGGCCACGAGTTCCACTACACGTTCCTCCAGGCTGTCACTGCCGGGAACACCTCCTTCGCCTTCCGGGTCGAAAGAGGTCACGGCTTCGACGGGCGCCAGGACGGTCTGTGCTGGAAGAACGCCTTGGCCATGTACACCCACGTGCACGCTGCCGGTGTCGAAGGGTGGGCGGCCTCTGTGGTCGCGGCCGCGAGGCGCCACCGGCGGGATACGATCGGCTGCCACAGCACCCCGCGCTCCGGGCCTGAGGTGTGATGCTCATCCTGATCGCACACGGGAGCCGCGACGCAAGGTGGCGCGCATCGGTTGAGCAGGTTGTGGCATCGATTGGGATGCCCACGGTCAGGGAGACCGTCCGGCTGGCCTACATGGACTTCGCCCCCCCCACGCTCCTCGACGTCGCGCGCGAGGCTGTCCGGTGCGGCGAGAGGAGCCTGCGGGTGCTTCCCTTGTTCCTGGCTCAGGAAGGACATGTGGAGCGCGACGTGAAACCCCTGGTCGAAGCCGTCCGAGCGGCCCTCGACGGGGTGGAGATCACCTTGCTGGCGCCCTTCGGGCAGCACACCGAGTTCCGCGAGGCGCTGGCCCGGATCGCGGACCGGACCGACGAAGGCGGGATGGCCCCGTGACCCCGGCCACGGTCTACCTGGTGGGCGCAGGCCCGGGAGACCCCGGTCTCCTCACGGTGCGTGCGGTGCAGTGTCTGAGGCGAGCCGACGTGGTGCTGTACGACTACCTTGCCGACCCCGCCGTGCTCGAGCATGCGGCGCTCTCGGCGGAGCTCGTTCCGCTGGGCCACCACGAGGGGGGCAGAGTCCTCACGCCGGAGGACATCACGCGCCGCATGGTCGCCGAAGCGCGCGCGGGGCGTACGGTGGTGCGCCTCAAGGGCGGGGACCCGTGCGTCTTCGGACGAGCAGCCGATGAGACCGCAGCGCTGCGGGAAGCCGGCGTTCCGTTCGAGATCGTCCCGGGAGTGACGAGCGGGCTGGCCGTCGCGGCCTATTGTGAAATCCCGCTCACGCAACAGGACGAGGCGTCCTGCGTCGCCCTGGTGACGGCGCACGAGCGCAACGAGAAGGAGGAGAGTGGGGTCTCGCGCCTGGACTTCGCCGCGCTGGCGGCGTTTCCCGGTACGCTGGTGTTCTACATGGGCGTCGGCCGTGTCGCGCAATGGAGCGCCGCGCTCATGGAGCACGGCCGGAAGCCGGACACGCCCGTCGCTGTCGTACGCCGGTGCTCCTGGGCCGACCAGGAGACGGTGCGCTGCACGCTTGGCACCGCCGCCTCGGTGGTCGCCGAGAGGCGGCTGAAGCCTCCGGCGGTCTTCGTGGTGGGAGAGGTGGTGGAACGGGCTCCGGAGCTGTCCTGGTTCGCGGCGCGGCCCCTCTTCGGTATGCGAGTGCTGGTGCCTTCGGCGCCGGGCACTTCGCGGAAGTTGCGCGATCTCCTGGTCGGACTCGGCGCCGAGGTCATGGTCCAGCCAGCGATTCGCATCACGCCGCCGCCGGAGTGGGCACCGCTGGACGCCGCCCTGGAAGACATCGAGCGCTACGATTGGGTGGTGTTCACGAGCGCGAACGGCGTAGACGCGTTCATGGAGCGGCTTCTGGAAAGCGGCGCGGATGCACGCTGCCTACATCGCGTCCGGCTTGCCGTCCTGGGCCCGGGGACGGCCGAAGAGCTTGCCTCCTACCGACTGAAGGCCGACCGCGTCGCCGAGACGTTCGTGACGGAGTCCTTGGCCAGCTCCTTCCTCGAGGAAGCGGCCGGTACCCGATTCCTGCTGGTGCAAGGGAGCCGCGCCAGGAAGGTGCTGCCCGCGACCCTCCGGATGGCCGGCGCAGAAGTCGACGAGGTGGTCGCATACGGCAGTGAGGACGTGATGGAGCCCGACCCGAAGACGGCCGCCGCGTTCGCGGCCGGCGACATCGACTGGATCACCGCCACGAGCGCCTCGGCCGTGCGCTCGTTGGCGCGGCTGTATGGCGACGCGCTCAGGAGCGCCCGGTTCGCCAGCATCGGCCCGGTCACGTCCGCGGCGCTGCGCGAGCTTGGACGAGAGCCCGACCTCGAGGCTTCCCCGCACACCGCCGCTGGCCTGGTGGACGCCATCCTCCGGGTCGGGGAACGGTGAGGGGGGATGGACGGCTCAGGGAGCGCAGGGCGCGCCTCGTAGGGCGGCCGCGGTGATGCTCGCCACCGTCGTCCGCCGGAGCTGTCCCTCCTCGTAGAGCTCCACTGCCGCAGCGTCGGCAAGGAGCTCACGCCGTCGAGCAAGGAGCTCCGTTTCACCCAAGCGGCCCAGGCACCAAGCGGCCATGGCGCGCGAGGGGGGATCGGGACGCGTCAGCGAGGCCGCGACGGATCCGATCACATCGGGGGCGGCCGCGCGCGCGCGTACCCCCAGGCGACCCACCGCCCAGAGCATGCCCGGGCGGAAGTGCTCCAGGTCTTCCTCGGCGGTCTCCATGGGAAGGTGCGCAATGATCGGCACATAGTCACCGAACAGGTCCGGGCGTCGCGATACGATCTCCGCCATGGCTTCGGGTGCCCGCCAGCAGATTCCCCCCGACTCCTCGGTGATCAGCCAGAGGAGACGCCGGAGCTGCTCGCGGGCGAAGTGGGGGTCGTCGCCAACGACGCGGGCGCAGGCCTCGCCCAAGGCCTCCACGGCCCGCCAGGCGACGAGTGCCTCGGGATCGTACAAGAGGGAAAGGAGAGTCCCGAATACGCGCCTGCGGGCGGATGCGAGTTCGGCGACTTCGTCGAGGCGCCGCTCTTCGAGCATGGCACGCAGCACACGCTTTTCCGGGAGGCGGGCGTTCACGGTGGGGGTGGTCGTGTCGCGATCGAGTCGCGCACGCGAGCAGCGCGGGCCGGGTCGCGTCCGTCAGTGAAGACGGCGACGGTTACGCCGTCCCGCTCCAGCAGGGCTCCGAAGATCACTCGCGAGTCCTCCATGGAGGACGCGTCGCAGGCGAGCACGTGCTGCTCGGCCGCGGCGCGCGCACCCGCGGCGTTGAGGCCGGCATCATCGGTGGCCATGACCACCAGGCGATAGTCCTGGCGAACGTGCTCGGCGCGGAAGCGCGCCTCGATCCAGGTGATGCGCCCCGGCCCGATGTGCGCCGCCAGCTCATCGGTGACTTGCGGCGAGAGGACCGTAACGAGTGCCCCGGCACGGGCGAGCGTCAGGGCCTTGCGCGTGCCCACGGAGCCGCCGCCCACGACGAGGCACTGTTGGCCATGGAGATCGAGAGCCAACGGGAGGAAACGCATCACCCGGCCCGGCACCCATGGCAGTGGGCCAGGCGAACGACCACCAGCCGCTCGAAACGCTCCATCACAGGCACCCGCGAAAACGGGAATGATCTCGCCACTCGCAAGCTAGCAGATCGGTGAGCGGGCGGGAGTAGTGCGTTCGATCGACGCTTCTCCCGCTGGGCTTGAGCGCCTCACCGGGTGCCGGTAGGTTCACCGAACGTCGTTCAACGCATGAGGACGGTGACCATGTCCGGCTCGATCGGCCTGGCTGTCTCATATAGCTGTCTCCTGGTGTTCGTCGTGGCGGCTGCGCTGCGATCCGTGCGGATCGCGAGGCTTCCCCTCCACCTGCGCTGGGAGCTCGCGCCCGTGCCCAAGGAGAAGGGCCGGGGCCGCTATGGTGGCTCGTACCTCGAGGAGTTCGAGTGGTGGCGGAAGCCGAGGGAGGAGTCCACGGTGGCCGAGCTGGTCTACATGCTCAAGGAGGTCGTCTTCCTGAAGGCGCTCCGAGAGCATAACCCGATGCTGTGGTGGTCCTCGTACCCGTTCCATCTCGGATTGTATGTCCTGGCCACCGCGGCCGGGGTGATCGTCTTGAGCGCGGCTTGCGCCGTGCTGGGAGTGCCCGGCCCGGGTTGGGGTGTGATGCGAACGGTGGTTCCCTGGCTGGCCGGCGCCGCGTACGCGCTGGGTGCGGTGGGAGCGCTGGGCCTGCTCGGTAGCCGCATCCTGGATCCGAAGCTACGGATCATGACCACGCCCGTAGCCTTCTTCAACCTCGTGCTTCTCCTGGCGGTCTTCGCGACCGGGCTGAGCGCCCTCCTTACCGTGGAAGGCTTCATTCAGCACACGATAGGCTATGCAGCGGCGCTCCTGACGGTCCGTCCTGTCCCGGCCATGCCGGGCCCTGTGGCCGCCCATGTCGGTGTGAGCCTCATCTTCCTGGCCTACGTTCCGTTCAGCCAGATGATGCACCCCGTAGCCAAGTACTTCACCTACCACCAGGTCCGGTGGGACGACCGGCCCATGGAAGCCGGCAGCTCGATGGAGCGGGATGTCCAGTCCCTGCTCCAGCAGCCGGTGACCTGGGCCGCGCCCCACGTGGGCGCCGACGGAACGAAGAACTGGGTGGACATCGCGTCGGGGGAGACACCCAGATGAGAGCCCCCCTACGTGTGAAGGACATCGGTGAGCGTCCGCACGAGATCCTGTCGCCGGTGCTGCCGGCGGACCTCCCTCCCCTGCCGCCGCCTTACGACAGGCCGGACGCTCAGCCGGCGTGGAAGCCGATCAAGCCGGCGGCCCTCGAAAGCACGGTCTGTAACCTCGACGGCGTCGTGGCGCTCAGCCTTCCCAGGCCCGCGACCGAGGAGGAGGAGCGGCAGCTGGTGGACCGCTTCCTGGAGGGACTGCACAAGCTGCTCACGCGGGAGAACAACTGGACGTTCCTCCAGCCGCTCACGCTGGCTCTGGAGTACTGCGTCGGATGCCAGACGTGCAGCGAGTCATGCCACATCTTCAAGGCGAGCGGCGACAACGAGATCTACCGTCCGACGTACCGTTCCGAGGTATGGCGCCGGCTGGTGAAGCGGTACGTGAAGCCCGGTGGCCGTCTGCTCGGGCCGCTCACCGGCGCGGATGTGGACCTGAACTGGCCCACGGTGTCCCGCCTCTACGAGCTCGCATATCGCTGCAACCTGTGCCGTCGGTGCGCGCAGGTGTGTCCCATCGGCGTGGACAACGGGCTGATCGCGCACGAGCTGCGGAAGGTGTTCAGTCAGGAGTTGGGATGGGCACCGCGGGAGCTCCATGAGAAGGGGACGGTGCTCCAGCTGGCTGTGGGCTCATCGACCGGAATGACCCCTGCCATCGTGAAGGACAACGTCGAGTTCATCGACGACGATTTCACGGAGGAGACCGGCATCGAGATCCACACGCCCTGGGACAAGGAGGGCGCCGACGTCCTCCTGATCCACAATGCGGGCGAGATCCTGTCGTGGCCAGAAAACCCGGGCGGATTCGCGATCCTCCTGAACGCCGCGGGGATCGATTGGACCTTGGCGTCGGAGGGGGGCGAGTACGACGGAGTGAACTACGGGCTCTTCTACGACGACGTGCAGTTTGCGCGTATCGCGCTCAAGCACGTGACCACCGCCAAGCAGCTGGGGGTCAAGAAGATCGTCATGGGGGAGTGCGGTCACCAGCACAAAGCGCTCATGACCGTGGGTGACCGGATCCTGGCCGGCGAGCTGCGGGACGTGCGACGCGAGAGCTTCCTGCCGCTCCTGGAGGAGATCGTGTTCAGCGGCAAGATCGAGTTCGATCCATCGAAGAACGACTTCCCCGTGACGCTGCACGACCCCTGCAACATCGTGCGGAATCTGGGGATCGTGGAGCCGCAGCGGCGCATTCTGCGGTACTTGTGTCCGCAGTTCCGGGAGATGACGCCGCATGGCGTGGACAACTACTGCTGCGGCGGAGGGAGCGGCTTCGCCGTCATGTCAGGCAACAACTTCGCCGACTGGCGGATCAACGTAGCCGGGCGGATGAAGTTCCGGCAGATCCTGGACGCCTTCGCGGATCAGCCGGGTCCCGAGGTGAAGAAGTACGTGTGTGCGCCGTGTTCGAACTGCAAGGGGCAGATCCGGGACATGCTCCGATACTGGGGAGCGCTGGAGAAGAGCGGCATCACGTATGGCGGCCTGGTCGAGCTCATCGTCAACGCGATGGTCGATCTGAAAGAGCCGTACATCAGATGGGAGATGCACTAGTGGCGCTTTGCATGCGCGGCTTTCGTGCGTAGCATTCGGGCATGATGCGCTTCCTCCGCCGCTGGGTGCTGGCGCCCGTTCTCTTCCTGGTCTCATTGCCCGTGGTCGCCCTGGCGGGCCTCCCCTGGCCGTGGCTGCTGCGCTGGGTGGATCCGCCGGCCACCGCGTTCATGCTTCACCGGGAGCGGGAAGCGGCCCGGGCGGGCGAGGAGTTCACCCTGGTGCAGGACTGGGTGCCGCTGGAGGAGCTGCCGGACGACCTGGTCCGCGCTGTGCTGGTCTCCGAGGACGACCGGTTCCGCGAGCACCGCGGGGTGGATTGGAAGGCGCTGGCCGAGGAGGTGGAGTGGTCCGGCGGGGAGGGCTTCTCATGGCGGAGCTCCGAGGACCGCGCCGCGCTCAGGGGTGCCGCGCGCTACTACTGGGCGCACCGCTCGGAGATCAAGGGGCGGAGCACGCTCACCCAGCAGCTCGCGAAGAACCTCTACTTCACCCCGGACCGTTCGCTGGTGAGGAAGGCCGGCGAGGTCGTGGTGTCGGTCCGCCTGGAGCGCCTCGTGGGGAAGGACCGCATCCTCGAAATCTACCTCAACACGGCTGAGCTCGGCCCGGGGATCTTCGGCGTGGGCGCGGCGGCACGGGCTTACTTCGACGTGCCGGCCCAGCGCCTGACCCGGTTCCAGGCGGCGTCGTTGGCCGCCACGCTCCCCCACCCGCTCACCTCCAACCCGAGGACGCGTCCCGGGCGGATGGCCTGGCGGAGGGACCTCATCCTGGGGCGGCTTGCGGGGCGGAGCGTGGAGATCCCCGCCGAGCCCGATGAGGTGCCGGTGCCGACGATCGATGCGCCGCCCCCGGGCGAGCTGGCACCCACGGAGGGCGTGGAGCCGGACCCGGTCGTCGTGCCCGACACGGTGTCTGCCGACACGGTGCCTGCCGACACGGTGCCGGGCGCTCCCGGTCCGCTCCGGTGATCCTCTCCCTCCTCGCCGACCTCGTTCTCGCCTTCCACGCCGCGTTCGTGGGGTTCGTGGTGCTGGGGGGCCTGCTGACGCTGCGCTGGCCCCGCGCCGCGTGGGTTCACGTGCCGTGCGCTCTCTGGGGATCGTGGGTGGTCATCGCCGGGTGGATCTGCCCCCTCACGCCGCTCGAGGTGTCGCTGCGGCGCGGTGCGGGGGAGGTGGGGTACGGCGGTGGGTTCCTGGAGCACTACGTGCAGCTTGCGCTCTATCCGCCTGGCCTGACCCGACCCGTGCAGGTGGTGCTTGGGCTGGCGGCGGTCGCGTTCAACGTGGCGGTCTACGCCTGGGCGTGGCGGAGGCGGCGCCGGTCGGGCTGAAGGCGGCACCTCGGCCCGGAGCGAAACCTCTCCTGCGTCGTGAGCGTCGGGAGAGCTAGGTGCTGGTGACAAGGACGTTGTTCACACCAGGCCCCCTTCGGCGCCAACACGGAGGGGGGCCGTCCACGCCCGGAAAGGAGAGGTCGATGGATCCCGAGATGATCGCCGGCATGATCTTCGTCATCGTCCTGACGGCCATGACCGGGGGATTCATCCTCCTGTTCCCCGTCAGCCGCCGACTCGGACAGTTCCTCGAGTACCGCATGTCCTCGAAGGGGCGTATCGGCGACCCGGAGAAGATGGAGGCCTTGCTCCGGGCCGTGGAGTCGCTGCGCGACGACGTGGCGCAGCTCGCCGAGCGGCAGGACTTCACCGAGCGGCTCCTGGAGCGGCCCCGGGAAGACACGGCGGCGCGGCGGCAGTAGCGCGTCAGCCCCCGACCTCCAGCAACGCGGAGCGCCCCATGAAGCCTCGCTTCGACCCGTGGCGGGGGATCGTCCCTGCCGCCGCCCTGATCGCTCTCGCCTCCTGCTCGGCGGAGCCTGCCGCCGAGCCGCCGCCGGCGCACCACCGGGACGTGGTTCAGCCCGAAGGCCTCGCCCGGCTCCCGGTGTTCTCCACCGCCATCCGGAACGGCGACGTGCTGTGGATGTCCGGTCAGATCGGAGCCCTCCCGGGAGTGACCCCTCCCACGCTGGTGGAGGGGGGTGTGGAGGCCCAGACCCGGCAGGCCTTCGCGAACATCGAGTCGGTGCTCACGGCCGCGGGGCTGGGGCTGGGTGACCTGGTGAAGTGCACCGTATTCCTTGCCGACATCGCCGACTACGCGGCCATGAACGCGGTGTACGCCACCTACTTCGAGGGGATGGATCCGCCGGCCCGCTCGGCGCTGGCGGGGAGCGGGCTCGCCCTGGGCGCCAGGGTGGAGATCGAGTGCATCGCGGCTTACCCGCCGGGCCATTGAGGGCGCACGTGTTCTCCCGCTGCCTGTTCTGCTGGAAGCCGTTTCCCGAGAACGGCCAGCTCGGCCACATGTCTTGGGGGCGGCGCATCGCCTTCGACCCCGTGGACGGGCGGCTCTGGGCGATCTGCGAATCCTGCCACCGGTGGAACCTCGTCCCGATGGAGGACCGCGACGCCGCCCTGTACGAGTTGGAGCGCCTGGCCCGGGACTACGGGCGCCGGGTGGCTCATACCGCCAACATCTCGCTGTTGCAGGCCGGGCCCCTGACGCTCGTGCGGGTGGGCCCGTCGGCGCTCGCCGAGCAGGCCTGGTGGCGCTACGGCAGGGAGCTGCGCCGGCGACGCGCCTCGTTCGAGAGCCCCCGCTCGAAGGTCACCGCCGCCACGTTCGGCGCGATCGCGCTCGTCGGAGACGCGCTGGGGGTTGTGGACGCCGAACTCCCGGTCCATTGGTCCGACACGCCGGTGGCGGACGTCTTGCGGTGGCGGCGGTTCGGATGGGCGGCCTGGCACGGGCGCGAGACATGCCCCTTCTGCCGCAGCGCGCTCAGGGCTCTGCGCTACGAGCTGTCCTGGTGGGTCTATCCGCTCGCTGGAGAGGGCGGGCGCTTGGGCGTGGGGGTCCCCTGCCAGCGGTGCGATCCCTGGACGCCGGAGAAGGTCTACGAGCTGCACGGTGACGTGGCGGAGAACGCGCTCCGGCGCATCCTCGCCTACCAGAACATCGAGGGCGCCTCGGAGAGGAGGATCGCCGACGCGGCCTGGGCCATCGAGGATGCCGGCTCGGCCGGAGCGTTCGCGCGGGATGCCACGAGGAGGCGCCAGACGCTCTGGCGCATGGGGTCGCTGGGCACCCTGGCGCTCGAGATCGCGCTCAGTGAGCGCGCGGAGCGGCGGATGCTGGACCTGGAAGTGAACAGCCTGGAGTGGGTGTGGAGGCAGGAGGAGGAGCTGGCGAGCATCATCGACGGCGAACTCACGGCGCGCAGGATCCTCGAGACGCACCTGCGGCACCTGCCGATCCGCCTGCGCCCCCGGCCTGCTCCCCGGATGATCCCCGGCGAATCCTGAGGGAGGGGGGCGCGGCGCGGGGGGGGCCGGCGCCCCGCTCAGCCCGGATGCCCGTACTGGCTGGACTCGATGTCCTGGATCCGCTCCACGTACTCGGACTCGGGGATGGCGTTCTCCCAGACCCCGGCGGCACGCGCCCCGACGTAGCCCGCCAGGAAGAGTCCCGCGACGCCGGCGGCGTACGCCAGGTGGGAGATCCGCTTCCTGCCCACGAAGACGCCCAGCGCCTCCTTCTTCGGGCACACCGCCACGCAGTCCAGGCACCCGGTGCACTCGGAGCTCAGGATGCTCGCCTTGGACGACACGGGGAGGCGGGCGGGGCACGCCTGATCGCAAAGGCCGCACGAGATGCATGCGTCGGCGTTGCGCCGGATGCGCGTGGGCGAGAACCAGGACACGACGCCGAGGAGCGCGCCGTACGGGCACAGGTAGCGGCACCAGAGCCCCTCGATGAAGACCGAGCCCACCATCAGGGACCCGATGACGAGCGTGCCTGTCCTGCCCAGGTCGGCGAAGAAGAGCCCCATCTTCACCTCGGCCACCCGGTTGTAGGGCGACTCGATGAACCCGGTCAGCGCCTGGCTGCTCATCGCCAGGACCGACCCCACGAAGAAGATCATGAGGAGCCACTTGAGGCTCCGCAGCGGGATGTCCAGCCACTTCCAGGGGCGGAAGTTGCGCCCGAAGGACCAGCGGCCGAAGCGGGCCAGGAGCTCGGACAGGAAGCCCACCGGGCAGACCCAGGAGCAGAACGACTTCCGGAGCAGGAACGCCATGGCCAGGGCCGTCAGCACCAGCACGGTGGCTGCCGGGTGGATGACGTTGAGCGTGCCCTGGTAGAACCAGTCCAGCGCGCCCATGAGCCCGCTGATGGGGAGGAACCCCTCCACGCCCGTCGGGCGCGCCGGCAGGGGAAGCTCACCGGCGCGGGCGGCGCCCACCCAGCGGGCGAACTGGATGCCGAGGAGCACGCAGGTGAGGGCGAAGGCGATCTGCACCAGGATACGGACGCGGAACGCGCGGTCGGCCTTGCGCCCCGTGCGGCCGGCGATCCATGGGAGGAGCCTCCCCGGCCGGCCGGGCATCCGGGTGCGGGCTGCGGCCGCGGCTGCAGGGGACCCGCCGGCCTGGAGCATGGGGAGCGGCTTCATGCCCTGAATCTGGATCGCCGCCGCGCTCCCTACATCGGGGCTAATCCGGATTCAGGGATGGGAATTTTCCCGACGCGCCGCGGCCAGCGCCCATCCCAGGGCCTGGCCCACCGTGCACCCGGCCAGGGGGCCCGCGTGCACCACGACCGCCCGGAGGGGGGATCCGTCGGTCCAATCCACTGCCGGCACGAGCATGGCCGCCGCCGCGATGACGAGCCCGGCGCCGTACCCGACCACGCCTCCCCAGAACGCCCCGCGAGCCCGGGGGGAGCGGTGCCGGTAGGCGTGCCCCATCGTGAGCAGAACGAGGGGCGGGGCGAAGACGCCCGCCAGCAGAACGACGTGCGCGGCGCTCACAGCTTGGCCCTCGGGACGAGCCAGAGCACCAGCCCGCTCCCCACCAGGAGCATGGCGGCCGCCGCGGCCAGGTCGGAGAGGAGCACCCAGCGTCCACCGAAGATCTCCCCCGAGTGGAGCTTCTCCAGGAACACATCCTTGCGCTCGCCCACGTCGAGGATGCGGCCGGTGGCCAGGTCCACGGTGACCTCGGTGACCCGCCGGTCCCGGAAGCGGACTTTCACGAGCCCGTCGTCGGGGCGCACGTCCATCCGGTCCACTCCGGCGGAGGCAACGTCGTGGCCGGCGCTCGCTGCCGCCGCGTCGGCGAGGGTGTGGAGCGGGAGCGCGCCGGCGAAGGGAGCGGTGGGGGCGTGGTCCACCTCGGGCATGAGGCCGAGCCCGCGCTTGTGGTTGAGCAGCACGCCGGTGACCGAGACGATGAGGAGCAGCGCTCCCGCCGTGACGCCCAGCCACAGGTGGACGTGGAACGCCCAATGCGCGAGCCACCGGCGGGCCGGACCCACGTCAGCGCCCCCCGGGCGGCAGGTGCGACGTCAGAAACTCGGTGAGGAGCGTGCGCAGGTGCAGCGTGGTCCCCTCGCCCTCGAAGATGCCGTGGGAGCGGTTGGGGTACGCGAACATCGTGAACTGCTTGTTGAGCGCCACCAAGCGGTTGATGAGGCGCTCCGAGCCCTGGTAGTGGACGTTGTCGTCGCCGGTGCCGTGGACGAGGAGGAGGTTGCCGCGGAGCCCCTCGGCCCAGGTGATGGGCGAACCCTTACGATACCCCTCGGCGAAGTCGGGGAGCACGCCCGAGTACCGCTCCTGGTAGATGGCGTCGTAGAGGAGTTGATCCGGCACGGGTGCAACGCTCATGCCTGTGGCGTAGAGGTCGGGGTGGCGGAACATCATGTTCAGCGTCATGGAGCCGCCGCCGCTCCACCCCCAGATCCCGATGCGGTCGCCGTCCACGTACGGGCGCTTCCTCAGCTCCCGGTTGGCGGCGGCCTGGTCCTGCGAGGCGAGCACGCCGATGGCGCCGAAGACCGACTTCCGCCACTCGCGTCCCCGCGGAGCGGGGGAGCCCCGGTTGTCCACGCTCGCCACGATGTACCCCTTCTGGGTCAGCATGAGGTGCCAGAGGTACGTGCTCCCGCCCCAGCGGTCCACCACGGTCTGCGAGGCGGGCTCACCGTACACGTGGAAGAGCACCGGGTACTTCTTCGACGGATCGAACCCGGGGGGCTTCATCATCCAGCCGTCCAGGGGTGGGCCGTCCGCGCGCTCCAGGCGGAAGAACTCCAGCTCCCCTCTGGCGAGCTCGCCCACCTTCTCCTTCAGCTCGGCGTTGTCCGCCATGACGCGCACGGCTTCGTGGCCCGGCAGGCGCACCAGCGTCCAGGTGGTGGGAAGGTCGAAGCGGGAGTGGGAGTGGAAGGCCCAGGCGCCGTCGGGGGAGACGTCGTATCCGTTCCACCCCTCGGACGAGGTGGGCGTCAGTCGCTCCGGCTTCCCCGATCCGTCCAGCCGGCTCCGGTACAGGTAGCGCCGGGCCGCGTTCTCCGGGGACGCGATGAAGTAGAGCCAGCCGCCCTCGTCGTCGATGAGGCTCACCTCCATGACGTCCATCGGCCAGGGCGTCAGCAGCCGCTCGGCGCCGTCCGAGCGGGAGATCGCGTACACGTGGCGCCACCCGTCCTTCTCGCTCACCCAGGTGAAGCTCTTCCCGCCGTCCAACCAGAGAAGATCGTCCACCGTCTCCACCCAGGCGTCGTCCCGGTCGGTGAACACGGTGCGCACCTTGCCCGTGCGGGCGTCGGCCAGCATGACGGCATTCTCGCTCTGGCGGCGGTTGATATGCTGCAGGAGCACCTCCTCCGAGCCGTCGGCCCAGTCCATGCGGGCGATGTAGTTGTTCCGGGGATCGCCGGGCACGTCCATCCAGAGCGTCTCCCCGCCCGCGGCGCTCACCACCCCGAGGCGCGCCGCGGAGAGCACTTCGCCCACCTTGGGATAGGGGATGCGCGTGAACTGGGGGTAGAGGGAGTCGGTGTAGTTGGTGAGCACGAACTCCCGCACGCCGGAGGCGTCGAGCTGCCAGTATGCGATCTGCTTGCCGTCGGGACTCCACCGGAACCCGTCCTGGAGGGAGAACTCCTCCTCGTACGCCCAGTCGAACGTGCCGTTGATGAGCGTCGGCGATCCCCCCTCAGTGAGGCGGGTGACGTGCCCGTCGGC
Organism: Longimicrobiales bacterium; assembly: GCA_035477395.1. Taxonomy (GTDB): domain Bacteria; phylum Gemmatimonadota; class Gemmatimonadetes; order Longimicrobiales; family Gaopeijiaceae; genus SZUA-318. Next base: position 21,844 of record DATIKQ010000113.1, read on the forward strand.
GAGGTTCTCCACGTAGATGTCGTTGGCCTGCACGTACGCCACCCGGTCCGCCGCAGGGGAGAGCTTGGCGAACATGAGGGTGGACTCGGGGAAATCGGTCCCGATCTTCTTCACGGCGCCGGTGGCCAGGTCCAGCACCCAGTAGTCGCCCTTGGTGTTGGTGCGCCACACCCGGACCGTGTTGGTGAATACGAGGAGCTTGGTGCCGTCGTCGGACCAGGCGTAGTCCTCGGGGATGAGGGGCATGCTGCTCCCTCTGGGGACGAGGCGCGAGGCAGGCACGAGGAGCTCACGGCTCCCGGTGGCCGGGTCGTACTTCAGGATGTCGAGCCCCCGCGCCGCCCTGGAGACCTCCACGGTGGTGTACCCCGAGCCGTCGGCGAGCCAGCGGGCGGGCCCGAAGAAGTCCGAGCCGAACTCCCGTGAAGCGTAGATGCGCTCCACGGTGAGGAGGGACGTGTCCTGGGCTCGAGATGGGGAGGGGATGGCCGCGCCCAGCAGGAGGAGGGCGGCGGTGCGGAGGAGCGCGGCGGTGCGTGGGGGCCGGGTCATGGGCTCGTGCGGGTCGGGGCCGGTTTCCAGGGGGTTCCCCAATGTCCACCCGCGGAGCGACTGAGGGAAGAAGAGGGCCGTCGCCCGGGTCCCTCCGGCCTGGGTGCGCCTCCGCTCACCGCCTCACGCCCCCGGGCCTGCTCCCAGCTGCTCGAAGCGCTCGTTCGCCAGCCGGTAGCTCCGCCAGTCCCCGTAGTCGAAGTGCCACCACTCGCTGGGGTTGGCCGTGAACCCCTGCGCCTCCATGGCCTGGCGCAGCAGGGCGCGGTGCGCGCGCCGGCGCGACGTGCCGCCCGGGTAGTCGGCGTACGCCCGCGGGGAGAACTCGTCGTATCCGCTGGGCATCTCCACGGCCCGACCGGTGGCCACCTCGAAGAGGGTGAGGTCCACGGCGCACCCCCGGTTGTGGCGCGAGCCGCGTGTCGGGTCGGCGACGAACTCCCGCAGGTGGGTGGGGGTGGCGTCCCAGAACATCTTCGTCACGTACCAGGGGCGGTACCCGTCGTGGATCAGGAGCCCGTACCCCCGCTCGGCGAGCCACCGATGGGCGCGCACCAGCGCCTCCGCGGCCGGCCGCTGGAGGAACGCGCGCGCCTGGGAGTAGAAGACCTCCCCCATGAAGTTGTCCGCGGTGGCGTAGCGCACATCCAGGTGGATGGTCGAGTCCAGGGCCACGAGCTCCACCAGGTCGGCATCCAGGAATTCCCCCTCCTCCGGGGGCGGCGACGCGGCCAGGGCCTCCGCGAGGAGCTCCTCCGGGGGGCGCAGGGGCTCGATGCGGAAGACGGCGCCATCCGTCGGCGCCCAGGCCAGCCGCGCGAACGACCTTCCACGCCACACGAGGGAATCTGCCGCTCCGGTGCCGCGCGGCCGGCGCGCCAGTCGGACCGTGTCCCCGTTTCCCGCGAGGAAGAGGGTGTCGGAGACGCGCTCGAGGACGAACTCGGCGCCCTGCCAGCGCAGGAGCCGGAGGGACCCGTCCCGCTCCAGGAGGGAGAGGGTGTCGGCGCGCTCCGCGAAATCGGCCACCACGGCCGCGAAGGGATCGGGGTCCGCGGCCGCCGCCGGGAGCGCCAACCCGCCGGACGCCGCGACGGTCGCCGCCGCATCGGGGGCCTCTCCCGGGGGCGGCGGCGTGGCGCATGCTGCCAGAGCGAGCACGAGGGCAAGGCGTCTCATGGCGGGCCAACGTGGCCGCACCGGGCGGGGCGTGCAAGGCCGCGGAGACCCAGCGGGGGCAACCCGGGCCCGCGTTCCGGCGGCCCGGCCATTGACAGGAGGGGAGCGGGCCGGGATCGTGCACTCATCCACCCGTTCCACAGAAGGAATCCCGATATGATCACATCCCGAATCAAGTCGTGGGGCCTCGGCGCCCTCGGCGCGCTGTCTCTGGCTTTGCTCATGAACGTCGGCGTCCAGGCCCAGCAGCCGCCCCAACGCCAGCGTCCCGAGCAGGTCATCGCGAAGGACCCGGCCCGCGTGGACCTCCTGTACGTGAGCAACAAGTGGGAGGACCACCCGGTCACCGACTACGCCGCGGACATGGCGGGCAAGGCCCGCATCGACTCCATCTACGCCGCCGTCACCAAGGGCGTGGTGGACTACAAGAAGATCACGTACCGCAGCCGCATCGGGGACATGGACATCCCCGCGTACCTGTTCCAGCCGCTGCAGAAGCGCGGCGCCAAGGGACACGCGGCCATGATCTGGGTCCACGGCGGCGTGCACGGCAACTGGGGCACCGGCATGTGGCCCTTCGTGCGCGAGGCCGTGGAGCGGGGTTATGTCGTCATCTGCCCCGAGTACCGCGGAAGCACCGGCTACGGTAAGGACCACCACAATGCCATCGACTACGGCGGCTACGAGGTGGACGACGTCATGACGGCGTACGACTACATGACGCAGAACCTCCCCCACGTGGACCCGGCCCGGGTCGGGATGATGGGGTGGAGCCACGGTGGCTATATCACCATCCTGTCCATCACCCGTGAGAATCACCCGTTCAAGGCCGGCGCGGCCAACGTTCCGGTGACCAACCTCTTCCAGCGGCTGTCGTGGAAGGGCCCCGGCTACCAGCGGAGCTTCTCCACGCAGCAGCGCATCCAGGGCCTTCCCTTCGAGAAGAGGGAGATCTACGTGGAGCGCTCGCCGTACTACCAGGTCGAGAAGATCAACGTCCCCATCCTGGTCCACATCGCCACCAACGACGAGGACGTGGACTTCGAGGAAGCCTCCATGCTGGTCTACAAGCTCCGGGACGTGAAGCCCACGCTCTCGGAGACGAAGATCTACGTGGACCCGGATCCATGGGGGAGCAGCATCGGCCACGCGTTCAGCCGGCGCGTGGACTCGCAGACGCTGGAGCGCGTGGACTCGCCCGCCCAGCGCGACTCCTGGAACCGCACGTGGGCGTTCCTCGAGGAGCACCTGCGCCCGTACGAGGATCCGAACCACCCGGTGCCGGTGCGGACGCGCTAGAGCGCGAAGGACGGCAGCGGGTTCAACCTGCCCGCTTGCATGAAACCGCGGGGCCGCGCCATCGGCGCGGCCCCGCTCGATCAGGGGTACGGAGCGCGCCGTCTCAGGGCACGAACGAGCAGAGCCCCCCGGCCGGGCTCCGGTCCATGACCACCACCCGGCGGAAGCCCAGGTCGGCCAGGTGGGCACGGACCTCGGTAGGCGGGTAGTCCCCGCACTCCCCGGCCTGCCCATCGGGCACGACGAACCAGACTACGAGCGCGCCGACGCCGCGCTCCTCCACGGAGGCGTCGTCGTCCGCTTGGTCCAGGGCGTCCACGAACGCGCGGCGCGCGTCTTCGCCGGCCCGGCTCTCGTCCACGGCGTGGTGCGCCGGCTCCACCACCAGCGCGGCCAGCACCAGGGCCGCCAGGGATCCGATGGCCACGACGCCGGGGAGGGACCACGAGGTGCGGCGGCGCAGCAAGGCCGCGGCACTCGCCGCCAGGACCACGAAGCTCCCGAGTCGGAAGTGGTCCCCCACGGTGATGAGGGGGCCGCCGAGAAGGAGCCCGGCCAGGAAGAGGGTGTCGGAGAGCGCCCGCCGCGTTTGCAGGAGCTCGCGCCCGCGCTCCCCGAAGCGCTTGAGGTCGTCCGCCGCAGCCCCGAGCAGGGCGCCGCACCGGGGGCACTGGCTGGGGGAGCCCTGGAGCCGGAGCGCGCAGAACGGGCACGCGGCCCGGGGCGGGATCGTCATGGCGGGAAGGTGGGCGGGGGTGGCGAGTGTCGCCACCCCCGCCCGAGCCCAGCTAACGCGGCTGGGCCGGACCGCTCCCCACCGCGGCCGGCTTGCCCGCGTCCAGGTCGTTCCAGTTCAGGATGGCGTTGAAGCCCAGGAAGTAGGTGCCCTGGGTCTGCCACCGCCAGAAGGGACGGATGGCGAAGCTCACCACGTGTCCGTCGCCGACCTTGGTGTCCACGAGCTGGGGCTTGCCCTGGAGTGCCTCCCCGTTACCCAGCGCGCCGGACAGGAGCATCTGGTCGGCACGCGCCGGGAAGGCCAGGACCACCCGCGACGTGCTGGGCACACCGCCCCCGAACCCGCCGAACTCGCTCGCCCCCGCGGCGGGTGGGCCCCCACGCGCCGATGCCTGGGCGCTGTCCGTCTTCCAGGGCGACAGGCGGGGCGGCGTGGCCATCGGCGTCAGGTTCGCCCACGGCGTGGCCGCGCCGGCCGCGGCCGGCGCGACGGTGACGCCGCCGGCCCGTGTGGCCAGCACGACGTCGTTCCGGAAGAACACCGGGACCTGATCCCCGGCGAACCCGTAGACCAAGGGGCTCGCCTTGTCGGCGATGATGCCCCGGTGCACCGAGCCCGGGGCGACGAGGGCGGCCTGAACCTCCACGGAGAGGCCCGGCGTCAGCCCGTAGGACGGGAGGATGGCCGCGGTGGAGCCCTCCACGATGAGGGTTCCCCCCTGCTGGACGAACTTCGCGAGCTCCACCAGCCCCTCGAAGCCCATCCCGCCACGGATGTCGTCGGCCTGATCGAGGACGCCCAGGTTGGGCGTCTTCTCCGTCTTGCGGTACGGGAGCGGGAGCTGTCCCGTCCTCGCGATGCCGCTGATCTGGGACTGCACGTCGCCGCCGACGTGGGGGAAGACGAGGACGTCGTACTTCGCGCGCAGTCCACCCTTCCGCAGCTCGATGTCGCCGAAATAGGTGTACGGGACGCCGTAGACGTCCAGAGCGGCGCGCACCCATCCCTCGTCCTGCGTGCGCTGCCAGGCGTGGATGTAGCCGACGCGCGGCACGTCCAGCTCGTGGGTGCTCACCTCCGGCGCCTTGTCCGTGGCCCACGCCGACAGGCCCAGCTCGCCGAGGCTGGCCTCGAGCGCGGCCCGGTCCCCCTCGGGGATGATGAACGCGCCGGCGCGGAACTGGCGCCCCGCCAGCTGGAAGTCGCTCTCGGCGGCCAGCATGCGGAGGCCCGAGTGACGGAACCGGAAGGTGACCAGCGCGTTGTCCGTGGTGTGGTCCACCACCAGGACCGCGCCCTTCCCGGTGACGCCGCCTGCGGCCGTCACCGGCGCGGTGATGGGCGTCATGGGCTGCTCCAGCACCTTGGGGTCACCGACCTGGAAGAGGTCCAGGTTCCGCATGAGCTGGAAGGTCCACCCGGTGTCGTCGTACGGGCGGGGGTTCGCCAGGCTGAAGGCCTGAAGGGAGAAGTACATGTCGGCCATGGTGCGGAACGGCTGGTCCGCGCGCACCACGTAGTCGCCGGGCTGCACCTGCACGCCGCCCGCTTGGAACGCCTTGTCGGCGCGGTGGAACTCCAGCCCCTGGGCCATGAGGTCGTTGACCATCTGAGCGGCGTCGGCCTTGCGCCGCTGGGCGGCGGGGACGACCCACGCGTTCACCGGGCCGTCCTTCCCCTTCTGCACCGACCGCTTCCCCTTCAGCCAGTAGTTCTCCAGGAACCACCCGGCGTGGTCGGCGGTGTACTTGAGCGTGAAGAGGACCGCGGACTGCTGGATGTTGGTGTTGTTGCGTGGGCCCCAGGCGATCTCCGCCAGGGGCGGGTTGGGCCGGTACCACTCCCGGCTGGTGGTGGTGGCGCCCGCCGTCTGAGTCCGGAGGTCCGGCCCGTAGCTGGCTACCTCGTAGAAGCGCCCGATGGCATTGTGCGTGTGCGCGATGGTGAACATGTAGTTGGGCGTCCACCCGTCGAAGAAGTTGAACGTCCATACGCCGGGCACGCCGCGCTTGGTCATCTCGATGACGTCGTTCTCGGCCAGCGTCCACCATTCGCCCACGGTGATGGCGTCGATGGCCTCGTTGTACGGGCCCGTCCCGGTGGAGACGTAGAGGTAGGTGGCCGCCTCGTGGAGGTCGTGGATGACCGTGGGGCGCCACTCCAGCGCGCCGCGGTTGATGTTCCGGGTCAGCTTGAGGAGCTGGCCCATGGCGTCGCGGTTGTTGTCGTGGGCCACGTAGCGGCCCCAGAACATGAGCGGGAGACGCGTCTCGCCGGCGGGCCGGTCCTTGTTGAAGTAGTACGTGTCCACGTGCTTCTCGCGCCCGTCCACCTCGATGACCGGCGTGATGAGCGTGATCATGTTGTCGCGGATGGAGCGGATGAAGTCCGTCTCCTCCACCACCAGGCGGTACGCCATCTCCTGCAACATCTCGGGGCCGCCGGTCTCGCCGGAGTGCATCCCCGCGGTGACCCAGTAGATGGGCTTGGCCACCCCGCCGATGAGGGCGCGGGCACGCTCCTCGGAGGTGACGCGCGGATCGGTGAGCTCATCCAGGTAGCCCTTGTAGGCGTCGATGTTCGCGATGGTCGCCTCGTCGGCGATGGCCATGACGATCATCTCCCGGCCTTCCTCACTCGTGCCCAGGGACCACACGGTGGCTCTCGGCGACGCGGCGTCGATGGCCCTCAGGTAGCGGTGGATGTCCGCGGCGTAGGTGAGCTCGCCGGGGGTGCCGACGATGCGGCCGTGGAACTTGAGCGGCGTGGGCACCGTCTCGGACGCGGGCAGGTGGTCCACCAGCTCGGTGGTGATGCGCGGGTCCTGGAGGTGCTGCTTGATGAGGCGGGTGTACTCCTCGTCGATGCGCTGCTGGGCCTGGGCGAGGGCGGGCGTCGCCAGGACGGCGACGGCGAGCGCCCAGGCGAGGCGCTGGAGCGCATGGGTCCTGCGGAACATGGTGGCTCCCTGCTTGGATGGAGGCGGCCGCGAACCGGGTGGCCTGGGTTGGGTCTACGGCGGGCCCGCAGGACGCGCAAGGGAGGGCCCGTGCAGAGGGCCGGTGCATGGACTTCGCGCTATGCCGGTCCTGGCCCCGCGGGCCCGCCTCCGAGCTGCAGCACCCGCTCCCCCGCCGCTGACACCTCCACCAGCTGCGCCAAGCGGCGCAGCCGGGTCTCCTCGCGCTTCGCGCTGCTCACCCAGTGGATGGCGATGCGGCGGTAGCCCGGCGGCTGGGCGGCGAAGAACGCCCAGGCATCGCGATGCCGGCGGAACTCCCGCTCCAGCTCCGGTGGGAACGCGTCGGGGCGTGCCTCGAAGGAGTACGCGCGGTGCTTCGACGGGTCGAAGCGCGCGAAGGCCTCCCGGCCCGGATCGGCAACGCGGCCCGCTGCGTCGAGCTCGGCGTAGCGGCGCAGGTTCACGTCGCTCCACTTGCTCACGGCCTTCCGCGGCGTGAATCGGTTCGTGTAGCGCTCGGCGTCCACCTTCTTCTTCACGCCGTCGATCCACCCCCAGCACAGCGCCTCGTCCACGGCTTCCGGGTAGGTCATCGCGCGCTTGCCGGAGGCCTTGTTGTAGAAGCCCACCCAGAGCTCCGGGGCGCGGGCGTGATGCTTCCCGAGCCAGGTCCGGAACGCGGCCTGGCCCGGGAAGACCCTCGGGTCGTCGAAGCGATCGCCTGCCGCCACCTCAGCGAGCCACCTTCGGCGGCAGGTACTTCTTCGGGAACTTGGCCACCACCGTGTAGTTGGGGTCCACCACGTTGGCCACGGTCATCTCGGCGACCTGGCCGAGGAGCTCGTATGCGTCCCAGCGGTTGAAGCCGTACTCCGTCTCCAGCCACTTCACCAGGTCGATGTGCGCGATGCGCAGTGCGTCGATGAGGGGCCGGGCGCTCCCCGCCACCATGATGTAGTCCGCGTCCTCGAGGCGCGGCCAGTCGATGCGCTTGCCCTTCACCAGGCCGATCTTGAACGCCACGTCCATGGACGTCTCCAGGCCGCTCCCGTTGAGCTCGCCGTGCCCCTGGGCGGCGTGGCCGTCGCCGAAGTAGAAGTAGGCGCCCTCGTGGAAGACGGGGAGGTACACGGTGGTGCCCTCCCGCACCTCGGGGGCGTCCATGTTGCCGCCGAAGTTACCCGGCCACATGCCGCTGAACGCTTCGGCACCCTGGGGCGCCACGGCCACCCGCCCGAGCATGGGCTTGAGCTCGATGGTCATCTCCTTCACCTGGCTGTCGGGGAGCTTGATCGTCCCCGTCAGCTTCTCCAGGTCGAGTGCCCACTCGTAGCGCCTGCGCGGGACCGGGTCGTTGAGCATGGGCGAGCGGGGGTCGGCGGAGAGGCCACCCAGACCGGAGGAGATCTGGGAGGCGGCCAGCGGGTGGTTGGGCCTCACCTTCAGGATCTCGACCACCAGCATGTCGCCCGGCTCGGCGCCCTCCACCCAGAAGGGTCCCACCTCGCCCGGGAAGGCGCCGCCCCCCGCGTCGTAGTAGGCGCCGTGCATCGTGCGCGACACCAGGAACATCCCCGGGCGGACGCGGGCCACCGGCTCGCGCACGGCGAACGTCGGGTGTCCCACGGTGGGCGTGAAGCGCAGCGTGTCCTGGCCCGAGGAGGGGGAGGCACCCGCGGCGAGGAGCGAGGCGGCGAGGGCGAAGGCGGACGGAACGCCGAACGTGCGGGCGGCGTGGAAGGACATGGACACCTCCCGGGGTCGGACCCCGGTGACGGCGGGTTGGACTATCCCCGACAAGGTGCGGCGGGGGGTCCAAGGGCGCGAGGGGGG
>DATIKQ010000114.1:0-1919 GCA_035477395.1 Longimicrobiales bacterium
CCCTGGAACCCAGAGCCTCGCCCTCCAGGCCACCCCGCTCATCCAGTCCGTCGTCACCATCCCCGACAACCTCTCCGTCGAGGTCGGTTCCGTCCTCGACGTCCAACTCGTCGCCTCCGACCTCTACGGCAACATCATCCCCGTTCAGTCCGGGTCGTGGATGGGCATGTCCGGCCACATCGCTGCAGGCGGCGTGGGGCTCAAGGGCCAGATCGGCGGGAAGTACCCATCCACGCCCGGGGGAGCACAGTTCGGGGTCGAACTCAACGGACGCATCTACGCGATCAGCGCTACCGTGACCTCCCGGATCACCGGCATGGTCACCCAGCAAACCGAGGCAGGTTCGGCTCCCGCCCCTGGCATCGTGGTCATCGCCGAGAAGGACGGAGCGAAGGTCGCCGAAGCCGGCACCCAGGGAAACGGAGCCTACGTCATGACCGGCCTCATCGCCGGCACCTACGTGGTCAAGGCCGTGGCGCCTCAGGGCAGGACTGCTTCTCCTGCCTCCACTTCCGTCACCCTCGGATCCAGCACGCCGACCGGAACCGCCAGCTTCGTCATCAGCACCCCGAGCGATGACGGCGGGATGGCCTCGACGTTCCGGGCCCTCATCCTCGGAGGCGGACACACCGACAACAACACCTTCGTCAAGAACAAGCTCTCGCCGCTGATGCCCGACGTGACGTTCGACACGTTCCTGGGTGCGTCGTCAACGCCGACCCTGAGCTACCTAGCCACGTTCGACGTGGTGCTCATCTACGAGAACGGGATCTACTCCAACTCCCTCAACGTGGGGAATGCGCTCGCCCAGTATGTGGCCCTCGGCGGAAACGTCGTGTTCGGGACGTTCTACTGGCAGGACCGCACGGACGGGGGATACGGCTCGGCCGGATGGGGTGCGCTGGAGTCCATCGACCCCTTCATCGCCGCGGGGGGGAACGAGTACGCCGCGGGTGCGATGAACCCTGCGAGCGTCGTCGCGCATCCGCTGACCCAGGGCATCACGTCCATGACCGTGTACCCCTACGGTGGCGGAGGGATCGCGAAGGCGGGCACCACCGTGGTGGCGAGCTACACCAGCGGGAAGCCGCTCATCGGGTTCCGGAAGGAGGGGCTGGGGCAGCGCCTCGTGGGCGTGTCCGCGTTCCCGGCCAACGAGTACTACGGTTCGGTGGCGGGCGACTTCTACAAGATGTGGGACAACGCCCTCCGCTGGGCTGCAGCCGGGAGCACGCCCGTGCCGCCGCCGTCGAGCATGGAAGCCATGCCGTCGTTCCTCCGTTCTCCCCTGAGAGCGGAGGAATCGCCGGCCGCTGCGGCGTCCGGCACGCGGGGTCCGATCCGCCGCTGACGCCCGCAGGTCCAGCAACCACCCGCGCTGAAGGGGTGGCGGGGGAGAGATCCTCCGCCACCCCTTCACCGTTTCCTTGCTGGATGCGTCGCACGCCGGAGATATTTCATCCGTAGTGCCTGTCTTCCCATCCGTGCTTTGGGGCGACTTCGGCCGCCCCACCATCCGGGAATCGGCCATGCCGCGCGCCCCGTTCGTCCGTCGTGGGTCCCTGAAGCTCCTCGCCACCCTGTTCACCACCGTGCTGCTGGCGACGTGCGTGGACGCGCCATCGGGACCGGAGGGAGCGGGTGCGGGGGCATTCGTGATCGCGCCGGCGTTTTCGCTTGTGGGCCCCGGGGGTGGGCGTCCGATGACGGCGGGCCAGCAGGATGCGTTGAACGCGGCGTTCGACCGGGTGGACCGGTTCCGCATGGTGGTGCGGCGGGCGGCGGACAACGTGGTGGTGCTGGACACGGTGCTCGTGGTGAGCCCGGGAGCGAGCGAGTACGACCTGACGGTGCCGATCTCGGCGAAGGACAACGAGCAGTTCCTGGTGACCCTCACGGCCATGCAGGGCACGACCACC
>DATIKQ010000115.1:0-121778 GCA_035477395.1 Longimicrobiales bacterium
GCCACCTCAAAGACTCCACCCCCAACCCCCCGGAGGAGGAATCCGCAGCCTGATCGACGCGCCCCGAGGCGACATAGTTTAGAGAAGAACCGCGTCAGAGTTCAGGGAACGCACAGCATGCCGTGGCAAGTTCGATCACACCTCGCCTTAGGTCGCCGGATAGGGCCGCGTCCTTCCCCAATGCCTGAAGTTCACGGTGCAGAGGTACCTCTACAGGCGTCACGAGGGCCGCAGTCAGTTTGCCAGCGGCCGCAGGCTCCAGGACCCCAATGCCCCAGGAGTCGGGATGGGTCGGGAGTTGCAGCACGATGGTGATGTGCTTCCCGCCGACCGCCAGTGGCGCCCCGTCGCAATAGACCCAACTCGGATTGTCGAAGTAGGCAGGTGCCACGTCGGTGGAGCTGCGGGCCTTGATCATGCCGAGCCGGTAGCGATTGAACTTGATCAGTCGATCGAAGACGCACCTAGCGGCCCCGACAAATGCCGTCCGCCGCTTCTCGAAATACTCACGGCGGTCTGTCAGGTCCCAATCCCCGCGCTGATCGACCAGAATGGGTGGCGGCGGCTCCGGTTCCGGCCTGGAAACCCGCAGCCGGAATGTGCTCACCTCAAATACGGCGCCCGCGCTCGGGTGATACCCACTCGGACGATCATCCGGGACTGCCTCGAGTTCACACGAGAAGCCGCATGCCTCGAATGCCTGACGCTGGACGGCCGAAGGAAGAGACTAGGAGCCATCGAAATCGCCATGGCCCTCTCCACGTATCCTGAGCCCCCAAGGAAGTACGACCTGGAAGTCGCCGTGTAGCACGTTGTCAGGCATCCTGCCCGTCCAGCTGGGGACAACTGCAAGGGAGCGCGCATCCCATACTCTCACCGGTAGCTGCTCTTCAGATAGCGTTCTAGAGTTGCGACGCCGGCGCGGCCTCGTGCTCCCGCGAGGCACCTCTCTTCGATCCTTCCTCGCCCCAGTTCTAACGGCCTACATGCTCGCGCCGGTGTACTGCGGAGTGAAGCGTAGGGTAACGGCGCAAACCGCCCGGCTCGGAAACCCGCTGTTACGGTGCCTTCACTGGTTGCGACACACGGTCCCCTATCCCGCCTTCGCCCTAGCTGGCTTACGTCCCCGCAACTGCTGCTCAATCGTCAACACCTGCGCGACCCGGTCAGCGAATTGCGCGCTGAGAAGAGGCGGCACGGCATTGCCAATCACACGGAAACCATCGACCAGTCCAAGGTTGCCGAAAGAGAACCAGTCGGGGAACGTCTGAACGCGGGCCGCCTCCCGAACCGAGAGGGTTCCATCCCGCCAGGGGTGGACGTAAGCGTACGTGTCCTTGCCCATGTGGGTAACGATGGTCTTCGACGGGCGGTCCGCGTCGAGCCGGGCAAGCCAGTCCCCATGGTTCCCTTCGCGCTTCTTGAGGTAGGTGTCCTTGAGGAGGTGATGCTCCAGTTCGCCCGGGAGGTTGGGGATACTCTCCAGGAGCAATCGGATGGAAAGGGAACCGTCGACGACGTCAAGCAATTCCTCGAGATCTGCCCGGATGCCCGAAGGCATCGAAAGGTCGGTGCTCTCACCGAGGTCTGTGGCGATGCGCCCCAGCGCGTCACGTAGCCTCCGCAGAGTCGGGCTATCGTCGCAGCGGTAGTCCATCCAGCGCTTGCCGGGCCCCATGAGTGCGAACCAGCGGCGGTCGTCACCCCGGTGATCACGAGCCACATGGGAATCAACTGCGACCCGAACGGTTCCCTCCTCACTCCGGGGGTCGACTTGGCGAATCCAGGCTCTGAATCGGTCAGCAGCCGCGGCGTCACCCGGCGGCGCATGGAGTGGCACAGCCGGAAACGCGCCATCGGGGCCATATCCGCCAACCATGGAGGGTTGCGGGAGGTCCTCGAGAGCAACCCTCAGTGGGACTTCCTCCGTCTTTGGCAGAGCCAGCACCCAGGAAGGGACGTTCACCGAATCGATGGTCTCCGAGATCTCACGCCGTACACCCACCATGAAGAACCGCTCCCGGGCCTGGGGGACACCATGCTCAGAAGCCACCACAGTGCGGCTGGCAATGTCGTAGGTCAGTCCATTCTCGGAGAGATTCCTGACGGCTTCTGCGAGCACCTCGGTTGCCAGGAAGGTACCGTCTGGTGTCTGCACCTCTGTCTGGAAATGGCGAACGTTCTCGAAGAGGAAGACAGGCGGAGCCAATGCCTCGACAAAGAGTACGTACTTCTCGAACAGTCGATTGCGGAGGTCGCCCGCTTCCTCGTCATAATGAACCTGTACTCGATCGTCTCGGAGACTTCGCAGCTTGCCGCGCCCAATCCGGCTGAAACCCTGGCACGGAGGGCCACCCAGCACGACCGCCACGCGCCTGTCCTTCGTATAGCTGTCCACCAGCGCTTGAGCGAGTCCTGGGTTCTCGAAGTACGTGAAGCGCAGCGAATCACGGCGGGCACGCCAGTCGAGCCAAACTGACTTCAGGGCTGGCACGCGCTGCAAGAACTCGAGGAAGCTAGCGATGCGCCTGGCGGAGGAGGCCAGTTGGCCCCGCCCGCCACCGCCACTTCGGCGCTCGAGTTCGGCGACCTCGTCTTCCCACCGCCCGTCAAGCGAGCGCCTTGCCGTTGCCTCCAAGTGCAGCCAGTGGAGAACAAAGTCCTTCTCGAAGGTCTCCTCGACCGGACCATGTCCCGCAGGAGTGCCCGCCCAGAGTATCGGCTCCAATCCAGGGCCACGAGAGGACGGGAGGGGCAGTCTGAGGGAGTTGTGAAAGCCAACTACGGACGTCTGCCCCAGAGCCCGCGAGTCCAGGGCTGCGTATGCCTCGATGAACGAGGGATCCGAGCGTAGCGCTTCGATACCATTCAGGAAGTGCGCGTCGAGGCGTCGGATCCCCTCGATGATGTTCCTCAGCCCTATTGGAGGCAGTCCGGCCAGCGCGGCAACGAGGTGTTCGTCCGCGTCGAGCGTAGCCAAGTGATCCAGATAGAACGCACGGACCTCCGTCTCGTTGATGAAGTCTGCCAGGTCAACCCTGCGCCCGACCCTTGCCTCTCCTTGCCGGTGGTGGTTCCTGTTCAGGGTCGCTACCATGGCCTCTTCAATGTCGAGCGCGAGCACCGTGTCGAATTGGTGACCATCGTCAGCCAGGTCGAACCCAAGGGAGAGGCCGCCGCACCCGCTGAAGAGGTCGACGACGCGATTTGGGCGGGGTGGGCGAAGTGGCTCAACAAGGTCCACCTCGCGAAGGGCAGCGTCGGCGTCGTTGGAGTTCCCCGAAGAGATCAACTCGAGCTGCGGGCCGTCGTGTTTGCGGGAGCCGCCATTGAGCCAGAGCCGGTACTTGGCGACCGAGTCGCTCCGGACGTACTCCCCACCAAGATGGCGAGCCAGAGAGTCCTCAGTTACACCGATCTCTCGAGCCGCGTCCCGCAACGACAAGCCAAGGGTTTCGATCGTCCTACCAACAGCCGCAACTGTCTCGTTTCCCGCCATGCTCCCTCCCGGTAGCTGCCCGATGAGCCGAAGATACGCCGAACCAGGTATCTTCGCCACCCCTGAGCTGGCTCCAATTCAATCCAGGCGGTCCTCACCACTTTGCAGTACTTCTGCGTTGCGTAAGCTCCCGCTCCGGGGCCCTGCATCGGAGTTCCCACAGGATGCGGAGCTCCTCCTCTTCGTCTGCGCCCAGCGGTGTCGCCTCGACGACGTGCCATCGCTCAGTTGTCGGAGGATCGTCCGAGGTCGGACAGAGGCGCTGCGCGAGGCGAGAAACGACGGACCCGAGTTCGACATGAACCTCGTGCTCCCAAACTCGCTCCACTCGCCAGCCGGCAGCCTCCAGTGCAAGCGTCTGCCGCCTGTCCCTTGCCACATTTTCCCTGAGCTTCTTCCCCCAGAACTGAGTCCGGGTACGGGGACGCACATAGTGCTCGGGGCACCCGTGCCAGAAGCAACCGTCGACAAAGACCGCGAGACGTGCCCGAGGAAACGCTATATCGCATCGGACACCGCCGATTCGGAAGTTGATACGGTAGCGGAGGCCGGAGTGCCACAGCGCCTTTCGAAGGCGCAGTTCGGGAGCGGTGTCGCGGCTTCGGATACGAGACATCAGCCCCGAACGCCCGGTACCCAGCCGCTTGCTCAGCAACGTCCTCGCTGGCCTCGGCCGCCCTGGTCACCGTTGCGGGGAGAGTGCATCTAGGAACAGTTGATGACCTGGGCGATCATGCTGGGGAGTTCATTCAGATCGCGGATCCGAGGGCTTGGCTGGAGGGAGTTCAGCACCTGGGGCAGAACGTATAGCGTGAAACCGTGCTTCGTGAGTTTGGTGGCCTTGTCTTGAGCCAGCGTGTCAAGCGTCGCGAGGTACGCATTTCGGCCCGTTTCGTGTCGCTCGCCCATAAGTTGCTTCCAGCGCTCAGCAAGGGTGTGTTTTGCTGACACGAGCGCCGCCAACTCTGGCGTACTCTCCCACGTGTCGCCGTCTGGGAAGACAAAGTCGGACTTCTTTGGTCGTTGCTGCTGAAACGGCAACTCGGCCTTTTCGAACAGAAAGGCCATCGCGCGCTCCATGTGCACACCGGCGCGCTTCTTCGTCTGCTGATCGATCGACTTCTGAGGCAGGGAGAAGAACTCCCCGGACATTGCCGCGACTTCCGCGCCCACCGTGCCGACGATCCGAATGGCCAGATCCCTGGGCGCGCCGCCAGTGACGAGTTCCCGTTCTATCGCGCTGGGCAGTGCTGGGAGTTCGGTCGAAAGGGCAGACAGCAGGAACTGCTTCCGCTGCTGGTCCTGGTATCCTCGCAGCAGCCGCAATCCCTCCTCCATAAGCAAGAGCAGGTTGTCGCCGAACTTGGTGCGAGCCTCCGCCTTGGGAAGGCTACCGATGCGCAGATTGGCGATGCTGGCGGCAAGAATGGTCTTCGTGTCGGGTATCGCCTTGCTGAATGGTGCCCAGCGCTCTTTCACAGTCATGATCAGGAGTCCGACTCAGGAGGGACGTCGCGGAGAAAGTAGTCGGATAGCCATCACACAGGCGAGGGATACGCGACACTCGGGCTCTGAGGCCCGTGTCTGCGGCGACGGGCTTCCACGCCCGCCACTCGCGAGCCGGCGCTCTGGGAACTCCCGCCTCCCTTCATTCGAATTGGCGTCGACCTCCTTGAGACAACTCTCTGCTGGCATGGCACATGTGCCTCAGCGATGGCCGATGACATTCCAGGCTTCTGACGTCCGCCTGAGGGCGCGAGAACAAACTGCTCGCTAAGTGATGCAACCGCTGGCCTCACGCTCAAGACGGCAACGTCGCGTTCACCTTCTCAAACAGGCTCTCAAACCTATCCAGTGTCTCGGGCGCCAGCGCCGGCAGGATCTGATCTCTGTTCCGCAGGAAATAGTCCGCGGGCTTTCCGTGATCATAGCGATCAACACCCATGGCACGCGCGACGCGTCTCACGATCGGGTCCGTACCACGCACATCGGCGCTGGTTAGGGCAAGGGCAAACGCTGGGTTGAGGAACGCCAGATAGTCCGACTCCGCGAACAGGTCCTCAACGTCTCCCTCCTTGGCCTGGAGGACTTCGCCTATGGTCAGGATGCGTTTGCTGGCAAGAATGCCGGCATCCACCATGCGGTTCAGCCGCTGGTGACCGCCCTTCTTGCCGTCCACGAGCACAGTTAGGTCAAGGTGGTTTCCCAGCAGAGCCACGAACGTGGGCACCAAGTCCACGCCGCCTACCGGTACTATTGACCACCGCTCATCGAGACCGGCTCTCCCGTTGTCACGGAGGTAGGCCGAGAGCGTCGTTAGATATGCGAAGTCAGACGTACCCTCGACGACAAGATTGTGCGGCGCGATAAAGAGATGTTGCACCAAGTCGTACCCGAGCGCGCCCTGAAGAGGGAACAGGGTGTCGGGATCAGAGGAGGAAACGTCTGCCGACACTACCGATCCCAGCTCTTGTCCCTTGTCCTCAACCAGCCTGACACGCTCGAGCGCACCGGGCTGCACCATGAACGGCGAATGGGTTGTGTAGAGGACCTGTCGTTTCGGAGTAAGCCTCTCGTCGATGAACCGTAGGAAGTCCGCCTGCGCGCGAGCGTGGAGACCGAGAGCGGGCTCGTCTAGGAGAATCACTAGGGAGTCGTCCCTGAACTCATACTCCGAGAAGGCCGCCAGGAACGAGAAGAACCACTGGAAGCCTGTGGAGTGTTCGGAGAATGGCAACGACAGGAGGTGCCGGTGGTCCCAGATCCGGATCTTGAGCTCATGTAGAACGGCGTGATGGCCTTGCTGGTCCGACACTGTCCGTTGGGTGATGTCGGGCTGCACCCGAAGATCCGGATTCTGCGTCCAGTACTTGAGGACGTCAGCTGTGATGGCATTTGCCACGTTCTCCAGCTCTCTCTTCCTCCGCTCGTAGTCTGGGTTCTTCAGGTACGCATCTTCGGCCGCCGCAAGCCGCAGCAGCGACCTGGCGGTCAGCTCCGGCTCATCCAGTTTCTCGGGTGCGACCGTTAAGACTCGATTGATGTCCACCGAATACGGCAGCCGACTGTACTCAGAGAAGTAGAGGAACTTGGGAAGGTACTCCTCCGCGGCGGCCCAAACGGCCTGCGCCAAGGTCCCGGAGCCCAGGTCACTGCTGAGGGTCTTCAGGATCGCGTCCGCTACAGCACCCCGCTCCGCATCCTCCCCTGCCACTGCCTTCAGCGTGTCAAGATACTCCCTCAAGCCTTCAACCGACTTCACTTTGTTCGCGCCCGTCTTTGTGCCGCGTGGCCAGTCCGCCTTGGCGATGGCATGCCCGATGTAGGCCTCCTCCGACACGCCCAACTGAACATTGAGGTGCCCTCCGTACGTCCGGCTAACCACGATCTGCGACGGGCTGGAGATACAGCCCTTGCCGAAGCGTGCCTCCAGCGTCTTCAATTCCGCGGGTCGGAGGCTGAAGGACGCGCTGACGGGGCTAACCTCCTCCAACTTTCCCCCTCTCAGCCGATCGCGCTTCTCCAGCCATGCGGGGTATTGGTCCGGCACCGAGAACTTGGCTCCGCCACGAGCTGGGTTCAGGCGTTGTAGTGCATGCAGAAACGCAGTCTTGCCGGACTCATTCTTCCCCACCAGGCAGGTGACGTCACCTTCGATGGCGACCTCTCCCGAATCGACGATGTTCCTGAAGAGGCGTACGCGAGCGGATTCGAGCTTCATCTCCTGTCTCCATTCGGCATCATTGGATCTACCAACGCTACTTCGCTAACGTCTCGCGGTCTCTGACGCCCGCCGTGTGTTCGCAGCTTCAGGATGCACCCCGCCCCTTACCCATCTCCTCACACTCCACTTCGTCTCCGTGCCACGGCGGGTGTCCCGATGAGCCGCGCCCTGTATGTGGCGCGTGCAGAGACCCAGCGTGTCATGTGCTGTCGCGCAACCTGACCGGCCCGTGGCACCCATTGGAGGCGTGAACCGTACCAGCGCGGCCATACCGAGAGTGGAAGCCAAGGTCGACTTGCAACCGCTAGCGCCGATCAGGTGCCTACTCCCCTGATGTCTTCCCCTCGCCAGCGATCTCATTGATCGGTCGGCCTGCCGGCTTGAGTTGGCCTTCGCGCATGGTCTCCAGTGCGGGCCGCCGAGGAGGTACGTACCTGCCCGCCTCTTGGTCACCCTGCCCCGAGCTGCTCGGGGCCGAGCCTTCAGGAGGTTGGGTCTGGTTGGTTGGCTTCTCAGTCATAGTATCCACCAGGATAACGGTGACGGGGGGCGTCGGCGTCGGGGGCTCTGAGAAGCCGCCGAGCGCGTAGAATGGAACGACCGCGGCTGCGCAAAACACAAGAGAGATTATGAGCCAGGAGTTGCCGGCATACAGCCGGTCCGCCTTACTACCGTTGAGCTTTCGATTCGTCGTTGCCGCGGTCGTAGCGGCCTCGATCAGAAACGATCTCCACTCGACGGTCGGGTCCAAGGCATCCTGTGGCCAGCGCACCCTGTCGACAAGCAAGCGTTGCCGGTAGCGCTCAACCGCGATGAGGTTCGGCATGAAGTAGTACCGCGCACCGATGTGTGCCATTGCCACATACACGGCCGCGAGGCTGGTCGCCAGCATTGAGACCACCAAGCAGAGAAGGAAGAACCTTCCGCCAGTCCCAACCCATGCCGGATCGTACCCTCTCACCAAGAAGGCCTGCGCCCCGACCATCAGAACTATCACGCCAAGGGGCACAGACACCCTGGCATTGATGGCGTCACGCGCCGCGATCTCCTGCTTGTAGGCGTCGTAATAGAAGTCGAAGGCCTCACCAAGGACGGCATCCGGGGCCCCGGCGAGCATCTGCGGCGGCAACGCTGGTGGCGCCAACTCTGTGATAGCCGACCCCGCGGGTTGTGGCCGTGGTCGGGTAGCCCTAACGGCGTTGTCTGGGCTGAGAGCGGCGCCGCCCCCGGGCACTGTGACGTCCTTCGCAGCAGGTGGTACTTGCCGGTCGATGTCGCTCACCATCCACACCGAGAAGCCGAGAGGGATGAGGAATACGAGCAGCTGCGCAACCATATCGGGGCCTGCCATTCCAGATGGCCTGACGTTCCGCCGCCGGACGACTGGATGTTGTATCGGTGGCTCATACACGGTCGCTCAAGCGAGTGCACATACCGACTGACTCCCACGCCCCTCCCCACCCCGCCCCGCCGCGTCGTGCCGGGGACGCGGCCCAGCCGATGGGTCTGCGACCCACTGCGGATAACACGCGCGCTGTCCACGCTCGATCTCTCGTGCGCCTCATCCTGGACGCAATCCCACGACCCGGGCCGACCTGCGAGGGGGGCGCGCAGGACCGTGGCACGACGGTGCCGCCGTGGGTGATTCTCAACGGCGCCCAATATGCCGCGGGGGGACGAAGCGCGCCACGTTTGCCCTGTCCCGCCTTGCGATAGCCCCCCGCCCACCGGAGGTTGTGGCCATGGCCGGTACGGGCCGTCGTCCCCAGGTGTCGAGGACCCCATGAGCACAACTACCGCAGGCATGAGCAACGCCGAGATCGTAGCAGGGCAGCGCGAGTATCTCCTCCCCGCCATGCTCCACATGTACTCCGAGCCGCTGGCGCTGGCCGAGGGCAAGGGCGTGCGCGTGAAGGACGCCGACGGGAAGGAGTACCTGGACCTCTTCAGCGGTATCCTGACCACCTCCATCGGCCACGGCCATCCGCGCATCATCGAGCGGGTGACCGAGCAGATGAACCGGATCGGCCACGTGTCCACGCTGTACGCCACCGAGGTGCAGGTGGAGGCGGCGCGCCGCCTGGCCGAGATCG
The DNA here is from genome assembly GCA_035477395.1 of Longimicrobiales bacterium. Lineage (GTDB taxonomy): Bacteria > Gemmatimonadota > Gemmatimonadetes > Longimicrobiales > Gaopeijiaceae > SZUA-318. The sequence goes on from DATIKQ010000115.1 coordinate 9,317, forward strand.
CCCCGGGCAACCTGAAGCGCACGTTCTTCAGCAATTCGGGGACCGAGGCCATCGAGACGGCGCTCATGATGGCGTGCCTGCACACGGGCCGCAGCGAGATCATCGCGCTGCGCATCGGCTACCACGGCCGGTCGTTCATGGCCACGAACGTCACCGCCCACGGGGCGTGGCGGCCGCTGGCCACGCGGGTCGCGGGGATCCACCACACCATCGCGCCCTACAGCTACCGGTGCCCGTTCAAGACGCCGTGCGACGCGTCGTGCGCGGAGGCGTTCGCCCGGGACCTGGAAGAGGTCATTGCCACATGCACCAACGGCCAGCCGGCGGCGTTCATAGCCGAGACCATCATGGGCGTCGGCGGCTACATCGTTCCGCCTCCGGGCTACTTCCAGCGGGTGGCGGAGATCATCCGCGGCCACGGGGGCATCCTCATCATCGACGAGGTGCAGGCCGGGTTCGGCCGCGCCGGGAAGTACTGGTTCGCTATCGAGCACCACGGCGTGCTCCCCGACATCATGGTCATGGCCAAGGGGATCGCCGGCGGGTTCCCCGTGGGCGCCACCATCACCACCGACGAGATCGCCGCGTCGTGGAAGGGGAAGACCATCTCCACCTTCGGCGGCAACCCCATCTGCATGGCGGCCATGTGCGCCACGCTGGAGGTCATGAAGGAGGAGCGCGTCTACTACAACGCCGAGGAGCGCGGCAGGGAGCTACGCGCCGGCCTCCTGGCGCTCCAGCAGAAGCACCCCTGGATCGGCGACGTGCGCGGGATGGGGCTCATGCAGGCGCTGGAGCTCGTGGTGGACCCGGTGGGGAAGAAGCCCGACCCGAAGCGCACGGGAGCGCTCCTGGAGGCGTGCCGCGACGAGGGGCTCCTCCTGGGGCATGGCGGCATGTGGGGCCAGTGCGTGCGCATCGGTCCCTCGCTCCTGGTCACCGCCGACGAGATCGCCGAGGGGCTGGAGAAGCTCGGGAGGGCGTGCGCGAAGGTGGGGTGAGGCCGGGAAGGGAGGAGCCCGTGGGCAAGCGGGGTGTGGAAGACAGGCGGTTGGAGGAAGCCCTGCGGCATCTGCACCCGCCGTCGCGGTTCAAGCCGTGGCACGGCGGTCCGACGCTGCTGGGAGCGCTCAGGGATGTTTCGCCGGAGGTGGCGGCGTGGAAGCCGTATCCCGACCGGCACAGCATCTGGGAGCTGGCGCTCCATGCGGCCTACTGGAACTACGCCGTGGAGCGGAGGCTCACCGGCGCTCCGCGGGGCGGCTTTCCGCGCCGGCCGGCCAATTGGCCACGGCCCGGCGCCGGAGACCCGGCGGACGCGTGGGCCGGCGACCAGGCGCTCGTCCTGCTGTTCCACGACCGGCTGGTCGAGGCGCTCCAGGGGTTCGACCCGGCGCGCCTCCAGGAGCGCGCGCCGGGAGGCCGGAGCACGACCTTCGCCGACCTCGTCACCGGCGTGCTCCTGCATGACACCTACCACGCCGGGCAAATCCAGATGCTGAAGCGCCTGGCGCGGAGCGCGGGGCTGTAGCGCCCCTCAGGCCGGCTGGGCCAGCGCCGCGGGGAGGGGGAGCCGGATCTCGATCCGGGTGCCTTCGCCGGGCACGCCCGTGGACTGGATGAACATCCGCCCGCCGAACTTCCGGGTGACGTGGTAGGCCTTGGTGAGGCCGATGCCGGCGCCGCGGGTAGGGCGGTCCTGGGTGTTGCTGCCGCGCCTGCCGAACTCGACCACGCTCAGGACCTCGCCCGGCGGGATCCCCCGGCCGGTGTCCGCGACCACGAGCCGGAGCTCCGTGCCGGAGTCGTGGAGCCCGGCTGTGATGGTACCCCCGGGCTGTGTGTACTTGCGCGCGTTCGCCAGCAGGTCGCGCATCACGTCCTGGAACACGGCGGGCATGTGGACCTCACCGCGGAACCGGCTCGTGATGTCCAGGTGGACCAGGTAGTCGCCCTCCTCGTGCTCGGCCAGGTTGGCCACGATGCGGTAGCCTCCGCGGCTGTTCTGCTCGATGGCCCGGAACACGGTCCACAGGCTCTCCCTGAGCTGGGCGATGGGGTAGGTCACCCAGGCGTCCGGGTTGGCGTGGCGTGCCATCAGCTCCGCGGCGCGCACCTGCAGGACCGTGAAGATGGACTCCAGGTTGCCCATCCGGTCCCGGTACCAGGGCGACTCCTCGACACCGCGCTCCCGGAGGACCCTGCCCAGCTCCCCGCGGACCCGCGCGACGTAGCCGTCCACGTTCGCCACCTGGCGATACGCCTCCTCGGGGTCGGTCAGCGTCCCGGCGATGCGGACGGTCGCGTCGGTGAGGGTGTCGATCTCCGGGCAGTCCTTCAACGCTTCGTTCAGGTTCATCAACTCGTACACGATCACGTTCATCACGTTGAGCACGCTGTGCATGTCGAGGAGCGTCTCCTCGCTCACCGACAGCTCGCTGTTAAGCCGGATCTCCATGGTCACGCTCCCGTCGTCACCTCCTCCACCGCGCAGGTCAGCGTCTCCCGGGCCCCGGCCGCCCCGAAGGCGCCGTAGTCCTCGAAGCCCTTCAGGGGCTCGCGCATGGCCAGAACCTCCTCCTTCGTGCGCCCGGCCCTGATGTTCGACTCCACGAAGGCCAGCACGGCGCCGAGGTAGTCGCGGAACCGCATCAGGTCGGCGCGGCCGCCCCACACCGGGAGCACGGCGCCGGCGTGCCCGAAGATGTAGATGGTGTCGGCTGTGTGGTCGGCCACGACGCGCTCCAGCACCGTGGCCCAGCTCTTCAGTGACGCCCCGGCGGCCCTGTCCACCACCGGGTGGCGGCGGTGGAACACGAGATCCCCCATGTGCACCACGTTGGCGCGCTCGAAGGTGACCACGGCGTCGCCGCTCGTGTGGGCGCGCCCGTACCAGCGTGCCACCACGCGCTCGTCGCCGGCATCGGTGGCCCACGACTCGGTGAACGTGGTGTCGGGGAAGAGGGCGTCGGCGGGGGGCTGGCCGCCCGGAGGCTGCCGCATGTGCTCGTCCGCCTTCACGTGGGCGACGACCTGCCCGGCGATCCCGCGGAACGCGACGTTGCCGCCGGTGTGGTCGCCGTGGTGGTGCGTGTTGATGAGGCACTGCACCGGGCGGTTCCCGGACCGCTCGTTCAGCCCCGCGAGGCAGGCCTGCGCCTCCGCGGGATACTGGGAATCCACCACCACGACGGCTCCGTCGTTGACGAGCCAGCCGATGGTGCCGCCCCGCATGCTGAAGAGCCCCACGTTGCCGCGGAGGGGGGTGAACACCGGCCGGGGCTGCTGGGCCGGCGCTGCCTGCTGGCCCAACGCCAGCGACGGGTGCGCCAGGGCGCCGGCTGCGGCGACGGCGGAGGTGGCGAGGAAGTCACGACGGGTCGGCGACATGGATGGGCCTCCAGGCTGGGCGCGGGAAGCTGCGGCGCCCGCGCAGAGCCACGCTACGGCGCCCGGGGAGCGGTGGCAACGTCCGGGGCGGTGAGCGGGAGCGCCTGCGTGGAGCAGAAGTCGATGGCGCCGGCGAGCCCGGCCGAGTCCACGGCGGCGGTGAGGTGGCCGAGAGCCGCGGCGGGAAGCGCGAGGGGGTGGCGCATGGAGGCACTCCTTCGGATGGTACACCTTGAAGGACAACGAAGGAGAAGAGCAGAAGCGCCCACGCCGAAGGACGATCATGCACGGACCCGACCCCTCCACCCGCCATCCCATCACGGGGGCTCCCCGCACGGGCTTCCTCAAGAACTTCATCACCCGCCCCAACATCCTGGTCGGCGACTACACGTACTACGACGACCCCGCCGGCCCGGAGCGCTTCGAGCAGAACGTCCTCTACCATTTCGATTTCATCGGGGACCGGCTCGTCATCGGCAGGTTCTGCTCCCTGGCCGCCGAATGCCGGTTCATCATGAACGGGGGGAACCACCCGACGGACTGGCTGACCACCTATCCGTTCCCCGTGTTCGGCCACGGGTGGGAGGTGGCCATGCCCGGGAGTTGGCCGCACCGCGGGGACACGGTGGTGGGCAACGACGTGTGGATCGGCTACGGCGTCACGGTGATGCCGGGCGTCGCCATCGGCGACGGGGCCATCGTGGCCAGCGGGAGCGTGGTGACCAGGGACGTGCCCGCGTACGCCGTGGTGGGGGGGAATCCCGCCACGCTCCTCCGCTACCGCTTCGAGGAGGCGGACCGGGCCCGCCTTCTCGCGCTGCGCTGGTGGGACTGGGACCCGGGGAAGATCACCCGGAACGTGAAGGCGCTCTGCTCGGGGGACGTCGCGGCGCTGGAGGGGGCGGAGTAGAGGGGCGAGGGCGGACCCGCCGGGGTACTCCCATCCTCATCGAGGCTCGTCGAGCAGTTCCTGGGCGATCGCTTCGATGCGGTTCTTCAGGGGTGGCAGCAGGGAAGTGGAAACCTCCCAGACCAATTCGATGTCGACTCCGAAGTAGTCGTGGATCAGCTTGTCCCGCATACCAGCAATTCGACGCCAGGGGACATCGGGATATGCCGACCGGAAGTCGGGCGGGAGGTTCTTCACCGCCTCACCGATGATGCCGAGGCGTCGCTGGACCGCGTCTTAGATCAGGCGATCAAGGGAGAACGCATCCTTGTCGAGGTCCGCGATGTACCCGGAGATGGCATCGATGCACTCCACCATGTGAACCAAGTAGATCCGGAGGTCCTTCGTCACAGGATGCGGACCTCCTCGTTCAGAATCCGCTCGCGAAGGAGGGGATGCAGGGACCGATAGGTATGGGCGTCAACCGCGACCCCCAAGGTGTCTCCGAGGTCCAATTGCAGCCCAACAAGATCCAGCAGGCTCGCTCCCTCCGGGAGATCGACAAGGATATCGAGATCGCTGTCTCCCCTGGACTCGCCTCGAGCGCGCGAGCCAAAGACCCCGGCCCGGGTCACCCCGTACCGACGTAGGATCGGGAGCGCTTGCTCCGCCAGGACTTGGACAGTCGCGTTCATGATTGGAAGATAGGGTTCTCCCGCGAGCCTCCGATAGGCGCGGTCCGGGTCACGGCATCGAGCCCCCGTCCAAGGTCGTGCTGTGGGCACACCCGGACAGAGTAGCACGTCCGTGCTACTTTCCTCTGGCGACAAACCCTCAAGCCTCCCGAGGTACCTGTGGTCCGCACTGTCACGCTTCGCAAGATGGGTGGCTCCATCGGTGCCACGCTCCCCAAGGACCTGGCTGAGCGTGTGCACCTCGACGCAGGGGACCAGGTCTTCGCCGTGGCGCCAAGAAGTACAAGAACGCCCTGCGCGAACTCGCCAAGTAGCCGTCGCCCGTGTCCGAGACACCGACCTGGCCCGACCGGCTCATTCTCGAGACCCTCCATGCCGACCAGATCCTCGAGCATGGAGGGAGCCTTGGCATTCGGGACGAGGGGCTCCTGGAGTCCGCCCTCGCCCGGCCCCAGCAGAAGTGGCACTACGAGCCCAACACGGATCTCTCGACACTAGCGGCCGCCTGTGCCTTCGGCGTGGCCAAGAACCACCCCTTCATCGATGGGAACAAACGGGCTGCACTCGTGGCCGCCTACACCCTTCTCGCGATCAACGGCTTCGAGCTGGAATCGACCGAGACCGAGGCTGTGGGCATTGTCCTCGGTCTCGCCGATGGATCGCTCACTGAGGAGGATCTGGCTGCCTGGATCCGGTCACACCTCATCCCCTGGGTGGACTGAAGGGCCGCGCCACGCCTGGGGTGCGATGGGGCCATCACCTCACATTTCCAGCACGGCTGACCAACTCAGGGGCAGCTTGGGTCCTCGGGAGACTGTGAATCCGGCGTCCTTGGCTATGCCGAGCGTTGACGCAAAGTCCCTCTTTGACACATGGAACAGTCTCGGCTCCACAAGGAGGAGCTTCCCGTTCTCTCTCAGAATCGCGCTCAGTTGCTGAAAGAGCGCAGCTCTGTCCGGGACCTCGTGAACCATGTAGAACGCCAGAATGAAATCGACATCTTCTGAGACGTTGATCCTGCCTTCTTCGCACTGGATGGTGGTGATGCGTGGCTCCAGCGCGGTACCCGTGATCTTGCGAGTGAGCTCCCGGAGCATGCCTTGCTGCAAGTCGGCCGCGATGACCTTTCCAGTGGAACCCACCAGCTGTGCCAATGCAACGGAAAAGGAAGCCAGGTCCACATCCAAGGTCGAGCACTCTCATTCCTTCGTGAACGAAGGGAGCGAGAATATCGTGTGGGTCCTGAAGCCACCGACGGATCCTGCTGTCCAGCGATGAAGCGAGCTCGACGGGACAGACTCGATTGCGTTCGTTGTTCATGCTCTCTCCACAAGGGTGGCCCAAGCTGCTCCTTCGCCTTGGAAACGCGGCGGCCAATGCCCGACCCTCATCTCCGGTACCACGCCTCCCGCCTGAACCGCTCGTGCACCAGCCGGGCGATCTTCGCCCGCCCTGCGTCGGAGGGATGCACCCCGTCGTCCACGTAGTCCGCGCGCTCGTAGCAGACGCCCGACCCGTTGGTGAAGCCCGTGTCGCACGCCGGCGCCCACAGATAGGCGCCCCACCCGTACCACACGCCGTCCACCGAGGCGTGGTCGGCGAGCCAGGCGTTGAGGGCGTGACCCTCCTCGTAGCTCAGCGGCTCGCCCCGGGCGAAGCTCCCGGCGAAGCCGCCGTACGATCGGGAGCTGGAATAGACCGCCTGCACCGAGGGGAGCTTCGCCTTCACCCGGGCGGCGAAGGCCGTCAGGTTGCGCTGGAACGTGAAGTAGTCGGAGGCCGGGTCGGGATAGACGGGGAGGCGCGAGCCGCCGGGCCCGGTGGTGTTCATGTCGGCCGCCTTGTGCCAGATCACCCGTGCCTGGTCCGCGCGGATCCCAGCGGCCGGGAGCTTCCGGGCCACGCAGTCGTCCCAGAGCACAGCGTCCTGCGCCGGGTCCATCCACGCCTCGACGGCGCGCCCCCCCACCGCGCAGTTGGCCACGCGAACCTGCGTGGACACCTCGCCCGCCCAGGCCCCCCGCACCGCCGCGATGAACGCGGTGCACTCCTGGTTCGCGTTGCTCATCCCGACGCACACCAGGCCGACGACGCCGTCCACCGCGGTCACGTTCGGCGCGCCGTTGTCCGTGAGGCGGAGCCAGAGCCCCTTGTACGTCCCGGGCGTGGCCGCTCCGTCGTCCCCCCGGTCCAGGGGGAAGGGCGACCCGGTGTCCGGGCCCGGGGGCGGGTCCGAGGTGGGGCCCGTGGCGCCGTCGCCGGAGCAGGCGGCGACGAGCAGGACGAGCAGCAGATGGCTGGCGCGCGCGCGGAGCATGCCGCCACGATGCGGGGCGGGGCGGGGGCGCGCCAGCGTCCGCCGCCTCGACGCCGCCCCGGAACGTGCGCGCCCCGCCCACGCGCCGTATGCTCCACGACGACCGGACCGGCCTCCGGCGCACGTGGACCTCGAAGGGAGAAGGACCATGACGATCACCCAGCGCGTCCGACGGACCTCCGGGGTCCTGGCCGTGGCGTCCTGCGCGACCCTCCTCGCCTCCGCGCCCCTTTCGTCCCAGAGTGCGGCCCAGAGCCCGACACGACTCGACGTTCCCGGGCTGGAGCGCCCCGTGGAGATCCGCGTGGACCGCTGGGGGATCTCCCACATCTACGCCGAGACCGAGCACGACCTGTTCTTCGCCCAGGGGTGGAACGCCGCCCGGGACCGGCTCTTCCAGCTCGAGTTGTGGCGGCGGCAGGCCACGGGAACCGTGGCCGAGATCCTCGGCCCCAGAGAGGTGGAGCGCGACATCGGCACGCGCCTCTTCCTCTTCCGGCGCGACCTGGAGCAGGAGCTGCGCCACTACCACCCCCGGGGCGTGGAGATCGTGGGGGCGTACGTGGACGGCATCAACGCGTACGTCGCCGAGGCGAACCGGACGCCGGCCACGCTTCCCCTGGAGTTCCGCCTCCTGGGGATCCGCCCGCAGCCGTGGACGCCCGAGGTGGTGATCTCGCGCCATCAGGGGCTCCTGGGCAACATCGGGGCCGAGTTGTCCACCGGGCGGCTGGTCGCAGCCATCGGGCCCGACGCCCTGCACCGCCTGGAGAGCTTCGGGCCGGGAAAGCCGATCCTGGATCTGGACCCGGCGGTGGACGGACGCGCGCTCTCTCAGGACATCCTCGCGCTCTACGACGCGTTCCGGGGCTCGGTGCGCTTTCTGCCCGAGGACGTGGTGGCGGAGCACAGGGGCGACACGGAGGCGTTCGCTGCGCTCGACCAGGCCGCCGCCGCCGCAGCCTATGCGCCGGCCTGGGATTCCGCCGAGGGGATCGGCTCCAACAACTGGACCGTGAGCGGCCGCCTCACCGAGAGCGGCTACCCGATGCTGGCCAACGACCCGCACCGGGTGCAGGGGGTGCCGTCGCTGCGCTACTGGGTCCACCTGGTGGGCCCGGGGTGGAACGTGATCGGCGGAGGAGAGCCCAGCCTCCCCGGCGTGTCCATCGGGCACAACGAGCACGGCGCGTGGGGGATCACCATCCACTCCACCGACGGCGAGGACCTCTACGTCTACGAGACCAACCCGTCGAACCCGAACCAGTACAAGTACCGGGGCGCCTGGGAGTCCATGACCGTGATCCGGGAGGAGATCCCGGTGAAGGGCGAGCGGGCCCGCTCGGTCGAGCTCAAGTACACGCGCCACGGCCCCGTGGTCTTCGAGGATCGCGCCGCGCACAAGGCGTACGCGGTGCGGGCGGCGTGGATGGAGGTGGGCGGGGCGCCCTACCTGGCGTCGCTGCGCATGGACCAGGCGAAGAGCTGGGAGGAGTTCCGGGATGCTTGCGCCTACGCCAACATCCCCGCCCTGAACATGGTGTGGGCCGAGCGGGACGGAACCATCGGGTGGCAGGTGGCGGGGATCGCGCCCATCCGCAGGAACTCCAGCGGGCTCGTGCCGGTCCCCGGCGACGGCCGCTACGAGTGGGACGGCTACCTCCCCATCCAGGCCAGGCCGCATGTGGTGAACCCGGCGGAGGGGTACTTCGCCTCCGCCAACAATGACCTCATCCCTCGCGACTTCCCCTACATGGACGCCGTGGGCTTCTCCTGGTCGGACCCGTACCGTTGGCTCCGCATCGTGGAGGTGCTGGGGAGCGGCCGGCGCCACTCCATCGCGGACCTGATGCGGCTCCAGACCGACGAGCTGTCCATCGCGGCGCGGCAGGTGGTGCCGCTCCTGGCCGGGGTGCCGGTCTCCGAAGCGCGCACGTGGGAGGCCATCCTGATGCTCACGGCGTGGGACTGGCGCATGGCTCGCAACTCTCCCGCGGCGGGCCTCTACGCCGCGTGGGAGGGGCAGCTCCGCACCCGGGTGAGCCAGGCGCTGGTCCCCCAGGGCGTGCGCTTCAACGTGTCGCTCCGGAAGGCCGTCGAGACGCTCGTGGTGCCGCCGGGAGAGCTGGGCGCGGAGCCGCTGGTGGCTCGCGACGCCATCCTCCGGGACGCGCTGGAGGCGGCCATCGCCGAGCTCACCGAGAAGCTCGGTCCCGACATGAAGAAGTGGGAGTGGGGGCAGGAGAAGTACCACCACGCCACCCTGTCCCATCCCCTGGGGAATGCCGTGGACGCGGCGACGCGGGCGCGCCTGGAGATGGGGCCGATGCCCCGGGGCGGGTACGCCACCACGGTTCAGGCCACCGGGAACTCCGACAACCAGACGTCGGGCGCCTCGTTCCGCATCATCGTGGACACCGGGGACTGGGACCGCGCCGTGGGGATGAACAACCCGGGGCAGAGCGGGAACCCCGACTCCCCGTTCTACAGGAACCTGTTCGAGGACTGGTCGCTCGACCGTTTCTTCCCCGTGGTCTACACCCGGCCCCGGGTGGAGAGCGCCACGGCGGAGGTGTTCAGGCTTCAGCCGGGGCGCTGACGGCGAAGGAGCGGCTTGGGCGCCGCTCGGGGGTTCGCACCGCTTTCGGGCGGCGGGCCGGGCTGGTCACGGGGCTTGCGGCGCGGCGTATCTAGCATCGCCTGCGCCCGGGGGACCGTCCTCCGGGGCCGCCCCAGAGGAGTCTCGATCCGATGCGCCAAGCCCGCACGCTTCCCGCAGCCCTGCTCCTCGTCGCCGCCTGCGCCGAGGTTCCCGCCGCACCTCCCCCGCCGGACCCGTCGGTGCTCATGGAGGCTGACCGGGCCTTCGCGGCCGCCGTGGCCGAGGGCGGAACGGAGGCGTGGGTCTCCTGGTTCGCCGAGGACGGAGCCCAGATCCAGCCGGGCCTGGGGGAGATCCGGGGGCGCGACGCCATCCGGGATCTCATGGCGGGGCTGGACGATCCCAACTTCTCCCTGGCATGGGAGCCGCGCAGGGCCGACATCGCGGCGTCGGGTGACCTGGGATGGACGACGGGGAGCTACGTCTCGAGCGGCGTGGGGAAGGAGGGGGAGCCCCGTCAGGCCCAGGGGCGCTATGTGACCATCTGGCGCAGGCAGGCCGATGGCTCGTGGAAGGTGGTGATGGACCTGGGGAACCCGGTGAGCGGCTGAGGCCGACACACCGTGCGGTCGGCCTGCGTGTCCCGCGTCACGTGCCCTTCGACAGCGCCTTCCACGCCACCTCGGCGATCGCCGCGTCCTGCGCCCCCACGCCCGAGAGGTCGCAGATGATGGTCTCGTCGCCCAGGCGACCGGGGACGTCGCCGACCACGATGTGCCCCAGCTCGGCGTAGACGCCCTCGACGGGGAGCTTCCCGGTCTTCACGGCGTGGTGGAGCTCCCCGATGCGGATGCTCTGGGTGGTGAGGTCGCAGACCAGCTTGTCCGCCGCCAGGAGCACCTCCACGGCGATCTCCCGCTTGTCGGGGCCGTCGGAGCCCACGGCGATGACGGTGGCGCCCGGCTTGAGCATGCCGGGGCGGACGAGGGGTGTCCTGGAAGGCGTGGCGGTGACGACCAGGTCGGCACCCGCCACCGCGGTGGCCACGTCGGGGAACTCGTACACGGGGACGCCGATGGAGCGGCTCACGTCCATGACGTAGCGCTTCCGCGACGACTCCTTGCGGGACCATACCCTCAGCTCCGTCAGGTCCCGCACCCTGTGGATCAGCTCCGCCTGGAGGCGTCCCTGCACGCCGGCACCGAGGACGGCCATGACGAGGGGTCGCCCGGGGGTGAGATGCCGCGCCGCGAGGGCACCCGCCGCGGCGGTGCGCAGGTCGGTGAGGTAGCCGTTGTCCGCCAGGACCCCCAGCGGGAACCCCGTCTCCGCGGAGAACACGAGCACGAGCCCCGAGCCCGTGGGGACCCCCATCTCCACGTTCCCGTAGAACCCGGTGGCGACCTTGAACGCGAAGATGGAGGCACCCTTGAGGTGCGCTCCCTTCACGTGCACTTCGCCGTGGACCTCGGGGATCTGCACCCCCATGGGCATGGGGGACACGGCCTCGTCCCGGGCGAGGGCCCGGAACGCCCGCTCCGCGCTGTCCAGCGCTGCTCTATGTCCAACTGCGGCCCGGATGGCCTCCTCGCCGAAGACGGCAGGGCCGGCCCGGAACGCGTTGCCTTCGGTCATGAAGCCTTCTCCCTCTGCAGTCCCTTCTCCTCCAGCCATCGCTGCGGGGTGAGGGTGCGGCGCCGCTCCTTCGGGTGCAGCCTGAACCACTGCGCCACGAGGAGGATCTCGGCGGCGTCCTCCGGCGCCATGCCCCTCGGTCCCCGGTCGGGGCCGCCGTACACGTCCTCGACGGCGGCGGCCGCCCGTTCCCGTGCGTGGCGGCCTCGCGGGTTGGGCATCTCCGCCAGGACCCGCCCCTTGCGCAGCATGTAGATCCTGTCGTCGCCCCGGAACCCGGGAACCCGGTAGATGAAGCTCAGGTCTTCCACCCGGCCGCGAAAGGCCAGCAACTCGTCGCGGAAGTGGCGCAGCCGGTCCAGGCGATCCCGGAGGAGCCCGGCGTACTCGAACTCCATGCGCGCGGCGGCCTCGCGCATGCGCTCCTCCAGCTCCCTGAGGGGGCCCTGGGCGCGTCCCTCCAGGAACCGGCGGGCCGTCTCCACCGCGGCGGCGTACTCGGCGGCCGTGGGACGGGCGCAGCACGGAGCCAGGCAGGTGTGCAGCTCCGCCCGGAGGCACCGGGGTGGGCGACCGCCCTGGAAGATCTCCATCTGGTCGCCGAAGGAGACGGGCGTGGTGCCCGGGCAGTCGCGCAGGCCGAGCACGTGACCCAGCTCGCGCACCGTATGCGCCAGTGCACCCACCCGGGGGAAGGGTCCGTAGTAGACGGCCCCGTCCTCCACCACGCGCGTGACCGGGATGATGCGGGGCGCTCGCTCGCAGGTGACCTTCACGAACGCGTATATGCGCCGGCGCTTGTGCTGCACGTTGAAGCGCGGCTGCTCGCCCTGGATGGCCTTCATCTCGCGGAGGAGGGCGGCGAACTCGTTCGGGATGTACTCCCACTCCACCTGCGCCGCCTCCCGGATGAGCTCCCAGGCCTTGTCGCCCTTCTCGGCGCGGAAGTACGACAGGAGCCGCGTGCGCACGTGCACCGACTTGCCGACGTAGAGAAGCTCGCCGCCCGGTCCGTACATCCGATAGACGCCGGGGCGGTTCTCCGCCAGGGCGCAGACGTGGGCGTGAAGAGCGGACTTCTGTTGCATGGGCCTGGGACGGAGGGCTTTCGCGTTCCGTTCGGGAAGATAGGCGGGAGGCCCCGGGGCGGCCATGAGCGCCGCGATCGTCCCGTTCCGACATTGCTCCACCCCGGGCGCCGCCGTACTCTGCGGCATGAACGAGCCGACGCACCGGAAGCTCATCCGCGACCCCCTCTGGAACACCATCTGCCTCGACCCCACGGCGGAGCGCATCGTGGACACGGCCGAGTTCCAGCGCCTCCGCTACATCCGTCAGCTCGGGCTGGCCCACCTGGTCTACCCCGGGGCGACGCACACCCGCTTCGACCACGCCCTGGGGGTCTATCACCTCACGCTGACGGCCCTGCGCCAGCTGAGGGAGCGGGGGGGCGTGCCCCCCGAGGTCTGGGAGGGCGAGGAGCTGGTCCCGTATGCCGCGCTCCTCCACGACATCGGGCACTATGCGTTCTCCCATGCCCTGGAGGAGCTGGAGGGCGACCTCCCGGCGGACCACGAGGAGGTGAGCCGGCGCTTCTTCTCGTCGCCCTCGCTGCGCGCGGCCCTCTCTCCCCTCGGCCCGAACACGTCGGACCGGCTCCACGACCTCATCCGCGGCGAGAGCACCATCCCACTCCGCGGCCTGGTGAGCGGGAGCCTGGACCTGGACAAGATGGAGTACCTGCGCAGGGACGCGCGCTTCTGCGGCGTCCCCTACGGCGAGGTGGACGTGGACCGGCTCCTGCAGGGGCTCGTCCTCCTCCCCGACCCCCGGACCGGGGCGTACGAGGTCGGGGTGCACGAGAAGGCCGTGGCGGCGCTGGAGTCCCTGCTGTTCGCCAAGTACCAGATGTTCCGGAACGTCTATTGGCACCACGCCGTGAGGGCCGCGACGGCGCTCTACAAGAGGATCGTGGAGGACGCCGTGGACGCCGGCCTCCTGGACTCCGAGGAGTTGGTGGGCCCCACGGACGAGGAGCTCCTGTACGAGATCTCGAGGCGGGCGCAGGAGGACGACTCGGAGGTGGCCGAGCGCCTGGCCACGCGCTGGCTCCCGGCGCTGAGGCAGCGGCGACTCCCGAAGCGCGCGCTGGAGCTCACGGCGGTGGACCTGGAGGGGCGCTCGGTGGAGGAGTGGGCGGAGGGGGACTCGCCCTGGAAGCGCACGGTGGAGGACGAGCTGGCCGCAGAGGTGGGGCTCGAGCCGGGCGAGGTGGTGATCGACTTTCCCGTCAAGCGGGCCATGTTCCAGCTGGACGCGCTCGTCCGGCTCCGGGACGGGGAGGTCCGGCGCCTGGGCTCGGAAGGGCTCCCCGGGCTCCTGGACCTCCCCCGGGTCGCCGGGGAGCTCTACTCCACGGCCCGCGTGCTCAGGGTGTTCACGTTCGAGCGAAGGGAGCTGGACGTTGACCGGGTGCTGGAGCGCATCACGAGACCAGGGGGGACACCGCGGTGACGCCGCGCGCCGTAACCGCACGCGGGGTCCCGGAGGCGGAACTCCCCTTCCCCCCGAGGTTACAAGGACCCGGCGCTGCTCGGATCGCCCGCCGCCCCTGTGGAATCGGGGCGCCCCCCCTCCCTCCGGCGCGACCAGGGAACCCGACCCCGGGGTCGGGCGTAAGAGACGGGCGGAATTCCTTGACACTTCGAATTCGCCCATCCAACATAAAGGGCTACGGTCCGTACGGGATCTGTTCGGGCCGTGACGATGCGTAGAACCAGCCGATCCCCCCTCGGGATCGCGCGATAAGGAGTATAGATCTTCATGGCCAATGCCCCCGCCAAGAAGGCTCCGGCCACCAAGCGCCGGAAGAGGAAGGGCAAGAACCTGCTCTCGGGCTTCGACGCCTCGGTGGAAGAGCAGAGTGCGCTGGACCAGTACCTGCGTGACGTGAGCCGCCACGAGCTGATCACCCCGGAGCGGGAGAAGGAGCTCGGCGCGCGGGCCCAGAAGGGCGACGAAGAGGCCATCCAGGAGCTCGCCCGGGCGAACCTGCGGTTCGTCATCAGCGTCGCGAAGAAGTACCAGAACCGTGGTGTCTCCCTCACCGATCTCATCCAGGAGGGGAACGTCGGCCTGGTCACCGCCGCCCGGAAGTTCGATCCCGAGCAGGGCGTGAAGTTCATCTCCTACGCGGTGTGGTGGATCCGCCAGGCCATCCTGGCCTCGCTGGCCAACCACGGCCGCGCGGTGCGCGTGCCCCTGAACCGGGCCAGCGACCTGGCGCGCATCTTCCGGGAGAAGGAGCGCCTCAAGCAGGAGAAGGGACGGGAGCCCAGCACCGAGGAGCTGGCCGAGGCCACGGACCTCACGCCCGAGCTGGTGGAGTCGCTGCAGACCCTGAATGCCGCCGAGATCCGTCTCGATGCGCCCATCGGGGACTCGGAGGACTCGCAGCTCGTGGAGCGGTTCATCACCGAAGAGGCCGCGGAGCCCGAGCTCGAGGTCGAGAGTCGGCTGCTCACGGAGGCCATCACGGAGGCGCTGTCCACGCTGGAGGCCCGGGACGCCAAGGTGCTCCGCCTCTACTTTGGCCTCGAGGGCGAGCGCGAGCACACGCTGGAGGAGATCGGGAACATGCTCGGGGTCACCCGGGAGCGTATCCGCCAGCTCCGCGACCGCGCACTGCGCCGGCTGCGCGAGGGCGAGCGGGGAAGCGCCCTGGAGTCCTTCGCGGCGTGACGCCCGCGCCGCGGGTGCGCGGCGTCGTGTTCGGGACCGGGGGTGGCGTCTACCTGGTGCGCCTGGACGGTGGCGACATGGTGGAGGCGTCGCTCCGAGGCCGGCTCAAGCAGGAGCGGCGGACCGGGGACAAGGTGGTCATCGGCGACCACGTGGAGGTGGAGCCCGCGGAGGAC
Source organism: Longimicrobiales bacterium (assembly GCA_035477395.1). Classification (GTDB taxonomy): domain Bacteria; phylum Gemmatimonadota; class Gemmatimonadetes; order Longimicrobiales; family Gaopeijiaceae; genus SZUA-318. The sequence goes on from DATIKQ010000115.1 coordinate 24,762, forward strand.
GGCTGGGCGGTGGAGCGCGTCCTCGAGCGCCAGAGCCAACTGGTCCGGCACAGCCTCGGAGGGCGCCTCACCAAGGTGGTCGCGGCCAACGTGGACCGGGTCCTGGCCGTGGTCGCCACCCGGGATCCGAACTCCTCGACGACGCTGGTGGACCGACTCCTGGTCATCGCCGAGTCGAGCGGCGTGCCGCCGGTCCTGGTGGTGAACAAGGTGGACCTGGAGGGCGGGCGGGACGTCGCCGATGCGCTGGCTCGGGTCTACCGGCCCATCGGCTATAGGGTGCTCGTCGTGTCCGCGGCCACCGGGGAGGGCATGGACGACGTCGCCGCCGAGGTGTGCCGGGGCGTGTCCGCGCTCATGGGCCCGTCCGGCGCGGGGAAGTCCAGCCTGCTCAACTCCCTCCACCCCGAGCTGGAGCTCCGCACCGGGGCGCTCTCCCGCAAGACCGGACGCGGCCGGCACACCACCGTGAGCGCGCGCCTGGTCCCGCTGGCCTGCGGCGGCGTGGTGGCGGACACGCCGGGGTTCGGGGAGGTGGGCGTGTGGGGCGTGGAGAGCGGCGAGGTGGCCCACCACTTCCCGGAGATCGCGCCGCTGGAGTCGGAGTGTCGCTTCCGGGGGTGCGCCCACCTCAAGGAGCCCGACTGCGCGGTGAGGGCGGCGGTGGAGGCCGGCTCCGTCGCCGAGAGCCGCTACCGGTCGTATGTCACGCTCCGGGAGGAAGCGACCGCCGCAGAGGAGTGACCCGGGGCGTCCCCGTGGCCGGGTCCGGGGCCACGGAGAGCGGCCACCGGTAGACCGCTTCCAGCACCGAGGACCGCATGACCTCGGCGGGCGGGCCCTCGGCGGTCACGCGGCCGTCCGCCAGGAGGAGCATGCGGTCGGCGAAGCGCGCGGCGAGGTCGAGCCCGTGCGTCACCACCAGCACCGTCATCCCCTGGTCCGCCGACGAGCGGAGGAGCTCCAGGATCGCCATCTCGTGGCGGATGTCCAGGCTCGCGGTGGGCTCGTCCAGGACGAGGGCGCGGGGCTCCTGGGCCAGCGCCCGGGCGATGCGCACGCGCTGCAGCTCGCCGCCGGAGAGCGTCGTCACGTCCCGCCCGGCCAGGTCGGCGACGTCGCAGTGCTCCAGCGCCCGGGCGATGGCGGCGCGGTCCTGGTCGCCCTCGGCGCCCAGAGGGCCCAGCCAGGGGTAGCGCCCCATGGCGACCATCTCGCGAACCGTCAGCGGGAACGCGATGGCCTCGGCCTGGGGCACGACGCCCACCGAGCGGGCCAACTCGCGGCGGGACCAGGACGACGCATCGCGCCCGTCCACCCTGGCCGCTCCGGCGGACACCGGGAGGACCCCCAGGAGCGCCTTCAGGAGCGTGGACTTCCCCGAGCCGTTGGGTCCGAGGACGGCGTAGAGGGAGCCGTCGGGGACCTCCATGGACACCCGGTCCAGCGCGGCGCGCCCGCTGCGGGGATAGCGCACCACCAGATCCTCGGCGGTGAACCTCATGGGAGGGGGCCGCTCATGGGATCAGGCTCCGCCGCAGGAGCACCAGGAACAGCGGCACCCCGACGAACGCGGTGATCACGCCGACCGGCACCTGTGTGGGCGCCAGCACGAGCTGGGCGACGATGTCGGAGAGCACGAGGAAGGTGGCTCCGCCCAGGAACGACAGCGGAAGGAGGGCGCGGTGGTCCGAGCCCACCAGGAGGCGGATGGCGTGGGGGACGACGAGCCCCACGAACCCGATGACGCCGGCCACCGCCACCCCGGCGGCCGTGAGGAGCGCGGCCAGCGCAAGCGCCGTGCGCTTCACCTTCTCCACGTCGGCGCCCAGGTAGTGCGCGGTCTCCTCGCCGATGGCCATGAGGTTCAGGGGGCGCGCCAGGGTGAGGAGGAGTGCCGCAGCCGGAAGCGTGTACCCTGCGGTCACGCCCACGCTCGCCCAGCTGGCCCCGGCCAGGCTCCCCATGATCCAGAGCACGGCACCCTGCACGGTGCGCGCCTCCGACACCGAGAGGATGAACGCGACGCACGCGCTGAAGAACGCGGCCACCACCACGCCGGCAAGGAGGAGCACGCGCACGTCCAGGTTGCGCCCGGAGGCCGTGGCAACGCGGAACACGAGCGCGATGGCGAGGAGGGCCCCGGCGAGCGCGGCGAGGGGGAGCGCCCACGACGTGGCGCCGGCCAAGCCCAACGCCAGGACGAGGACGGCGCCCACCGAGGCGCCCCCGGAGATGCCCAGGATGTAGGGCTCCGCCAGCGGGTTCCGCAGGAGCGCCTGGAAGGTGGCGCCCGCCAGGGCGAGACCGCCGCCCACGAGCGCGCCCAGGAGCAGGCGCGGGAGCCTGAGCTCCACCACGATCTGGCGTTGCCACTCGGGCCCGCCCCCGGCCAGGGCAGCCAGCACCTCGCCGGTGGTGAGGTGCACCGGGCCGAAGCGCACGCCGAGCACCACGGCGGCCGCGAGCGCGGCGAGGAGCGCGGCGCCCAGTCCCAGACGGCTCACGGACGACGCCCTCACCGGCGCTCGCCCGGACGCAGGAGGGCGGCCACGGTCCGTGCCGCCTCGGCCACGCCGGGGCCCGGGAACTCGAGGGCGTCCCCGACCTCGACGACCCGCAGCCCCGCGGTCACCCGCGCGTCCAGCCGCCCGGCCGCCGGCGTGAGGATCAGGTCGATGTCCCGGGCCAGGAACTCCTCCACGCTCACCGCGGCGTACAGGGAGCCCAGGTCGGCGAACGCGTTCTCCCCCCCAGCGATCTCCAGGAGCTCCTGGATGTACGTGCCGGGCCCGGCCACCCAGGGGGGATCCCCTCCCAGCACGTAGGCCACGCGCAGCGGCGGGAGGCCCGCCGTGGCGGCGCGCACGCTGTCCAGCTCCGCCTGCAGGCGCCGGACAAGGGAGTCGGCGGCGGCGCCACGGCCGGTGGCCTCGCCCAGGAGGCGGACGGCGTCCAGCGCGTCCGCGATGCGGTCCGGGCGGATGCCGACGTGCGGGATCCCGAGCTCGTCCAGCGCCGCCGGCGTGCGGGTATCCTGCGGTCCGGCGAAGCGCACCACCAGGTCGGGCCGCGCCGCCACGACGGCCTCGAGGCTGGGCTGGAGCCCACCGCCCACGGAGGGGAGGACCTGCGCCCACGAGACGGTGTCGTGGTCCGTGCGTGCCACCACCAGTCCCGCGGCCCCCAGCGCCGCCAGGATCTGGGTGGCGGAGGGGACGAGGGAGATGACGCGCGCGGCGGGACGGGCGAGATGAACCCGCCGCCCGTCGGCGTCGGTGAGCGTGACGGCGCCGGCCGTCGAGGTGGCGGCGGCCGACGTGTCGGGGGCAGCGCCGTCCTCGGGCCTGTCGGCGGAGCCGTCCGCCGGGCCGCAGGCCTGGACGGCCCAGGGGAGGAGCAGGGCGGAGAGCGCGACCCGGAGCCGGCTCCCGAGCGTCACCCCTCGGGCGTGCCGCACGGGTCCTGGAAGGTCTGGACCCAGCCGCCCCCACGCTGCCCCAGGGACGCGAACCACCGGGTCCGGGCGCCGAACACGTCGAGGAGGACCTCCGTGTCGCCGTCCCCGTCCCAGTCCAGGTGGGAGAAGTAGCGGGGCGCGCCCTTCCCGCCCGCGGCGGGCCGGTAGCCCACGTAGGAGGTCAGGTAGGCGCCTCCCTGGGAGGTGCCCAGGACGAAGAGGGCGTACGCGCCGGCGCCTGGCTCGGCCACGGCGAGGCGGTCGCCGAAAAGGAAGGTGGCGGCCACTGAAGGTCCCTCGGCGTCGGTCATGCGGAACGTCTGGATGTCCCCCCGCGCCTCCACCAGCGACGGCGGCCACTCCGCGCCCACCTGGCGGATCGCCTCGGTGGCCATGGCGATGGAGCCCGCCCGCTCGTCGTACGCCGTCTCCTGCGCCCGGAACGGGCTCCACGCGCGGCGACGCGCCGCAGAGTCGGTGAGGGCCAGGAGGCGGCCGGCCTGGGACGCCCCGGGGATCAGCTCCACCACGCCGGTGACACGGGCACGGGGCTGGCAGGACGTCGAGTCGGTCGCGGTTCCCGTCACGGTGAGGCGCCCCACCCGCACCCCCTCGCCGAAGAGCACGAGCTCGGTCCCGGGAGGCAACAGCGTGCGGGTGAAGTGCTGGAGGAACCCAGGCGCCTGGGCCTCCGTCGGGAGGGCGCCGAGCCCGTCACCGCGGACCTCGCCCACCACCGTGAGGGTGGCCCGGTCGCCCTCGCGCGTCCCCGCCAGCAGGATGGGTCCCGCGGGGAGCGGGGGGAGGGAGGCCTCCGGAGCGGGCTCCGCCGCCGGGTCGGCGACCGCCTGGGCCAGCGTGGAGGGCGCCTGGAGACGCACGTCCACCCCGCCCCAGGTCACGTTGTCGCAGCCCGAGGGCGCGCTTAAGATCACGGCCAGGAGGAGCCAGCGCCTTCGCATGAAGCCCTTCTAGGGAGAAGCGGATCGCTCCCGGATCCGTCCGGGACCCGGGCTGGTAAGCTAGCGCGGCCCACGGGGGTAGCAACACCGACCGGCGGAGGGCCGCCGCGGTGTCTTCATGGAGAGGGAGCGGTGGACGGGCGCTCATTCCGACAGGTCATGGGGAGGTTCCCCACCGGGGTCACCGTGGTGACGGCCCGGGACGGGGAGGGCGTTCCCGTGGGCCTGACCGTGAATGCGGTCGCCTCCGTGTCGCTGCACCCGCCCCTCGTGCTGGTCTGCATCGACCATGCCTCCCACTCCCACGACCGCCTGCTGTCGGCCGGGGCCTTCGCGGTGAACGTCCTGTCCGCCGCGCAGGGCGCGCTGGCGCGCCGCTTCGCCTCCGATCCCTCCGAGGGGCGCTTCGACGGGGCCGACTGGAGCGTCGGGCCGGGCGGAGCGCCGGTCCTGGCGGGAGTCTCGGCCTGGCTCGCCTGCACCGTGGAGGTCGCCCACGAGGCCGGAGACCACACCATCGTGGTGGGTCGCGTGCACGAGGCGGGCGTGGGCACCGAAGAGGCGCTGGCCTACTACCGAGGGGCCTTCGCAACGGTGGCGGCGCCATGATCCTCGCCCACCTGTCGGACCTGCACCTCGGTTTCCGCGCCTACGGTCACATGGAGCGTGGCGTGGACGTGCGGGAGCGCGACGTGGCGGTGGCCTGGGAGCGGGCCGTGCAGGAGCTGGTGCGCCTTGCGCCCAACGTGGTGGTGGTGGCCGGCGACGTGTTCGACCGGCCGGACCCGCCGGCCGGGGCGCTCGTGACGCTGGCGCGGGGGCTGGAGCTGCTCCGCACCTCCCTGCCGCAGACGCTCGTGCTCATGGTGGCGGGCCCCAGGGACACCCCGCGCCGTCCCGGTGACCCGGGCGCGCTGGCGGTGCTGGACACCTTCCCCAACGTGCAGGCGGCCGCGGGGCTCCCGCGCTCCATCCTGCTGGAGCGCCTCGACCTCCACGCCGCCTTGGTGCCGTACCGGGCTTCGGTGCGGGACCCGGCGTTCGCCCCCGGGCCCCACCCGCGCGCGCGCTGGAACCTCCTCGTGCTGCACGCGCTGGAGGGGGTGCCGGGAGGCGGCGGCGTCTTCGTGGACCCAGGGGAGTGGGACTACGTGGCGCTGGGGGGCGAGCACCGCCGGAAGCGGGTGTCGGGGAGGGTCCAGTATCCTGGCTCGCTGGAGCGCGTCGCGCTCGATCCCTGGGAGGAGGCCGCCGACGAGAAGGGGTTCCTCATCGTGGACCTGGAGCGGGGGAGCAGCACCTTCCATCCCATCCCCGGGAGGCCGGTGGTGGCGCTCGCGCCCATCCGGGTGGCTCCGGGAGACACGGAGCGCCTGCGGCGGCGGGTGGACGAGGTCATACGGGAAGTCCCGGGCGGGACCGCGGGCAAGATCGTGCGCTTGCGCCTGGAGGGAGTGGGCCCGGAGGACCTCCTCTGCCTCCAGGGCGAGCAGCTCCACGCGCTCCGCCAGGGCGCGCTGCACCTGGCGGTGGAAGCGGGGCGCGAGCCCCGGGTGCCCACGGAGGCGTGGCTTCCCTCGGACGCGCCTCGGCTCCTCAGGGACGCTCTCGTCGCCGAGTTGGAGCGCGACGGCCTGGCGGACGGCGGGGCCCGGGAGCTCATCGGCACCCTGGTGCCGGACCTCCCGGCCCCGGCGGGTGCGCCCGGGCGCATCGGCGTGCTGGAGTCGGTGGACGGGGAGATCCCGGGGCTGGGAAGGGTCAGCACCTCCATCTCGCGGGGGCTCACCGCCGTCATCGGTGGGGCGGGCCGCTCCAGGAGGGCCCTCACCGAGCTCTTCGTGGGGAGCGCCGGGGTCGGGGACGGGCCGCTCGCGCGGCTCTGGGCGGGGACCGGCGGCGAGACCCTGGACGGTGCCCTGCACCAGGCGGTGGAGGCCGTCGCCGACGCGCGGGGCATGCACGTCGTGTCCGAGGCGCTGGCGCGAGCCCGGGATCGGGGGGCGCCAGGAGCCGGAATCGGGGAGGGGGCCGGGGAGGAGCGCGGGGATCCGGCCGGCGCGGTGCGGGTGGATCCGGAGCTGGTGGCCGCCGAGCTCCGGGCTGCGGAGCGCGAGCTGCGCTCGCTCCGTGCCGATGCCGCCGAGGCGGACGGCGACCTCGAGGCGGCCAGCATGGACTGGCACCGGGAGCGGCAGGACGCCGAGACCACGCTGCACGCGTATCGGGACCGGGCCCGGGAGGTCAAGCTCCGGATCCGGAAGATGGAGCAGGTGGGGCCCACCACGCCTTGCCCCACGTGCGGGCGCGTCCTGGAGCACCACTACGACGAGGTGCTGGCTCAGCTCAAGAGCGACTGGGAAGCCATCGTGCAGGACGGGAGCTGGTGGCGTCGGAGGTGGGGGCAGCTCGAGCCCAAGCCGGTGCATCTCCAGGAGCTGGAAGGCCGTGCGTTGAGGCTCCACGCCGCGCTGGAGGCGACGTCGGAGCGGGTGGAGCTGCTCCGCGCGCGGCTGGCCGACCTGGCGGGGAGCCCGGGGCACCGCCTCCCGGGCGCCGCGGAAGGCCCCCTGGGGCACATCGCCTCGGCGCTCCTCAGGGTCCGGGACGCGCGCCTCGCACGGGCGCGGGAGCTCCTCCTGTCCCGGGCGTCGCGCTATGTGAGCCGCATCTCGGGAGGGCGCGTCCTGGCGGTGACGTGGGCCGACGGGACCGCGCAGCTCCAGGCCGACGCGGGTCCCCTGGCCCCGCTCTCGGAAGAGGACCTGGCCGTGGGGCGCCTGGGCCTGCGCCTGGCGGCGGCCTCGCTGGTGGCGGCGGGAGGGCACATCCTCGCGTCGCTGGTGGTGGAGGAGCCCTTCGACCGCCTGGACGCGGAGGCCGCCGTGCGCACCCTCCTCCTGCTCAGAAAGCTCCTCCGGGAGGTCCCCCGCATCGTTCTCGTCACCCGCGGCGACATGGTCGATGCCCAGCCCGAGCTGTTCGACGCCGTGCTCGAGGTGCGGGACAACGCCCAGGCTGGGTCCGCCGCGCTGCGCCCCGCTCCCGCAGGCTCGGGGCGGGTCGTCCTGGGGGTGCCCGTGGAGCCGGTGCGCACCCACTTCCCGGAGTAGGCAGGGTCCTGCGATCTTTCATGGAGCGGGTTCGTCGTACACGGTAGCGGGCGCGAGACGCGAGCCCCGCCCGGATCCGTCACCCGAGAAGCAGGAACATGAGCGACTGGATCATCCCCTTCCTTGCGGGCATCGCGCTGGGCCTGGCGCTGAGGCTGTTGCACCGGCGTGGGCGCGCGCCGGCGCGGCGCGTGGAGCTGCCGAACTCGGCCTACTCGGCCCCCGGGGTGCGTCACCAGGAGGACAGGGACCGCTGGGGCAGCATCGACGTGCACCGGCTGCATCCCCTGAACCGGGACGAGGTGCAGCGGCTCCTCGACGTCGTGGACCGGGAGGGGATCCATGCCCTCTCCTCGAAGGAGAAGGGCTTCCTGGACAACATGACGCTTCCCAGGATGGGTTAGCCGGGCCAGAGCCAGGCGGCGCCGCGCACGCCGCTGGAGTCCCCGTGGGCGTTTCTCACCACGCGCGTGCGCACCTCGTCGGTGAAAACCCACGGGGCCAGCGCGGCCTGCACGTCCTCGGGCAGGGAGGGGAGGTTCGACATGCCGCCGCCCAGCACGATGACGTCCGGGTCCACCACGTTCACCACCGTCGCCAGCCCCCGGGCGAGGCGCCCCACGTAGCGGTGGTGCGCGGCCAGCGCGGCGCAGTCGCCCTCGCCCATGGCCTCCACGATGCGGCGTGTGCTCCACGCCCGGCCCGTGGCCGCCTCGTGGTCGCGCTCCATCCCGGGCCCGGACACGAACGTCTCGATGCACCCGTGCTTGCCGCAGTAGCACAGGGGTCCTGGGCGCTCCTCGTCGGTGGGCCAGGGAAGCGGGTTGTGCCCCCACTCCCCGGCGATGAGCTGCGCGCCCTGGAGGGGGCGCCCGCCCACGACCACGCCTCCTCCGACGCCCGTGCCCAGGATGACGCCGAAGACCACCTCGGTCCCGGCCCCGGCGCCGTCGGACGCTTCCGAGAGCGCGAAGCAGTTGGCGTCGTTCATCACCCGCACCGGGCGCCCGAGCCGCTCGGCGAGGTCCCGGTCCAGGGGGTGTCCGATGAGCCAGGTGGAGTTGGCGTTCTTCACCAGCCCGGTTGCAGGCGAGACCGTCCCCGGGATGCCGACGCCCACGGGGCCCGTGCCCCCCGCCTCCCGCTCCACACGGGCCACCAGCTCAGCGAGCGCCCCGAGCGTCCCCTCGTAGTCCCGCGGGGTGGCGATGCGGATCCGGCACCGCTCCGTCCCCTCGGGCCCGAGAGCGACCGCCTCGATCTTGGTGCCGCCCAGGTCGATCCCGATGCGGATCCCGCTCACCTGGCCGGCGCGCTTCCTTTGGCCTGCTCCCCGCGGTGGTACGCCTCCCACATCTCGTCGGGGCGGTTGGCCCAGAGCTCGACGAAGCCGCACGAGCCGCATACGCTGGCGTGCACCCCCGTGCTCATCACCCGGGTGAGGCGTCCCTTGTCCGGGTGGTGCTCGACGCCCACCACGATCCGCGGACCCTGCGCGTCCGCAACGAACGCGCCATCGATCATCTTGTCAGAGTTGCACTTGGAGCAGCGATGATACGAGGTCATGCTCAGCCCTCGCGCAGCGCGCCGATGGCCTGGATCTCAACGAGATAGCCGTAATGCAGGTCGCGCGTGGGCACCACGGCCCGGGCGGGACGGTGCTCCCCCAGGACCTCCGAGTACACGCGGTTCACCTCGCCCCAGTGGGAGATGTCCGAGACGTAGACCGTCAGCTGGAGCGCGTGGTCGAGGCCGCTGCCGGCGGCCTCGAGGATGTTGCGCACGTTCTCGAGCGCCTGGCGGGTCTGCGTCGCGGCGTCGCCGGGGGGCGCCTTCGGATTCGCGGGGTCGATGGGGAGCTGCCCCGCCACGTACACGGTGCCGTTGTGCACCACGGCCTGGCTGTAGTGTCCGCCGGCGCGGGGGGCGAGGTCGGTATGGACGATGCGCATGGCTGCAGGCCTCGATGTGCGGTCAGGTTCCCAGCTCGGTCCAGGCCTCCGCACGCTCCTGGTACCGGGTCACGGCGTCGTTGTCGACGCTCTGCATGGCCGCCTGGGTCAGCGCGAGGTACACCCAGGCGTAGTAGTTCGGGATCCCGATGGTGGACTCGTCGGGCCAGTGCTTCCATCCGTCCGGGATCCCGGTGCGGTGCATGTACACCTCGTCCGCGAGCGCCCGCGTGCGCGGCACGTCCACCCAGTCGCCCACGACGCTGACGTACGGCGATTGGGCCATGCGCATCACGCCCGGAGGCGTCGCCTGGTCCAGCGGGCCGGGGTGCATCTTGAACGCGAGCCCCTGCCGCACCAGGTACGCGTCCAGGCCGAGGGCGGACGCGGCATTCCCGCTCGACGCGAAGTACACGGGGCGGTCCCCGGCGACCTCGTTGATCAGGACGAGCGCGTACTGCATCCACGGATACACGAGCTGCCCCGAGCGGAGCACCGCGGTGATCCCGCCCAGGCGGACGGGCTGGTCCTGGTCCAGGCGGCTGTAGCTCTGGGCGACGCGGTCGATGGTGGCGTCGTCCAGCGGGAGGATGGAGCGCGTCGGCGTCCGGATGGGGGCGGAGAGGAGGAGCGGGACTTTGTCGCCGGCCTCGGCGGCGGAGGTCACGTACGCGGCGCCGGTGTTCTCGGCCGTGTACGCCCGCTGGCACAGGATGACCGAGAAGTCGTCCTCGGCGGAGACCCCCTCGGGGCACGGCCGGGTGAGGTCGCGCAGCTGCTTGGTGTACCAGGGGGTGTTGAGGTAGGAGGTCACGATCACCGTGACATCCTTGCGGATGCCCTCCGTCTCCTGGAGGTACCAGAGCGGGAAGGTGTCGTTGTCCCCGTTGGTGAAGAGCACCCCGTAGGGCTCCACGCTCATGAGCAGGTTGTACGCCCAGTCGCGCGCGGAGTAGTCGTGGGCCCGGCTCGCCCAGCTCCAGTTGGCCACGAGCGGTATGAACGCCAGCCCCAGGATGGGCGCGGTCTTCAGGAGCGTGGTCTTGAGCTCCGTCGCCGCCTCCTTCCAGAGCGTGGCGATACCCATGCCGGCCCAGAGCCCCCACACCGAGAAGCTCACGATGAAGAAGTAGTCCCGCTCCCTCACCTCGTGGAGCTCACGGTTCTGCACCGGGGCCTCCAGCGAGTAGCCGTACTTGAAGTTCAGGTAATAGACGAGCGCGACGGAGAGGGTGCCGAACAGGGTCGCGACGTACCAGAAGCTCGCCCTGTCCCTGCGGAAGTGCTCGATGGCGCCCCACACGCCCAGCCCGGTGAACAGCATCGTGAACGGGAGGCGCAGGTTGGCGAACACGGTGTTCGTGCCGTCCATGCCCCGGGCCCACTGCCAGTCGAAGTACTGGAGGTAGTTGGCGAACTGCGACGACAGGGGCGCCAGCCGAGGGATCAGCCCGGGCTTGTCGTACTGCGTGCGGTTGAGCGCCTCGGAGAGGGCCACGCACCCGGCCTTGCCGTAGGTGACGATGGCGGTGAGCGACGACCCCAGATCCGGGCAGGTGGGCGCGGCTTCGTTGATGACCGGGCTCAGGCCTGCGCGCAGCGGGAGGAAGAGGTGGATGGTGATGCCCAGGAGCGCCGCGCCCGCGGCGGCCAGGTACAGCCTCCAGTTCAGGAGCGTCCTGGGGTGGACCATGAGGATGAAGATCACGATCGCCGGCGCGGCCAGGAACGCCATGAGGTGGTTCCCCACGCTCAGCGCGAGGATGAACACCATGAGCACGAGGAGGTTGTCGTCCTTCCCCTTGCCCAGGTTCTCCTGCCAGCGGAAGACCAGCCAGCTCAGCAGCGCGATGGCGAGGAGCGAGACGGTGTAGACCTTCTCGTTCACGTTCGACTGGTTCCACACCGTGAACGCGGTGGCGCTCACGAGCACGGCCGCCGCGGCTCCGGCCAGGCGGAAGAACCGGTCCGCGGAGACGTACCGGAGGATGTGGTGGACGATGAGGAACCAGAGCGCGTGGGACGCCGCGCTCATGAACGCGCTGAACAGGTTGACGCGCACAGCCACGGAGAGCCCGAAGGGCTCGAGCAGGACGGACCAGGCCCGGGCGAGGACCACGAAGAGCGGGTTCCCCGGGGGGTGGGGGATGCCCAGGATGTGCGCCGTGGAGATGTACTCGCTGGTGTCCCAGAACGCCGTGGTGCGGGACAAGGTCAGCGCGTAGAGCGCGAAGACCGCCAGCCCGGCCACGGCGGCCGCGCCATAGGGGGGGCGGAGATCGTCACGGTTGGCCATGGTGCTCGCGGATCGGGTTGGCGCGCGCCGACCCGATTGCCGGCGCGGGACCAAAGATAACGATCAGATCCCGGGGACGAGGTGCAGGCATCCCCAGCGGTCCACCTCCACGCGCCACTCCGGGGGCACCCAGGTGGTGGCGCTGTACTCCTGGACGACGAGAGGCCCCTCGAGGACGTGCCCCGCCGCGAGGTGGCGTCTCCATACCCGCCGGGCGGCCAGCACCTGCCCGCCGAACACCACCCGCGCCTCCTCCAGGGGGGGCGGCGCGGCCGCCCCCGCCAGCTCCGGGGCCTCCATGGGGAGGGGTGGGGCGGTCACGACCACCCTGAGCGTCACCGCCTCCACCGGCGTTCCGGGGCGGCGGTATCCGTAGCGCTCGTCGTGGCTCGCGTGGAACTGCTCCACCCAGTCCCGGGCGGGGACGCGGAGCTCGAAGCTCTGCCCCTGGTAGCGGGCGTCCACCCAGCGCTCGCACACGAGCACGAGCGGGTTGGCACCCTCCTCGAGCATCTCGGCGCGCCCCTGGCTCTCCAGCTCGGCGAACACCGCGGCGAGGGCGGCGTCCACGTCGGGATCCTGGGCGCCGGCGAGGACCGTGCGCGACACCTCCCGCGTCACCGGCGAAGCGAGCATGCCGTAGGCGGAGAGGAGGCCCGGGTCGGGGGGCACGAGCGCGCGGGCCGCCCCCAGGCGCCGGGTGAGCTCGGCCACGTGGAGCGCGCCGGCGCCGCCGAACGCCACGACGACGAAGTCGGCGGGGTCGTATCCGCGCTCCACCGAGATGACCCGGAGCGCCCGCTCCATGGCCGCGTCCGCCACGGCCAGGACGCCTTCCGCGGCCTCCTCGGGCGAGCCTCCGAGCCCCTCGGCGAGGCGGGCCAGGGGCCCCGCGACGGCGCTCCGGTCCAGGTGGCCCTCGCCTCCGAGGAACGCGTCCACGGGAAGGCGCCCGAGCCACACGTGGGCGTCGGTGACGGTGATCTGCGTGCCTCCCCGCCCGTAGCAGATGGGGCCGGGGTCCGCCCCGGCGCTCTGCGGGCCCACGCGCAGCGCGCCGCCGGCGTCCTGTCGGGCCAACGACCCGCCGCCCGCTCCCACGGTGTGGATGTCGATGACGGGGATGGCCACGGGCTGCCCGTCGATGTCGAACTCCCGGGTGCGCAGCGGCACCCCCGGGCAGAGCGACACGTCGGTGGAGGTGCCCCCCATGTCGAAGGTGAGCACCTTCTCGAACCCGGCCCGCCGGCCCCAGGCGAGGGCGCCCACGACGCCTCCGGCCGGGCCGGAGAGCACCGTGTGCACCGGCTCGCGGCGTGCCCGCTCCACCGGGATCGCGCCGCCGTTGGAGCCCATGATGCTGAAGCGCTGGGCGCCGGCCTCGGCGGAGATGCGCCCCAGGTAGCGGGACATGAGCGGCGCGACGTATGCGTTCACCACCGTCGTGGAGGTGCGCTCGTACTCCCGGAACTCGGGGATGAGCTGGGACGAGACCGACAGGGGGAGCCCCGTGGCCGCCAGCGCCTCAGCGACGAGGGCTTCGTGCCGCGCATCGGCGTAGGAGTGGAGGAGGCAGATGGCCACGGACTCGGCCCCCCGCTCCTCCACCAGGGTCGCCAGCGCCTCCAGCGCGGAGGGGTCGAGGGGCTCCACCTCTTCGCCCCGGGGCCCCAGGCGCCCGGGGATCCCCAGGCGGTCCTCCCGGGCCACCAGGGGTGGGGCGCGGTGCCCGACCAGCGCGTAGAGCTGGGGGCGGTTCTGCCGGCCGATCTCGATGACGTCCTCGAAGCCCCGGTTCGTGACGAGCACGACCCGGGCGCCGCGCCGCTCCAGGAGCGCGTTCGTGGCCACGGTGGAGCCGTGGAGGAGGAGGAAGGGCTCGCCCTCGGCGACCATCCTGCGGATGCCCTGCAGGACGGCTTCCGCCGGGTCGGCGGGCGTGGAGGGAACCTTGAGCGTGGAGAGTTCCCCCCCGCGCCAGAGCACCAGGTCGGTGAAGGTGCCCCCGGTGTCCACGGCCACCACCGCCGTTGACGCCCCGTGCTCGGGTCGGGACATTGGGTCGCTCATGACGATCTCTCCTCCGTTCGCACGCTTCCGGGAATACGCCGCAGGCGCCCGTGTGGTCCCCGTCTGGCGGGAGTTCCTGTTCGACACGGACACGGCCGTGACCGCGTACGCGAAGCTCGCGCGCCCGCCCTTCGGGTTCCTGCTCGAGTCGGTGGTGGGGGGCGAGCAGTGGGCGCGCTACTCGTTCCTCGGCACCGAACCGTCCGGAGCGTGGCGTCTACAGGGCGGCCGGGTGTCCTGGTGGTCACCCGGCACGGGGTGGACGCCGGTGGAGACCCGGGACCCCCTCGGCGACCTGGACGCGCGCCTGAGGGCGCGACGCCCGGCCGAGGTGCCCGGCCTTCCGCGCTTCTGGGGCGGAGCCGTAGGGTACTTCGGGTACGATGTGGTGCGCCAGATCGAGCGGCTCCCCGAGGGCCCTCCCTCGGAGCTGGATCTGCCCGACGGGCTCTTCGTGTTCACCGACGTCGTGCTGGCCATCGACAACCTGCGAGGCCGGGCCATGGCCATCGCGGCGGTGCCCGTGGAGCCCGGCCTGGGCGAGGCGGCCCTGCGCGCCCGCTACGACGAGGCCGCCGAGCGAACGTCGGAGCTCGTCCGGCGGCTCTCGGGGAGCGAGGGGCCGAGGGCCCTGGCGCTGGCGCCCGAGCCCGACGCCGATCCCGCCGTGGAGAGCTCCATGAGCCGGGCGGCCTTCGAGGCGGCGGTGGAGCGGGTGCGGGAGTACATCCGCGCCGGGGACGCCTTCCAGGTGGTGCTCAGCCAGCGGCTGCAGGTGCCGCTGCACGCCGTGCCGTTCGACCTCTACAGGGCCGTGCGCACGCTGAACCCCTCTCCATACCTGTTCTTCCTGGAGCTGGACGGGGTGAGCCTGGTGGGGAGCTCGCCGGAGGTGCTGGTGCGCCTGGAGGACGGCACCGTGACCGTGCGCCCCATCGCGGGCACGCGGCGACGCGGCGCCACGCCGGCCGCCGACCGTGTCCTGGCCGAGGAGCTGGCGGCCGACGAGAAGGAGCTGGCGGAGCATCGCATGCTCGTGGACCTGGGGCGCAACGACGTGGGCCGCGTGAGCGCGTTCGGGACCGTGCGCGTCCCCGACCTCATGGTGGTGGAGCGGTACTCCCACGTCATGCACCTGGTGAGCCAGGTGGAGGGGACGCTGCGGGAGGGGCTGGACGCCATGGACGTGTTCAAGGCGTGCTTCCCCGCCGGAACCGTGTCGGGAGCGCCCAAGGTGCGAGCCATGGAGATCATCGACGAGCTCGAGCCCACGCGTCGGGGCCCCTACGCGGGAGC
Source organism: Longimicrobiales bacterium (assembly GCA_035477395.1). GTDB lineage: Bacteria > Gemmatimonadota > Gemmatimonadetes > Longimicrobiales > Gaopeijiaceae > SZUA-318. Next base: position 39,911 of record DATIKQ010000115.1, read on the forward strand.
GGTGGGGCACTTCGCCTACGGCGGGATGGCCATGGACACGGCCATCACCATCCGCACCATGATGATCACGGACGGGAAGGCCTATGTGCAGGCCGGCGCCGGGATCGTGGCGGACTCGGACCCCGCCAAGGAGTACGAGGAAACCCTGAACAAGGCCCGGGCGCTGCTGCGCGCCGCCGCCATGGTGGGCGCCCGGGAACCCCCAGCGGGGCCTGCCGTCACATGAGCGCGATGAGCTGCGCGATCAGGATCTTCCCGATCATGGCCACGGGGTACACGAGCGCGTAGGCGACGTACACCTCGTCCGAGCGCCCCGAGATCTCGTAGGCCGCGGCCAGCGTGGCCGGCTGAGTCTGCGTCCCCGACGCCGCGCCCAGGCTCCCGATGAACGTGGAGCGCCCCAGGAGGGGTCCCAGGGTGAGGACCGTCGCCGACGTGACGAGCGTAACGACGACCCCGAGGCCCAGCATGGCCAGGCCGCTGGAGCCGTCCATCTCCCCCAGGGCCGCGCCCGCGCCGACGCCCACCCCCGACAGGAAGAGGAGGAGGCCCAGCTCGCGGAGGGTGGCGCTGGACTCGTAGGGGACCGACCACACGAACGGACCGGTGCGCCCGAGCCTGCCGAGGACGAGCGCCACCAGGAGCGGCCCTCCGGCGATGCCGAGCTTCATCTGCCCCGAGGGTGCGGGGAGGGGGACGTTGGCCAGGAGGAGGCCGGCCATGATCCCCGCCGCCAGCGCCACGAAGTCCAGCTCGGCCAAAGCCTTCTCCGAATCGCCGAAGAAGGCGGCGAGCTCCGGGATGCGGCTCTTCGGCGCGACCACCCTGAGCCGGTCCCCGAGGGCCAGCTTCATGTCGCCGGAGGGGAGCAGGTCGAGGTCGGCGCGTCGGAGGCGCGTGATCTGGGCGTTGAAGCGCCGCTGGAGCTCGAGCTCGGCGATGGACTTCCCCACCAGGTCCCTGCGCGACACCAGGATGCGGCGCATGTCCACCTGCTCCCGGTACGTCTCGAGCTGCCGGTCCGAGCGGGTGCCGAAGAAGCGCTCGGCCGCGGTCAGGGCCTCGGCGGTCCCCACGGCGGTGACCACGTCGCCGGCCGCAAGCACCGTGTAGCTGGTGGGGACCTGGGTCACGCCTCCGCGGTTCCAGCGTGAGATCACCACGCCCACGGCGTCGCGCACACGCAGCTCACCGATGGCCTGTCCCACGATCTCCGGGTTGGTGATCTCGAAGTTCGAGGACCGCAGGGGTGGGCTGACCGCCTTCTCACGGTGGGCGCGCTCCTCCTCGAGCACGCGCCGGCGCATGCGCGCGAGGATCCGGAAGAGCGCCAGCCCTCCCAGCACGCCGAACGGATACGTGATCGAGTACCCCATGGCGGGGTGCGACGCCATCGCGGTCCCCTGCAGGCGCTCGTTGGCGGCCGCGAGCGCCGGCGTGTTGGTGAGCGCGCCCGAGAACACCCCGGCCATGAACCCCGGGTCCAGGTCCAGCAGGCGCCCCCCGAGCAGGACGGTGCCCGCGCCGGCGAGCAGGGCGAGGACCACGACCAGGTTCAGGCGCTTGCCGTCGCGCTGCCACGCCGTGAAGAAGCCAGGGCCGCTGGCCAGCCCCACCAGGTAGACGAAGAGCACGAGGCCCACGTCGCGCAGCTGAGGCGCGATCCGGAGCGCCTCGCCGGGGGCCGACAGGAGCGCCCCCAGGGTGAGCCCGGAGAACAGGACGCCGGCCACGCCGAGGCGCACGCCCGCGAAGGAGATACGCCCCAGCGCGAGGCCGGACAGGATCACCGCGAAGAGCAGCAGCAGCTCGCTGCCCCGCAGCGACTCGATGAGCATGGTCATGGGGATCGGGAGGTCGCCCTCCGCCGGGGTGGGGCGCCCGGTGGAGGGCTTCTCCGGTGGAGAGCGGTCTCGGTGAAGTGCCGGAGGGAGGTTAGGCCAGCTTCCCGTAGAGGATGGTGAGCGCCCGGATCCCCTTGTCGAACGAATCCAGGGAGAACCACTCGTTGGGGGCGTGCAGATTGCACCCCGGGAGCGCGAACCCCACGAGCAGCGCCGAGCACTTCAGCTTCTCCTCGAAGTCCACCACGATGGGGATGGAACCTCCCTCGCCCTGGAGCACGGCGGGAGTCCCGTACGCTTCCTGCAGCGCCTGGGACGCCGCCGCCAGCAGCTTCGCGTCCACCTTCGCCTTCCACGGGCGCCCGCCGTGCAGCTCCACGACCTCCACGGTGACGCCGGGAGGTGCGACCTTCTTCACGTGGGCCTCCACCAGGGGCTTCACCTTCTCGGGCGTCTGCGTGGGCACGAGGCGGAAGCTCACCTTGGCCATGGCCTTCCCGGGGAGCACGGTCTTGGCGCCCTCACCGGTGTAGCCGCACAGGATTCCGTTCACGTCGCAGGTCGGGCGGATCCAGAGCTTCTCCAACGTGGTCCACCCCTTCTCCCCGCCCAGAGCCCTGACCTGGAGGTCCTTCTTGTAGGCCTTCTCGTCGAAGGGGAGGGAGCGGATCTGCTCGCGGGTCTCCTCGTCCCAGTCGGCCACGTCGTCGTAGAAGCCCTTGATCGCCACCCGCCCTCTGGAGTCGTGGAACGAGGCGATGATCTTGGCCAGCGCGTTCCCCGGGTTCACCACGGGGCCGCCGAACTGCCCGGAGTGGAGGTCGCTCCTGGCGCCCTTCACCCGGATCTCGAAGTAGGCGAGGCCGCGCAGGGAGAAGAGCACCGAGGGCATGCCCTCGGCGTACATGTTGGAGTCGGAGATGATGACCGTGTCGCAGGCGAGGCGCGCGGCGTTCTTCTCCACGAAGGGCACCAGGTTGACGGAGCCCACCTCCTCCTCGCCCTCGGCGAGCAGGACCACGTTGAAGGGGAGCTTGCCCGCCACCTTCAGCTGGGCCTCCAGCGCCTTCACGTGCATGTAGATCTGGCCCTTGTCGTCGGCGGACCCGCGGGCGAAGACCTTCCCGTCGCGCTCGGTGGGCTCGAAGGGCGGCGACAGCCACTCCTCGAGGGGCTCCGGGGGCTGCACGTCGTAGTGCCCATAGATGAGCACGGTGCGCGCGTCCTTCCCGGCTCCGCGCCACTCGCCCAGGACCACGGGGTGGCCTGGTGTCTCGTGGATGGACGGCTCGAGGCCGGCGTCGCGCAGCCGATCGGCGAGCCATTGGGCCGTGCGGCGCATGTCCGCGTTGTGCTCGGCCTTCGCGCTGATGGAGGGGATGCGCAGGAAGTCGTACATCTCGGCCCGGAAGCGACCGAGGTTGGCATCGACGTACTTCAGGACGGCGGACATGGCTGGCTCCTCGCCGGGCCGGCCGCGCTCAGGCCCAGCCGCGGATGCCCCAGCGGTAGATGAACGTCATGAGGACGGAGAACACGAAGGCGGCGCCCATCCCGCCGACGGACAGCGCCAGGGGCTCGTACAGGTGGAAGATGCCGACGCCCAGCATCCCTCCGATGACCGCGGCGAAGGCGCCCAACGCCATCAGCACGGGCGTATGCCCTGCCGTCTCCTGGGGGAGCTTCACGAACGCCTTCATGGCCAGGCCGACGGCGGCTCCCATGACGATCCAGATCCCGATGCCGATCCAGTTCTGCATCTTCGGTTCTGCCCGAGCGGTTCCGTGCGTGGAAGTCCTCGAATGCGGCCCGGAAAATCTACCCGAAGGGGCAGGGCCCGGCCAGAGTGGACGGGGCCTGGTGCCCGGCCCGGTTGACGGCGGCGAGACGGAGCGGAAGGTTGAGCGCGTGAGCGACGGCATCATCGACCTGGGCGAGTATCTCCGCCGCAGGGAAGGGACCAAGGAGCCCGTTTCCACCTTCGCCCTCTGGGGGGCGGATGGGGAGCGCTCGCGCTTCGCGCTCCCCCTGTGGCGCGCCATCTACCTGGCTGCAGGCGAACGTGGGGGGATCCTGTGGGACGCCCCGGGGGGCGGCCCGCTCCGTCCCTTCGTGGTCCTCGACCTGGGCTCGGACCCGGCCCGCACCGACTTCGAGTGGCACGGGGCGCCCGGGCTGGACCCGGGGCGTGTCCCGGAAGTGCTCACCGCGCCCAGCCGAAGCCTGGCGGTCTACCTCGGGGAGAACGAGGGTCGGCGGTGGTTCCTCGTCGTGGTCGGCGGGGCCGGGGGCGTGAGCGAGCCCTCCGGAAGGGACCGGGAGGACATCCTCTTCCTGGCCGGCGAGTGCGCCGGGCTCCTCTTCCTGCGCGACTTCGCCGACGGAGCGGAGTAGCGGGCGCCGCACACCGCCCAGCGGTGCCGGCCGTTGCTACTCCCGCCCCATCTTCCGCTTCAGCTCCTCCAGGCGCGCATCCAGGTCCACCTCCGGAGGCGGCGGGGGGGCGAAGTCCGGGTCGGCGTCCAGGTCCAGGTCGGAGAGCTCCTCCGCGGCCTGCGCCCGGGCGTCCTCGTGCCCGATCTTCTCGGCCATGCGGTCGAGCTCGCTGAAGAGGTCGTCCGCGGCGTGGAGCGATTCCCGCGCGCCCGTCCGCCCGGCGGTGGCCGCGAGTCCGTCGCGGCTGGCCTGCGCCTCCTTCACTTTCGCCAGCATCTCCTCCACCTCGCGGGTCCGGATGGCCAGCTCCTCCTTCATGGCGGCGGCCTTCTGCTCCAGGACGCGTTGGCGCTCCTCCCGGCTGGCCGCGTACTCGGCGGCGACCTTCACCGTGTCGGCATCGCCGATGTCCGAGGCCAGCTTCTCCCGGCGGCGTGCGGTGGCGGCCTCCGCCTTCTCCCGCTCGGCCTCGGCGGTGGCGCGGGTGATCTGCTCCTGCAGCTCGCGGACGCGGGCCTGCGCCTCGACCGTCTCCGCGCGCATGCCGGCCAGGAGGGTGTCCACCGCCTCCGGAACCTGATCGCGGGAGAGCTCCTTGTTGAAGTTGTCGAGTGCCTCGCGGAAGGCATTGCGCAGGTTGTCGAACATGATCTTCGATCTCCAGTGGTAGGGGGGGCGGGACGCCCCCCTCGCCCGCGACTCGGGCGCTTCGCTCGCACGGCTCCGCCGTGCGATCCTCGCTGCGGGCGAGGGGGACGTCCCTTCCCCCCGCCCTGACGGGCGCATGTCCGGAACTGCACGGCGTTGCGCTCGTTCCGGGCCTGGTGGCCGCAGGCGCGGGCTTCGCATCGCATCGCTCGCTGCGCACCGCATCGCTTCGCTCCCTCGCTCGCGGCCGCTGCACAAAATAATGCCGGGTGCGGGGAGGTGCCCGCACCCGGCATTACGGCTTGCGCCGCCGGGAGGTTCTGGCCGGTGGCGGCTAGTTCAGGAAGGGCTCGATGCGCTGGGCGAAGGAGTTGCGGGCGCGGTGCAGGCGGCTCTTCACGGTGCCGAGGTTGACGCCGGTGATCTCGGCGATCTCCTCGTAGCTCTTTCCCTCCAGCTCGCGGAGGCGGAAGACCAGGCGATGGTGCTCGGGGAGTTCCTGGACCAGGTCCTCCACCAGCCGGCGGAGGTAGCGCTTCCGGTACAGATCGTCCGGGCGCATGGCCGAGTCCTCGAACTGCAGGGGCCGGTGGTCGTCCTCCCAGTTGCCGGTGAGGCGCTGGAAGAGGACCAGGGGGCTACGGGAACGGTTGCGGAGCTCGTTCTTGGACAGGTTCGAAGCGATCGTGTAGACCCAGGTCGAGAACTTCTTGGAGGTGTCGAAGCGGTGGAGGTGGCGCGTCACGCGGATGAACGCTTCCTGCACCAGGTCCTGCGCCCGGTCCGGGTCGCCCGTCTTGCGGGTGATGAAGTGGACGAGGCGGTCCCGGTAGCGCTCGTACAACTCCTGGAACGCTCCCGGCCGCCCCTCGAGATGGGCGGTGACGAGCTCCTCGTCGCTGAGCGCGGCGACGGCGCTTGCACCCCAGGGCGTGCGGACCTGCTCGATTTCGAAGTTGGCCATGTCGCGTCCGTTCGGGGGCATCCGTGTCGGGCGGAGTGAGCCGCTCCTTGTGGGGAAAACTCCCAGTTCCGTGTCTACGAAATCCGGAATCATTCTTTCTTCTAAGTTGAAATATGCCAACCCCGCGGGACGGGTTCAAGGGGTCTCCACGGGGCGCCGTGTCCGCCGGCGGCACAGGCAAACAACAAAACTACCGTTTCGGCCAACGGACCGCCACCGAACCCGGATGCGGAGGTTCCTCGGGGGCCGGAGGTGCCTGGAAAAGAAGAAGCGGGGGAGGCAAAGGGTCTCGGTGGCACGAAGAACCAGCCCCCCCAGGGTGGGCCACGAGATGTTCCCTTCACGCTCCGCCCGCTTCAACACCGGCGACTCCCTGCCGGCAGCCCTATATACAACCGGGGAATGGACTTGTCACTCTCAATTTGGCACGCGGCCGGGGATGCGTTGCCCGACAAGGCCCCCTTGCTGAGATTTCCTCTCAGCCGCCCCCATTGCTCCCTCTCCGAAGCGCCATTGACCGCCTCCGCCCCGAGTTCCCCCGCCGAGGTCTCGAAGCGCCGCGTCCGTGCCCTGGTGGGCCTGCGGCTCCTCGAGGTCATGCGGGACCTGGACATCCCCTCCGAACTCCTGGAGGAGGAGGACACCACCGTCACCCTCCCCCGCCGGCTCGGGCTCAACGATGTCGTCGGCCGCCAGATCCGGTCGTTCCGGGAGGACGCCCGCCGCGGGGTCCGGCTCACCGATCCGGAGATCCAGGACCTTTTCCGGCTCGTCATCCGCAGGCCTGACGCCGAGGACATCTTCTTCCTGGCCGGACAGAGCCTGGCCGGATCCAAGCGTCCGGGATGGCGCCGCTTCCTGCCCAAGGGGATGGCCCTGGCCCTCGCCCGGAGCCGCGTCCGCCGACGCCTGAAGACGCTGTTCGGGCGTCGGATCGGCGGGCTGGGGAGGGGGGCCTTCTCGCTGGAGGGCCGCGGCCTCCTGTTCATCGAAGCGGACCCCGGCGGCGAGGCCTGCGCGCTCGTGACCGGCCTATGCCAGACCACCATCGAACAGGCGACGGGCCACAAGGCCAGCCTCACCCACACGCTCTGCCAGTCCCGGGGGGACGCGCTCTGCCGCTGGGAGGGCGCGCTTCTGGAGGGAGCGCCGGAGCCGCCTCCGCCCCCAGCGGCCGACTCGGTGGCCGACTGACCCGATGGGAGGATCCGCAATGGTCGCCAAGGGCGTGCCCGCACCCGACTTCACCCTCCCCACGGACGCCGGGGAATCCCTCCGCCTCTCGTCCCTCCGCGGCCGGAAGGTGGTGCTGTACTTCTACCCGAAGGACGACACGTCGGGGTGCACGGCCCAGGCCTGCGAGCTGCGTGACGCGCTGCCGCGCTTCGATGGCGTGGACGCCGTGATCCTGGGGGTGTCGCCCGACGGAGTGGCGTCGCATCGGAAGTTCCGGGACAAGCACCGCCTGAACTTCACGCTCCTCTCCGACGAGGACCACTCGGTCGCGGAGGCGTACGGCGTCTGGGCGCAGAAGAGCATGTACGGGCGCACCTACATGGGCATCGAGCGCAGCACCTTCCTCATCGGGGAGGACGGGACGGTCCTCGAAGCCTGGCGGAAGGTGAAGCCCGAGGGCCACGCGGCGCTCGTGGCCGCCGCGCTGGGAGCCTGAGCCCGGCCGCCGCCGCCGCGGGGATCGCGACGCCGGCGGCTAGGTGAACAGCGCCCTGTGCACCTTGTACGTGCACAGGTCCTGCACGACGAGGCGGCCGGCGGCGCGCGCCTCTCCCGCCTCCCGGTCCGCGCGGATCCCCTCCTGGAGCCAGATGGCCGGGCCGCCCTGGAGGCCCATCGCCTCGAGGATCACCGCGCCGGCCTCCTCCGATGGGCGGAAGACGACCACCATGTCCACCGCGCGCCGGAGCTCCGACAGGGACGCCGACGCCTGGCGGCCGAGGAGCCTGCCGGCGTGGGGGTTCACCGGGTGGACCTCGTATCCCTGGGCCGCGAGGTACGACGGCACACGCCGCGCCACCTTCGACGGGTCCCGGGAGATGCCGACGACGGCCATGCCGTGGAGCCGCTGGAACAGCGCCGCCACCGCCTCCGCGGGTGGGTTATCCCGGTCGGAGCTCTCCCTCATAAGGAGGCGCAGGGCGTCGAGTCGGTCCATGGCATGCCGAGGATACGGGGCGGGAGGAGCCTGGGCAACGCGGTTGCCCTCGCCCTGGAGCGGTGCGAAGATCCCTGCGGCGCGGCGCCGAGAGCCGGCGCGCAGCCTGGAACGAAAGACGGGGGACGCATGGGTATCGGCATCCAGATCGTGATCGGGGTCATGCTCGCGCTCGCGGGGTTCGCCTTCGGTCGGGCGATGGGCCGATCCGGCGGCGTCGCGGTGGGGCGCCGGGTAGGTCGCGACGAAGGCTTCGAGGCGGGGCGGGTCGAGGCCCGCGCCGAGGCGGAGCGGCAGATGCGCACCCTGGTGGAGGCCGTGTCACGGGGACGGCGGCCGCAGGGGGTCGCCGCCGGAAGCGTGGCGGCGGAGCTGCAGCGCGCGCTGGAGCAGGGATGGGCGCCACGGGACGCCGAACGTCAGGCTGCTCTCGTGGAGGCGGTGGGCAGGGTGAGCGCGTTCCTGCGCAACGCGGTGGGGGCGCCCCTGGCGGGCGCGGCACCCTCGGCGGACGCCGAGGAGCTCCGGGAGCGGATCGAGCGCGCCCTGGGTGCCGTGAAGGACCTGGACTTCTTCACGAAGGAGCCGGTCCTCGACACCGAGACGAAGGACCTGTCCCATCTCGTCCAGCAGGTCACCCGCGAGTTCGCGCACGACCAGGGCGTGGCGGTGCGCCTCTCCCTGGACGACAAGCCCGTGCGCGCCCGGGTGAACGTCACGTCGCTCATGGATGCGTTCTACCTGGTGCTCCACAACGCGGCCCGGTTCGGAGGGGCTGCGACGGTGGACGTGACCGTGCTGGTGGAAGGTGGCGAGGCGCGGATCCGCGTGCGCGACCGGGGGCCGGGGTTCTCCGAGGAGGCGCTCCGGCGGGCCTTCGACCCCTTCTACTCCACCGCCGAGGACGGCCTGGGTCTCGGGCTTCCCCACGCCCGCAGGGTCGTCGAAGGGATGGGCGGGCGCATCGCGCTCGGCAACGGCCTCGCCGGCGGCGGCGAAGTGGAGATCGCCTTCCCGGCTGCCTGAGGGCTTTCCCGGGGGGGGGCGCGATGGACGGGCGCGCGGTCCCGGGGACGCGTGCTACCGGTACCCGTAGACCTGGTACAGGAGCAGGTAGACGAGGAGGCCGGTGACCGACACGTATGCCCAGACCGGGAACGCCCAGCGGGCGAGTCGGGCGTGGTCGTGGAAGCGCCTCTTCCGGATGAGCCAGAGGAGGCGGAACACGAGCGGCACCACCAGCACCGCCAGCACCATGTGGGAGAAGAGGATGGCCAGGTACACCGTCTTCGCGGCTCCCTCGCCGGCGAACTCATGGGTGCCCGTGAAGGCGACCCGGGTCAGGTAGAACCCCAGGAAGAGCGTGGAGGCGCCCAGCGCCGTCATCATGGCCCGGCGATGCAGCTTCGCCTTCCGTCGCCGGATGAGCACCCACCCGGTGGCGAGGGCCAGGGCGCTCGTCGCGTTCAGGCTGGCGTTGACCAGCGCCAGCACGTCTCCGATCTGGGCTCGGTCCACGGACGTTCCCTCACGCCTCCGATGCCCATGCCGCCGTGGCCAGGTGGACCATGACCGAGAGGAGGCTCGCCGCCACCAGCGTGTGGAGCGAGACCGGCACCACCTCCAGGCGGGTGTACACCGAGAGGAAGCCCAACCCCAACTGCAGAAGGACGAGGGCGGCGGCCCATCCCGTCCAGCTCCGGACGGCAGCCGGGGCCCCGCGTCGGAAGGCCCAGACCGCCATCCCCACCACGGCGGCGGCGACGGCGTAACCGAGCATCCGGTGCAGGAAGTGGAGCAGAACCAGGCCGTTCTGGAGAGGCGGCACGATGTGGCCCAGGCACAGCGGCACGTCGGGGCAAGCCAGCCCGGCGTCGGTGTGGCGGACGAGGCCGCCCACGACGGACTGGACGAAGATCAGGGCCGCCGCCGCGAGCCCCCACCGGAGGAGGCCGCGGGCCGTGTCGGGCTGCAACGCGCCCAAGCGCGCTGTCCACGCCGAGGCCGACGCCAGGAAGGTGGCCAGGCCGAGGAAGAGGAGGGCCAGGCTCAGGTGGGTGGTGGACACCAGGTCGGGGAGGCGAAAGAGCACGGTGAGCCCGCCGAACACCGACTGGACGAGGAGGAGCCCCACGCCCGCCAGGGCGGTGCGAAACATCCACGGACGGTCCCCCGCCTCCTTGCGCAGGAGCCAGGTGGCCAGCCCCCACATGAGTAGGAGCCCCCCCGCGACGAGCCGGTGCAGGTGCTCCCAGAAGACCCCTCCGGACATCTCCGGCACCATGGTCCCGAAGCACGTGGGCCAGTCCGGGCAGGCCAGGCTCGACTCGGTGGCGTGGACGACGCTTCCCAGGAAGAGGAGGCCGAGGGTCCAGGCCACGGACACCGAAAGGGCTCGCGGATGCAGGGTGCGCACGGGTATCGGAGTTGGGGTTCGGGGTGGCGGCGCAATACCCCCGGGGGGCTGGGGGGTTGCGCGGGAGGCTGCGGTCCCTGACGGTGGTGCAACCTGGACACCATTCCGGGAGCGCAGCCTGGACACCATTCCGGGAGCGCGGATGAGCCGTGCGGCGCCTGCGTGGGAGGAGCCTTGAGCCACAAGAAGAAGCGCCATCGGATCGCGGACGCCATCAACCCCGTGCGGCACGCGAAGGTGATGGGACGCCTGGTCCGCCGCAGGATGAAGAAGCCCGGGCTCCCTCCCGGGACGATGGTCCACACGGGGGTCCAGAAGGTGGATCGCGTGCGGATCACCTACCTGGATTTCGACCTGGAGCACGCGTCCGAGTCGGAGGTGGACTCCGTCGACGCCTGCTTCCCGTTCAAGAGCTCGCCGACGGTGAGCTGGGTGAACGTGGACGGGCTGCACGACGTGGAGCTGGTCCGGAGCCTGGGCGAGCATTTCGGCTGGCACCCGCTCCTCATGGAGGACGTCGTCGGCACGGGCCAGCGCGCGAAGGTGGAGGAGTACGAGGACTACCTCTTCGTCGTGCTCCCCATGCTCAGCTGGAACGCCGAGCACAACCAGGTGGAGCAGGAGCAGCTGAGCATGGTGCTGGGCGACCGGTACGTGTTCACCTTCCAGGAGCGCGTCGGGGACGTCTTCGACCCCATCCGGGAGCGCATACGCAACGCGAAGGGACGGGTCCGGACCCGGGGCGCCGACTATCTCGCGTACACCCTCATGGACGCTGTCGTGGATTCCTGCTTCCAGGTGCTGGAGGCGATCGGCGACCGGACGGAGGTCCTGGAGGAGGCGCTGCTCGCCGACTCCGACCAGAACACCATGATCCAGCTGCATGCGCTGAAGCGGGAGCTCATCGCGGTGCGCCGCGCCGTGTGGCCCATGCGAGACGCCCTGGCGCAGGTGGTCCGCGACGAGGAGGACATGTTCACTCCCGAGACGGAGGTCTTCCTGCGCGACGTCCACGACCACGCCGTGCAGGTGGTGGAGAGCGTGGAGGTGCTGAGGGACGTGGTCTCGGGGGCCGTGGATCTGAACCTGTCCCGGATGACCATGCGGACCAACGAGGTCATGAAGGTCCTCACGATCATGGCGAGTATCTTCATCCCGCTCACGTTCGTGGTGGGGATCTACGGGATGAACTTCGACTACCTGCCCGAGCTGCGCATCCGGTGGGCCTACCCGGTCCTCATGCTGACCATGGCCTCCCTGGCGGGGGGCATGGTCTACTACTTCCGCAAGAAGGGGTGGCTGTGAAGAAGACCGCTGTTGTGTGGACGGCCATCATCGCGGTGGTGACTGCGGGCGCGTGCTCGGAGGTCTCCTTCGAAGGAGGGGGGCCCGTCGCGATCACGCTGATCAGCGACCGGACCACGGCGACGGTCGGGCAGAACATCGCGTTCGACGTCGAGGCCAGGGGCTCCATCCTCGATGGCGTGATCATCACCTACGGGGACGGGCTGGCCGACACCATGTACACGGCGGGCGCGATGAGCGCGCACCGACGGTTCCTGTATGCCTACGATTCCGCCGGCACGTTCGCAGCGGTGGGCACGGCCTACGATGCCATCCGGGGGCAGGCCTCGGACACTGTGGTCGTCCAGATCACGGGCGGCTGAAGGGAGCCACGTGCCGACGCCCCCATGCATGCGGGCCTTCGGGCGATGCGCCCTTGTCATGGCGGTCGTGTGGGCGCTCCCGGGCGCCGGCACGGCCGGCGCGCAGCAGGCGGAGCCGGTTGGGCGGCCCCACCCGGTGCCCGGCTCCCTGAGCGACCCGGAGGCCTATCCGCGCCCGACGGCGACGGCGACACGCACACCCAAGCCCCCAGTGATCGACGGCGTCATGGACGAGAAGGAATGGCAGAGCGCCGAGCTGATCACCGACTTCATCCAGTCCCAGCCGGACCCGGGCCGGCTGGCCACCGAGCGCACCGAGGTGCGCATCCTGTACGACGACGAGGCCCTGTACATCGGGGCGATGAACTACGACAGCGACCCCGGGTCGTACGTGATCCAGAGCATGGAGCGGGACTTCCCGTCGCTCTCCACCCGCGACGCGGACATCTTCGGCCTCACCCTGGACACGTTCCTGGACCGGAAGAACTCGTTCATCTTCAGCATCAACCCCTTGGGCGCGTACCGGGACGGTCAGACGTTCGACGACAGTCGGAGCGAAGATTTCGGGTACGATCTCCCGGCGGACGTCGAGACGTCGCTCAGGGATGACGGGTGGAGCGTCGAGATGCGGATCCCGTGGTCGGGGCTCCGCTACGACGCCGGCCGCAAGGAGCAGGTCTTCGGGATCAACCTCCAGCGGCGGGTCAGACGGCGCAACGAGGACTCGTACTGGGCCCCGCTCCAACGCAGGGATCCGTCGCACCGCATGTCCAAGGCGGGCACGCTCTCCGGGATCCGGGACCTCCCCGCCTCCCACAATTTATCCGCCAAACCCTACCTGAGCGTGGACGACCAGTCCGGCTCGGCTCTGGCCGTCGGGTCCGGTGGGACGGGGAAGGGCGTGGGGGGGGACGTGAAGTATGGTGTCACGCCGGGCCTGACCCTCGACTTGACGGTGAACACCGACTTCTCCCAGGTGGACGTGGACCAGGAGCAGGTGAACCTGACCCGCTTCCCCCTCTTCTTTCCCGAGCAGCGGGACTTCTTCGTGGAGAACTCGGGCGCCTTCAAGTTCGGCGATCAGACCGAGCGGGAGTACCGGATGGGGGCGTCGCTCCGGGACTTCACCCTGTTCCACTCCAGGGCCATCGGCCTGCAGTCGGGGCGGCCGGTCCCCATCGTCGCGGGGGGGCGGCTGAGCGGGACAATGGGGGCGTGGGGCGTGGGGCTCCTGGACATGCGCACGGAGGCGGCGGGCGGGAAGCCGGGCGAGAACTTCGCCGTTCTGCGCCTGCGTCGCGCGGTGGGGCCGGGCTCGGACGTGGGAGCCATGTTCGTGGACCGGACGGGCGTGGGCGACGGCGGCGCGCTGGTCGGGCGCAGCTACGGCGTGGACGCCAACATCCGCGTGTTCGGCGCGTTGGTGCTCAGCTCCTACCTTGCCCGGACGGAGACCCCCGGGGCGACCGGGGACGAAACGGCGGCGCGCTTCGGGGCCGCCTGGCGCGACCGCACGTGGGACGTCTCGGGGCTGTGGCGCCGGGTCGGTGACGATTTTCGGCCGGCGGTGGGGTTCGTGCGCCGCCGTGACATCGAGCACGCCTACGCGACCGTGGGAGTGCACCGCCGTCCCCCCCTGGCCTTCGTCCAGGAGGTGAATCCCTACGTCCAGGTGCACCGCTACACGGACCTGGAGGACACGCTGGTGTCCCGGGAGGTCCAGGCCGGGCTCGGCGTGGACTTCGTGTCCGGCGCCACGCTCACCGGGCGGATGTCGCGGGTGTTCGAGCTGGTGGACGCGCCGTTCACGGTGGGCGAGGGCGTGGTCCCGGCCGGAGGGTACGACTTCAACGAGGGGTCGCTTTCATTCCAGTCGTCGGCCGGCCAGCCGTTCTCCGCGGACGTCTCGGTGAGCGGCGGCGGCTACTACGGGGGTGAGCGACGGTCCGTGGGGACGGGATTCCGGTGGCTGGTGAGCTACCGCCTCGCGCTCACGGGCTCCGCCGACTACAACCGGCTGGAGCTCCCCGACGGCGTGGTGACCACGTCGGTGTATTCGGGGCGCATCAAGTACGCGTTCTCCAAGCGGGCCTTCACCACGCTGAACGTCCAGTACAATCAGGACGTGGACCAGCTCGTCACGTACGCGCGCTTCAACCTCATCCACGGCCCGCTGTCGGACTTCTTCCTGGTGTTGACCGAGCGCAGGCAGCTGGGCGCGGGTGGTGGGGTGCTGGAGCGGGCCGCGACTGCGAAGGTCACGAAGCTGCTGACGTTCTGACGCCCCTCGGCGCCCGACGCGGCCGACCGTCTGCTGCCGACCCTCTCAGGGAGCGGGCGGGGGCTGCAGGCCAGGCTGCTCGGTCGGAGCAGAGCTCCAGCCGAAGGCGGGCCGTCCCAGGGATAGGGTGCCCACGATCACCATGGCGAGCACGACGGCGGTGGCCACCGCGTAGGGCATGAGGGTGCGCTGCTCCTGCTTGCGCTGGCGCATGACGGCCGGGACGACATGGCTCACCACGGTGGCCAGCAGCATGAGGACCACGTGCATGCCGGCGTCGGCGTTGAAGTTGTAGCCCACCGTGACCATGACGATCCCGGAGAATAGGCTCACGTCCATGAGCGATCGGAACGTGATGGCGAGCCGCTTCATGGTCCTGTCGTGGGGCTGCTTCAGGGCCACCCCGCGGAGCGCGTACACGATGACGGCGAGTCCCGCCAGCAGGACGAGGTAGCGCAGGCCGGAGTGGAGGTGCAGGAGCATCGGGGTCTCGGGGTGTCGATCAGGCGAGCGGAAGGGCGCACAAGTCTAGAGCCGGGGCCCCCCACCCGGGAAGGCGGCACCATGCGCGGCACCATGCGCGCCGGGGAGCGCATGCCGTCAGCGGCGCAGCGCCTCCTGGGCGATGCGGACCACCTCTTCGTCCATGTTCTCGGCCCGGATCATCCAGCCGAGGTAGTCGGGGTCGCTGGCGGCGACCTCGTCCAGCGGGTGGCCCTCGTGCTTTCCCTTGCGGAACACGCGAGCCTCGGGCGGGCCGCTGAACCAACGGTCCACCTCCCGGCGCTCCGGATAGTGCTCCTCGCAGAACGCGTGGAGCCCGTCCAGGTCACGGGGGAGATGGGGGTAACGCTCCAACTGCGCGCTGAGGACCGCCGCGGACGTGCGGATGTCGCCGAGGGCCGTGTGGGCCTCGTCGTGCACCCGGCCCAGGTAGAAGCGGGCCGCCGCGGAGAGGTCCCGGGGCTCCTCGTGGTGGAAGATGTTCTGCATATCCACGACCCGGCGCCCCTCCATCTCCAGGCGCAGGCCGCAGCGTGCGAACTCGGCGGCGAGCATCACGATGTCGAAGCGCCGCACGTTGAACCCGGCCAGGTCGCACCCGTCCAGGTGATCGAGGAGCGCCTTGGCCCGGGCGCAGAAGGGCGCCTCGTCGGCCACGTCGGCGTCGGTGATGCCGTGCACCGCCGTCGCCTCCGGGGGGATGGGGATCCCCGGGTTGAACCGGCGCACCTTCTCCAGGACGTCTCCCTGGGGGGTGACCTTGATGAGGGCGAGCTCGATGATCCGGTCGTTCTTCAGGCTCAGGCCGGTGGTCTCGATGTCGAAGAAGACCAGCGGGCGATCGAGTTCGAAGGGGAGCTTCATGCCTTCAGGCCCGTGCGGAGCGGAGGGAGGGTGCCCGGAGGGCGCCCCGGCGAAGGGAAAACGTACCCGATCCCGCCCGTCGGCGCACCGTCAGCCGGCCGTTCCCGGGGTCGTCGGGGCCCGGCGGAAGAGGGGGATGAGGGACATGACCGCCCAGCTGGCCTCGAGGATGATGAAGCCGGCGCGACGGTCCGCCACCGCGACCCAGGTGAGGAGGGCCGCGCCCACGAAGTTGATCAGGCTGTACGACACGTCGGTGGGTCGGAGCTTCCCGGCGTTGAGGAGGCCGAAGGCCCCGAGAATGAGCGCGGCGCCGACGAGGGAGAGGGCCTGATAGAGCACGGGAGCCTCGGGGTTTGACGGTTTACAGGGACTTCTGGCGAAGGTAGCGTGCCGCGAGCCCCTGAGTGAAGACACGAGGAGGCAGGATGGCAGAGACCATGCGCGCGGTGGCGATCCGGGAGCCGGGCGGCCCGGAAGTGCTGGAGCTTCGGGAGGTCCCCGTTCCGCGGCTCGCCCCCGGGGAGATCCGGGTGAGCGTCGTCGCGTCGGGCGTGAACCGGGCCGACCTGCTGCAGCGTCGGGGCGGGCACCCCGCGCCTCCGGGGTCGCCCCGGGACATCCCCGGGATGGAGTTCGCCGGAACGGTGGACCAGGCCGGGGAGGGCGTCACCCGGTGGCGCCCCGGGGACCGGGTCATGGGGATCATCGGCGGGGGCGGATACGCCCAGTACGTCGTCACCCACGAGGACGCGGCGGTGCGGGCACCGGCGGGGATGGGCTTGGAAGAGGCCGGCGCCATCCCCGAGGTCTTCATGACCGCGTTCGACGCGGTGGTGCTCCAGGAGGGGCTCCGCGCCGGTGAGACGCTCCTCGTTCACGCCGTGGGGAGTGGAGTGGGCACGGCCGGACTCCAGCTTGGACGGGCCTTCGGCGCCCGCGTGGTCGGGACGTCGCGCTCCCCGGACAAGCTGCGGAGGGCCGAGGAGCTGGGCCTCGAGCACCCGGTCCTGGGGGACGAGGGGTGGCCCGAGCGCGTGCTGGAGATCACCGGGGGGCACGGGGTGGACGTGATCCTCGACCTGGTGGGCGGGCCCTACCTGGCCGGGAACCAGAAGGTGCTGGCACAGGGAGGGCGGCACATCGTGGTGGGCGTCACCGGCGGGCCGAGGACGGAGGTGGACCTGCGTGCGCTCATGACCCGGCGCGGCAGCATCCGCGGCACCGTGCTCCGGGTGCGGCCCCTGGAGGAGAAGATCGCGCTGACCCGTGCCTTCGAGGCCCGGGCGCTGGCGTTCTTCGACACTCGGGCGCTGCGGCCCGTGGTGGATCGGGTGCTGCCGGCGGCGGATGCTGCCGAGGCGCACCGGCTCCTGGAGGCGAATGCGACGTTCGGGAAGGTGTTGCTGCGGTGGTAGCGCGAGGTGTGATCGGGGTCGGGCGGGCACGATTGGCGCGGGCCTGGGGGCACACTCGCCCTTTTCGACCTGGTGATCGGCTGAGCGGATCGGCTCAGGGGCTGGCGCGGGGGATCGGCTCGGGCATCTTTTCGGGGGCTGCCGTGAACCCTGAAGGAGATCGTCCTGTGATCCGCTCGTCGCTGCTCGCTGCCGCGCTCGTCGCCTCGCCTCTCGCCATCTCGCCCTTCGCCCTCTCCGCCCAGGGCGCGCCGCCGGCGGTGGACCTCCGGGTCCAGGAGATCGCCGGGGCGCCCTCGGCCGCGCGCATCGAGGCGGACATCCGCACGCTGGCTGGGTTCGGGACGCGGAACACCTTCTCCGATACGCTCTCCCAGACACGGGGGATCGGCGCCGCGCGGAGGTGGATCAAGGCCGAGATGGACCGGATCTCTCAGGCGTGCGGGGGCTGCATGGAGGTGTTCTACACGCAGGCGCTGCAGGAGGGTGGGCGACTCCCGCGCCCGGTGAACATCGTGAACGTGGTGGGCGTCATCCGCGGGACGGCGTACCCGGACCGCTACGTCGTCATGGCCGGGGACATCGATTCCCGGGCATCGAACGGGAACGACGGCGAGGTGGACGCCCCCGGGGCCAACGACAACGCGTCGGGGATGGCGGGGGTGCTGGAGGTGGCGCGCATCCTCACGAAGCACCGCTTCCCCACATCGGTGATGCTGGTGGGGCTCTCCGCGGAGGAGCAGGGGCTCTGGGGCGGACAGCAGTTGGCGAAGATGGCAGTGGAGAAGGGGTGGGACCTCGCGGGCGTGCTCAACAACGACATGATCGGCAACGTCCAGGGGATCGACGGGGTGATCGACAACGGCACCTTCCGCGTGTTCTCCGAGCCGTACCCCACCACGGTCGAGGAGTCGGTGCTCCGCGGGTACCGCACCACCGGAGGCGAGGTGGACGGTCCGTCGCGCCAGCTCGCGCGCTACGTGGACCGGATCACGTCCACGTACTTCAGCAGCCTGGACGCCAAGATGATCTACCGCCTGGACCGGTTCGGGCGTGGTGGCCATCACCGGCCGTTCAACGACGCGGGCTTCCCTGCGGTGCGGATCATGGAGACGCACGAGAACTACAACCGCCAGCATCAGGACATCCGCACCGAGAACGGGATCGCGTACGGCGACGTCATCGAGGGCGTGGACTTCGACTACGCGGCGCGCATCACCGCGGTGAACGCGGCCGTGCTCGCGTCCATGGCGTGGGCGCCGCCGTCGCCGAAGAACGTCCGTGTCGGTGGGTCGGGGCGGCCGTCCGCCGTGCTGGCCTGGGACCCGATGGACGATCCGAACCTGGCGGGCTACAAGGTCTACTGGCGCGACACCACGGCTCCCCAGTGGGAGCACAGCCGCTTCGTGGGGAACGTGACGGAGCACACGTTCCAGAACGTGATCATCGACAATTGGCTCTTCGGTGTGGCGGCGGTGGGGAAGGACGGAAACGAGAGCGTGGTGGTGTTTCCCACGGCGCAGATCGCCCGCAGGTAGGGTCGGGCGGGGCCGGGGCGCGCGCTCCCTTCGAAAGACGCTCGCCCCGTTTGGCGACGGGGTCGTGCGATCCTTCCTGCTCAGGGGGCTTGCCTCGGCTCGGTGAGGGTCAGCGGTTCCTCAGGGGCGACACGTACGGCCCCTTGCCTCGCGTGTAGACCACAACGACGCCGTTGGCCGTATCGCCGCCGATGCCGTAGAGGATCTGGGCGTGGATCGGAGGAAGGAACTCGATGCTCTCGATGTCCGAGGCCGGCGTGCGCAGCAGGAACTCGGGGCCGTCGGGAATGCGCACCCCGTCCACCACCACCTGGACGTTGTGGCAGGGGTTGCCCAACTGGGACATGAGCTGGAACGTGCGATCGGGCCCCTGGAACGTGTCGACCCGCCGGTTGGTCATGATACATAGCTGAGGCGGCCCCACCTCACGATGCTGCTCCGTGATCGAAAGCCCGGGAGTCGACCGGCGAAGCGTCTCGAAGGCCCTGGCTCCGCGTTCCTCCTCGAGGGCCATGAGCGCCCCGTATGCGACGTCCCGACGGAACGGGGAAGAGCGGATGAGCTCCTCCGCCACGGTGCGCGCGGTGACCACGAGACCCTCGATCTCCACAGCCTGTGTAGCCACCCGGAGCGTGAGCCCGACATCCTTGCCCGCTGGAACCTCCACAGGCTCGGAGATCACTTCGTAGCCGATGCTGCGGATCTGGAGCGTGTAGGAAGCAGGCTGCAGGCCCAGAAAGAGGAAGCGTCCTGCTTCATCGCTGATCGCCTGGTGTGGCGTGCCCTCGAGCCGGACGACGGCATACCGGAGGGGCGCTTCCGATTCCCTGTCCAGGATCTCTCCGCGCAGGTCCCCCAGGGTCTTCGAAGCGGCCTCCAGGAGTACACGCTCCTGGATCACGTCGCCGGACGTCCGCGGAGCAGCCGGCACGGCGACGTCAATGTCCTGGATGACGAGCACCGGCCCGTCGATCGCGACCGCGGCATGCGGCTCCCAGCGTCCGAAAAGGTAGGTCTGGAACGTGACCTCGCCGGCGCGGTAGGGGAGGCACATACGGTATCGTCCGGCGGCGTCCGCCTCGACCTCCAGGCGGCGTACCGCCCGGCCCTCCCTCCACGTCGCCAGGACCAGCGTCCCGGGGAGCGGAACTTCCGTGTCCCGGTCCTGGACGACTCCCACGATCGCCGCAGCGCTGCTGTCGCCCTCCATGGAACAGGAGAGAGCTGAACGCAGGAGAACGGACGGGAGCAGCAGCGCGACGTCACCGACCGAACCCTCGGCGGTCAAGTCCATGACGCCCGACAGGGGACTGGACAGACCGTTCAGATCCGCTTGGACGCGGTACACCCCGGGGGCGGGCACCTCCAGGGAGAAGGCCCCGAGCTCGTCCGTCGCTGTCATGCCCACAGGCTCCAGCTCACCCGCGGGTCGGACGCGATAGAGGGTCACGCTGGCGCCCGGCACGGGCGCCAGCGTGAGCTGCTCCGCCAGGACTCCGTTCACAAGCTGGGCAGGCAGCGCTACTGGCGCTGCACACGCGAACACGGCGATGGCACGGACCAGGCGGTGCAGGCCGCTGTGTCGGATGGAGGCCGGATGTCGCGTAGCGGTGTGCATGTCGCTGATCGGCCCTTGTCCCCGCTTCGCCCACGGGCCATCGGCGTCGAGGGGCAACCGAACTCATACTGCGCCGGCGACTGACCCGTCAAGGCGGTTGTCCGGGTCTGCTGGCGTCAGGGTGCGATATTGACGAGAACAACCAGGCTGTGGCAGAGCCTGGTCCGCCACCGTCGCCGCATCACCGCGGGTCGGCTTACCCCTCGCCCAGCCCCAGCGCATCCAGCACGAGCTTGTCCTGCTGGGCGGCGTGGTCCTTCGCCTTCCCCTCCGCGGGGCTCGCCCGGTCGGGGCGGGACACGTGCGCCATGGGGAGCTTACGGGGCACCACGGCGCGCAGACGCGGGCCCACGAACGTGAGCGCGCCCATGTTGCGCGGCTCCTCCTGCGCCCACACCACCGTCTTCAGGTTTGGATAGCGGTCGAGGAGTTCCTGGAGTCGTTCCGCGGGGAACGGATAGAGCAGCTCCAGGCGCGCGAGCGCCGTGGACGCGGCGTCGGAGCGGCGGGCGTGGCCCTGCATGTCGTAGTAGAACTTGCCGGTGCACAGCACGAGACGTTCGACGGTTCCGGGCTCCGTCACGGTGGGGTCGTCCAGCACCGATCGGAAGGTCCCGGAGGTGAGCTCCGCGACCGAGGACGTGGCCAGGGGGTGCCGGAGCAGGCTCTTCGGCGTCATGACCACCATGGGACGCTCCGGGCGGCACAGCGCCTGGCGGCGGAGCAGGTGGAAGTGCTGCGCGGGGGTGGTGGGATACGTGACCCGCATGTTGTCTTCGGCGCAGAGCTGGAGGAACCTCTCGAGTCGCGCACTGGAGTGCTCCGGACCCTGGCCCTCGTAGCCGTGGGGCAGGAGGAGCGTGAGGCGGGAGTGCTGCCCCCACTTCGTGGTCCCCGCCGCCATGAACTGGTCGATCATGACCTGGGCGACGTTGGCGAAGTCGCCGAACTGGGCCTCCCAGAGGACCACGTCGCTGGTGGCACCAACCGAGTACCCATACTCGAAGCCGACCACCGCCGTCTCGGTGAGCGGGGAGTTGTGGATCTCTAGCCGGGTCTCGGACACCTGCTGGACGGGTGTGAACTCCGCCCCGGTGTCCACGTCGTGGATGACCAGGTGGCGATGGCTGAAGGTGCCGCGCTCGGCGTCCTGCCCGGTGAGCCGCACGGGGATCCCGTCCAGGAGGAGGGACCCGAAGGCCAGCGACTCGGCGTGCCCCCAGTCCAGGGACTTGTCAGGGCCGAACTCCTTGCCGCGCCGCTCCAGTTGCCGCCAGAGCTTGGGGTGGGGCCTGAAGCCGTCGGGGAGCGATACGAGGGCGCGGTTCACGACCTCCAGGGACGGGAGCGCGACCCCGGTGTCGGCGGGGTACACGGGAACCTCGTGGTCCGGGTCGAGCTCGTCGTCCCCCACCGGCCTGAACTCCCGAACGCGGTCCTGGGCTGCGCGCAGCGTCGCCGCGATCTCCTCCTGGATGGCCTGGACGTCGGCGTCGGACACCACGCCCTCCGCCAGCAGCTTGTCCGCAAAGAGCGCGCGCACGGTGGGGTGCTGGGTGATGGTCCTGTACAGGACGGGCTGGGTGTAGAAGGGCTCGTCGCCCTCGTTGTGCCCGTGGCGCCGGTATCCCACCAGGTCGATGACGAAGTCGTCCTTGAAGCGCGCCCGGTACGCCATGGCCAGCCTCACGGACGCGAGGCATGCCTCGGGATCGTCGGCGTTCACGTGCACCACGGGGATCCCGTATCCCTTGGCCAGGTCGCTGGAGTAGAACGTCGAGCGGCTGTCGTGCGGGTCGGTGGTGAAGCCGATCTGGTTGTTGACGATGACGTGGATGGTGCCGCCCACGTCGAAGCCGCCGAGGCGCGCCATGTTCAGCGTCTCGGCGACCACGCCCTCTCCGCCGAAGGCGGCGTCGCCGTGCATGACCACGGGGACGACTGCGAACGGGTCGGGGACGCTGTGCCGGGTGGGGCCGTCGAACTGGCGCGCCCGGCTGAACCCGCCCACCACCGGGTTCACGAACTCCAGGTGGCTGGGGTTGGGCATGAGGGTGACGCGGATCTCCCCGGCGCCCTCCACGGCGCGCACGCCCCGGGCGCCGTGGTGGTACTTCACGTCGCCGGTCCCGCCCACGTCGAGCTGCCCGCCCTGGAGGCTCGGGCCCTCGAACTCGGCAAGAAGCTCCCCGTAGGACACCCCCACCGTGTGCGTGAGGACGTTGAGGCGCCCGCGGTGGGCCATCCCGAGGACCACCTCGCGGCCTCCGGCGCGGGCCGCCTCCTCGATGACGAGGTCGAGCATGGGAACGAGCACGTCGTTTCCTTCGAGCGAGAAGCGCTTCTGGCCCAGGTACGCGCGGTGGAGGAACTGTTCCAGCCCCTCGGTCTCCGAGAGCCTGAAGAGGAGCGCGCGCTTCTGGTCGGGCGTCATGGTGGGGCGGTGGGCGGCGGTCGCCACCTGGTCCCAGAGCCAATCCACCTTCACGTGGTCGTCCACGTGCTCGAACTCGTAGCCCAGCGATCCGGCGTAGACGGATTTCAGCTCCTGGAGCGCATCGGCCACCGAACGCTCCTCGTCGTCGTCCATGACCAGCGAGGACGGGAGGAGGGCCAGCTCTTCCATCGAGGTCCCGAAGAACGCGGGGTTCAGCTGGGGGTGCCCTGGGGGCTCGCTTCCGAGGGGATCGATGCGCGAGAGCTGATGTCCGTGGTCACGGAACGCCTGGATCACCGCCGCTGCCCGGGAGATCATGGGCAGGGCGCGGCGCAGGCGGTCCTCCGCTTCCGAGCGGGGGGGCGGCGCCAGCTCGGGAGTGGCGACGGCTCGGGGGCCTGCGGCAGGTGGGGCGATGCCTACGACGGTCGCCGCGGCCGTTGCGGCCACTCCGCGATTCCCGTCGAGCTGGTCCGGGACGAAGAGCCCCTCGCGCCGGACCCGGGCTCCACCGTCGGCGAAGATCCTGCGCCAGGCCTCGGGCACCGAGTCGGGGTTGCGGGCGTACTGCTCGAAGATCGCCTGGGCGTAGGCGGCGTTCTGACTGTCGAAGAGGGGTTCGTCCATCGGAGCGGCTCGCGTCGGTGCCTCCCCTGGCCAGGAGGCGGGTCCCAAAGGTAAGACTTTTCGGACGGCCTTGGAGCCGTCGAGGGGGGTTTGCGCACGCCCCGTGCGCGGGGGTAGCATCCCCGCCGTGAGCCCCACTACCCCCCATCTTCCCGCCGGATGCCACGTGGTCCGGGAAACGCCTGCCGCGAGTTGGCCCGCGCTGGTCCATCCGCTCTGGGCGGAGGGCCTGCCCTGGCTGGTGCAGGGCACCACCGTGCGGGGGAACGGCCCGGCGCCCTTCGACCTCGGCCTCTTCAGCGATGCCTCGCCGGCCCGCATGGTCCTCGCGAGCTGGGAGAGGCTTCGCAAGGACACGGGGGTCCAGCGGGTGGTGCACGCCCACCAGGTCCACGGCGCGGCCGTGCGGATGCACGGCGCCGGCCCCCCCGGGCTGTGCCTGGCCGAGCCCTGCGACGGGCACGTGACCGCCACGGCGCTCACCCTCCTCGCGGTCACGGTGGCCGACTGCGTGCCCGTGTCGGTGGTGGATCCCGAGCGCCGTGCGGTGGCGCTCCTGCACGCGGGGTGGAGGGGCGCGGCGGCTGGGATCCTGGAGCGGGGGCTCGAGGTGCTGAGCGACCGCCTGCGCTCACGCGCGGAGGACCTCCTGGTGCACCTGGGGCCGGCGATCTGCGGCCGCTGCTACGAGGTGGGCCCCGAGGTGTTCCGGGGCCTGGGGCTTCCCGAGCCGGGAGCCCCGGCCCCGGTGGACCTGCGCGCCGTGCTGGCCCACCGGGCCGTGGCCGCCGGCGTGGGTGTGGGGAACATCTCCGTGTCGGCCCACTGCACGCGCTGCGGGGACTCGGGGCTCTTTTCCCACAGGCGTGGGGACAGGGCCCGGCAGGTCGGCTACCTGGGCGTCAGGGGATGAGTCCGCCGAGCTCCGCCCCGACGGGCGCCGGCCTCTGCCCGACGTGCCGGCACAGGCGGCTGGTGGGGAACCGGAAGGGATCCCTCTTCACCCTGTGCAGGCGGTCCGAGGAGGACCGCCGCTATCCCCGATATCCTCCGCTCCCCGTGCTCCGGTGCGACGGGTACGAGGAACGCGCCGACGGATGCGAAGAGCGCAAGGAGGACTCGGGCGAGCTGTCCTAGGATCCGGGGACGGTGCGCGACGGGAAGCGGGCGGCCCAGGTGCGCCACAGCTCCCGGACGAGGAGGGCGACGAGGGGGAGCCAGACGGCCAGGTGGACCCAGACAGGTAGGGGGCCCGAGCCTGGGAGCGGTCCCGCGGGGAGCGCCACGTAGGGGAGGAAGGCCAGGCCGGTGAAGAGGATCCAGGGCCAGGCGAGCCTGAGCGCCGCGAAGGGGAGGATCCACAGGGCGTACCAGGGGCGCAGCACCGGCGTGACGAGGAGCGCGGCGCCGAGGACCCAGAGGAGCGCGGCCTCGATCCTCATTCGCCTGGAGGCCGCCCAGACCGAGACGCCGAGGACCAGAGCCAGCGCGACGAGCCTGGGGGCGGCGTCGCCGGGAATGGCGGACTCGACGAGGAGATACGGTCCCTCCAGGAAGCGTCCCTCGAGGAAGATCCGGAGGGGCGCCGTGAGGAGCGAACGCCCCGCCAGCGCATAGGGAGCGGAGACCACCGCCATCGCGGCCAGGCACCCCAGCAGCGGACGGTACCCGCTGCGGCGGGCCAGGGCCGGCAAGGCGGCCAGGGAGGCGGGCGCCACCATGGAGCTCAGCCCCAGGGCGACGCCGGAAGCGGTGGGGACGCGCGCGAGGAGCACCACCAGCGCCAGTGGGAAGATGGCGAGGGGAAGGAGGTGCCCGCTCCACGCCACCTCCACCAGCAGGAGAGGCGACCAGAGCCAGAGCAGCTGGGTGAGCCGGCGGCTGCGGCCCGTGTGGTGGGCGATGCGTCCCAGGACCCACCCCGTCGCGAGGTCCAGCCCCACCCACAGGAGCTTGACCTGGAGGACGGCGCCGCCGGCCAGCGAGAGGATCAGGAACGAGATCTGGGCCAGTGGCGGAAAGGGCGTCACCGAGCCGGGCTCGGGAATCTGGTGGAACCAGGGCGTGCGCAGCCCGGCCAGGTCGGGGTCCAGGGGGGAGCGGCCGAAGGGACCGAAGCCGGCCGTCTGGATGTGCCCGTCCCACAGGTACCGGTAGGCATCGGTGGAGAGCGACGGCTCCAGGGGGAGGAGGACGAGGCGCATCGCCACCGCGGTAGCCCAGAGCAGCACGGCGCCGCCCCGGGCGTCCTTCACCCGGCTGGCGGCCACGAGGTAGGCCGCGAAGGCGCCGGCGAAGAAGAGAGCTCGCCAGCCCGCGGCGTCGGCGGCGGGGCACCAGCCCAGCGCGGCCAGGAACACGATCTCGGCCACGCCGGCAGGGAGGAGGAACCTCCACGCCGGAGGGGGAGCGGGGGGGTGGGGGAGCCCGGTCATCGGCGGAGCGCGTGTGCGTCGAGGAACGACCGGAGGGCTCCGAGGGACTCCTCGGGGCGCTCCTCGGCCAGCATGTGACCGCAGCGCTCGAGCACGCGGAGCGTGCCGCGCGGTAGCGCGCCGGCGAGGCGCTGACCCACCCAGAGCGGCACGGCGCGGTCCTGGCGGCCCCAGAGGAGGAGCGCGGGCACGTCGATCTCGCCGTAGCGGGAGGTGAGCCGGTCCAGATCGGGGGGGAGGATCTGCAGGGCGGAGGCGCACAGGGCCCCGAGGGATCCGGGGTCGCGAAGCGACGCAGCGTATCCGCATATCTGATCCCGGGTGATGCCGCCGGGGTCGAAGACCATGGCGCGGAGGGCCTGGGCGATGACGAGCTCGGGCCCCAGCACGCGCAGGGCGAGTGCGCTGAGGCGGGGCCGCCGCGCCAGCGCCACGAAGGGGGGAAGCGGCTGGCGGTAAGCCGCTCCCGCGAGGAGCACGAGACGGTGGAGCCGGTGGTGCTCGCCTTCGTCACGAAGCCCCAGCGCCACGTACAGGGCGACACCGCCGCCGAGCGAGTGGCCCACGAGGGTGATGCGGGCCAGGTCGCGCTCGCGCACGAGCCGCAGCACGAGCTCGGCCTGGTCGGACGGCGCGTAGCGTCCGTCTGCGGGCTTGGGGGCGCGGCCGAAGCCCTTCAGGTCCACCGAGAGCACGTGGCCCCGCGCGGCGAGGAGCGGGGTCCAAGTCCGCCAGCTGAACGAGGACGCGCCGTATCCGTGGAGGAGCAGGAACGTGTCGGTCCAGGGCCCCGGGGGGAGCCCGGTGGCTCCCACCCAGAGGGGGAGGGGTTGGGTGCTCAACGTGGCCGGGTGCCCTCGGGCCCGCGGGCCGTCAGGCGCTTCCGGTGGCCTTGAGGACCTCGTCCACGTAGCGGTCCACGCTCGCCACGACCCGGACCAGGTCCTTCCGGGCTTCGGCCGCGGCCAGGTCGGATGCGAACTGGAGGAGGGTTGCGCGCACGGCTGCCCGAACGGATCCGTCCGCCGGCTTGCGGCTGCGCTTGACGCGAGGCCTGGCCTGGCGGGGACGGCGCGGCCTGGGCGGGCTGAGCTTCCGCTTCACCTGGAGGGGGTAGCGGGCGTGGAACTGCCGTTTGCTCAGGCCGGCCACGTCCTTGCTCACCTCCAGCGCGACGGCAAACAGCTCGTCCACTGTGGCTTCGGGGTGCTTCTCGAGCGCTGCCTCTACCGCACTCAGGACCTTCGGGTCGATGTCCGACATGGCTGCACGCCTCCCCAGGGGGAATCGCCGACACTGCGCCGCAGATGTTGGGGTTTGGCGTGAATAAGCGGGGAGCGAGCCGAAGGTGTCAAGGAAAAAGAGCCGGCCCGCCACCCATAGTCCCGGCAAAGTGCGCGGATAGTCCGCGGGCTAGAACCGTTGGACGGACAGCAGCACGCGCACCGACGGGCCGCGCAGGTCCGAAGGCGCCAGGCCGGGGAGGTCGTCCACGCCCAGGACGGCCCGGTATCCCAGGGCCGCGCCGACCCGGACGGGCCCGGAGACGCGCACGCTGGCGCCGATCTCGGGCACGAGGACGCCGAAGTTGTCCGAGGCGATCTGCGTCCCCACCAGCGCCAGGTCCACCTTGGCGTTCCCGGCGCCGGCCAGCACGCGGAGCCAGAGGTGCCTGTCCTCGCGGCGCGCCGCATCGAACTGAACCACCAGGCCGCCGAACGCGGTGCGCAGCTCCTGGTCGGTCCCGCGGGCCGCGCCGGGCAGGGAGCGGGTGCCCAGGAGCACGCTTCCCGCGCCGCCCAGGGAGATCCGGGAGGTGACGCCGAGAAGGGCGGCCGCGGAGCCCATCCACGCCGCTCCGCCGTCGAGGGTGGTCAGGGCCACGGACGCCTCGGCCGACGCCGTGGCGGGCGTTCCTGCCGACTGCGCCGACAGCGGCGCTGCAGACGCCACCCACGCGGTCCCGACCAGTCCGGCCAGGACCACTGCGGAGCCGAGCGCACGGTGGCTCCGCCGTCGGGTGGTGGGCTGGGGCTCGGTGGCTGACATGGCGCGGGTCTGCGTGGAGGGGCCGGGGACGTGGGGCATCCCATGGACGATAACATAGGGGCCCCCCCGCCGGCGGGGTACGGCGGCGGCCTCAACGCCGGCCGGCCCCGAGGCTACTATTGAACGGGCCCGGGCGGGCGTAGCATCTTCGAATCTGCCCCTCAACCACACGGGAGGCGTCGCAAAGGGTGTCCGCAGGACCTGCATACCGGCTTGCCGCTTCGGGCCGAAGGGGATTCACGCTCCTGGAGCTCACCATCGTGCTGGTACTGGCCGGACTGACCTTGGGCTTCGCCGGATTGACGTTCAGCGGCTATTTTGAACGGTCGTCGGCCCGGCGCGCGGCCCAGGTGTTCGCCAGGGACCTGTCCCTGGCCCGCTCCGCGGCCGTCCGCGCGAAGCAGCTCGTCGTGATCCGGTTCTACGAGTCCGGCCGCTGGTATCAGGTGGTCGCCCAGAGCTCGGGAACCGAGCTCGTCAGGAGGAGATTCGGCGTGAACGCGGATGTGGCCCTGAGCGCCATCGACCTGAAGTTCCGGGGAGACACGGTGGTCTTCAGCGCCCGCGGCGTGGTCGATCTCTCCGGCATCCTCGGATCGGGCACGCTGGGCGAGGCTTCGTTCGCGGCCGGAGCGACCCGTTACACGGTCTCCTTCAACAGCCTGGGGGCCTCGAAGGTCGAGGTGAGGTGAGCGTCGCTCCATGGTGTGGTTCCGGCCCTGCCCGCAAGGGTTTCACCCTGATCGAGGTCATCGGCGCGCTGGTGATCTTCTCGGCGGGCGTGATCATGGTGCTCCAGCTCACCGGGGCGCTGACCCGTCAGATGACCTACGCGGCGAGGAGCTCGGAGCTGGTGACGCGGGCACAGGAGCGCCTGGACTCGCTGGAGGCGCTCCCCTTCGACTCCATCGTCGTGGGAACCCGGCAGGACACCCTCACCGTGCGGGGCCTCCGGTACGTGCGGCGCGCCACGGTGACCTCCGTCACGGGACTGCTCCGCCGCATCGACGTGAGCATGACACCACAGACGACGGGGCAGGGGCCGTCGTACTCGGCGACGTCGTACTCGGCGGCGAGGTGGTGAGGGCGACTCGGGGTGGCTTCACACTCGTGGAGGCCATCGTCGCGATGACGCTGACCTCGGTCCTGGTCATCCTCGTCGCCACGACCTTCCTGGTGCAGAACCGTTACTACGCCGTCCAGCTCGCCCGCACCACGGCCCAGGACAACGCCCGCATGGTGACGGAGATGGTGGCGAGCGAGCTACGCTCGCTCACGGACAGCGCGGTGGTCGTGGCCACGAACCGGCAGCTCGTGGTCCGGTCCCCCATGGTCATGGCCGCGGTGTGCGGCCGGGACGCAACTCCCAGCCGGATCACGGTGCAGATGGAGGGAGGCGAGGCGGCGCTGGCCACGACCGAGGTCACGGGCTTCGGCGTCCGCGCTTCGACCGGCCGGTGGAGCTACCACGATATCCCCCGGTGGGACCGGATCGCCTCGAGCGGAGGAAGCCCGCCGGCCGACTGCGCCGCCAACGGAGCGGACACGGTGGGGATCAGTGGGGACTTCCTGCGCCTCGAGCGCATCAACACCTACGCGGGGTCGTGGCCGGCCGACGGCACGGTCATGATGTTCTACCGGACCGTGGACTACCGCATCCAGACGTCCACCATGGACCCCACCACGTTGGGCCTCTTCCGCGGGCCGTACGGAGGGACGCTGGTGGAGCTGGCCACGGGCCTCGACTCCTCCAGCGGGTTTCTCTATCGCACGGGCGGCGCCGCGTACGCCACCTCCGTGACAGGAGCGGCCAACCTCGGCCGGATCGACGCCGTCCGCATCGTGGCGCAGGCCAGGACGCGTCCGCAAACCGGCGGCACCCAGGACGTCACGTACGGCTGGGGCGTGAACGTCCACCTCAGGAACGGCCGATGAGGGCGACCGGGGCGCGTGGGAACCGGGGCGGGTTCGCGCTCGTCATGGTGGTGTTCCTGCTGTTCGCCGTGGCGGTGGCGGGGGCCACCGGCTACCAGGTGGTCAGCTCGGAGTTCGCGCTGGCGCGCCAGAACCGGGACGGGCAGGAGGCGCTGGCGGTGGCACGGGCCGGCCTGCAGCGGTATCTCGGGGAATCGGTGGGTTCGGTGGGGGACACGGTCCGGTACGCCATCGGGAACGGGATCGCCACGGTGACCGCCAAGCGCGTGCTGAGGCAGGACTCGCTCAACTACCTCTACTACATCAAGTCCACGGCGGCGGTCGCAGACGTGCGCACCCCGCTGCTCCCCGCCACGCGCACCGTCGGGACGTATGCCTGGCACAAGATGTCGCCCATCCGCCTGAAGGGGGCGGTCTGGGTGAGCGGGGGGAGCACCACGATCAGCAACACGTCGTCGTGGCTCGGTTGGGCCACCAGTGTGAACGGATTCGATGCAGCCACCATCTCCGACTGCGCGGGTGGAGGGACAACCGGGGTGCGGGGTGCGGTGAAGGGGTCAGGCTCCTTGTCGGTGAGCTCAGGCGCGTCGTTGACCGGACCCGCCCCCTCCAGCGTGAGCTACGGCAGCTATTCCGCCATGTACGACACGGTGGGGATACGGTGGGACATCCTCTCCAGCGAGTCCTTTCCGGTGGACTTCGACGGGTCGCCGCCGAACTGGGGATCCATCCCCGCCGATTCCTTCCCCATCGTGCGATATCGGGGGAACCTGGACGCAAACGGGTCCTGGAGCGGGCGCGGCGTGCTCATCGTCACGGGGAGGCTGACCTTCGCCAGCTTCAACTCGTTCTCGTGGAACGGGATCGTGCTGGCGGGTTCCCTGGGCAACTTCGGCAGCTTGGACTATCCCACCATCAGAGGAATGCTCATCGGGGGGCTGAACGCCGCGAACCCGAACGTGACCCTCCGCGGGGACATCCGCTACCACTCCTGCAACGCCTACAAGGCCAACCGGTCCCTGTCCTACCTCCAGGTGGTGGACAACATCATGTTCGAGGTCAACCGGTAGGGCCGCCCAGTTCCAGCATCGTGATCTTCTGCCATGTCTTGCCGGCGATGCCCGTGGTGAGGTCCTCCACCTCGTCCACCGCCTGCAGCACCACCGCGTCGTCGAAGCGCTGGGCGTAGAGCGCGGCGATCTTGGCGGTGAGGGAGACCATCTCGGAGCAGTAGTCCAGGTAGCGGCCCAGCTCCTGCTGGGTGAGTTCCCGCCGGGGTGACGACGCCGTGTCCGGCGCGGACGCGGTGAGGCGGTGAGGGTCCTTGGTCAGCTGGTGCATGTCCACGAGGTGGGCCACCGCCCGGAGCTCCTTGATGAAGCCCAGCGCCCGCTTGCGCTTGAGCCGGCTCTCCAGCGTGAGCAGGAAGGCGAGGGCCACGGCCACGAAGACCATCTCCTGGACCCCCGACTCCACCGCCTGGACCAGGGCCAGCGGGTCGTCGATGCCTGTGGCCCGGATGGCCTGGATCAGCGCCCACGCGGCGGCGGCGGCGCCGAGCGCGAGCAAGGTGGCCATGAGCCAGGTGGCCGCGCGCAGCCAGAGGTTGGGGCGCTCCACCCAGTCCAGCCTCTCCCTGGTGCGCTCGCCGATGTCCAGCAGGGTGGCGCACACCCGTCCGAGCCCGCTCCCGGGGAAGCGCTCGTCGACGCGTCGGCGCAGGAGCGCGATGGTCTCCACGATCCTGTCCGGATCGAGGGCCAGCGCGGAGCGGCGGAGCTGGTCATCGGAGAGGCGGCTGAGGGGCATGGCGCAATGATCCGGCGGGCGCGGGCGCGGCGCAACGGTCCGGCCGGTCCGGGCCCGCGGACGCGGCCCCGTCCCGGGGTCGCTTGCGTGGGGTGAGGGGAGGTCGGCATCATCCCCCTACCCTCCTGGTGGGTCCGCACCCGCACCGGAGGTGCGCCGCGCCGGCCCCCGGCCGCGGCCCCGATCCAGCAGGCACGGAGACCTGAATGGAGCCGACGAACACCCGGGACCCGCGGTACTACCACAAGGTTGTGGACTGCCAGTGGGCGTGCCCGGCGCACACCAACGTCCCCGAGTACATCCGCCTCATCGCCCAGGGACGCTACACCGACGCCTACATGCTCAACCGGGAGTCCAACGTCTTCCCGGGGATCCTGGGGCGGGTGTGCGACCGGCCCTGCGAGCCGGCGTGCCGGCGTACCCGGGTGGACGGGAAGCCGGTGGCCATCTGCCGCCTGAAGCGTGTGGCCGCGGACCTCCGTGAGTCCGTCGGGCACCGCATCCCCAAAGGCCCCTTCCCGAAGAACGGGAAGCGGGTGGCGCTCATCGGCGGAGGGCCCGCGTCGCTCACCGTGGCCAACGACCTGCTGCCGCTCGGCTACGAGGTCGCGTGCTACGAGAAGCAGGACCGGCTGGGCGGGCTCATGCTCACCAACATCCCCGCGTTCCGGCTCCCCGCGCACGTCCTGGACGACGAGATCGGGTTCATCGTGGACATGGGCCTCGACGTCCGGCTTAACACCACGGTGATGAGCCTGAAGGCGCTGCTGGACGAGGGGTACGACGCCGTCTTCGTGGGCGTGGGCGCTCCCCGCGGGAAGGACCTGTACCTCCCCGGGCGCTGGGAGACGGAACGGGTCCACGTGGGGATCGAGTGGCTGGAGTCGGTGGCGTTCCGCCACGTGGAGTCGGTGGGCGAGCGCGTGCTGGTCATCGGCGTAGGGAACACGGCCATGGACTGCTGCCGCGCCGCCAAGCGCATGGGCGGAAAGGACGTGAAGGTCATCGCCCGGCGCGGTCGCAAGGACTTCAAGGCGTCCGAGTGGGAGCTGGAAGACGCCGAGACGGAGGACGTGGAGGTGGTGGAGTACCACGTCCCCAAGGCGTACGTCGTGGACGGGGAGGTCTTGAAGGGGATGACGTTCGACCGGGTGGAGCGGTCCACCGGCGACGACGGCAAGGAGGCCTTCCGGCCCGTCGAGGAGGTGTTCGTCCCGTGCGACGACGTGATCCTCGCCATCGGCCAGGAGAACGTGTTCCCCTGGATCGAGCGGGACATCGGGATCGAGTTCGGGGAGCGGAAGGTGCCGGTGGTGGATCGGGGCACCATGCAGAGCACACGCTCCGGAGTCTTCTTCGGTGGCGACGCCGCGTGGGGTCCGGAGAACATCATCTGGGCGGTGGAGCACGGGCACCAGGCGGCCATCTCGATCCACAACCACTGCCAGGGGATCCCCCTGACGCAGCGGCCGCCCTTCGGGATGAACCTGATCTCCCAGAAGATGGGGCTCCACGAATGGAGCTACTCCAATGACTACAACCCGGCGGCGCGCACCCAGATGCGCTACGTGGACCTGGAGGACCGACTCCGGGGAATCGGGGTGGAGGCGGAGCTCGGGTTCAGCGCGGAGGAGACCGCCCGGGAGGTGCAGCGCTGTCTCAACTGCGACATCCAGACCGACTTCACCGCCAACCTGTGCATCGAGTGCGACGCGTGCATCGACATCTGTCCGCTGCACTGCCTCACGATGACGGAGAACGGCCCCGAGGTCGAGCTCCGCACGCGCCTGTCGGCCCCCGCCGACAACCTCGACCAGGCGCTGTTCGTTTCTGAAGATCTCCCGCAGACCCGGCGCGTCATGGTCAAGGACGAGGACCTGTGCGTCCACTGCGGCCTGTGCGCCGAGCGCTGCCCCACCGCCGCGTGGGACATGCGCAAGTCCGAGCTCCTCGTTCCCCAGGCAGGATGGGTATCGTGGCCCAGCTGAACCAAGACCGCATCAACGACTTCGCCCTGAGGGTGGGCACGGTCAACGGCACCGGGTCCGCCAGCGCGAACAGCCTGCTCCTGCAGGCGCTCTTCCGGATGGGCATCCCGGTGTCGGGGAAGAACGTCTTCCCCTCCAACATCCAGGGGCTCCCCACCTGGTACGAGATCCGGGTGAACCGGGACGGCTACACGGCGCGAAGCCCCGACTTCGCGCTCATGGTGGCCATGAACCCCCAGAGCCTGAAGCAGGACATCGCCGAGGTGCAGTCGGGGGGGTGGGTGCTCTACGACTCCAGCAAGGAGTTGGGCGAGGAGCTGCTCCGGGAGGACGTGACGTTCCTGGGGATCCCCTTGGCCCGCATGTGCGCGGAGAGCTTCAAGAAGGCGCGCGAGCGCATCCTCATGAAGAACATCGCGTACGTGGGCGCGCTGGTGGCGCTCCTGGACATCGACATGGACGTGGTGAAGGGAATGTTGGAGGAGAAGTTCTCCCACAAGCCCGCGCTCATCGAGTCCAACTTCAGGGCCATCCGCATGGGGGCCGACTACGCCCGGGAGCACTGGGCGTGCCCGCTCCCGGTGCGCGTGCGGCGCATGGACGCGAACCGGGACAAGGTGATGATCACCGGCAACGCGGCCACCGGCCTGGGGTGCGTGTACGCCGGCGCCACCGTGGGCGCGTGGTACCCGATCACGCCCTCCACCGGGGTGATGGATGCGTTCAAGGAGTGGTGCGAGCGCTTCCGCGTGGACCCCGAGACGGGAAAGAAGCGCTACTGCATCCTCCAGGCCGAGGACGAGCTGGCGGCGGCGGGCATGGTCCTGGGTGCCAACTGGATGGGCGCCAGGGCGTTCACGCCCACCTCGGGTCCCGGGATCTCGCTCATGAGCGAGTTCATCGGGCTGGCCTACTACGCCGAGGTGCCCTCCGTGTTCGTGGACGTGCAGCGCACCGGCCCCTCCACGGGAATGCCCACGCGCACCCAGCAGTGCGACCTGATCCTCACGGCGTACGCGTCGCACGGGGACACGAAGCACATCGCGCTGTATCCAGCGGACCCCAAGGAGTGCTTCGAGTTCGCGGTGGCCGCATTCGACCTGGCGGAGCGCTTCCAGACGCCGGTGTTCCTCATGTCCGACCTGGACATCGGGATGAACGACTGGGTGATCCCCCGCCTGGCGTGGGACGACGCCTACCGCCCGGACCGGGGGAAGGTCCTGTCCGCCGAGGAGCTGGAGAAGGCGAAGTCGTTCTTCCGCTACCTGGACGTGGACGGGGACGGGATCCCGTACCGGACGCTCCCGGGCGAGCATCCCAGGGGCGCGTACTTCACGCGGGGCTCCGGGCACGACAAGTACGGGCGTTACACCGAGGACGACGAGGCGTACGTCGAGGTGGTGGACCGCATCGCCCGGAAGATCGCCTCGGCGGCGAATCACGTGCCCGCTCCCGAGATCCACCGCGTGGAGGGGCGAAAGGCCCCCTACGGCATCGTGTCGTTGGGCGGCGCCCACTGGGCGGTGCTGGAGGCCCGGGACCAGCTCCTCGCCGAGGGCGTGGACGTGGACTATCTGCGCGTGCGGGGGTTCCCGTTCGGTGCCGAGGTGGACCGCTTCCTGGCCGAGCACGAGACCGTGTTCGTGGTGGAGCAGAACCGGGATGGCCAGCTGCGCATGCTCCTGGCCCTGGAGACTCCCTGCCCTCGGACGAAGATGATCCCCGTCAACTACTACGGCGGCCAACCGCTGAGCAAAGGGCACGTGCTGGGCGGGATCCGGCCGGTGCTCGAGCGCGCGAAGACGGAGGTGGCGTCATGACGTACATCGCCAAGCCGGTGGCCCGGCACCCCGGGATGAGGCCCAACGCCCTGGGCCTCACGCCCCGGGACTACGAGGGCGCCATGTCCACGCTGTGCGCCGGGTGCGGGCACGACTCGGTCACGGCGGCGCTCATCCAGGCGTTCTACGAGCTGGACGTGCAGCCGCACCGGGTGGCGAAGCTCTCGGGTATCGGGTGCTCGTCGAAGACGCCGGCGTACTTCGTGAAGGAGGCCCACGGGTTCAACTCGGTGCACGGGCGCATGCCGTCCATCGCCGCGGGGGCGAACGCCGCGAACCAGAGCATGCTCTACGTGGGGATCTCCGGGGACGGCGACTCCCTCTCCATCGGGCTCGGCCAGCTCTGCCACGTGATCCGCCGGAACGTGAACATGCTGTACGTGCTGGAGAACAACGGCGTCTACGGCCTCACCAAGGGGCAGTTCTCCGCGTCCGCCGACGTGGGCTCGAAGTCCAAGAGCGGCGACGTGAACCGCCAGGAGCCCATCGACCCGGTGAACCTGGCGCTGTCGCTCGGCGCGACGTTCGTGGCGCGCTCGTTCTCCGGGGACAAGCGGCAGCTCGTCCCCATCCTGAAGGCCGGCATGAGCCACAAGGGCTTCGCGCTGGTGGACGTGATCTCCCCGTGCGTGACGTTCAACAACCACGAGGAATCCACCAAGAGCTACTCCTACACGCGCTCGGCGGTGCAGGAGGTGGTGGAGACCGACTTCATCCCGCTGCGCCGGGAGATCACCACCGACTACGAGGAGGGCGGCGTCCGTTCGGTGAAGCTCCACGACGGGAGCACGGTGAAGCTCCGCAAGGTCGACCAGGACTTCGACCCCACGAATCGCGGGGGCGTCCTCGAGTACCTGCGGGCGTCCCGGGCGAGGGGCGAGGTGGCCACGGGGCTCCTCTACATCGAGAAGTCCGACGCCGACCTGCACGTCCTCGAGAACACTGTGGACGTGCCGCTCGTGGGGCTGCCGTACGAGGTGCTGTGCCCGGGAAGCGCCGCGCTCGAGGAGTTGCAGAAGGAGTGGTGGTAGGAGGGAGGATGGTGCGTCCGACGATGGTGGGTCCGACGACGATGCTGGCCCTGTGCGCAGCCGGATGCGGGGCGGTGAGCCCCGTGTACACGTCGCGAAGCCCGTTGCGGCCCAACGATGCCGAGCGCCATGTCGAGCGGGCATTCCAGTACTTGGGGATCCCGGTGGTGGAACGCACGCTCGACGGGCGCGTGCGGAGCGGGAAGTTCGACCCGGGTGTCGTGTTCGCAGGCCAGCTCCATGAACGGGTGGCGTGCGGGGCCACGTCGGAAGTGGGCTCGCTCACCACCGCGCGTCCCTCAGAGCTCGAGGTGCTCGCCACGATCCGCTCCAATGCCGCGAACGGCACGCGCATCGAGGTGGAGTCGTACGGTTGGGGGCGGGACGCGGAGGGGAGGAAGGTCCGGTGCCGCCTGTCCAGCGCGGCCGCCGCCGGGATCCTGGATTCGGCTGTGGGCGGGCCGCCGAGGATGGGCTCGCCAAGCCCAAGGCACCACACGTCAACGAGAGCGTCATCATGAGAGCCACGCGGCACTTCCTCGCACTCGCCCTCGTCGCCGTCGCCCTGCCGGGCGCTCCTGCTGTCGCGCAGCAGCCCGACCGCGCCACCCTTGTCGCCCGCCTCGACTCCCTCGCCCGCGCCCACGCGGCCGACACGCTCGTGGCCGGCGTCTCGGTGGCCGTGGTGCACCGGGGCGACACGCTCCTGCTGAAGGGGTACGGCATGGCCGACCTGGAGTGGGGCGTCCCCATGGCCGACGACGCGGTCTTCGAGATCGGGTCCATGACGAAGCAGTTCACCGCCGCTGCGGTGCTGCAGTTGGTGGAGCAGGGGAAGCTCGACCTGAGTGCGGACATGACGACGTATCTACCGGACTACGACACGCAGGGGCGGCGCATCCCGCTCCGGCGCCTCCTGGACCACACCTCGGGGATCAAGGGCTACACCGAGATGCCGGTCTTCGGGGAGATCATGACGCGCAACCTCCCCCGCGACTCGCTGGTGGCGAAGTTCGAAGCCGCACCCTTCGACTTCGAGCCGGGAACGGCGCAGATCTACAACAACTCGGCCTACTTCCTTTTGGGACTGGTCATCGAGAAGGCGAGTGGCGAGCCGTACGAGGAGTACGTGGAGAAGCACCTCTTCGAGCCGCTCGGCATGACGCGTTCGTACTACTGCGACGAGGGCGCGGTGGTGGCGCGCCGCGCCCACGGATACGACCAGGGGATGCAGGGGCTGCGGCAGAAGGGGTACCTGGACCACCAGTGGCCCTACGCCGCCGGCTCCCTCTGCTCGACTGCGGGCGACCTCGTTCGGTGGAACCAGGCGCTGCACGGCGGGAAGGTGGTGTCGGCCGCGTCGTACGCCGACATGACGACGCCCGACCCGCTGGTGGACGGCACGCCCATCCGGTACGGGATGGGACTCATGGTGTTCGACGACAACGGCCGGCGCGCGCTGACCCACGGGGGCGGGATCAACGGGTTCCTCTCCGACGGATGGTACTACCCGGACGAGGACCTCATCGTCGTCGTGCTCCAGAACTCGGCGGGGATGAGACCTCCGGCGGCCTTGTCCCGGAGGCTCGTCGAGGCGGTCATCGGTTCCGGCACGCCGCCGCCGGCGGCGACGTTTGCCGGCGACCTGTCGAAGCTGGCGGGGAGGTACAAGGGGCCGTCACGCGGCCGGGAGATCACCGTGGAGGTGTCGGTGGCGGACGGCGCTCTCACCGTGAACCAGGTGGGGACCGCCACGCCGGTGAAGCCCGTGTACCGCGAGGGGCTGCGGTGGCAGGCGGGCAACACCTTCTGGATCTTCGAGACGGACGGGGACGGGCGTGGCTCGGTGCTCCGCTCCGACTCGGGGGGCGGGCACTACGTGCTGAGGCGGGTGGAGGGGTAGGGGCCCCTCCACCCGCACCCTGTCAGAACACGTTGTTGAACCGCACCCAGATCTCCTCGGCCAGCTTCCAGTACCGCTCCACGGCAGCGTTGGCGAGGCCGTGGGAGTACTCGGTGAGGAAGGCCTCGGCGCGGTTTGGATCGCTGCGGAACAGAGCGAGCGCCTGGGCCTCCACCTCGGCCTGCTTGGCGAACGCCTCGTCCTCCATGGGGCGCCAGACCGCCTCCATCACGCCCCGGGTCTCCTGCCAGCGGATGTAGGAGAGCTTGCTCGCCTGCCGGAACGCCCACCACGCCGAGTCGCGCCGGAACTCCCGCCGTCCGTCCACCATGTACGTCGCGGGCATCTGGCTGACACCGATGTAGAACGGGACGTGGGGGGTGGTGGCGGGGTTGTCGTACCCCAGCCAGACCAGCCCGCCGATGGGGGCGGGGAGCCAGCTCCGGGACTGGGTGACGGTGAGGTACGTCGCGGTGGGCGACGCGATGGTCCGCTCCCGGTCCACCTTGAGCAGCTCGCGCATGTCGGCGCTCATGAACGGGTTGGCCACCGGGCTCTTCACGGCCTTCCCGTCGGCGCCCACCACGGTGAGGCGCCGCGTCATGTCGAAGGGCGTTCCCTCGTAGGTGTCTCGGAAGATCACCAGGAGGTCGGGGACGGTGACCTTCTCGTCCGGCTTCACCGAGAGCGGGTAGTTCTCGGCGTTGGGATCGAGGTGCAGCGAAGGCGCGAGGAGGCTCAGCGCCCGCCACTCGCGGCGCCTGGAGTACAGGCTGGTCCGGTCGGCGTACGCGTACGCGAAGCGGAAGGGCTCGCCGCTCTCAGGGCTCCACCAACCCATCTCCTGGGCGAGGGAGTGGACGTTCGCCGACGCCATGTACCGGTCCGGATCGCTCAGGTCCAGCTCCAGGATGCGGTGGGCGTTGGCGCTCACGGCGATCTCGCCGTCGGGGATGCGCACCGCCGCCCACACAGCGCCAACCTTCCCCTGACCTGGCCCCAGGATCTCGAAGAACCACGCCTCCTGCGGGTCAGCGAAGGTGAAGCACTCGCCCCAATCGTTGTAGCCGTGCTTCTTCGTGAGCTCGTCCGCAACGCGGATGGCCTCCCGGGCGGTCTTCGCGCGCTGCAGCACCAGGCGGTAGAGCTCGGGGGCGTCGATCATCCCCTCGGTGCTGCGCAGCTCCCGCTTACCGCCGGTGGTGGTCTCCCCGATGGCGAGCTGATGCTCGTTCATGACGGGATAGGCGGCGTTGAGGAACTTCCAGGTCTCCCCCACCTGAGGGATGATCCCCGACCAGAGCCGATCCGGATCGTTCGGGCCCTTGGTCTCCTTCGGCTCCATCCAGATGGTGTCCATGGCGCCCGCTCCGTAGGTGCGGCGGGGGACCATGTCCATCCACGTGCGATCGGTGTTGGAGTCGCACGAGTGGCTGGTCATGACGGAGCCGTCCACCGTGGCCGCCTTCCCGGCCAGGAGGCTGGTGCAGCACTCGGTGCATGGGGCGTCCGCCTTCGCGGAGCAGGTGCCCTTCGGGGCGGCCTGCGCCAGCGCCGAGGCGGTGGACAGGAGGAAGACGGCGGCGAAGACGAGGCCGGAGCAGAGCCGGATGCGGCGCTCGGCGGGAATCATGGCGGAGCTCCTTGCCGCACGGCGGGACCACCCCCGATGCGGCGGGACGGACGGGGACGACGCGGCTGCGGGCAGGAGCCGAGAGGCACGGTAGACCTCGGCCGTGCCTTGGGCAAGGCGGCCGACCTGCCGCCCGCCTTGCCGGTGCGGCGCACGTCTCCGAGGTTGCCCTCGGCCGGAGAGTCCGGCGAGCTCGTGTGCGGCACGATCCACGGTGACGGCGAAAGGACGGGGTGACATGGCCAGCGCGGACGCTCTGCTCCTGCGGTTCATCCGCAGGTTCGCGCTCGTCGCGCTCCTCGCCGTCGCGGCCGCGTCCTGCGGGAAGGAGCCGACGGCCCCCGTCGTCGAGCCGCCGCCCACGCTCACCCCCGAGGCGGAGCTCGCCAACCGGCTGCAGCAGGGGTGGGCCACGCTCACGCCCGGGCTGCGCGGGGTCTCGGTGGCCGTCCTCACCCGTGACGACAAGCTGTACACCGCGACGGTGGGGGCGAGCGCACCCTGGGCGAACAGCCCCGCCCTGAGCGCCACCCACCGCTTCCGGGTGGCGAGCGTGAGCAAGTCCCTCATGGCCGCGCTCATCCTGAAGCTCGCGGAGGAGGGGCGGCTCGACCTGGACGACAAGGTCACGGAGCACTGGCCCGACTGTCCGGTCCCCAACGCGGGCAGCATCACCCTCCGGCAGTTGCTCAGCCACACCGCCGGGGTCTTCGACCACCTGAACGCGAACGTGTTCTGGGACGACCCCGCCAACACCTCGACGAAGGTCTGGACGCTGGAGGAGATCCTGGGGTTCGCCGCACGCAACGGACCCCTCTTCGCGCCCGGCACCTCCTACGCATACTCCAACACGGGAATCTGCGTCCTCGGCGGCGTGGTGGAGCGCATCCTCGGCACGAGCTACGGAACCGCGGTCGCACAGCGGCTCGCGGGCCCGATGGGGCTGACCAGCACGCTCTACGACGACTTCAGCACCGCCGACGCGAAGATTCCGAACCTGGCGGAGAGCGCCGCTGCCTACAGCTACCACGCTACGGCGGCGTGCGCCGCCGGGGCGATGGTGTCGAGCCCCACGGACATGGTGCGCTTCGGTCGCCAGGTGTACGGGGGCCGCTTCCTGTCCGCCTCGTCAACGGCCGAGATGACGGTCAACCGGGGCAAGGCCCTTGGGGGGCAGGACTACGGCCTCGGGACGCGCCTGTGGACCCGGTACGGGACCTCCTACCACGGCCACACCGGGAGCCTCATGGACTACCGGACCATCCTCATGTACGTGCCGTCGGGGGACCTCACCATCGCGATGGCGGCCAACGGCGCCCACGACAGCTGGACCACGCTGACGTACTACATGTTCGACTGGGCCCTGGCGCGCTTCTAGCGGCGCCCGGGTCCCGCCGCGCCCTCGGAGCTTAGCGCGGCAGCGGCTTGTTGAGCGCGTCCCACCCGTACGCTGCCGCCACCCGGGCCTGCAGCTCGGCGACGACCGAGCTCCCGTTGTCGCCGTTGGTCATGACCGCGAGGCCGTAGCCGTTCCTCACGTGTCCCACGATGAGCGCGCGGAAGCCCCAGTTGGAGCCGCCGTGGGAGAAGTACCACCCCTCGCCGCGGCGCTCGAGGGAGAGTCCCACCGAGTAGGCGCCCACGCCCACCGGGGCGATCATCTCCCGGGCGGAAGCCTGGGTGAGCACCGCCCCGGCCGGACCGCGGTACGCCTTCTGCACTTCGATGACGAAGCGCGCCAGGTCCGACGGCGTGGTCCAGAGGCCGGCGGCCGCCAACTCGGGGTAG
This sequence comes from Longimicrobiales bacterium, assembly GCA_035477395.1. Taxonomy (GTDB): domain Bacteria; phylum Gemmatimonadota; class Gemmatimonadetes; order Longimicrobiales; family Gaopeijiaceae; genus SZUA-318. The sequence continues at coordinate 81,758 of DATIKQ010000115.1, forward strand.
ACGTGCCACGGAGCGACCCTGGAAAGCCCGGCACCGTTGTGCGCCCGCGCGGCCTTCGGCGCGATCGCGTCGGGGAGGGGCTGCTCGTACGTGCTGCCCTCCATCCCCAGCGGCCCGAGCACCTTCTGCCTCAGCAGCTCGGGAAAGGGGACGCCGGTGAAGTCGGTGAGCGCCAGCTGCATGATGGTGAGGCCGCCTCCCGAGTACTTCATGGCCTGATAGGGAGGTCGGGCGAACAGCACCGGGCCCGTGTTGGACGGCGCTACGCCGTTCAGGATCTGGACCACGGTGGGGCGCGCAGCCGACGGGTCGTAGCCGGGGAAGCCGAAGCCGTCGTCGGAGCCCGACGAGTGGCTGAAGAGGGAGCGGGGCGAGACCGGCCCGCCGGAGGTCAGCGCCGACGTGGGGACCTTCCACGACTTCAGGAGCGCGTTGACGTCGTCGTCCAGCGAGAAGCGACCCTCCTGGGCCAGACGCAGCGCGGCCATGGCCGTCACCGGCTTGCTGATGGACGCGGCCTGGAAGAGCGTCCCCTCGTCCACGGCCCGGCCCGTCTCCACGTCGGCCACGCCGTACGACTTCACCCAGTGGACCTTGAAGTCCTGGATCACGGCCACGCTCATGCCGGGCACGTGGAAGTGCTCCATGATCCCGGCGAGGCTAAGCGAGTCCAGCTCCCGCTGACGCGGCGACTGGGGAGCCTCGATGCGTGCGATGAGAAGCGCGACGTCGTCGGGGACGATGTCCACCCGTTGCTGGGCCGAGCACGCTCCGGGCGGCGTGAGGCCGAGAAGGGCGATGGAGAGGAAGAGTGCCGGGATCAGGGCGTCGAGGGACGTGCAGCGCTTCACGGGTATGTCGCCTCCTTCGCGGGTTCCTGCCGGGTGACCTTCAGGCGCACCGAGTGGCGCTCGGTGCGGTACGTCGTCTCGGTGCCCCAGCTCATGCAGTGCCTCCCCGTCTCGGTTTCCATCCACCGGTGGCAGACCTCGCGCCTCGAAGGGATGCTCACCGTGACCGAGGCGGTGGGCTGGCGCAGCGGCCGCGCCCGCTCGAACCAGAAGCTTGCCCCCCCGCACGCATAGCCGATCCCGGCCAGGCTCTCGGGCGCGGGGTCGCATTGGGCGTCCTCGAGAAGGAGGATCACGGTGTCCGGCGTGACCTCGAACGTCCCCTCCAGGAGGACCCCGCCCGAGGACGACGGGGAGGAAGCCTCGAACGCGTACACGCCCACGTCGCTCGCCGACGGTGACCGAGGGTTCGGCAGGCTGCCCCAGCAGCCTGCCAGCATCACGGTGGCCGACACGAGGGAGAACGCTCTGGCACCTACGTCCGCAGCGGGCATGCCCCCTCCTGGCCGGTGGAGACGAGGACTCCGTTCACACGAACTCCCCGGCCGATTGTCCGTGCATCGAGCATGCCAGCTCGCCTGCGAGGCGCCGGGCGCCCGAGCCAGGGCCGGTGTCCCACCTGCTGGACACGTCATTCGGGGATTGGAGACACCCTTCCTCCCAGCGGAGGTGCCGGGCCAACCCGGGCACCGTCCATCCTCGCATTCCTCGCCGATCCTCGCTGGCCTCAGCGCGCCAGCTCCCCATAGAGCCGCACCATCGACTTCATCCCGTTCTCCACCTGGGACACGGGGATCCACTCGTTGGGGGCGTGCATGTTGGCGCCGGGGAGCGCGAAGCCCAGCACGGCCACGGACGGCGTGAGGAGCTCCGTGAAGTCGCGGGCGATGGGGAGCGTGCCGCCCCCGGCGACGCGCACCGGCTGCACGCCGTACACGTCCGCCAACGCGCGGGAGGCCGCCTCGAAGAGGGGCCCCGTCGGGTCGGAGCGGAACGGCGGGTTCGCCTGGTGGCTGGTGAACGTCACCTCGACGCCCGCGGGGGCGTGGGCCATAACGTGGTGCCGCACCTGCTCGGCGATGCGGCCCGGGTCCTGATCCGGGACGAGCCGGCAGCTCACCTTGGCGCTGGCGGAGCCGGGGAGGACGGTCTTCTTCCCGGGGCCCGTGTACCCGCCGATCATGCCGTTCACGTCCAGGCAGGGGCGGATCCAGATGCGCTCGGGCGTGGAGTAGCCCGGCTCCCCACGGAGCGCGGCGCCCCCAGCGGAACGCTGGAACGCGGCCTCGTCGTATCCCAGCGAGGCCCACTCGGCCCGCAGCTCCGCGGGGACCTCGCGGACGTCGTCGTAGAACCCCGTCACCGCCACCCGCCCGTCGTCGTGGTGGAAGGACGCGATGATGCGCGCCAGGGCGTGGGCCGGGTTCGGGACCGCTCCGCCGTACTGCCCGGAGTGGAGGTCGTGGCTCCCGGCCCGGATCTCGATCTCGAAGTACGCCAGCCCCCGCATCCCGAAGATCACCGAGGGGCGCTTCGGCGCGAACATGAACGAGTCGGCGATGATCGCGTGGTCGGCCCGGATCCCGTCGCGGTGCGTGGCCACCCAGGGAGTCAGGTTTGTCGAGCCCACCTCCTCCTCCCCCTCGAACAGGAGGATGAGGTTCACCGGGAGCCCGGTGGTCTTCAGGGCCGCCTCGGCGGCGCCGATCTGGACGATCACCTGGGCTTTGTCGTCCGCCGAGCCCCGGGCGATGAAGTTCTCGCCTTCGCGGGTGAGCTCGAAGGGCGGCGACCGCCACTCGCCGAGCGGGTCCGCGGGCTGGACGTCGTAGTGGGCGTACACGAGGAGCGTCGGTGCGTCCGGCCCCGCTTCATGGCGCCCCACCACCACGGGGTGGCCGCCCGTCTCCTCGATGCTGGCCCGGAGGCCCGCCTGCTCCATGCGGCGGCGCACCCAGCCTGCCGCCTTGCGCACGTCGTCTGCGTGGGCCGGGTCCGTGGAGATGCTGGGGATGGCGATGAGCTCGGCGAAGTCATCGAGGAAGCCGGGAAGGTGCGCTGCGATGTACTGATCGGGGGTGGCCACGGGAGTCCGGGGAACGGGGGAGGGCCTTTAGCAGGTCGCTGGCGAATGGGGGCACACCGCGTTACGGACGCCACGGCCCGACCACGCTTGCGCGTGGTGCCCCCTAGGCGGAGCGACGAAGGCATAGCCGTAGCTACGTCGAGGAGCGCCAACGACGGAGGCGGGGCCGTGCCGCCGTAACCCACACCCACGCAAGATCATATCATCCACGGTGTTGGGCGCATGGGGGTTTCGCGGTTGATCCATCGTCTCTCCTCCTCGCCGTAGCGCGACCACCGGCTTCGCCGGCGGTGCCCACGCCTCGTCGTCGCTCCTTGGCTGAACCGCGAAAGCCCCATGCGCGCGGTGTACCCCCATTCGCCAGCGACCTGCTATCAATTTCGGGCCACGGCGCCCGGCCCGACACCCCTGCGGGGGAACTTCCCGACTGAACCCCCCGGGGGCGCGGTCCCAGCTTACGGACAGGGCGGGAGACGTGCCGCCCCCTTGGGAAGGTCCAGCACAAGGTCCGCATGCGCGAGTTCATCGACGGCGCCGAGGCGATCGCCCGGGGCGCCATCCGCTCCGGCTGCAACTTCTTCGCCGGCTACCCGATCACACCGGCGAGCACCATCCTCCTGCACATGACCCGTGAGCTGCCCAAGGTGGGCGGCGTCGCCATCCAGGGGGAGGACGAGATCGCCTCCATGGGCTTCTGCATCGGGGCCGCCATGGCGGGCGCCCGGGTGCTCACCGCCACCAGCGGTCCGGGGATCAGCCTTTACAGCGAGAACGTGGGCATGGCCATCATGGGCGAGGTGCCCATGGTCATCGTGGACGTGCAGCGCATGGGCCCCGCCACCGGTGGGGCGACGACCGTGGCCCAGGGGGACGTCCAGTTCCTGCGCTGGGGCACCTCGGGCGGCTTCCCCGTCATCGTGCTGGCGCCCACCGACGTGGCCGAGTGCTACTCCTTCACGCAGCGGGCCTTCGACCTGTCCGAGCGCTTCCGCGTGCCGGTGTTCATCGCCACCGACAAGGAGACCGTCCTCTCCAAGGCCACCGTGGACGTGTTGACCTGGGAGGAGGTCCCGGTGCGTGAGCGGAGCGTTGCACCTTCGGACGCGCCCTTCGTGCCCTATCCCAAGGACGCGCCCCGGGGCGTGCCGGTCATGTCCCCCGTGGGCGGGCCGCACCTGGTGCGCTTCACCACGTCGTCCCACGACGAGCGGGCGTACCTGTCCAAGTCCGCGGCGGAGGTGGATGCCCTCAACCGCCGGCTGGCGTCGAAGGTGGAAGACCACATGGACGAGATCGGCATGGTGGAGGCGGACCTGGAGCCCGGCGCGGAGGTCCTGGTGCTGAGCTACGGGATCACCGCCCGCGCGGTGAAGGAGGCGGTGCGCCGCCGGCGCGCCGCGGGCGTGCCGATCTCGAGCCTGACCGTCCACACCATCTGGCCGGTTCCCGAGGGCGCCATCCGGGCGGCCGTGGAGGGCGTGCGCCGCGTGGTGGTCCCCGAGCTCAACCTGGGCCAGTACCGGCTGGAGGTGGAGCGGGTGGTGCAGGACTCCGTGGAGGTGCGCGGGGTGAACCGGGTGGACGGAGAGCTCATCACGGCGGACCAGATCCTCGAGGAGGTGGCGGCATGACGCCCTCGGATGCTCTCGGCGGGCGCGCGGCCCTCCCCACGTACCTCGACCAGGCCACCCTCCCCTTCCCGTTCTGCCCGGGGTGCGGGCACGGGACGGTCCTGGAGCAGCTCGACAAGGCGCTGGTGCGGATGCAGGTGGACCCGAAGAAGCTCGTCCTCGTCACCGACATCGGCTGCTCCGGGCTCTCGGACAAGTTCTTCACCACGAACGCGTTCCACGGCCTGCACGGGCGCTCCGTGACCTACGCCACGGGGATCAAGCTGGCCAACCCCGATCTCCACGTCGTCGTGCTCATGGGCGACGGCGGGTGCGGCATCGGAGGGCACCACCTCATCAACGCGGCCCGACGCAACATCGGGATCACGGTGGTGGTGTTCAACAACATGAACTACGGGATGACCGGCGGTCAGCACTCGGTGAGCACGCCGCCCCTGGGCGTGACCACGACCACCCCGCTGGGTCAGCTCGAGCGCCCCATGGACATCGCCGGGACGGTGGCGCTCAACGGCGCGAGCTTCGCGGCGCGCACCACCACGTTCCACCCGGACGTGGCCGACCTCATGGTGCGTGCCATGACCAACGACGGGTTCTCCCTCGTCGAGGTGTGGGAGCTGTGCACCGCCTACTACGCCACCACCAACAAGCTGTCGCGGAAGTCCATGGAGGGGCTCCTGCAGTCCCTCTCGTTCCCCACCGGCGTGATCGTGGACCAGCCCCGCACCGAGTACGCGAAGGGATACCGGGCCCAGTCCGCCGACCAGGCGGGTCAGCCGGCCATGGCGTCCAGGCCCATCACGCCCCAGTGGAACAGCGCGCTGAGGCGTCCTCTCTCCTGGGTGATCGCCGGCGCGGCCGGAAAGCGCATCGGGTCGGCGGCGGGCGCGCTGGCCCGGGGAGGCGTGCTGTCCGGCCTCTGGGCGACCCAGCGCAACGACTACCCGGTCACCGTGCGCACCGGCTTCTCCCTCTCGGAGGTCATCCTGTCGCCCGATGAGGTCCTCTTCACCGGGATACCCTCGCCCGACGTGGTGCTGGACCTCTTCCCCGAAGGGCACGGGAAGGTGGCGGGGCGCATCAAGGCGCTGGGCCCCGAGGCCCGGGTGTACCGGAGCGCCGAAGTCCCCGAGGTGGAGACCCGGGCGAAGGTCACGACGCTCAAGTTCTCCGCGGTGAAGGGCTTCGAGCGCAAGAAGGAGTCGTGGCCCCTGATGGCGGTGGCCGCCGCGCTCCGTGATACGGGCGCCTACCCCATCGACGCGCTACGCAAGGCAGCCGGCGAAGGGAGCGCCGACGCGGTGGAGGTCGGGCTCGGACTCGGCTGACCGGCTGCGACGGAGCGGCGGCGAGCGGGCCGGCGCCCTCCTCGGAGGGGCCGGCCCGCTCTGCACGCGGCGTGGCCCTTGCCTGGCGCGGGGCGCCCGCCGACGATGAGGGTTCCACCAACCGCGTGCCGGACACGCCGGCGCCCCCACCAGGTGAGCTCCATGCACCCCACCCTGCACCGCTTCGCCGTCGCGTCGGCTGTCGCTTCCCTCTTCGCCCTCCCGGCCACCGCACAGCAGCGCGGGCGCTCGGGCGCGGCGGCCTCCGACGCACTCTCCGACTCCGCCCTGGTCTCCACCCTCCGCTTCCGGTCCATCGGGCCGGCGGTGATGAGCGGCCGCGTGGAGGACATCGCCGTGGCGTCCTCCGCAGGCACCCGGGGAGGGTCGCTGGGGACCGTCGCCTACATAGGCTCGGCCAGCGGCGGCGTCTGGAAGACCACGAACGGGGGGATGAGCTGGACCGCGGTCTTCGACGACGCCGGCCCGTCCTCCATCGGCGCGGTGGCCGTGGCGCCCTCGGACTCCGACGTCGTCTGGGTGGGCACGGGCGAGGACAACAACCTGCGCTCCGTCTCCTGGGGCGACGGCGTCTACAGGTCCACCGACGGCGGCAAGACGTGGGAGCACATGGGGCTCCGCACCTCGCAGCACGTGGGGCGGATACGGGTGCACCCGGAGAAGCCCGACGTCGTGTGGGTGGCCGCGGTGGGACCTCTCTGGGCCGCGGGAGGCGAGCGCGGCGTCTTCAAGACGACGGACGGCGGCAGGACGTGGCGGAACGTCCTCGCCGCGGACCAGCACACCGGTGCCGCGGACCTGGTCCTGGACCCGTCCGACCCCGATGTGATGTACGCCGCCACCCACCAGCGGGAGCGGCGGGCGTACAACTTCGTCGGCGGGGGCCCGGGGAGCGGGATCTGGAAGTCCACGGACGGCGGCGAGACGTGGAGCAAGCTCTCGAAGGGGCTCCCCACGTCCGACATGGGGCGCATCGGGCTTGACGTGGCAAGCTCCCGGCCGTCCACGGTGTACGCGGTGACGGAGGGCTCGGAGCAGGGGGTGTACCGCTCCGACGACGGCGGCGCGAGCTGGCGCAAAACCAGCGACGTCGCCTCCATCCCGTGGTTCTTCGGCGAGATCCGCGTGGACCCGACCGACCCGGAGACGGTCTACCACTTGGGCGTGCAGCTGCAGGTGTCCCACGACGGGGGCGTGACCTGGCAGGTCACGGGGCGCGGCGTGCACGCCGACCAGCACGCCATCTGGATCAACCCCGAGAATCCCGCCCACATCATCCTCGGCAACGACGGCGGGCTGTACGTCTCCCGGGACCGGGGCGTGTCCTGGGACTTCTCGGTGAACCTTCCCCTCGCGCAGTTCTACGCGGTGGGGCTCGACATGGCCGAGCCCTTCTTCGGGATCGCCGGCGGGCTGCAGGACAACAGCACGTGGGGCGGGCCCAGCCGCACCCGCGCCGCCGACGGGATCTTCAACGCGGACTGGTACGCCATGGCGGGCGGGGACGGCTTCTTCGCCGCCATCGACCCCACGGACCCGGACATCGCGTACGTGGAGTCGCAGGAGGGCGTGATCCTCCGCTACGACCGGCGCACCGGCGACCGGAAGGGGATCCAGCCTCAGGCTCCCGAGGGCGCGCGCGCCTACCGCTTCAACTGGAGCGCGCCCATCAAGATCTCACCATGGAATGCGAGCACGGTCTACTTCGCCGGGAACCACCTCTTCAAGAGCACCGACCGCGGCGACAGCTGGTCGCGCCTGGGCGAGGACCTGACCCGGGACATCGACGAGGATTCTCTCCCCCTCATGGGCAAGGTGCAGGAGAAGGGCGCGGTTTCACTACACGAAGGGGTGGCGGACTTCGGCACCATCTCCGACATCGACGTCTCGCCGCTCCAGCGCGGGCTCCTCATCACCGGGTCCGACGACGGCGTGGTGGCCATCTCCACCGACGACGGGCAGAGCTGGAACAGGCAGACTCGCTTCCCCGGCGTCCCCGACACGGCGTACGTGAGCAAGGTGCGCTTCTCGCGCCACGACGCCGCGGTGATCTACGTCACCTTCGACAACCACCGCTCCAACGACTTCAAGCCCTACGTCGTCCGCAGCGCCGACGCCGGGAAGAGCTGGGCGAACCTATCGGCGAACCTGCCCATCTCCGGGAACGTGAACGCCTTCGCCGAGCACCACGCGAACCCGAGCTTGCTGTTCGTGGGGACGGAGTCGGGCGTGCACGTCTCCACGGACGGGGGCGGCAGCTGGACCCGGCTGCGCGGGGGGATGCCCAACGTGCTCGTCCACGACCTGGCCATCCATCCCCGGGACAACGCGCTCGTGGTGGCGACCCACGGCCGGGGCTTCTACATCCTCGACGACCTGGGGCCGCTCCAGCACCTGGCGGAGGCGAAGGCCGCCGCCGCCGCATTCCTCGTCCCCGTGAAATCGGAGTGGCTCATCACCCCCGACCAGTCCCCCACCAGCGGCACCCATGCCACCCGCGACTACGCCGGGGCCAACCCGCCGGTGGGAACCACCGTCTCGTATCTGCTGAAGGCGCCGGCGTCGGACGTGAAGCTCCAGATCCTGACGGACGGCGAGGTGGTGCGCACCCTGGAGGCGCCCAAGACGGTGGGGCTCCACCACGTCCTCTGGGACTTCCGGATGGACGCTCCCTACGCGGGTCCGCCCCCGGACCGACCGCAGCCCCAGCAGGGGTTCGGCGGGTCCGGCGGCGCGAGCACCGGCGGCGCGCCGGTGGTGCCGGGCACGTACACGGCCCGCCTGTCGGTGGGCGGTGCGACGCAGGAGCGCGTGTTCCAGGTGAAGAAGGACCCGCTCTGGAGGCTCACCGACGCCCAGCTCGCCGAGCTACGCGACTTCCGCACACGGCAGCTCGCCCTCAACGCCAGGCTCACCATGGCCATCCGCCAGTCCGACGACCTCCGCACCCAGGTGACGCAGGCCAAGGCCGCCCTGGAGAAGGTGGAGGCGCCCGCTGCGCTGAAGGAGACCCTGGACGGCATCGAGCGCGACCTCACCGACGTGCGCAGCAAGCTGGGGGCGGGCGCGACGGCGGGCGGAGGAGCGACGCGCGGCGCTACCGTGCCGGTGCGCACGGTTCGTCAGATCCTCTCCACCGCTGCCGGCGCCAACCGGGCCAACGCCATGCCCACGCAGCAGGAGAGGGACGCGCTGACGCTGGCGCCGTCGCGCCTGGATCCGGAGGTGGCGCGGCTGAACGCCCTGGTGAGCGAGCGCATGCCGGCGCTCCTCGAGGCGCTGGACCAGGCGGGCGTTCCCTGGACGCCGGGGAGGCCCATCAAGTTGGGGCTCGAGCCCATGCCGGTGGAGCGTGGGATTGGCCCCTTCACCGTGCCGTCCGGCGCGATCCCCGGCCTCGTGAGGTGACCTCGACGCCACGCGCTGCCGGGAAGCGCCGGCCAGGGTGGCATCCGCTGCTCCTGGCCGGCTTCATCTTGGTCGTGGCACGGGGGACCGGCCTCGTCCTCCACTTCCTCTCGCGGGACCCCAACGGAAACCCGGTATCCGCCTCGCCCCTCCAGTCCCTGGTGGTGGCGGTGCCGTACCACGGGGCGTTCGTGCTGAGCCTGGTCACGGCCCTCCTGGGCCTCTGGCTCCTGGCACCGCCCCTGCGGCACGTGGTCACGCGTCTGGGAGTGGCGCTCTGCCTCGCTGCCGTGCTGGTGGGCCAGGTGGACCTGGGCCTGCAGTGGTTCATCGGTCAGCGGCTCTCCCCCGACGTCCTGACCACCTACGGGGGCTCGGCCTTCCTCAACAGCGACGTGTATGCGCCCCTCCTCCACCATCGCGGCTACTTCGCCGTGGGGATGGTCCTCATGTTCGGACCGTGGGCGCTCCTGGCCTGGAACGCGGCGCGGCTGCGGTGGGGCGCCCCGGAGCACCGACCGAGATGGTGGATGGTGACGGTGCTGGGAGCATTGGCCCTCCTCTGTCGGGTTCCCCTGGGCATGGCCCACGGCCATCAGCGGGACGTCGCCCGCCCCCCTGAGCTCCTCTGGGTGCACCACTGGCGCGGCGGGTGGCAGACGCCCCCGGTGACCGACGAGGCAGCGGCGCTGGCGGAGCTCCGGGCCGTTGTGGACCCCCGCGCGACCGCGTCGTGGCAGGACCTGCGCTATCCGCTGGTGCGGGGGGCCCCGACCGAGCGCAACCGATACCTGCAGGAGGCCGGGCTGGAGCGGGCGGACCCCCTCCCCGACATCTTCCTCCTCTGCGTGGAGTCGCTCCGCGGGGCCGATCTGGGCTTCATCCCCGGCAACCTCGCGCCCGGCGAGGCGTCCCCCACGCCACGGCTCGACGCCTTGGCGCGCCAGGGGGTCGTCCTGGCCCGCCACATCTCCAGCGGCAACCCCAGCCCTCGAGGCTTCTTCGCGCTCAACGCCGGCGTGTGGGATCACCGGAGCAGCTTCCTCACGTCCGGCGCTACGGGGACGGATTTCGATGCCCTGCCCCAGCGTTTGCGGCTCCGGGGGTACCGGACCCTGGGGCTGTGGGCGGCCGACCCCGGCTTCGACAACCAGCTCTATTGGGCGAGGAAGTGGTACGACGACATCCGCCACGCCCGACCCGCGGGGCGCCTGTACATCATGCGGGCTCTGCCCGACGACGTGATCATGGACATGCTTCTGGAGGAGGTGGCCGTCCACGACCGGGAGCGTGCCGGCCAGCCCCTCTTCGCGTACGTGGCCACCGCCGGCACCCACGAGCCGTACCGGCTCCAAGGCGAGATGGGGCTCCCCTCCGGGGTTGCGGCCGCCGTCAACGCCGAGCCCGACGACCGCCGGCGCTACCGCATGGTGCTGTCCCTCCTGGACGCCCAGATCGGCCGCGTCCTGGACGCGCTGGCCCGGCGAGCCTCGGGGCGACCTTGGGTGGTGATCGTCACCGGAGACCACAGCGACGTCGCCGGGGAGCGCGTGCCCCCGGAGATGAACGACATGCCCCACGACCCGTCGGAGTGGACCGGCGCCCTCATCGCCGGCCCCCAATCCATGGTGGGGCCGCCGCGGGTGGAGACGTTCCCCAGCAGCCACGTGGACCTCATGCCCACCCTCCTGGACCTGGTGGGCGACCGCGATCCGGTGGTCGGCATGGGCACCAACCTCTTCGCCGACGTGCCGACGGGCGAGCGCACGGCGGTCTCGGTGAGCGGGCGCGGCTACCGCCTGGACCGAGAAGGGTGGTCCCTCTTCGTCATGCGCGACCACGCCGACGGTGTGTGGACCCTTCCCATCGGGGCGCCGCTGCCGGAACTCCGCTCAGGGGTGGATGGGTCGCCGTTCACCCAGGAGGACGCCCGCCGGCTGCGCCGGGCCTTCGATACCTGGTCGTGGCTCATCGAGTCGAATCGTGTCTGGCCCGCGCATCCACGCTGACGGCCGCGGGTCACGCCCCCGGGTGCGCGGGCTTGATGTCCTCGACGAAGTAGATGGTCTCGAACGTCCGGTCGAGCGTGCCGCTGTGGAAGTCCTTCATGGCCATGCCGCCGTTCCACACGACCGACTGCCCGATGCTCAGGACCGTCTCGGGCCCTGCGAGCCAGATCGCCGTGCCGTCGGCCTCCACGAGCGCATAGGTGTATCCGGCGGCGTTCATGGTCTCCTTCACCGTTCCCTGGAACTCGATGCCCGCGACGTCTGTGGGCGCCTGGCCCGCGAAGCTCGAGGTGAAGTAGAGCACGTCGAACGTGCGGTCCAGGGAGCTCGCCGTGAACTGCCCCATGTTCATGGTGTCGGGGAGCGCCAGCGCCTCGCCCAGGCCGAGCTTGGTCTCGGGGCCCGCGACCCAGATCTCCCGGTCGCCCAGGTCCAGCAAGGCGAAGGTGTAGCCGCCGCCGTCCATGGTCTCCTTGACCACGCCGGTCACGGCGGTTCCGGTGGCGCCCATGCCGCCGATGGAGGGGTGACCCTCGGGGAGTCCGGAGATGGGGGTCGCCGCATCTTCGGCACCGGTTCCGGGCTGGGGGTCGCCGGGCGCGCAGGCTGCGGCCATCAGGACTGCGAGGAGCAGGACGCCCCGGAGGCGTCGGGCAGGATGGATCATCGGTCTTCCGTTCTCCAGATGTGTCGATATGCCACGGTCATGTGGGCTTCCGCAGCGCGGATTCTAACGCAGGGTAGGCCCCCGGGCTGTCGGGGATTCCGCCACGCCCGGGTCAGCGGCCGGAGTACGGAACCCCCTCGGTGATCCAAGGTGCCGGCGGTGTCCCCTTCAGGTAATAGTCCAGCCATTCCTTCATCTTCACCGCCCAGTCCAGCTTGTTCGCGTACTTCTGGGGATGGTGGGGCTCGTCCCGGTACTCCAGGAACACCGCCTCCTTCCCCAACCTGCGCATCGCCAGGTAGAGCTCGATGCTCTGGTACCACGGCACCGCGTCGTCCTTGTTTCCGTGGAGGAGAAGCAGGGGCGTGTGGATCCGGTCGGCGAAGAAGACCGGGGAGTTGTCGATATACTCGTCCCTGGCTTCCCAGAGGCTTCCGCTGAGGCGGCTCTGCCCCTGCTCGTACTGGAACTGCCGGGCGACGCCGGATCCCCAGCGGATCCCGGAGTAGGCGCTGGTCATGTTCCCCACGGGCGCGCCGGCGATGGCGGTCTTGAAGATGTCGGCCTGCGTCACCACCTGGGCGGTCTGGTATCCACTCCAGGAGTGGCCGTGGAGCGCGATGGCCTTCGGGTCGGCCAGCCCCATGTCCACGAGGTGCTGCACGCCGGGAACGATGGCCTTGGTGGCCGAGTAGCCGGGCCGGCCGATCTCGAAGCGCACGTCCGGCAGGAAGACCACGTACCCGTCGGACGCGTAGAGCGGGAAGCTGGGCCGGTGGTTCACCGCCGGCTCGTTGAACTCGTGGAGACGCTGCGAGGAGAGCTCGTAGTAGTAGACCAGCACCGGGTAGCGTTTACCCTGCTCGTAGTTGCCCGGCTTGATGACCACGCCCTGGAGCCGGCGCCCGTCCATGCTCGTCCACTCGGTGAGCTCCGACGTGCCCCATGCGAACTCGCTCACGAGCCCGGGGTTCACGTCGGTGACCTTGCGCGCTCCGGCCAGCGACAGGTCCGCCACCCACAGGTCCGGGAACTCGTCGTAGTCCTCCCTGGTGTACATCACCACGTCCGCGCTCTCCGCCTTGGCGCGGAACGCGAAGCGCCGCTCCTCCTCGAGGAGCACGGACACGCCGGGGCGGTCCACCCGGGCGCGCCAGAAGCCGTGGTTCTTCTTCTGGTCGTGGTACGACGACAGGAGAAGCTGGTCACGCACGCCCAGCGCCTCGGTGTCCGGGTCGGTGTCGATGACGCGGAACTGCCGGGTCTCGCGCCGGCCCGCGCCGTCGGTGATCATCCACGGCCGGCCGCCGCCGGAGGGCACCGACCAGACGTCGAACTTGTCGTAGATCAGAACCGCCTGGTCCCCCGCCGTCCACCCGCCGATTCCGTAGCCGCCGGGCTCGTCGGGGGTGTCGTGGTCCTCGTCGGCGAACGAGACCGGGAGCCCCTCGGTGACGTTGCGCGTGGTCCCGGCCGCGACGTCGTAGAGGTGCCAGTGGCCGGCGTTCCAGTAGAGCGCGTACCTCCCCTCGGGAGACAGGAAGGGCCTGCCGCCGAGCCGCTTCGCGATCAGGGTGCGGGCGCCGCCCTCCAGGCTCACGGCGTAGAGGTCGAAGCCGCCCCCGGTCCATGTGGACTCCCAGAGGTAGGGGATCTCGGACTGCCCCAGGGCGACCTGAGCGTTGGTGGGCACCGCCACCTCGGGAAGGTCGACGCCCGCCAGCGACACCGTGCGCGAACCGGCCAGGTGGTGCACCGCCCGGTAGGTGCGGTCCTTCTCGCGGGGCCAGAGGATCTTCTGCTGGGAGTTGATGCGCGGGTCCTGCCAGTGCCAGACGTCCACGCCGCGGCCGGCCAGGATGGCGGTCGTGTCGTAGGCATCGAAGGGCTTCGCGGTGTCCACCTCGGTGCCCGCGGTATCCTTGACCTCCTCCGGGCGGAGCGGACGCCACCCGAAGAAGAGCCGCGTTCCGTCCTCGCTCCACCGGAGCTCGTTGACCGCGGGCACCACCCACCCCGCGGGGCCCGCGTCGGTGGCCACCAGCGTGCGGGTCTCCCCGCCCAGCCAGGCCACGAGGGAGCCCCGGCCGGGCTCCCCGTCGGCGTTCTCCGTGGCGGAGACGAACGCCAGCGATCCCACCTCGCTCCACGTCATCTGGGCGTAGTGGCCGAAGGCGGCCGCGTGCACCGTCTTCTCCGGCTCCCCGGCGATGCCCAGGTCGCGCACGTACAGCCCGTCCCGGGCGTTGTCCGGGGACGCCACCGCGTAGGCCACCAGAGCCCGGTGCGGGCTCGCGGCGAAGGCGCGCACGTGGGGGACTTCGATCTCCTTGCCGGTGGCGAGCTGCCGCAGGACCAGCGTGCTCCCCGACTTCCGCTTCCCCTTGGGCGCGTCGGCCTTGGCGGCCGAATCGGGCCTGGCCTCGAAGCGGTGGTACACCAGCCAGGCGCCGTCATCGGTGAAGGCGAACCCCTGCACCTCGGCCACCTGCGTCACGGTCCCGGAGGCGGTGGCCAGCAGGGCCATCCCCCTGCGCGGGGCCTCTCCGGCCTTCGCCTTCTCCGTGGCCTCCAGCGTGGGGTTCAGGCGCATGGCCACCCAGGCGCCGTCCCGGGAGATCACGGCGTTGCTCCCCAGGGGCACGCTGTGGCGCGTGGTGCCCCGGGTGCCGTGGACCTGGACCTCGGAGTCGCCCCGATCGGGTCGCGCCGTGAGGGCGATCCATCGGCCGTCGGCGGAGATGGACGCGTCCGCCACCTGACGGACCTTCATCAGGTCGGTGAACGTGAGCGCCTTCCGCTGCTGGGCTGCGACGGGAACGGCCAGGAAGAGCAGGAAGAACAGGCTGAGACGCGAGGCGGCTCTCGCGACACGGAAGCGGGCGGGCACGGCCGACCCTCCTGATGGGAGCGCGGTGGATAGACGCATGGAACGTGGCCGGTGGGCACGAGTCCCCGCAACCCGCCGAGGGCTCAGAACGCCTTCAGGTACGTGAGCTTCACGATCCCCGTGCGCTTGCGCCAGCGGGTGTCCCGGGGGTCGAGGAGGTCCCCGGTGAAGTACCCCGTGTCCAGGACCAGGAAGAGGTCGCTCCCCGGCGTGTGGATCCAGTCGATGCGCACGTTGCCCTGGAAGGCGCGGGACACGTCGTCCCACTGGAGGAGCGCGTTGGCGAAGAGCTTCCGGGAGAGGGCGGCCAGGACGTCCAGGGACGCGACATGGGTGGTGAAGTCGCCGCCGGCCACCGGGAGCGAGATGGCGTTGCGGTCCACGCCGCCTGTGAGCGTCAGGTTGGGGCCCGTCTTCCAGGTCACGCCGCCAGCGATACTCCCCAGCGTCCCCGACCAGAAGTCGCCGGCCGACGCGCTCACCCTCCCCGACAGCGCACGGCTCTCGTTCGTGCGCACGCCTCCCGAGGCGAAGCGGAACGTGTAGTCGCCCACAGGCAAGGTGCGCCCTTGGATGGCGGCCGGCGCGACCAGGCGCTCGAAGCGCTCGGACAGCTCCAGGTTGGCGTTGTCGCCGGTATGGAACGTCAGGCGTCCGCTGAGGCGCCGGACGTGGGACTCCTTCACCCCGTCCATGGTCTCGATGTGATTGCCCTGCGCGAAGAGCTGGAGCTGGCGGGCCCACCGGCTCCCCTCGAAGCGGGGGATGATGCCGAGCTGTCCCCCCCACCGCTTCTGGTCGGGGCGGGGCACGAACCCGAGCCCGGGGCGGAAGGCCTCGCCGATGACGGTGCGCGTCGCCTCGAAGAGCCAGAAGTCGTTGCGCAGGAGAAGCTCGGCCTGGCCCGCGGACGTGCTCCCGTCACTCCCGCGACGCTCCGAGTCCCACACGTTGGCCGCCCACAGCAGGAAGGTGCTGCTCCCCCAGAAGCGCGCCTCCGCGTCCACGCCCGCCGCCCGGTTGTGGCCGCCCTTCCGCTCCAGGCTGGTGACGATCCCGCCGAGGGTGGTCCGGGGCAGGAGGTCTGCCCGCACCCGCGCCACGGAGCTCCACCCTCCGGGCCGTGTCACGCCTCCCACCTCCGCATCCTCGGTGCGCAGGGCCAGGGCGCCCACCGAGATGGGGCCCACCTGTCCGGTGAGGCGCCCGCCGCCCCGGATGGGGTTGGAGAGCCCGATGCTGCGGCTGAAGAAGACCTCCGTCTCCTGGGCGGCGCCGAAGGTGAAGAGCCCGGCACGCTCCAGGAAGAACTCCCGCTTCTCGGGGACGAAGAGATCGTAGCGCGTGAGGTTCACCTGGACGTTGTCGGACTCCACCTGGGCGAAATCCGTGTTCCACGTCAGGTCCAGGGTGAGGCCGGGCGTGATGGAGACCTTGGCGTCCAGCCCCACGTCGTCCAGGAAGTCGGTATCGGGCTGGCCCGCCACCTTCTGGGCGCCGGCGATGGCGAAGGGCTTCACCTCGGTGTATCGGCCCCGCCGGAGGCCGGAGAGCCCCGTCAGGGTGGCGTACTGCGACACCTGGAAGATCCCCGAGCGGAAGCGCTGGGGGATGTGGGGCCAGGTCACCTCCTCGTTCTTCCGGCGGATGCTGCGGTAGAACGCCAGCCCCATGGTGGGCTCGGCTGCGTCGCCGAAGCGGATGGTGGTGAAGGGGATCGCCACCTCCAGCACCCAGCCCTCGCCGGTGACGCGCCCCTCGCTCTCGTAGACGCCCTCCCAGTTCCAGTCGTCGTGGGTCATGGCCTCGTCGGAGATGAGCGCGTCGCCCTGGGTGCCGAACGCGTTCAGCTCGAAGATGTACGCGTTGCGGCCGTCGTGGTACGAGTCCAGGGCGATGATGAAGCGGTCGTCCTGGTCGATGCGGCCTTCCCTCTGGAGGATGCTCCGGCGGATGGCGGATGGGTCCGAGTCCCGCAGGAGCACGCCGAAGTAGATGGCGTGCTCGTCGAACGCGATGCGGACCTCCGTGCCCTCGGTGGGCTCGCCGCCCTCCACGGGCTCCCACTGCTTGAAGTCGGTCACGGGCTCGATGCCGGCCCAGAGCGGCTCGTCCAGGACGCCGTCGATGTCGGGGCGCTGGGGGGCCCGCACGGCGTGGGCGACCCCGCGGGAGGCGGCCACCGGCGCCTGGGTCGAGGCGGGGACGGGGAGCGCCGCCGCGCAGAGCAGGGTGGTCCCGAGGAGGGCGATCCGGAGCATCCAGGGTGGGGTTCGAAGGGGGCGTGGCCGGCGAAGGGGGGATAGCATGGCGCCACCTGCCCGGGGGCGACAGGGCCCTTCACCCCCCACCTCCGTCCGCGTAACGTTCGAGGTCGGTGGTCCCCCATCAGGAGCGGTACCATGAAGCTCACGCATCTCCCGCCCGCGGCGGTGCTCGCCGCCCTTCTCCTCGCGCTTCCCGCCGGCGCCCAGCAGGCCACCCAGGTCGCCCGGGTCGCCCCGGGGTCGGTGCCCGAGTTCGGCACCATGTGGACGTTCGACGCCCCGCCCCTGGACTATTGGCAGGCGCGCTACGGCTTCCGGCCGGACGAGGCATGGCTGGACCACCTGAGGCTGGCCGCGGTGCGACTTCCGGGCTGCTCGTCGTCGTTCGTGTCCCCCGACGGGCTCATCATGACGAACCACCACTGCGCCCGGTCGTGCATCGCCCAGGTCTCGCCGGCCGAGACCAACTACCTGCGCACCGGCTTCACCGCGGCCACGCGCGAGCAGGAGGTCCGCTGCCCGGGCACGTACGTGGACCAGCTGGTCTCCATCGAGGACGTGACGGCGAGGATCCGCGGCGCGGTGACGGCGTCGGCCGCGGCCGGGCAGGTGGCCGAGCGCGACGCGGCCATCCAGGGCATCCAGGCCGCGTGCGAGAAGGACTCCGGGCTGCGTTGCCAGGTCGTGGCGTTCTACAGCGGCGGGATGTACTCCCTCTACAAGTTCCGTCGCTACGAGGACGTCCGCCTCGTCTTCGCGCCCGAGCAGGAAGCCGCGGCGTTCGGCGGCGACCCGGACAACTTCACCTATCCCCGCTTCGACCTGGACGTGTCGTTCATGCGGGCGTACGAGAACGGCCAGCCCCTTCGGCCGGCCCACTGGCTGACGTGGAGCGAGGCGGGCGCCGCCGACGGAGAGGCGGTGTTCGTGGTGGGGAATCCCGGGTCCACCGGGCGGCTGCTCACCCTGGCCCAGATGGAGTACCTCCGGGACGTGAGCTATCCCGCGAGCCTGGCCGACTTCCAGCGTCGCCTGGCTCTGCTCCGGCGCCTCTCCGCGGAGAGCGCCGAGGCTGCCCGCACGTACGAGGTCACCATCCTGGGCATCGAGAACTCCTACAAGGCGACCAACGGGTATCTGACCGGCCTCCTCGACGAGGGCATCATGGCCCGCAAGGCCGCCTTCGAGAAGGACTTCCGCTCGCGCATCGAAGCCGACGCTGCGCTGAAGGCGAAGTACGGATCGGCCTGGGGCGAGATCGCCGACGCGCAGCTGGAGCTGGCCACCTTCGCCATGCACAGCCGGCACTATGCCATGGGCGGGTCCACGCTCGCCGGACGTGCCCTCAGCCTCGTGCGCCTCGCGCGGCAAGCGGCGCTTCCCGCCGCGGAGCGGCTCCCCGGTTGGGACGACGCGGGGATGGACCGGGCCAGGCAGGCGCTCCTCCGTGACCAGCCGCTGGATGCGAAGCTCGAGACCGGGCAGCTCGCCATGTGGCTGGCCACGGCGCAGGCCGAGCTGGGGGCGAGCGACCCCCTGGTGCGCGCGTTCCTCCAGGGGCGGGCCCCCGAGGCCGCCGCCCAGGCGCTCGTGGCGGGGAGCACGCTGGGCGACCTGGCAGCGCGCAGGGCCCTCGTGGAGGGCGGCGCAGCGGCGGTGCAGGCGAGCAAGGATCCCTTCGTGGCCGCGGTGCGCGAGCTCGAGCCGGTGGCGAACGGGTACGTGAAGCGCGCCGCCCAGCTCAACGCGGTCGTCTCCGCCAACACGGAGAAGCTGGGGCAGGCCATCTTCGCCGCGTACGGCACGGCGCTCCCCCCCGACGCCACGTTCACCCTGCGCATCAGCGACGGCGTGGTGAAGGGCTTCCCGTACAACGGCACGATCGCGCCGTACAAGACCAGCTTCTACGGGCTGTACGCGCGCAGCGCCGAGTTCGATGACCGGCCCCCGTTCCAGCTCACCGACCGGTGGAAGCTGGCCGTGACCAAGGTGGATATGCGCACGCCGATGAACTTCGTGTCCACCGCCGACATCATCGGTGGCAACTCGGGAAGCCCGGTGGTGAACCGCGCCGGGGAGGTGGTGGGGCTCGTGTTCGACGGGAACATCGAGATGCTCCCCAACCGCTTCCTCTTCACCGACGAGGTGTCGCGGTGCGTGAGCGTCCACTCGCTGGCCATCACCGAGGCGCTGGCGAAGGTGTACGACGCTGCGCACATCGCCGCGGAGCTGAAGGCGGCGCGCCGGTAGGAGGGGCGACATGAGGGTGCTCACCGTGCTCGTCGCCGCCGCGGCGACGCTGGTGGTCGTGGCCGTGGTCACCGTGCTGGTGGCCACGGCCCTCTGGAACCGCACCACCGAGCGGGTCAAGGCGGAGCTCGAGATCGGGTCGCGAGCCCCGGAGGGGCTCACCGGCCTCGACACGGCGTCGACGCCCCCCATGGTGGCGCGCTATCTGTCGCGCGCCCTGCCGGCGGGTGTGGAGCCCGTGGGCATGGCGACGCTCGTGCAGGAAGGCACGTTCCAGATGGGTAAGGGCGACGCGGGCTGGAAGCCCTTCCACGCCACGCAGCATGTGCGCGCGTACCCCCCGGGCTTCCTCTGGGACGCCAGCATCGGGATGATGCCTCTGATCCCGGTGCGGGTGCGCGACGGCTATCTGGACGGGGCTGGGATGATGAAAGGGGCCGTAGCCTGCCTGATCACGGTGGTGGAGGCGGCCCCCACCCGGGAGCTGGCCGAGGGATCGCTCTACCGGTACCTGGCCGAGGCGGTGTGGATGCCCAGCCGGCTCCTTCCCGGCGACGGGCTTTCCTGGGACGTCGTGGACGACTCCACCGCTCGGGCGACGCTGCGCGACGGGGACGTGGAGGTCTCCGTGCTGTTCGGCTTCGACGCCGCGGGCGACATCGTCTCCATGCTGGTGCCGGAGAGGGGCAGGGAGGTGGACGGAGAGCACGTCCCCACGCCATGGAAGGGCCGCGTCTGGGACCATCAGGTCGTGGGCGGCTACCGCGTACCCTTACAGGGCGAGGTGGCATGGGTCGTGGACGGCGTGGAGGTCCCCTACTGGCGCGGACGGATCACCTCGGCGACCTACCGCTGACCCGCCCCGAGCCGCGCTACAGGAACTCCACCATCCCGTCGTAGGCGTGGCAGACGGGGATGGCGTGACCCAACCGGGCCAGCTGCTGCCGGGTGAGGTTGAGCTTCTGCTCCAGGAAGCGGTCGTCGTGCATGGGATCGTGGTGGGTCACGATCCATCGCTTCACTCCCGCCAGCTTCGCGAGCAGCGCCGCGTTGGACACGGAGCTGTGCCCCCATCCCACCTTCGCCGGGTACTCTGACGCGGTGTACTGGGCCTCGTGGACCAGGATGTCCACGCCCGAGAGGAAGTCCACCGCACGGTGGTACGGGGCCAGGCGGGGGTCGTCCAGGGTCAGGTCCTCGGGGGCGCCGAGGTACCCGAACAGGAACTCGTCATCGGGGAACCAGCTCAGCACCGTGCCCGCCACGTCGATCTTGTAGCCCACGGTGGCACCCGGGTGCTGGGCGTACTCCCAGGTCACCGTCACGTCACCCACGCGCACGGGTTCGTGCGTGAGGTGGCGGAACTCGATGGAGGCGTTCATGTCCTCCATCTGCACGGGGAAGTAGTCCTGGTCCAGCTGGCCGCGGAACACGGCCTCCAGGCTCTTCCCGAACCCCTCGGCGCCGTAGACCACCACCTCCCAGCCCGGGAGGAACGCGGGGGTGAAGAAGGGGAACCCCTGGATGTGGTCCCAGTGGGTGTGGGTGATGAACAGGTGGACCCGGCGCGGAGGGCCCTGGAGGAGCTCCAGCCCCAGCTCCCGTATCCCGGAGCCGGCGTCGAACACGAGGATCTCGCCGCCGTGCTCGATCTGCATGCACGAGGTGTTCCCGCCGTGGCGCATGAACGCCGCGCCGGGGGTGGGGATGGAGCCTCGCGTGCCCCAGAACGCGAGGCGCCCCCTCCCGGTCTCCATGTCCGGACTGTACGCCTCTCCTGTCGGAGAGGAGGCCACGGCCATGTCCGCCGGCGCCGGCAACCCGGCGAAGTAGGCGGCCACCACGTCCAGGAGCTGCTGGTTGCTGTGGGGCTTGGGGAGGAACGCATACGCCCCCAGTTCCGAAGCCGCCATGTGCTCGGTCTTGAACGACTTCGCGGTGCACACGATCACGCCCAGACGGTGGGCCTCCTCGCCGGCCCGCAGGCGGCGGAGCACCTCGATGCCGTGGAGCTTGGGCATCATGAGGTCCAGGAGGAGGAGGTCGGGACGGAAGGCCGCCACCTGAGCCAGGGCCTCCTCCCCGTCGCTGGCCAGCGCCACCTCGTAGCCGGCCTCCTCGAGGAGGCGCAGCATGAGGTGGGAGACGACCTCGGTGTCCTCGGCGACGAGGACCCGCTTCGGGGGCTTGTGGGTCTTCTTGCTCATGGGACCGTCCTGGAGCCGCGGAGGATGCATGACGATTCGACTTCCGGGGCGATTCCGCCAGCCTCATGGTATCCGTAGCTTCGGAAGCCACCCCTGCACCCACGGAGCCGTCATGCGCCTGCGCCCCGTCCATCTCGCCCTCGCCCTCCCCGCTGGGGTCGCCCTGGCCGGCGCCCTCCCGGTCGGCGCCCTTCCGGCGCGCGCAGCAGCCCAGGAGCGACCCGCCTACACCCGGGCCGACACGCTACGGGGCTCGGTGGGACCAGCGCGGGCGTGGTGGGACGTGACCTTCTACGACCTCCACGTGCGGGTGAGCCCCGCCGACTCGAGCATCACCGGCTGGAACGGGATCACCTACCGGGTCCTCCGCCCCGGCCAGGAGCTGCAGATCGACCTGCAGCCGCCCCTGGAGGTGGACAGCATGGTGCTCGGCAGGACCAAGCTCGAATACCGAAGGGACGGGAATGCGTTCTTCGTGCGCCTGCCCGCGCCGCAGAGCCCTGGCGAGGTCCACACGGTCACGGTGCACTACGGCGGCAAGCCGGCGGTGGCCGTCCGCCCTCCGTGGGACGGCGGTTTCATCTGGAAGCAGGACGCCCGGGGGAACCCCTGGGTGGCCA
Organism: Longimicrobiales bacterium; assembly: GCA_035477395.1. GTDB lineage: Bacteria > Gemmatimonadota > Gemmatimonadetes > Longimicrobiales > Gaopeijiaceae > SZUA-318. Next base: position 103,990 of record DATIKQ010000115.1, read on the forward strand.
CCGCCAACCAGGGGCTGGGCGCCAGCGTGTGGTGGCCCAACAAGGACCACGGGAGCGAGGAGCCGGACAGCCAGCGCATCGCCGTCACCGTGCCCACCCCCATGGTGAACGTCTCCAACGGACGGCTGCGCCGCACCACGGTGAACGACGACGGTACCACCACCTGGGAGTGGTTCGTCGCGTCACCCATCAACAACTACGGGATCGCGGTCAACGCCGGGAGCTACGCCCACTGGCAGGAGGTGTTCGACGGGGAGGACGGCCCGCTCACGCTGGACTACTGGCCCCTGGCCGAGAACCAGGCGGCGGCGCGCCGACAGTGGGCGCAGGTGCCCCCCATGATGCGCTGCTTCGAGAAATGGTTCGGGCCGTACCCCTTCTACGGGGACGGCTTCAAGCTGGTGGAGGCACCCCACCTGGGCATGGAGCACCAGGGCGCCGTGGCGTACGGGAACGGGTTCGCCAACGGCTACCGGGGGACCGACCTGTCGGGGACGGGACAGGGGCTCGCCTGGGACTTCATCATCGTCCACGAGTCGGCGCACGAATGGTTCGCCAACAGCGTCACCGCCGCCGAGAGCGGCGACCTGTGGATCCACGAGAGCCTCGCCAACTACGCGGAGAACCTCTACACCGAATGCCTCACCGGCTCGAAGGAGGCGGGCGCGGAGTACGTCATCGGGACCCGCTCCCGCATCACCAACGACCGCCCCATCGTCGGTGACTACGGCGTGAACGACCAGGGGCCCGGCGACAAGTACTACAAGGGCGGGAACATGCTCCACACGCTCCGCCAGCTGGTGGAGGACGACGAGCGCTGGAGGGGGGCGCTCCGTGGGCTCGCCCGGGAGTTCCGCCACCAGGCCGTGTCCACCGCCCAGGTGGAGGCGTACCTGAGCGAGGCCACCGGGATCCCCCTGGCGGAGTTCTTCGAGCAGTACCTCCGCACCAACCGGGTGCCCACCCTGGAGGTGCGCCGGGAGGGGGCGACGCTGCGCTACCGCTGGGCGGACGTGGTTCCCGGCTTCGACATGCCCGTGCGCGCGGCGGTGGGGGACGGGCCCGTGACCTGGATCTACCCGACGCGGGACTGGAAGAGCACGGTAGCGGCCGTGGGCGCGGAGCTGAAGGTGGACCCGGATTTCTACGTGGGGCTGCGGGTGCTGGACGGACGCTGAAGCCGCCGGACCCCCGACGCCGAGGCGGCCGACCCGCCGGCGCCCAGGCAGCTCACCTACCGACGCAGATCGGCCCCGGTGGCCGGGGGGCCACCGGGGCCGGAGCGGGCCGCGAGGCGCGGGAGGACGCTCCTCTACGGCCCGAAGGCGCTCCGGCGAGAGGTCAGCGACCCCGCCGGATGATGGTCTCCTGGATCTCGATGTACTGATCCACCGTCGTGACCAGCGTTCCCAGGTCGATCCTCACCTTGCTGGGATAGCTGCCCACCAGCCGGAACAGCTCCCGGGCCCGCTGGAACCTGGGCAGCGAGGCCTTCGCGGTCTCGACGGTCCTGGCCTCCTGCTGCGGGATGGTCCCCTGCATGATGCTGAACGCGAGCCAGAAGTTGATCTGCTCGTTGGTGTCGGACGACAGCCCCAGGATCCCCCGCGCGGCCTCCAGCGGCGGGATGGCCTCGCTCCAGCGCTTGGGCTGCACGCCCTTCGCGTAGGCGTGGGCGACCAGGAGGCCCCCAGCGGCGTCCGCCTGCGTCGGGTCGGCAGTGGCGAGGGCCTTCAGCACCGACGCCGCCTCGTCGAGGCGGCCGGCGGCGAGGAGCCACTCGCCCCTGCGCAGCCCGGCCATCGGATAGTCCGGCTTGAGCGCCGTCACCCGGTCCAGCGCGGCCAGCGCCTCGGGGAGGTGGCCGGCGCGTTGGAGGGCGTCGGCCTCCACCCACCACAGGTCCGGGTCGTTGGGATGGGACTGCACGGCGCGCTGCCCGAAGGCGACCGCCTTGTCCATCTCGCCCAGGAGCATGTAGGCGGACATGGTGCTGCGCAGGTGCGGAACGGCGGTCTCCGCGCCCTTGGCCTCGAAGAGGTGCTCATAGGCTTCGATGGCCTTGCGGAACAGCGGCACCGCCTCAGGGGACACGGCCGAGGAGTCCGTGCGGGCGGCGTTGATCCTGGCGCCTGCCGAGAACGCGTATCCGCCGAGCTGCTCCCAGAGCTCCAGGTTGGCGGGATCGTGGTCCACGCCCTTCTGGATGAGCTCCATGGCGGCGCGGGGGTCTCCGGCCTGGGCGAACTGGTAGGCGATCTGCGTGCGCACCGCGGAGTTACCGGGAACGACGTCCAGGTACCGGCCGTAGAAGTCCAGCGCCTCCTGGTTCTGCTTCAGCTGGGAGGCGATGTAGCCTGCCATCTGGAGCGACTCCTGGTGTGCCGGGTTGATCTCGAGGACGCGCTTGAGCTCGGCGAGCGCCTCGGGGAGGCGCTCGGTCTGGCGGTAGATGCGGGCCAGCAGCAGGCGCGGCCCGATGGCGTTGGGGTTGAGCTCGACGGCGCGGCCGCAGGACCGCAGCCCTTCCTCCCATATCTCGCTGTTCACGTAGTCGGAGCAGATCGCCGAGGCGCGGATCTCCTCGATGTAGTTGCTGAACTCGCCGAACATGTGCTGGGCCGCCTCGGCCACCGCCCCGGCGCCGAACGTCTTGGGGCTCACCTTGAAGGCCTCGCCCGACCGGACGTCCACGAACTCCGCGGTGATGGCCATGCCGCCGGCGCCCTGCTCGTAGGTGGCGCACAGCGTCAGCGGGTAGTCCGCGTCGGCGGCCAGCTGCTTCGCCTGCGTGCAGTCCACCGTCTCGGAGTCGATCTTCAGCCGCCTCAGGCCCTGTTCCATGTCCCGCTTGGCGACGGACTGGTGCGTGTTCATGTCGTCGATGAGCGCCCGGAGCCGGGTGGCCACCGTCTCGCCGAACTTCTGGTCGGCCGCGCCCTGGGGCAGAAGATCGGGGACGAGCACCTTGTAGCGCTGCTGGGCCCCGACGCCCGTAAGCGACCCCGCTGCCAGCGTCAGAGCCAAGCCGACCATCAAGCTGCGTCGAATCTCCCGCACCATGTCGCACCTCCGGGGCAGTGACCCCGTGTCAGGGTTTCCGACCGGGGTGGGAGGCAGCCCGGTCGGTACCGTTCAAAGTGTTATACCAGGGAAGCCCCCCGGATGTTCGTTCACCCTATGCGCTCGCCAGCGCCTGCTCCAGATCCGCGATGAGATCCTCGGCGTCCTCGATCCCCACGGAGTACCGCACGAGGCCGTCGGTGAACCCCGCTTCCGCGCGCGCCTCCCTGGACATGGAGGCGTGCGTCATGGACGCCGGGTGCTCGATGAGCGTCTCCACCCCGCCGAGTGAGACCGCCAACGTCGCCAGCTTGACGTGGTTCATGAGCTTCTTGCCCGCTTCGAAGCCGCCCACCAGCTCGAAGGCGATCATGGACCCGAACCCCTTCATCTGGCGGCGGGCGAGCTCGTGCTGCGGGTGCGACGGCAGGCCGATGTAGCGTACGCTCTTCACCTTCGGGTGCGCCTCCAGCCAGCGCGCGATGACGGCGGCCCCGGCCTGGGCACGCTCCACGCGGATCCCCAGCGTCTTCAGGCCGCGCAGCACCAGGAAGGCCTGGTGCGGGTCCATGTTGCACCCGGTGGCGATCATCGTCTCCCGGAGGCGGCGCACGACGACGGGGTCCTTGGCGATGAGGAGCCCACCCACCACGTCGGCGTGACCGTTGATGTACTTGGTCACCGAGTGCAGCACGATGTCGGCTCCCAGCTCCAGCGGAAGCTGGAGGTACGGGCTGGCGAAGGTGTTGTCCACCGCCAGGAGCGCGCCATGGGTGTGCGCGATCTCCGCCGCGCCGGCGATGTCGGTGACCTGCATGGCCGGGTTGGACGGGGACTCCACGTACACGAGGCGCGTCCCTGGGCGCATCGCCCGACGCACGTTGTCCAGGTCCGAGGAGTCCACGCAGGAGGCCTGGACGCCGAAGCGGGCGTACTGCTTCTCCAGGAGACCCCGGCTCGGGCCGTACACGGACGCGGTGCTCACCACGTGGGAGCCCGCGTCGAGGAGCGCCATGTAGATGGTGTTCACCGCGCCCATTCCGGAGCTCGTCCCCACGGATCCGGCGCCTCCCTCGAGGTCGGCCGCGCACTCCTCCAGGGCTCGGGTCGTGGGGTTGCCGATGCGGGTGTAGATCCAGCCCTGTTCCGTGCCGGCGAAGAGGGCCGCGCCGTGGTCGGCGTCGCGGAAGGCGAAGGTGGAGCTGAGGTAGATCGGCACGTTGACCGCGCCGGTGGCGTCGGGATGGTAGCCACCGTGGACGAGCCGGCTGTTGATGCCGAGGGGCCGCTCCGTCATCGTTCCCCCATCGCCTGCCCGGTCAACAGGACCGGGCCAGCGTCCTCGTCCATCGGGGGGCGGAAGATGTCATCGAAAGACCTCCCTAATGTGGCCGTGGAAGGCTCGCAGGGGGAGGGGCGGTGACATCCCTTCTCGACCTGGTCGCCCCGGTCTTCGGGCTCGTCGCCCTGGGGTTCGTCGCGGTCCGCTCCTCGGTCCTGGACACGGGGGGAGTGCGGGGGCTGGTGGCCTTCGTCTTCAACTTCGCCCTCCCGGTGCTCCTCTTCCGGACGATGGTGGGGATGGAGATCCCCGAGCGGATCCCCTGGAGCGTCCTCGTGGCGTTCTACGTGCCCGCCCTGACCATCTACGCCCTTGGGATGGCCTTGGCGAGATGGGGATTCGGCCGCCCGACCCACGAGCAGGCCATCTTCGGCATGGCCTCGTCCTTCTCCAACACGGTGTTCCTGGGGATCCCCATCGCCCTTCCGGCGCTGGGGCCCGACGCGGCGCTCCCCGTCCTCCTCATCGTCGCCTTCCACTCGGCCACCTTCATGCCGCTGACGCTGGCGCTGGTCCACCTGGGGCGAGGCGTGGGGGTGTCGGCGTCGGAGCAGACCGCCACGCTCGCCAGGTCGCTGGTGAAGGACCCCATCGTCATGGGGATCCTGGTCGGGCTCGCCGCGAACCTCGGGAGCGTGGCGCTGCCGGGGTGGCTCGACCGGCTCGCCGAGCTGCTGGCGACCGCGGCCATGCCGTGCGCCCTCTTCGCCATGGGAGCCTCCCTGGCCGGGAGCCCGGCGGGCACCGACGGCACGGCGCCCTGGACCCTGGCCGCGATGAAGCTCGTGGCTCACCCCCTCCTCGTCTGGGTGGTGGCGGTGCCGGTCCTGGGGCTGCGGGGCGTCTGGGCCGATGCCGCCGTCCTGATGGCCGCCATGCCCACCGGGGTGAACGTCTACCTGTTCGGGGCGCGGCACGACGCAGCGGCCCCGGTGGCGGCGCGGACCGTGCTGGTGGCGACGGTCGCGTCGGTGGCGACCATCTCGGCGGTCCTGGCGCTGCTGGGGCGGTGACGGGAAGCGGCGTGCGGCCCCCCGCCCGCAGGCCTACATTCACGGCCCTGCCCGCGTCACCCTGGCACCCCCAGCAGCGGATCGGAGCGTAGATGAGCGGCTTCTTCGGCGTGGCTTCCCATGTGGACTGCGTCAGCGACCTGTTCTTCGGGACGGACTACCAGTCTCACCTGGGCACGCAACGAGGTGGTCTCGCGGTGGCGCGCGACGGCGCCTTCAAGCGGTTCATCCACGACATCCGCAACACCCAGTTCCGCTCCAAGTTCGAAGACGACGTGAAGCGCCTGTCGGGGACGGCGGGCGTCGGGGTCATCAGCGACTACGACGACCAGCCCATCCTGGTGAGCTCCCACCTGGGGACCTTCGCCGTCGTCACGGTGGGGGTGGTCCACAACGCCGACGCGTTGGCCCGGACGGCGCTCAAGCGCCGGGGCACCCATCTCGCCGAGATCGCCCACGGGTACATCAACCCGACCGAGCTGGTGGCCACCCTCATCAACGCCGAGGGGTCCTTCGCCGACGGCATCCGGAGCGCGCAGGAGCAGATCGAGGGATCGTGCTCCATCCTCGTCCTCACCGACGACGGCCTGTGGGCCGGACGGGATCGCCTGGGCCGCACGCCGGTGGTCATCGGGCGCAAGGAGGGGGCCCTCTGCGTCACGTCGGAATCGTGCGCGCTCCCCAACCTCGGGTACGAGCCCGTCCGTGACCTCGGGCCAGGCGAGATCGTGCGCATCACCGCCGACGGTGCCGAGCAGGTGCAGCCCCCGGGCGACGCCATGCAGGTGTGCGCGTTCCTCTGGGTGTACTACGGATACCCATCGTCGTCGTACGAGGGCATCAACGTGGAGGAGGCGCGCTACCGGTGTGGGCAGGCGCTGGCACGGAGGGACGACGTGGAAGCCGACGTGGTGGCGGGGATCCCCGACTCGGGAACCTCGCACGCCATCGGATACGCCGTGGAGTCGGGGCTCCCGTTCAGCCGCCCCTTCGTGAAGTACACGCCCACCTGGCCCCGCAGCTTCATGCCCCAGGACCAGAGCATCCGCGACCTGGTGGCGCGCATGAAGCTCATCCCCATCCGGGAGCTCATCGACGGGCAGCGCATGGTGTTCTGCGAGGACTCCATCGTGCGGGGCACGCAGCTGCAGGACATCGTGCACCGGGTGTTCGAATACGGTGGCAGGGAGGTGCACATGCGCCCGGCGTGCCCGCCCCTGGTGTTCGGCTGCAAGTACCTCAACTTCTCCCGCTCCCGCTCGTCCCTGGACCTGGCGGCGCGCAAGGCCATCCGGGAGATCGAAGGCGACGAGAACACCGCCCGGCCCGAGGTCTACGCCGACCACACCACCCCGGAGCACGGCGAGATGGTGGAGCGCATCCGAGCACGCCTGAAGCTCACGACGCTCCGCTATCAGACGCTTCCCGACCTGGTGGAGGCAATCGGGCTCCCGAAGGAGAAGCTCTGCACCTACTGCTGGGACGGGTGCGAGGGGTGCGGATAAACTGCCGCACCACGTGCGGCGAGCGCTGAGGCGGCGCCCGCGGCCTGCCGTGCGCTGAGGGTGGCGCCCGCCCCGCGCTCAGATCACGAAGTCCTCCCACTTCCACGCGCCGGCGGTCGGCTGGTGGGGGTGGGGCTCGGGGGCCAGCCGCCCCTCCAGCCGCTTCTCCAGGGCGTCCACCCGGTCCATCACCGACACGAGCGCCTGACCCAGCACGTCGGGGAGCTCGCCGTGCTCCAGGTCGGCCCCGGGGGCGGGGTGCGCCGAGGCGCTTCGCCGGACCACCTCGCCGGGGACGCCCACCACCACCGAGTCGGGCGGCACGGGCCTCACCACCACGGCGTTGGCCCCGACGCGGCTCCCCGCCCCCACCACGATGTCGCCCAGGATCTTGGCCCCGGCGCCCACCACGACGCCGTCCTCCAGCGTCGGGTGCCGCTTCCCCCGGGCGAGGCTCGTCCCGCCCAGCGTCACGCCGTGGTAGAGCGTCACGTCGGCGCCCACCACCGCCGTCTCGCCGATGACCACGCCCGCGCCGTGGTCGATGAAGAGCCTCGGGCCCAGCACGGCGCCCGGGTGGATCTCGATTCCCGTGAGCGCCCGGGTCACGTGGGAGAGCCAGCGCGCGAGGAGGCGGAGGCCGCTGCCCCAGAGGGCATGCGCGACGCGGTGCCCCCAGACGGCGTGGAGGCCGGGGTAGCAGAGAAGGACCTCCAGGCGGGTCCTGGCGGCAGGGTCGCGCTGGAGGACGGCGCGCACATCCTCCCGCAGGGAAGAGAACATGAGGTTGCCCGCCTCAGTCCGAGAGGCCGGCGTAGAGTGCCGTGCTCAGGTACCTCTCGCCGAACGAGGGCACCACGGCGACCATGAGCTTGCCCCGGCTCTCCTCGCGCCGCGCCACCTCCAGCGCCGCCCACACCGCCGCGCCCGAGGAGATTCCCACCAGGAGCCCCTCCTCCCTGGCCAGGGCGCGGGCGGTCTCGAAGGCGCGCTCCGCCTCCACGCCGATGACTTCGTCGTAGATGCGGGTGTTGAGGATCGAGGGGATGAACCCGGCTCCGATCCCCTGGATGGGGTGGGGGCCCTTCGCTCCCCCTGAGAGCACCGGCGAGGCCGTCGGCTCCACCGCGACGATCCGCACGGAGGGCTTGCGCGCCTTGAGGACTTCGCCGACCCCCGTGATGGTCCCGCCGGTACCCACGCCGGCGACCACGACGTCCACCTGTCCGTCGGTGTCCCGCCAGATCTCCTCGGCGGTGGTGCGGCGGTGGATCTCCGGGTTGGCCGGGTTGTCGAACTGTCGGGGCACGAAGCTCCGGGGCTCGGCCGCCGCCAGCTCCTCGGCCTTCCGGATGGCGCCGGCCATCCCGTCGGCGCCCGGCGTCAGGACCAGCTCCGCGCCGTAGGCGCGCAGGAGCACCCGGCGCTCACGGCTCATGGTGTCGGGCATGACCAGGATGCAGCGGTACCCTCGGGCGGCGGCCACGAAGGCCACGCCGATCCCCGTGTTGCCGCTCGTCGCCTCGATGACGACCGAGTCGGGGTGGAGGAGCCCTGCCTTCTCCGCGTCGTCGATCATCGCGACGGCGATGCGGTCCTTCACGCTGTGCGCCGGGTTGAAGTACTCGAGCTTGAGCACCACGTCGGCCTTGGCGCCCTGCGCCATGCGGCGCAGCCGCACGAGCGGGGTGTTTCCGATGAGCTGGGTGACGTCGTCGAAGATCTTCATGGTGTCGCCTTCCGGCCCGGGGCACGGGCCGTCGAGGGTGGAAAAGGAGAGGGGCGCCGCCGGGTCCGGCCCGGTGGCGCCCCTTCCTGGCTGCCGGACCGTCCGATGCGCTCGGAGGCCGGCAGAGGGATGGTTCCGGATCAGGTCACGTGGGATGCCCCGTGCCGCCGGTGCCCCGTACCGCCTCCTCCGGGGAGCGACGACAACAACAACACGCCTTGGGGCCGAAATCCCGAGTGTCCATCCCATGCCCTGCGTAGGGTGAAGATAAATTCAAGCTAAAAATATACGCTGCCGCCCCGCCCCTGGGAAGGCCCGGGCGACTTCCTCGTGCCGCTATCTTCGCCCATGGAACCCACCCCCTCCGCCGCGGCGAGCCAGGCGTTCGCCGACCTCGGCCTGGGCCCGGAGATCCTCCGCACCCTGGCCGAGCTGGGCTACGAAGAGCCCACGCCCATCCAGCGCGAGGCCATCCCGTACCTCCTGGAGGGGCGGGATCTCCTCGGCCTCGCCGCCACCGGGACGGGCAAGACGGCGGCGTTCGCGCTCCCCCTCCTCCAGCTGATCGAATGCGGCGGCCAGGTGCCGTCGGCGATGGTGCTGGTGCCCACCAGGGAGCTGGCCGTGCAGGTCGCCCAGGCCGTGCATCGGTACGGGAGAGAGTTGGGGGTGGAGGTGCTCCCCATGTACGGAGGACAGTCGTTCCAGCAGCAGCTCAAGGCGCTGAAGCGGGGGGTGGATGTGGTGGTGGCCACGCCGGGGCGCGCGCTGGACCACATCCGGAGGGGGACGCTCCGCCTGGGGAGCTTGAAGATCCTCGTCCTCGACGAGGCCGACGAGATGCTGGACATGGGCTTCGCCGAGGACATCGAGGCCATCCTGGCCGAGGTCCCCGCCCGGCGGCAGACCCTCCTGTTCTCGGCCACGCTGGCGCCCCGCATCGCAACCATCGCCCGCACGCACCTCAGGGACGCCGTCGAGGTCCGCGTCGGTGCGGAGGACCAGGGGGACGGGGAAGCTCCGCTCGTGCGCCAGACGGCGTACCTGGTGCGCCGGGCCCACAAGCTGGCGGCGCTGGGGCGGGTGTTGGACATCGAGAGCCCCGACGCGGCGCTGGTGTTCTGCAGGACCCGGATCGAGGTGGACGAGCTGGTGGAGGCCCTCAACGGCCGCGGATACAGGGCCGAGGGGCTCCATGGCGGCATGTCCCAGGAGGAGCGGGACCGGGTGATGAAGAAGCTCCGGGGCGGCACGGCGGACCTCCTGGTGGCCACCGACGTCGCGGCCCGCGGTCTGGACATCTCGCACCTCACGCACGTGGTGAACTACGACGTCCCGTCCGCGGCGAAATCGTACGTGCACCGGATCGGGCGCGTCGGGCGCGCCGGGCGGGAGGGGGTTGCCATCACCCTGGCCGAGCCCCGGGAGCACGCGCTGCTCAAGAACATCGAGCAGCTCACGCGGCAGAAGATCACGGTGGCCTCGGTCCCCACGGTGGCGGACCTCCAGGCCCGGAGGCTCGAGCTGACCCGGGCCTCGGTGCGCGAGTCCATCTTGGAGGGCGGGCTCGAGCGCTTCCGGGTGGTGGTGGAAGCGCTCTCCGACGAGTTCGACCTCTACGACATCGCCTTGGGCGCGGTGAAGATGGGGCACGAAGCCGCCCTCGCCGGCTCGGAGGGCGACGACGAGGAGATCCCCGAGGAGAAGCCGTTCCGGGAGAAGACGCGGGGCGAGGCCCGCCCCGCTCCGGGAGGCCGGAGCCGGCCCCGGCCCGAGGGCGTCGTGCGGCTCTTCATCGGCGCGGGCCGCTCGGCGGGCCTGCGTCCCCAGGACCTGGTCGGCGCCATCGCGAACGAGGCCGGAGTCCACGGCCGCCAGATCGGCTCCATCCAGATCTCGGAGCGGTTCAGCCTGGTGGAGGTGGCGGACGAAGTGGCGGAGCGGGTCGTGCAGTCGCTGCGTGCCGCGAAGGTCAAGGGCAAGAAGGTGACGGTGCGGCTCGACCGGGACGGCTAGCGCTCGACGGGGTCGCCCGGGCCCTGTGTCCCCCCGGCGGCCCGGCCATGGCGCACGATCATGCGGAAGTCCAGCCGGTTGCAGAGCGAGCGGTACTGGTCCCACATCCTCGCGCGGATGGCCCGTGCGCCGCGAGGCGTGAGGGAGTAGCGTAGCATCGCCTCGAAGAGGAGAACGTCGAACACCGCGGAGGTGAGCCAGTCCACCTCGCTCTTGAAACCCGCGGCCGCGACGAGCCCGGTGCGGTTCAGGAAGCGCCGGATGTGGCGCTTGTCCACGCCCATGGTCCCGCAGGAGCCGAAGTGGACGATCCTTCCGGTTAGCCCGTCGCCGAGCATGTCCGCCAGGTCGTCCAGCGTCACTCTGGAGCCCTTATGGCGGCGGTCCCCGACGAAGATCGCCCCCTCGTTGCCGTGGAAGGCCAGATAGAGGATGCCGTACTGGTCGGCGCCCCTCTGGATCCAGCGCTTCAGGTAGTGGGCGAGCTCCTCCCGTGTGCCCACGTCCCGGTGCACGTGGGGCACCTCCCGAGCCATGCCCTGGGAGATGAGGGCGAGCACCGGCTGGACCGTCGAGGTGCGATTGAAGTCGTTCCACCAATCGGCCTCGAGGCAGAAGATGCCGTGGGGCTTCCGTTTCATGGCGCACCTCCCCGCACCACGATGGCCCAGCCCGACCGGTGCCGCCACCCCGCCCTTGCCTGGCCCACACCCCGGCGGCACGTTCTCTCCCCCGGCCCCCGGCCCCCCCCGGCAACCTCTGGTGCACTCCATGCCCCGCCGACTTCCGCTCCCGACGCTGGCGCTCTTCGCGCTCGTGGCCGTCTCGTGCGCTCCCGAGGTCGTCCCCGACCCGGACGTCAAGCTCCCCTTCGACATCCTCATCACCCACGCCCGCGTGGTGGACGGAGCGGGGAACCCCTGGTACCGGGCGGACATCGGGATCACCGCGGACCGCATCGCCGCCATCGGCGACCTGGAAGGCTTCAACGCCCAGCGCGTCATAGACGCGGCGGACCGTGTGGTGGCGCCCGGGTTCGTGGACATGATGGGGCAGTCCAGCCTCGTGCTCATCACCGATCCGCCCAGCGCCGAGAGCAAGCTCCGCCAGGGGATCACCACCTACCTTTCCGGGGAGGGGAGCTCGCCGGCGCCCCAGCGTGCCGACAGCACGCGCCGGCCCACGGTCATCGGCACCGACACGCTCCAGTGGGAGACGCTGGACGAGTACTTCCAGATCATGGAGCGCTACGGGATCCCGCTGAACGTCATCCACAACGTGGGCGCCACCCAGGTCCGCCAGGTCGTGCTGGGGGACACCGACGCCCAGCCCACCCCCGAGCAGCTCGAGGAGATGCGGGAGCTGGTGCGCCGCACCATGGAGGACGGAGCCGTGGGCCTGTCCTCGTCGCTCATCTATCCGCCGGCCGTGTACGCGTCCACCCAGGAGCTGATCGCCCTGGCCGAGGCAGCCGGCGAGCACGGCGGGGTCTACCTCACCCACATACGCAACGAGAGCGGCGGGCTCCTCGACGCGATCCGGGAGGCGCTGACCATCGGTGCTCAGGCGGACGTGCCGGTCCACATCTACCACCTGAAGGCTGCGGGCCAGGAGAACTGGCCCTTGATGGAACGGGCGCTGGCGCTCATCGACTCGGCGCGCGCCGCAGGCCAGGACGTCACGGCCGACATCTACCCATACCTTCGGAACGGCCTCGGGCTCAGCGCGCTCATCCACCCGGGCCGCTTCACCCAGGGATCGCGCGCGCTCCGGGAGTCGCTCTCCGACCCCACGGTCCGCCGGGAACTCCGGCGCGAGATCGAGGCGACGTCGGACTGGGAGAACTGGTACCGGCACGCGGGCAGGAACTGGGACAACGTCCTGATCGTCTCCGCGTCGGACTCCACGGACAAGCGGGTGGTCGGCGAGTCGGTGGCAGGCGCCGCCCGGCTCCTGGGCACCGATGCATGGACGGCGTTCTTCGACCTGGTGCAGGCCGGAGGCGTGAGCGTGAACCCGCTCACGATGAACGAGGAGCAGAAGTGGGCGGCGTTCCGCCGGGACTGGGTCATGGTGGACACCGACGCCTCCCCGTCCAATCCCGCGACCACGGAGAGTGCCCACCCGCGGGCGTACGGCGCATTCCCTCGCGTGATCGCGAAGTACGTTCGCGAGGACAAGGTCATGACGCTGGAGGACGCGGTGCGCCGGATGACGTCCCTGGCTGCGCACCGGCTGGGGCTCTTCGACAGGGGGATCATCGCCCCGGGGATGGTGGCGGACCTGCTCGTGTTCGACCCCGACTCCATCCAGGACAGGGCCACGTACGAGAACCCCCTCCAGTACGCCACCGGGGTGGACTGGGTGCTCGTCAACGGCGAGCCCGTCATCGCCGAGGGCGAGCTCCAGCCCGCGAAGCCCGGCCGGCTCCTGAGGCGATAGGTCCGCCTCCGTGACCGATCCGCGCCTGCGGCGCCAGCTCGGCTTCCTCGTGGAGTTGGACAAGCTGAAGCTCGTGCTGCGCCGCACCATGGTCATCGGCGAGTCTCGCCTGGAGAACAGCGCGGAGCACTCCTGGCACCTCGGGGTGATGGCGGCGCTCCTGGCCGAGTACGCTCCCGGGGAGGTGGACCGGGAGCGCGCGCTCACCATGCTCCTCGTCCACGACGTGGTGGAGATCGACGCCGGCGACACCTTCGCCTTCGACGACGCCGCCATGGCCGACAAGGAGGAGCGGGAGCGGCGTGCCGCCGAGCGCCTCTTCGGGCTCCTGCCGCCGGACCAGGCGGAGCGGCTCCGCGGCCTCTGGGACGAGTTCGAGGCCGGCGCCACCACCGAGGCGCGCTTCGCCAACGCCCTGGACCGCTTCCACGCGCTCCTTCAGAACGTCCACAACCAGGGAGGGACCTGGAAGCGGCACGGCATCACCCGTGCTCAGGTGCTCTCCCGCATGGAGCCCATCCGCGAGGGGGCGCCGGCGCTCTGGCCCTACGTGCTCGCGTCCCTGGACGAGGTGATGGGGGATGCTTCGCCCACGACCCGCACCCGCACCCGGAGCGCATCGCCGGGGAGGTAGGCCAGGGGGATGTCCTCGGCCTCCACGAGCGTGAGCGTCGCCTCGGCCGCGCCGGCCTCCACAGCCCGCGAGCGTGCGATCCCCTCTGCCTCCTGCAGGGCGCGCTCCCGTCCGACCCCGCTGAACACCTGGTCCACCTCCCCGCTCACCTGGGCGATGGCGGCGCCCACGGCGTTGGCCACGTCGGCGTGCTCCACGTGGATCACCTCGCTGATCCCGAGGAGCTCCGGGGGCACGAGGAACGCGCCGCCGCCCACGGCCAGGAGGGGCAGAGGGGCGCCGTCGGCCTTCATGCGGTCCACGCCCTCCTCCACGAGGGCGGCGCAGCGCATGAGAACCATGCCGGCCATCTTGTCGTTCAGGTTCGACACCCGGGACCGGTCGCCGATGTCGGCGATCCCGCACGCCACCGCGATGTCCGTGGCGGTCAGGGTGCTCCCCCCGAACACGCGAGAATCCCGCGTGAGGCGATAGCCGACGCTCAGGGGCCCGACGGTGCGCCGCGAGGCGTCCACGATGGATCCACCGCCCAGACCCAGGGAGAGGAGGTCGGGCATGCGGAAGAGCGTGCGCACGCCTCCCACCTCCACCGTCCGGTTCGCCTCCCTGGGGAACCCGGCCTTCAGGTGGCCGATGTCGGTGGTGGTTCCGCCCACGTCCACCACCATGGCATCGGTCAGGCCCGAGATGTACGCGGCGCCGCGCATGCTGTTCGTGGGTCCCGACGAGAACGACCAGACCGGGTACGCCTCCGCGAAATCGGCGCGCATCACCGTGCCGTCGTTCTGGGTCAGGTAGAGGGGTGCCTGGATGCCGCTCCTGTGGAGCGCTTCGGCGAACGCGCGCGTGGTGCGGCGGGCCAGGGGGATCAGGGCCGCGTTCAGGAGCGCGGCGTTCTCCCGCTCCAGGAGCCCGATGCGCCCCAGGTGGTGGGAGAGGGTCACCGCCGCCTCCGGGATCACGTCCGCGAGGATCTCGCGGGCGCGCTCCTCGCACTCGGGGGTGAGGGGCGAGAACACGGAGCTCACCGCCACCGAGGTGATCCCCTGGTCGCGGATGCGCTCCGCGGCCTCCCGGGTCGCCTTCTCGTCGAAGGGGACCAGCGGCCGGCCGTCCACCTCGTGGCCGCCTTCCACCATGAACACGGCCCCGCGCGCTACGGCCGCGAGGTCCTCGGGCCAGTCCACGAAGGGCGGCAGCGAGCGCCCGCTCGGGAGTCCGATGCGCAGCGCCGCAACGGGCTCCAGGTCCCTGCGCTGCACCACCGCGTTGGTGAAGTGGGTGGTCCCCACCATGACGGCGTCCACGCGCCCGGCTCCGCCGCCCAGGCGCGACAGGAGGTCGGCCAGCGCCGTGCGGATCCCGGTGGTGACGTCCTCGGTGGTCGGGGTCTTCACCGCCGCCACCACGCCGGACCCGTCGATGAGGACGGCGTCGGTGTTGGTCCCGCCCACGTCGATGCCGATGCGCCTCATGCGCCCCCCTCGGCGAAGACGGAGCGGAAGTCCAGGTCGTACCCGAACGCCCGCGGGCCCACGTGCCCCAGCCCCCTGGGGGTGGTCTGCAGGGCCGGCGCGGGGAGCGCCACCACGCGGGCGCGCTGCCCGTAGCGGAGCGCCTCCGTTCCGATGGCCTCGCCGGTGAGAGCGTCCATCACGCAGATGATGTCGGGGACGGTCACCCTCGGCTCGTCGTCGAGCCACCCGACGGTGAACTCGTTCTGGAAGTCCAGGCGGAAGGTCCGCTTCCGGTCGGCGTCCAGCCCTTCCATGCGGGCCGTGCCCCGGAGGAACCCCTCGGTGGCGCGCCGGGCGACGTCCACCACCTTGCCGCTGAAGAGGAGCTTCCCGCCGGCGTGCTCCACCACCGCGGCCACGGGATCGGCCTTGCGGGCCCGCGCGTCCAGCACGGCCTGCCCCAGATCAATGGCCTGGGTGACGGTGTGGAGGATCCCCCAGTCCTTCACCTCGCGCCCGGTCCGCGGTGCCTTGGCCGTGGCCGCGATGGACCCCACCTCCGTGCACACCTTCCGGCTGATGCGCTCCATCCACTTCCAGCTCGCGACGTGCGATACCACCACCGCGTTCCCGCGCACGTCGGCCAGGGTGAGCGGATAGGGGCGGAGATCCCCTATGGCGAAGCTGGAGTGCTGGGCCTCGGGGTAGGCGCGCCCCATGGTGTCGGCGTCCACCACCGGGATCCCCATCTCGACGGCCACCATGAGCGGCTGGAAGGCGTTCGCGCCGCCGATCTCCAGGGCCATGACCGCGTCGAACTTCCGGGCGAGGTGCTCCTCCATCATCCGCACCGCCAGCGCCGCCATCGCCGGGTCGGTGAGCCGCTCCTCGCCCACCAGGGGAGCGCCCATGGTGGACACCACCGCCACGCGCGCGTCGTCGCCCACATCGAGGGGGTCCACGAGGTGGGCCACCCGCCCCTCCCGGTAGAGGCGCTGCAGGTTGAGGAGGGCGTGGTACGGGTCCCCGCCGCCACCGGCGCCCAGGATCCAGGCTCCGGTGGCCAGGGGAACCAGCTCTTCGGCGAGGATGGGTCGCGTGGCCATGTGGCGGCGACGGTAGCTCAGGCCTACTCTGTCCGCCATGGTGAACACGGTGACGTTCGTCACGATCGGCCAGACGCCGCGCACGGACATGGTGCCCGACCTCGTCGCACGGCTTCCAGGGGGCACGGTGATCCGGGAGGTGGGTGCGCTGGACGGGCTCCACGCGGCGGCGGTGGCCGCGCTCGGGGCGGCACCTGGGGAGGCGCGCCTCGTCACCCGCATGGCCGACGGGAGCCAGGCGGTGGTGGGGAAGTCGAAGATCCACGCCCGGCTCCAGGGGATCCTGGACCGCCTGGGTCACGATCCCTCGGCGGTGACCGTGCTCCTCTGCACCGGCGAGTTCCCCGGGCTCCGCGGACCCGGGGTCTTCCTCGACGCCCAGCACCTGGTGGACCACGGCGTGGCGGCGCTGTGCGCCGGGATGGAGCGCGTGGGCCTCCTGCTCCCGGCGGCGGAGCAGGCCGACGAGTTCCATTGGAAGCCCGCCCCCCACCAGGAGCTGCGCGTGACCTGGGCCTCGCCCTACGTCGGGGACCGGTTCGACGAGGCGGCGCGGGAGCTCTCCGGGTGCGATGCGGTGGTGATGCACTGCATGGGGTTCACCGAGGAGCAGCGTGCGCGCGTGGCCCGCTCGTCGGGACGGCCGGTGCTGCTGGCCCGCCGGTTCGTGGCCGCCGCGGTGGCGCAGCTCCTGTGAGAGCGCTCGATCGATCGCCTGATCCGACGATGCCCTCGAGGCGCCATCCCTCGCTCCTCGAACCCGCAACCCTCCTCGCGGCCGCGGTCCTGGCGGTGCTGGGCGCCATCATCGGGATCCAGCTCCTGACCCGGGTGGGCGTGACGCCGAACAGCTCGGTCATCGGCGCGATCCTGGCCATCAGCCTGGCCCGCCTCCCGCTGGCGGCGCTCCGGGTGTTCTCCAACGTCCACCGCCAGAATCTGCTCCAGACCACGATCTCCGCCGCGACGTTCGGCGGGGCCAACGGGCTGCTCCTCCCGATCGGGATCCCGTGGCTCATGGGCCGGCCCGACCTGGTCCTGCCGATGCTCCTGGGCTCGTTCCTGGCCATGTCGGCGGCCGCCACCCTGGTGTGGCTGACCTTCGACTCACGCACCTTCCCCGCCGCCGGGCTCTGGCCGGCCGGGGTGGCGACGGCGGAGGTGATCATCGCCGGGGACAAGGGCGGCGGACGCGCACGGATGCTGGCCGCAGGGGGCGTTGCCGGCGGTGTGGGGCAGCTCCTCGGCGTCCCCATGGACGTGTTCGGCGTGTGCTGGATCGGCAACGTGTGGGCGCTCTCCATGTTCGCCGCCGGGCTGCTGGCGCGGGGATATGCGCCCACGCTCCTCGGCGCGGACCTGGGCCAGGCGTACGTGCCGCACGGCATGATGCTCGGCGCCGGCATGGTGGCCCTCGCCCAGATCGCCTGGGCGATCCGGGACCGGGGAGAGGGGCGGGCGCCCGCCGGAGCGGGTGCGGCC
>DATIKQ010000116.1:0-43412 GCA_035477395.1 Longimicrobiales bacterium
AGTCTGCCTGGATTCCAACGTCCTCGTCGCCGCATTCATCGCGCGGGGCCTGTGCGCGGACCTTCTGAAGCTGGTCCTCTCAGAGTACGACCTCGTCATCCCCGAAGTCGTGGCTGAGGAAGTTCGTCGCGTCCTCTCGACGAAGCTGAAGGCGAGTCAGACGGCACTCTCCGCCGTAGAAGCAGTCCTTGAGCGCTGAGTATCCTTCCCGGAGGAGACGCGCCTCCCCCAATCTCACTTCCTGACCCTGACGATGAGAGAGTCCTGGCCGACGCCGTTTCCGCCGGGGTCGAGATCCTCGTGAGTGGCGATCAGGACCTTCTCGTGATCGCCGAGGAGTCGCCGATTCGTATCCTGTCGCCCAGGGCGTTCCTTACCTTGGCGCGGGGCGGCACGCTCTGACCATCGTTTCCTACTGCAGCGTCGGCTCAGGGATCCCGGGACTGCTGATCAGAACCTGCAGTCCCAGCAGCGACTCGCGAACTGAGCTATCCGCATGATTGTGCTTGCCGCGCAGAGCAATCGTCTTCAGGACCTGCTCCTGCTGGCGCCGCGGATCTTGGAGCAGGCAGCTACCCTGGCGGATAGAGAGGTCGCCGTCCTCCGAGAGGAGCAACCGGAACCGCCGGCCACCTGAACAAGGCATCTTGCTGCCCGTTGCATCTGTGCCCACGTCGCGCGCGAAGAATCGGGAAGTAGCGCGTAGGCACGCAGCGGCGTAGTGTCGAGGCAGTCCATGCCGCCAATCGGCAGGTGGCCCCAGGGGAGACCTGCATGTCCTCTCGGCCCGGAAAACCCCATTTGGCACGCCCGCCCAGAACTTCACTGCGCGTGCTCCTCTTCTCGGCGCTCTCCGTTGGTGGCGCCTTGAATGGCGTCGCCGGACAGCAGCAGGAAGCCACCTTCGCTGCGATCCAGGACACGTTGCCGCACCCGATTCGCATGGGCTGTGGCGAGCGCGTGGATCCGGTCGGTTTCGTCCTCTTCGTCGGCGAGGATCTACACCTCGCGCCAACGCAGGTCCAAGAACTTCAGGGCCTCGCCGCCGTCGTGCGGGAACGAAATCTCCCCCTTGCTGCGGCGTGGAGGACGGACCGGTCGAGGTTGGACGAACTGCGGCAATCCTACCAGGCCGCTCTGGCGGAGATCGAGAGAATCCTGACACCGGAGCAGTTCCAGGATGCCCTGCAGCCACACTCGACAGCGTCAGGCGGGGCCGGGCGCAAGGGGTTGGTGCGCTGCCTCTTACGTTCGCACCTCGCGATCGTGCGCTGAGGCGTAGCGGTCTCGGGCATCTGCGCCATGATGCCCTTCTCCGTGTCGGAGCGCACCCGTGAGGTCGGGATCCGCGAGGACTCCGGCCTGGGTGGCTCGCCTGTCCTGGCATTCTTGTCGGCATTGCCGCTGGCAGTGGGCATCTTGGTGGCCATCGGCCTGGTCTCGTGCCTTGCTCCGACCCGCCGGGTGCTGACGGTCGAAGCATGCGACGCACTCCGCGCAGACAGGTGGTCGCCAGTTCGGGCGCGATGGGCTGTCACCTGATAGGATTCAGCGTTCCCGCCCGAGAGGGGTCTTCTGTTGACGCAGTACGCATCGAGGGTCGGGAGCACTCGCCTGGCGGTCTGCGCTCCGGGTCGGCATCACGCTCACACAGCAGAAACCCAGAATCGTCAGGCTGAACCTCTGGTGTACGGGGCGCTCCACATGGATCCGGCTGATGGGAAGACTCGCGTCGACTGGCTTTCCACGCTCGTCGAGGTGGCACTTGTTCTTCTGGGGCTTCCGCTTGCTTTCTCTGGAGACCGGCTCTGGGACGCGCACCGCGAACACGTCCGTGAGACGCAGTACCTCGCCCGCCTCCCCACGGAGTCCTCCGCCACGGTTGCCGAGTTGGAAAGTGCGATAGCCCACCAGGATCAGGTGCTCGAGGCCGGCCGGACCACTCTCGATGCCCTGACTCAGCCAGAGGCGGCGGACAGCGAGGTGCGAGTTGCCGAGGCCGTGCCACTATGCAAACGGACTGACCTACGGCTGGGTTGCCGACGTCAACGTCGGCGCGACTTCAGCCCAGCGCAGTGCAACCCCGAAGTCCTTGGAGCGCGGCACCTGCGCATCGAGCATTGACCCACCGTTCGTTCCCAACAGAGAGTCCGTGATGAACGCTTCCCCGATTCGGTGCTTCGGCTTCGTGTTGCTCGGCTCTGTGCTGTCAGTGGCCTGCGAGCCGACGCCGCCTGAGCCGGAGCTCACCATCGTCCTCGCAGGGCAGGCGCTGATCAAGAAGGACCCGCGGCTCTTCTGGGACGATCCCTTCGGCACGCTCAGGCCCGTCCTCGCAGCCGCGGACGTGGCCTTCACCAACTTCGAGATGGCGGTTGCATCCACGGAGGACAGGTGTGGACTTCCGACCGACTATGAGGTGTCACTCGGGACGCCGGAGCTCTCCAGGGAAAGTCGGCCTGGCAACTCGGGTGGCCCTCACGCCGTCGCGCCCCAGGTCATGGAGTTCCTCGCCTCCCTGGGCTTCAACCTGATGTCCCTCGCGAACAACCACGCGTGGGACCTCGGGGACTGCGGCGTGGCAGCCACCCGGGCCGCGGCCACGGCGCACGGAGTCGTCCACGCCGGGGTCGGTCCGGACATCGAGACAGCCACGGCACCGTCCTACCTGACCGTGGGCGGGGTCACCCTGGCGCTCATCGCGGCGACCACCGCTCATGACGAGAGGGACGCCATCCGCCACGCTGTGAACGGCGTATGGACCGGGTGGCCAGAGGACAGGGAGCGGAACCTCGCGGCTGTCCGGGAGGCCGCGGCCCGGGCGGACTTCGTGATCTACTACCAGCACGTCCAACTCGACGCAGACGAGTTCGCGGAGGTGGCGCCGGGTGGGGAAACCAGCGACGGGCACAGGTGGATCGAGGATCTTCCATCCTGGCAGTCCGAATTCGCCCGGGCTGTCCTGGATGCCGGGGCGTCGGTCTACGTGGGGCACGGGCAGCGCGGGTTCGACGGAGTCGAGGTGTTCGACGGGAAGCCGCTGATCCGGCAACTGGGTGGCTTGGCCTATCAGGGCCTCAACCCCGACGTCGGCGCCTACGACGAGTACCGGCCTTGGGAGGGGCTCCTCGCGAAGCTGGTGGTTCAGCGTGGCCGGACGCTTCGAATCGAGTTCACTCCGCTGGACCTGGATGAGGGAGAAGCCTACCGCGCGGACTACGACACCGTGGACTTCCTCTCTCGGAGGGGACTGGCCCAGGTTGCGACGGGGGCGAAGGCGGATTCGATCCTCGCCAGACTCGCTGACCTCTCCGCGAAGTACGGCTCGGGACTGACGGTGACCAACGGGCGTGCCATCCTCGTATTGACGAGTCCACGAGAGGCACGGGAGATGTCGCCGGCCAGCCTCACGGCAGCGACTTCGGCTACAGCGGCACGTACAGGTGGGCGATGAGCGCGTCCTCGTACAGGAGCAGGTACTTCCGCGCCGACCGCTCCCACCCGAAGTCCCGGCTCATGGCCTCCTTCATGTGCCGCTCCCAGGCCTTCCGGTCGCGGTACACGGCGAACGCGCGGCGGAGCGCCACCTCGAGGGCGTAGGTGGTGTAGTCGTCGAAGACGAACCCGGTCACCTGGTCCTCCACGGTGTCCGAGAGGCCCCCGACCCGCCGGACCACCGGGAGCGCGCCGTACCGCTGCGCCCTCATCTGCGTGAGCCCGCACGGCTCGTACTGGGAGGGCATGAGCAGGATGTCCGCGCCGGCGAGGAGCCTGTGCTCCCGTGACTCGGTGAACTCGAAGAACGCCGCGACCCGGTGGGGGAGCGCCTTGGCGATCTCATGGAGCTGGTGCTGGTACCCCGGGTCCCCCTCCCCGAGGAAGAGGAACTGGGCCTCGTCCAGGCGATACAGGAGCCCGTCCCCCAGGATGAGGTCGAAGCCCTTCTGCTTCGCCAGCCTGGCGGTCATCGCCACCAGGGGGACGTCGGGGTTCACGGCGAGGCCGGCGGTCTCCTGGAGCCAGGCCTTGCACACCCGCTTCCCGGAGAGGTCGTCCCTGGAGTACGGCTGGAGCACCTCGGGATCGTTGGTGGGATCCCACAGGTCCTGGTCGATGCCGTTGAGGATCCCCTGCAGCCGGTCGCCCAACGCGATGAAGAAATCGTGGAGGCCGAAGCCGCCGGCGGCGGTCCGCAGCTCGTGGGCGTGGGTGGGGCTCACCGTGGTCACCCAGTCCGCGTAGGCCAGGCCGCCCTTGAGCCAGTTCAGCTTTCCGTAGTACTCCATCCGACTCCAATGCCAGACGTCCGGCGGAAGCCCGATCTCCGGGATGACCTCGGGCCCGAACAGGCCCTGGTAGCCGGCGTTGTGCACGGAGAGCACGCACGCGACGCTGTCATGGAACGGCTGACCCTTGTAGACCGTGCGCAGGTAGACCGGCGCCAGCGCGGCGTGCCAGTCGTGGGGGTGGAGCACGATGGGCCCCTCGGGCACGACCCTGGGAAGTGCCTCCAGTACCGCGCGCGCGAACAGCGCGAAGCGGAGGTGGTTGTCGGGGTAGTCCCCTCCCCCCTCACCGTAGATCCCCGCCCGGTCGAAGGCGCCGGGGTGATCCACGAAGTACGTCACGGGGCCGTCGGGCTCCTCGACTTTCCGCATGATGCGGCACGTGTGCACGCCGCCCCCCATGGGGACCGTGACCTCGCAGCAGAGCCGCAGCTCCCCGGTCCGCTCCCGGGCCACGCGGTAGAGCGGCATGAAGACGCTGGTCTTCATGCCGTGGCGGGCCTGATGGGTGGCGATGCCCCGCACGGCCTCGGCGAGGCCGCCCGTGCGCGCGAAGGGCCAGTACTCGGCCACCAGATGGATGATGTTCATGGGTTCACCCCGCTACGATGTGCAGGCGGGCCGCGACCCGCTCGGCCATGGCCCGGGCGGTGTCGTGGTCCGGGTGGCGCACCACCACCAGGCCGTCGCCCACCAGCACCTTCCGCCAGTCCTTCCGCGGCGCGCCGACGGGGTTGAGGTCGATGTCCACGATCCAGGGCCCGAGCTCCGACAGGAGGGATTCGAGCCCCTCGTACCGCAGGATCCTCCCCTGACCCTGCGCCCGCTTGTAGATCCAGGCGGCGCTGTACTTCCGCTCGACCTTCTGGGTGAAGCGGCCGTGCACCACGCACTCGGCCCATCCGGCGTACGTGTCGATGTCGGCGGCGTAGTTGATCAAGTCCACGAGCCCGGCACCGGGGGAGCGGGCGCCGATCTCGCCGAAAACGGCCTCTCCGGACGGGGTCTTGTACCACTCCATGTGCGTGTACCCGGTCTGGACCCCAAGGGCACGGATGACCTCGAAGCCCATCCTCTTGCCCGCCGCCAGCTCCGGGACGTCCGGGTCCCGGTAGACCAGGGTGATGGGGCTCACCCACTCGTTCTCCTTCATGAACAGGGCGCGCGGGATGTACGTGGACATGCTGTAGTGCTGGACCTGCCCGTCCACGCACAGCGTGTCGAAGGTCATGTCGTCGCCCTGCACGAATTCCTCCACGCTCACCTCGTCCACGTGCCGCAGCGCGGGAAGGATCGCATCCAGCTCCCGACGGTCGTGGACCTTGTACGTGCTCTCCGAGCCCGCGCCGGCGATGGGCTTCACGATGACCGGGTACCCGATGGTCTCCGCTCCCTCCACGACCCCCGCCACCGTGGCGGCGCTGTAGTGGTGGGGCGTGCGGATCCCGGCGGCGTCCAGGACCCGCTTCATCATCTCCTTGTCCCGGAACGGGAGGGTCTGCTGCACGGTGAGCCCGGGGAGGGCGAGCCGCTCGCGGATGCGCGCGGCCAGGATCACGTACGGCTCCCAAAGGCACTCCACGCGATGGATGGGCACGCGGGACGCGAAGTCCGCCACCCGCTCCACGATGCCCTGCTCGTCCTGGAACGTGGTCACGTGCAGGTAGGCGGACAGCGCCTGGCGCGCCACGTCGGAGAGCTGGGACTCGGGCTGGTCGCCGAGCCCCACCACGCCGGCACCCATGGTGGCCAGCCCCCGGGTGAAGTACTGCATCTCCTTGGGGAATCCCGGCGAGATCATCAGGACGTTCATGCGTTCACCCCAGCTCGACCCGGACCCGGGTCACGATCTTCCAGAGGGCGTCCTTCACCACCTCGGTCTCGGGGTGGCGGACGATGACGTACCCTTCCCCCTCGTACGTTCCCGCCGGCGCCTGGCCGGCCCGGGGCAGCTTCGCCTCGACCACCAGCGGCCCCAGCTCCCTGGCGATCTCCTCGAGCCCCGTGACGGCACGCACCGTCCCCTCCCCCTGGCCGCGCAGATACGCCGCCCCGGCAGCGTAGGGACGCGGGCGGGGCGTGAAGCGCCCGAGGACCACCGTCTCCGCCCAGGCCCGGAAGAGGTCGAAGTCGTGGGCCCAGGAGATGAGGTTCACGAAGCGCGCCCCGGGGGGCCGGGCGCCCACCTCGGAGATGGCCACGCTCCCGTCCGGGCGCCGGAACCACTCCATGTGGGAGAGACCCGTGCGCATCCCCAGGGCGCTGAGCGCCGCGGCGGCCACGGCGCGGATCCCATCGTAGCGGGGGTCGTCCACCTCTCGGGGGAGGAGGACGCACCACTGGATCCACGGCTCCCTGAGCACCTCGAGGGCCGAGGGGAAGTAGTGGTTGATGGAGTGCCATACCAGGCGCCCATCGAGGGTGATGGCGTCGAAGGAGTGCTCCTCCCCGACCACGAACTCCTCCACGAGCGTCGGGCGCTCCGGCGAGGGGGGCATCTGGCGCATGACGCTGGCCAGGTCCTCCTCCCCGCCGATGCGGAAGGTGCCGCGCGAGCCGGACCCGGCCGGAGGCTTCACGATGACGGGGAAGCCCACAAGGCGCGTGAAGGCCACGGCCTCCTCCGCCGCCCGCGCCAGCGCGTGGCGGGCGCACGGAAGCCCGTGGGCGCGGAGCACGTCCTTCATGCGGGACTTGTCCCGGAAGTTCTCGGCGGCGGAGGCGCCCATCCCGGGGAGGCCCAGATGATCGCGCGCCTCTCCCAGGGGGACCTGGAGCTCCTCGAACGTGCCCAGCAGGAGATCCACCTTCGGACCCCGCCGGCCCAGCTCCTTCACGGCGCGGACGAGCACCTCCGGATCCAGCGCGTCGCGCACCTGCACGAAATCGGCCAGGAGGGCCCGCAGATCCTCCGGGATGCGCTCCGAGGGATCCTGGCTCACCACGGAGAGCCGCACGCCCTCGAGCCGCCCGAGCGCCGCGACGAAGCGGAGCGTGGTCTCGGCGAACCAGGGGGCGACGAACGTCACGTGGGCCATGCCGACAAGCTACCGGCCAGGGACGCCGTCCGGTACCGTCGGCGCACACCGTTGCCTATGTTGTCCGCGCCGGCCGCATCCGGACACCGCCCCCCCGGCACCCGCCGACCCCCGGCAAGGGAGCCTGACCATGCACGTCGTGTTCGTGGAACCCTGCTTCCCCGGCAACCAGAGGGAGTTCGTGCGGGGACTGAGCCTCACCGGAGCAACCGTCTCGGCCATCGGCGAGCGCCCCGCGGAGACCCTGGACGACGACCTCCGCCGCTGGCTGGCCCATTACCAGCAGGTCCCCTCCGTCGTGGACGTCGACGCCGTCGAGCGGGTGGTGCGCTGGATCGACGGACAAGTGAAGGTGGACCGGCTGGAGGCCACGGTGGAGGCCCACGTGCTCCCGGTGGCCGAGGCCCGGGAGCGCCTGGGAATCCAGGGGACGACGCTCCGCACGGCCTTCCTTTGCCGGGACAAGCCGGCCATGAAGGAAGCCCTGAGGCGGGGGGGCATACCGTGCGCCGCATCCCTGGGGAGCGGCGACCGCGAGGCGATCTTCGCGTTCGCCAGGGAGGTGGGATACCCTCTGGTGGTGAAGCCGCGCGCCGCCGCCGGGGCCTCGGGCACCGAGCAGGTGGACTCGGACGAGGCGCTCCGCCAGGCGCTGGATCGCGCCGGCGTCGGGCGTGGGCCCCAGGTGGCGGTGGAGGAGTTCAACCAGGGCCACGAGGGCTTCTACGACACCATCACCATCGGCGGACGGGTGGCCCACGAGTTCATCACCCACTATTTCCCCAACGTCCTCGAAGCCATGAGGACGCGGTGGATCTCCCCCCAGTTTATCGCCACGAACCGCATCGAGACCGCGCCGAGCTACCAGGAGATCCTGGAGATGGGCCGCAAGGTCAACAAGCTCCTGGGGATCGAGACGTCGGCGACGCACATGGAGTGGTTCTTCGGCCCCAACGGGCTGAGGTTCTCCGAGATCGGTTGCCGCCCTCCCGGCGTCCGGGCGTGGGATCTCTACGCCGTGGGCAACGACATCGACATCTACCACGAGTGGGCGATGGCGGTGGTCTTCGGCAGGACCGTGCGCAAGGCGTCCCGGCGCTTCGCCGCCGGGATCATCGCACTGCGCCCCGACCAGGACGGAGCGATCCGTGGGTACGAGGGGCTCGACGAGATCCAGCGGCGCTACGGCGAGTGGGTCATCGACGCCCACCTGCCGCCCCCCGGGACGCCCACCCAGCCCATCGAGGCCGGCTACATGGCCAACGCCTGGGTGCGCATGAAGCACCCGGACTATGACGAGCTCCGCGCCATGCTGAATGCGGTGGGCGAGACGGTCCGGGTGAGGGCGTCTTGAGCTTCCGGCCGTCCCGCGTGGTCCTGCTCGGACCCCAGCGCCCCTCGCCCGACGTGGGAGGCGTGGTGGCCGGCCTGGGCGAGACGGGGCCGGTGGCGCTGGTCACCGCCGGGTGGCAGGAGTGGGAGGAGGACGATGCGCCCACCCGCGAGACCCTCGGCCCCGGCGCGTTCAACCTGCGCCTGTACGCCCGCGCCGAAGCCGTGTGGAAGGAGGACCCGGAGCTGGCCCGCGGACACCGGAAGCTCCAGGACGACGTCCGCCTCCTGCGCAGGGCGTACAACGTCCGGCTGGCCCGGGCCATGGACGCGTGGACCGAGCTCCAGGGCCTCCCGGGAGCCCCGGAGGTGCTGGACGGGGAGCGGGAGGGAGCCCTGGCCGCCGTGCGCGAGCTGGACCGGCACCACGCCGACCGGGTGGTGGAGCTGAGGGAGGCGTTCTACCGAGGGTACGACCCGCTCATGAGGGCGTCGGTGGGGCGCCAGAGGGAAGAGGTGCGCCGCGCCCTGGAGCCCGTGCGCGTCGTGGTCGTGGAGGGCGGCCACGTGCCGGCGCTCCTCAACCGCCTGCGCATCTTCGGGGTGGACCGACTCCTGCAGGGCAAGACCGTGGTGGCGTGCTCCGGCGGCGCCATGGCGCTGGCCTCCCAGGTCGTGCTCTTCCACGACACCCCTCCGTGGGGGCCCGGGCACGCCGAGATGGGCGAGGTGGGGCTGGGGCTCTTCCCCGGGGTGGTGGCGCTCCCCCACGGGTCGGCGCGCCTGCGTCTCGACGACCCCGGCCGGGTGTCGCGCATGGCGCGGCGCTTCGCCCCCGACGTGTGCGTGGTCCTGGACCCGGGCACCCGCCTGGACTGGGACGGGCGCTGGCACGCCCACGGGGCGCGCCGCCTCTCGGGGTACGGGTGGGTCGAGCCGTGGAGCGACGCCGCATGAGGTGGGCCCCCGACGGCGGCAGCGCCCCGGCGCCTCCGCCCGACGTGACCGGGCTGGCCATCGCTGAGCTGGTGCACGGGAGCGCGCCCTCCCCGGAGGCCGTCCAGGGATTCCTGGACCGGCACCAGGCTCCCATCGCCGAGGGCGGGAAGGTCACCTTCCTCTTCCGCGGCCAGGCCGACGAGGTGCGCCTCCGCCACTGGGTATACGGGCTCTCCAGCTCCGAGCGGCTGCACCGCATCCCGGGCACCGACCTCTGGTACTTCGTCCTCGATCTCCCCGAAGGCTCCCGGGTGGAGTACAAGCTCGAGGTGACGCGAGGCGCGGACGTGCAGTGGATCGAGGATCCCCTCAACCCCCGGAAGGCCCGGGATCCGTTCGGGGCCAACTCGGTGGCCCACGGCACGGGCTACCAGGTGCCCGAGTGGACCCACCGGGACCCCCACGCCCTCGAGGGCACGCTGGAGGAGCGCGTCTTCCGGAGCGACGCGCTGGGCGGGACGAGGCGCATCACCCTCTACAGGCCGGCCCGCTTCAGGGCGACGCGGCGCTACCCGCTCCTCCTGGTCCACGACGGCGGCGATTACCTGCAGTACGCCGGCCTCAAGACCATCCTCGACAACCTCATCCACCGGCTCGACATCCCCGCGGTGGTGGCGGCGCTCATGCACCCGCCGGACCGGATGGAGCAGTACCGGGCCAACGACGCCCACGCCCGCTACCTGACCCACGAGCTCGTCCCCAGGCTGGAGGCCGACCTGCCTCTCGTGGGGACCCCCGAGGGGAGGTGCCTCATGGGCGCGAGCCTCGGCGCCGTGGCCTCCCTGTCCACGGCGGTGCAGGCCCCGGGGTTCTACGGGCGCCTTCTCCTCCAGTCCGGGTCGTTCGCGTTCTCGGACATCGGCGCTCACGGGCGGGGGCCGGTCTTCGACCCCATCGCCGACTTCGTGAACCGCTTCCGCAGGAACCCCACGGCGGTGAGCCGCAAGGTGTTCGTGAGCTGCGGCATGTACGAGTCGCTCATCTACGAGAACCGCTCCCTCGTCCCCGTCCTCCAGGGCACCGGGATGGAAGTGCGCTTCGTGGAGTCGCGCGACGGCCACAACTGGGAGAACTGGCGGGACCGTCTGCGCGAGGGGCTCTCGTGGCTCTTCCCCGGTCCCCTCTGGCTGGTCTACGACTGACAGGAGACAGCATGGCGCACGTCACCAAGCGGATCGGCCTCTCGCTGGGCGCCGACATCTGCTGGCCCATCGCCTTTACCGAGATCATGAAGCGGCTGGACCTCACCATCGCCGTGAAGCGGGACAAGGTGCGCTTCCAGGTGGAGCGCATGACCATCGATCCCTTCGACGTCCGGGAGCCCAAGCGCTACGACCTGGTCATCGACCGGCTCACCCACTGGTATCCCATGCGCCGCGAGTGGATCAAGAAGGCCGTCGTCATGGACGACGTGTACGTGTTCAACAACCCGTGGGCGGTGCAGTCCATGGAGAAGCTGACCACGTACGCAGCGATGATCCGCCTGGGGTTCCCGATCCCGGAGACGTGGCTCATCCCTCCCCACTCCTACGAGCCGATGGCGGACCTGGAGTACACGCTCAAGGCCTACGCCCGCCTCTTCGACCTGGGGGCCATCGGCAGGAAGCTCGGCTACCCCATGTTCATGAAGCCCTACGACGGGGGCGGATGGCGGGCGGTGACCAAGCTCGACGACGAGTCGGCGCTGCGGGAGGCGTACGACCAGAGCGGCAAGCTGGTGATGACGCTCCAGGCCGCCGTGCACCCCTCCGACCGATTCGTGCGCTGCATCGGGCTCGGACCGCAGACCCACGTGATCCTTTACGACCCCAAGGCCGCGCTCCATGACCGCTATACCATCGCCCGCGACTTCATGACGGCGGAGGAGCGCTCCCTGGTGGACGGGATGACCATGGTCATCAACGCCTTCTTCGGGTGGGACTTCAACTCCTGCGAGCTCCTGCACAAGCAGGGGACCTGGCACCCCATCGATTTCGCGAACCCCTGCCCCGACTCCCAGGTCACCTCGCTGCACTACCACTTCCCCTGGCTCATCAAGGCCAACATCCGCTGGGCGACGTTCGCCGCGGCCACGGGCCGGAAGGTGAAGCAGCTCGACTGGCAGCCCTTCTTCGACGCCGTGGAGGAGGGCATGACGCTCCGCGAGCGTCTGGACGCGCTCGTGCCCCTGGCGAAGAGGCGCTTCGACGCCGACCGCTTCGAGGAATTCTGTGCGAGGAACCTGGCCCACCTGGACGCGGTGACGCACGATTGGTTCGGCACCGACGACGCCAGGGAGGCGGCGCGCCGGAAGGTGGCGGCCCTCTTCCCGCCCCACGAGGTGGAGGCGTTCACCGACCTCTTCTTCCAGCGCATCCAGCAGTGGCGGGCCGACGAGCCCGCGGGAGCCGGGTCATGAAGGAGCGCACGAGCTGGTTCAGCCATCGCCTGAACCAGGAGGTGGCGGTGGCACGCTGGGGGCAGTACGGCATGCCTGTGCTCATCTTCCCCACCGCGGGCGGGGACGCCGAGGAGATCGAGCGCTTCCACATCGTCGCCTCGCTGGCCCAGCACCTGGAGCAGGGGAAGATCAAGATCTACTCCTGCGACAGCGTGGCGGGGCGGACCATGCTGGCCGAGGAGGGCTCGCCCCAGCACCGCATGTGGATCATGAACCAGTTCCAGGAATACGTCCGCGAGGAGTTGGTCCCCTGGATCTGGGACGACTGCCGCACCCCCGGACTGGAAATCGCCACCGCGGGCGCCTCCGTCGGGGCATTCCAGGCGCTGGCCGCGGTGTGCCGCTACCCGGACGTGTTCACCCGCGCGCTGTGCATGAGCGGGACGTACGACCTCCTCCGCTTCCTCCAGGCTCCGCCCACCGCCGACTTCTGGTACGCATCGCCGCTGCACTGGCTGGGTGATTTTCACGGCGAGGAGCACCTGGCCAAGCTGCGCCGGCGCTTCGTGCTCCTGGCCTCCGGGGAGGGGCAGTCCGAGGACATCGGGGAGTCGTGGCGTGTGGCCCACGTGCTGGGGTCCAAGGGCGTGCCCAACCGCGTGGACTCGTGGGGACCCGAGTGGCACCACGACTGGCCCACGTGGCGCAACATGCTCCACGAATATCTGCCGGAGCTGGTCGCAGGGGGAGTAGGGGGCTGAGCCCCTACACCATCCGCGGCGCGTCCGCCTCGAAGAGCGACCTCGGCTTCCCGAACGTATCCTCGGTGGCGCCTACGGTGCGGTCGAGTATGTCCTGGGTGGACTCGTAGAGCGTCTCGGCTTCGTCCAGCGAGTTGGCGATGGCCGTGACACCGAGCTTCCCGTACTGGGACAGCGCGCCGATCATGAAGAAGAGCACCCCGGTGAGCCCCTGGTGCCGGAACTGCATGCCGTACTCCGTCATCAGGTCGAGGAGGTCGTCGGGGAGGAGGCCGCGGTACGCCGGCGATTTCAGGTTGTCCGTGGCGTAGTAGTACTTCGGCCTCCCGTCGGCGGCGACGTACAGGCCGGTCTCCGGGTCGAGACGACCCCCGCCCAGGAATTCCAGCGCCATGAAGGGCGGCGTGGTCCCGGTCATGCGCAGGTTGATCTCCAGGGCGTGGGCCTGCCAGGGCCCCGTCCCGCTCCGGGTCACCACGAAGTCCACGCCGAATCTCCCCAGCGCCCCGTGCCGCGCCAGCGCCTGCCCGATGCGCCACCCCGCCTGGAGGATCGACGCGCGGTACTGCTCGTCGGCGGGGAAGCGGCACCCGATGTACGCTTGGCCCGTGGACCCGCCCAGCACCTGGTCGTGGGTGGAGATGATGTCCAGGGAGCCGTCGGGATGGACCTGCATCTGCACCGAGGGGGACTCGACCTCGTCGGCCTCGATCCACTCCTCCACGATCCCGCCCATCTGGGCGAGCTTGCGCAGGAACTCGCCAAGGGTCTCGGCGGCGGCGGGCCACTGCATCCCGTCCAGCCTGCGGGAGATGGCGACGAGCCGCTCCTCCCGGTCCGGGGACAGGGGCTGGAGGAAGCGGTACACCCCGTTCCCCTCGCCGGCGAAGCTCTCGTTGAGCTTCACCACCGCCCGCCGGATCCCGGGGCGCGCCAGCGCCAGGCGCTCCAGCGCGGCCACCACGTCGTCGCGGGTGCGCACGTCGTTCGTCCCGAGGGGAAGGGGCACCCCCGCCTCCTCGAAGATCCTCCGGGAGCCGGACTTGGTGCCCATCCACAGAAGGTCCGGATCCACCGCGTTCAGCGGGATCCCCAACTCCACCGCCAGCCGGCGCTCGAGCACCGTGGAGTTGTAGCAGGTCAGGTACGCGCGCCCCGGATCGCCGATGAAGCGCCGCATGCGCTCGATGACGCGGGGTCGCTCCAGGATCTTCTGCGTCAGCGGCTTCGGGCTCGAGTCGTACAGGCTCAGCACCAGCAGTCGGCTCCGGGCGCGGCTCAGGGTCACACCGGGCAGGTGCTGGAGGTAGTACTCCAGGATCTCCTGGTGGACCGGCTGGCTCGTGACGTAGATGACCCGGGAGAGGGGGTTGGTGAGGCGGATGAGCGTGAAGAGGAGGCGCTCCTCGTAGTACGCCGAGCCCTCCACCTTCGCCAGCTCCTCCTGGTTCACGCTGATGGAGGGGATCACCACCGAGGTGTGCACCGCCTCCCGCGCACGGTACGCGCGCGAGATGCCCGGGAGGAGCTGCTTCAGCTCTGCGAAGCGCTGGAGCTCCAGGTCGGAGCCCAGCGGCCCGAAGGGGGACTTGAGGTGCACGGATCCTCTCCCTGGGAGTTCGGGCAGAGTGGAACGGGACCGCCCGACCGCAGGCTACCGGATCACCGGACGTCCGGAAAGGGGGACGTCGACGAGCGCCCGCTCAGCTCCGCTTGCGAACTCCCTTGAATGGGTTGGCTCCCCTGGGGGTGGTGATCGTCCCCTCCATGGAGTCCCCCTTCACCTTGGCCGTGAACGCCTGGGACATGGTCCGCTCGCCCATCCCGAGCTCCAGCGAGAAGGTGAGTTGGTCGCCGTGGAGCATGCCGTTCTTGATCGGCACCTCCATCGTGTTCTCACCCCTGCGCATCTGAGCGGTGCCGGTGACGTTCATCCCATCCTGGGCGAAGACGAACGTCGTCGTCTGGGCGCCGCGTGGGGTCTCCCAGGAGAGGTCCCACGTGCCGGCGACGCTCTGGGCCGACGCGGGGAGAGCGAGCGAGAGGGTGGCGAGCGCCGCGAGCATGGCGGCGAGGGAGGGTGCACGACGCATGGTGGGACTCCGGGTGGGGCGTGGGGATCGCGCAGCGGACGGCCGCCCCGTTTGGGGCGGTGTGCCACAGCGCCAATTCAAGTTGACCCCCGGGGGTTGCGTTTCGTTAGCGGAACGGGACCTTGACCTTATACCATACTATAGACTCTACACTCCTCCCATGGACGTCACGGAGGCGAGGGAGATGAAGATCGGAAAGCTGGCGGCACAGACCGGGGTGAGCGTGCAGGCCGTGCGCTTCTACGAGCGGAGCGGCCTCCTGCCCGCCCCCGCCAGGACGCGTTCGGGCTACAGGGAGTACGGCGTCCACGATGTGCACCGCCTCCGCTTCGTCCACCGCGCCAAGGAGCTGGGCTTCACACTCTCGGAGGTCCGCGAGTTGTTGGACCTCCAGGTGGATCCCTACCGCACCGCCGACGACGTCCGCGGGCGAGCGCTCCTGAAGATCCAGGCCACACGGGCCAAGATCCGCGACCTCAGTCGGATCGAGGAGGCGCTCCAACGCCTCGTTGACCGCTGCGAGGCGCACGGCTCGCCCCACGAATGCGCGCTGATGCACGCCATCGGCGACGACGACACCATCCCCGGAGGAGGAGACCATGAGCACCCGTAGCGTATTCCTGACCCTTTCGGCGGCCGCCGGCCTGGCGCTGGGCGCCCTGGCCACGCCGGCCCCCGTGGCCGCCCACTGCGACAGCTTGGACGGCCCCGTCGTGCAAGCCGCCCGGGCGGCCCTGGCCGGCGGCGACGTGAAGCTCGCGCTGCTCTGGGTCCGCCCCGAAGGCGAGGCCGAGATCCGTGAGGCCTTCCACCGCACCCTGCGCGCCCGGCAGGCCGGGGGCGACGCCGCCGAGGTGGCCGACCGCTGGTTCTTGGAGACACTGGTGCGTGTGCACCGCGCGGGCGAGGGCGCGCCCTTCACCGGGCTCCGTCCCGCTGGGGAGGAGCTCTCCCCGGGGATCGCCGCCGCGGAGCAGGCGCTCCACGACGCGACCTCCGAGGCCCTCTCCTCGAAGCTCGCCGACCACGTTGCGTCCGCCGTGGCCGAGCGCTGGGCCGCGGTGAGCAGCCTCTCCGGCTTCGACCCGGCGGACGTCGCGGCCGGCAGGGCCTGGGTCGAGGCCTACGTGTCGTACATCCACTTCGTCGAAGAGCTTGTAACCCTCGTCCACGGAGGCGCTGCCCATTCCTAGGGTGCGGCGCACTCATCGGGCGGTGCGCCGGGTCTCCCCTGAGCCGATCCCACCTCCAGCGTCTCCCCATGCCGGGGGATGTGGAGATCGGCGGCGGGGAGGCCGGCGGCCGCCCAGGCTGCCCGCGTGCGGGCGGGCGGCTCCAGGGGGTCCTCGAAGGTGAGGCGCCACGTCCCCCAGTGGATCCCCACGAAGGCGCCCACCCCACCGGCGTCTCGGTAGGCCTGCACCGCCTCCTCGGGGTTCACGTGCGCCGCGCCCATGAACCACCGGGGCTCGTACGCCCCGATGGGGACCAGCGAGGCGTCGAAGTACCCCAGGCGCGCGCCGATCTCGGTGAAGGCCTCACAATATCCGGTGTCCCCGGCGTACCAGACGCGGGGGCGCGCCTCCGCGGCGGGCCGCACCACCCACCCGCACCATAGACGCCGGTTCGTCCCGCCGGGGCGGCGGCGTGTCGAGTGCCGGGCGGGAACGCACACCGCCTCGAAGCGTCCTCCTGGAAGCGGCGCCTTCCCCCACCAGTCCAGCTCCACCACCCGGGTGATCCCCTGGGCGCCGAACCACCTTCTGTACCCCAGAGGCGTGTACCAGGAGAGGCTGTCCCCGAAACGGGCCTGAAGGGCGCGCACCGTGGGGAGGTCCAGGTGATCGTAGTGGTCGTGGGAGAGGAGGACCGCGTGGATCGGTGGGAGCTCGTCGAGTGTCAGGGGCGGGGGCACGAAGCGGCGGGACCCGGCGAACCCCACGGGGGAGCTCCGGTCGGACCACACGGGGTCGGTGAGGAGGTTCAGGCCGGGGAGCTGCACCAGCGCCGTGGCGTGTCCGATCCAGGTGATGCGCACCGCGCCCGGCGTCGTCACCCACGGGTGGGCAGGGCTCGGGAGCCGGACCTCCAGCGCGCCCGGGCCCGGGTCGGGCGGGTGGTCACCCAGGAGCCACTCCTTGGCGACTCGCCAGACATGGCGACGCAACCCGTCATCACCCGATGCGGCGGCCCATGGGTTGCGGAAGCGGCCGTCGGGCCGGTGGTGGGGTGGAAGGCTCATGGCGGATACAAGGAAACGCAGGGGCGGGTGTCCTGGCAACGGAACCTACTATACCATACGGTATAGTAGGTTTCTCGCAGAACGAGCGTGGCTGCAACCGGGAGGGCCGAGATGCCGAGGACATCCAGGGACCACTGGATCGATGAGGGCTTCCGGATCCTCTCCGAGAAGGGGGACGGCGCGCTCACCGTGGACGCCCTCTGCGCCCGACTCGACCGCTCGAAGGGATCCTTCTACCACCACTTCGCCGGACGCGAAGCGTTCGTCGAGGCGCTCCTGGGCGCCTGGGAGAAGCAGGTCACAGACCGCCTGATCGCAACGGGCCGTGGCGGCGCGCCCGCCGAGGACCGGCTCCGTACCCTCATCCGGGAGGCTTCGGAGCTCCGCATCGCACGCCTCGAGCGGGCGATACGCCGGTGGGCGGCGCGCGAGCCCCTGGCGAGGAAGGTGCAGGAGCGGGTGGACCGACGCCGGCTGGCGTTCCTCGAGGAGCTTTGCGCCGAGCGCATGGGCTCGGGCGAGGCCGCGACGCGGCTGGCCCGCGTACTGCAGCTCACCTCCGTGGGCGCCCAGCACCTGGATCCACCCCTCGAGGGTGAGGATCTGTACCGGACGTTCCGGTTTCTGGAACCCCTTTTCGGCATGGGAGGTGGGGCATGACGAAGACGACGTGGAGTGTCAGGGGGGGTAGGGCCAGGTCGGTGACGGTCGCGGCTGCGCTGGCATGGATGGCGCTCGCGGGAGCGCCCGGGGCCGGGGCCCAGGCGAAGGTGGGGTGCCTGCGCGGCCAGCCCCTGCCCACGTGCAGGAGCTTCTGGCTGATCGAGATGCAGGGGAGCACGGCGTTGGTCCAGACCACGCGCCTCGTGTCCTGGGGCGGCGACCTCCAGGCCGCCACCGACGCGTTCGGCGAAGTGCTGGAGTGGAACCTGGGGCACATGGTGAACCTGAGCCCCACCTTCGCCGTGGGAGGCGTGTTCACCCTCGGATCAGGCAGCACCGACGTGCTCACGGGCCTGCGCCTGCGCGGCCGGCGGTGGTTGTCCGAGGACCTGAGCGTCGAGCTCGAAGGCGGGCTGCTCAAGACCAGCGCCGGAGGCGCCGCCTACCCCGGCAAGAGCGGCCCCACGGTGGGCCTGCGCCTCAACGTCCGGGACCAGGGGTCGTTCTTCGTGCGGTGGGACGGGGTGTCGCTTCCGGAGGTGCTCCCCACGGAGAGCTGGATGCACCACGACCCGGGGGGCTTCCACCACGGGCTGTCCGTGGGTGCCAGCGCCGGCAGCGTCCCGGCGCTCATCTCGACCAGCGCCCTGGGACTGGCCTGGACCGTCTTCTTCGCGGTCTACTGGACCGACAACTGACCCGGGGAACCGCAGGGGAAGCCCTGTGCAGGGCTTCCCTACCGCCCGGTGATCGTGATGGTGCTGTCGTCCAGTTCCAGCCTGACCCAGCGGTTGGTGGTGTTGCACAGCGGGCACAGCGCGAACGTGCCGTCCAGAACCTCCAGGTCCGTGACCTGGCCGCACCCCTCGCACCGGGCGTGGAGGGTCTTGAACGCGCCGTCGTTCATGTGGCTCTTCGCCAGGCGGACCCCCATGACGATCCCGGGCCTGCCGGTGTTGGGGCACACCCCTGCGGTGCACCCTTCCTTGTAGTCGAGGCAGACGATCTCGGCGTCCTCGCGGAGGTTGGCCTGCCCGTCGTGGGGAGGCGGGTCCGTGAAGACCAGGCGGACCTTGTGGCCGCACCCCGCGCAGTGGGCGAGCTCGCTCCTCATCAGCTGTTCTCCAGGTTCCGCTTCATCTGCTCGCTGGGCACGTCGAAAATGGGGCAGACGGTGCCGACGCTGCAAACCTCGCCGTGGTCCAGGCACACGACGTCGTCCGGGCTCGGAGCCTGACCGGGCGGCGTCTCCGTCTTCACCATGACCCGCACCGACCGGTCGCAGGTGGCACAGAACGCCATCCGGGTCTCCATGGCCGCCCTCCTCAGACCGAGTGCGCGATGCGGGCGCCGGGGGCGCCGCGGCCCAGAATCTCCGCGGCTGTCGACCCGGCGACTCCGAAGAGGGCGGTGGCGGCGGCGTCGGCGTCCATGCACGTCGCTGCTTCGACGGTGATCGAGCGCATGCTGGTCCGGCGCGGCTCTCCGGTGGTCGGGTCCATGAGATGATGGTACCGGCGCCCTCCGTGCTGGAAGTACTGGAGGTAGTCCCCCGACGTGGCGACCGCCCGGTCGCTGACGTGGATAACCTCCACCACGTCGTTCAGGTGTTCGGGAGAGCGCACGCCCACCCGCCACGGGTCGTCGTGCTCGTCCACGCCCATGGCCACCAGGTCGCCGCCCACGTTCACGAGGGCGTTGAAGAGCCCGTGGTCCCGGAGCGCCCGGGCCGCCAGGTCCACGCCGTACCCTTTGGCGATCCCTCCGAGGTCCACGGCGGCGGCGCGCGACGTGAGGGCGGCGCGGGCCACCGAGCGCCCGCGCTCCACCTCCAGCGCGGCGAAGCGGTTCCCCCGTCCGACCTCCTCCAACTCACCGGGGGCGGGCGGCGCGGCGCGCGTGCCTACGTGCCACAGGGCGCACACGTTGCCCAGGCAGGGATCGAAGCGACCGTCGCTGGCCTCGGCCCAACGCAGGCCGGCGGTCAGCACATCGGCCGTGTCGTCGCTGACGGCGAGTCCCGACCGACCGGCGAGGCCGTTCAGGCGCCCCACCTCAGAATCGCCCTTGAAGCACGACATCGCCGCATCCACCCGACGCAGCTCGGCGAACGCGGCGTCCATGCCGCGCTGCGCCCATGCCTCGTCGGGGTGGCGCACGGCGATCTCCGCGACGGTGCCCATGACGGGGATCTGGCGCCGCACGAGCCGGTCTGGGCGACGCAGCGCCCGGGGCAGGGTGGCGACGGCCAGGGCTCCCACGCCCAGCGCGAGGAAGTCACGGCGATTCGGGTTCATGGACGTCTCCCTTCGAGATCCAATTCACATTCGTTGGAACAGCTTCCACAGTGCCCGCTCCCGCACCCCTTCCCCTCGCCGAGGCGGATGAGCCCGGCGAACACGAAGAGCGCGGCCATGGCGAGGATGCCCAGGACGGCGGTGATCATGACGAGAACAGCCCCGCGAAGCCCATGAAGGCCAGCGAAAGGCTCCCCGCGAGGATGAGGACGAGGCCCATGTTCCGGGCCATGGCGGGGACGTCGGCCAGCTCGACGGTCTCCCGGATCGAGGCCATGAGCACCAGCGCCAGCGTGAGGCCCGCTCCGGCTCCGAAGGCGAAGAAGAGCCCCTCGACGAAGTCGTAGCCCCGGTTGGTCTGGAAGGTGGCCAAGCCGAGGATGGCGCAGTTCGTGGTGATGAGGGGCAGGAAGATCCCCAACTCACGGAAGAGCGTGGGCGACAGCTTCTTGATGACCGTCTCGACGATCTGCACCAGCGACGCGATGACCACGATGAACGAGATGAGCCCCAGGTACGGCGCGCTCGGCAGGATGAACGCGTTCAGGAAGGACACCGCCACGGAGGTCAGCACCAGCACGAAGATGTTCGCCAAGCCCATGCGGAGCGCCGTGGCGATCTTCCCTGACACGCCCAGGAAGGGGCACAGCCCCAGGAACATCACCAGGGTGAAGTTGTTCACCAGCATGGCGCTGATGAAGATCCAGAAGAGCTCGCCCATGGTCAGTCTCCTGCCTCGGCCGTGACCTCATGGAGCCAGCGGCGTGGGTGCACCGTGGCCGTCTTCCGACCCTTCCACCACGCGAAGATCAGGAGGTACACACCCAGGGTGAAGAAGCCTCCGGGAGGGAGAATCATGATCACCCAGGGCGCGAAGCCCGGCCCGAAGACGTGGAGCCCGAGGAAGGTGCCGTTGCCCAGGACCTCCCGCAGCGAGCCCATCATCAGCATCGCGATGGAGAAGCCGATCCCGGTGCCGATGGCGTCCAGCGCGGCGCGTCCCACCGTGTTCTTCGCTGCGAAAGCTTCCTGGCGCCCCAGGATGATGCAGTTCACCACGATGAGCGCGATGAACGCCCCCAGCGCCTTGTGGATGTCGGGCACCACCGCAGCCAGGATCAGGTCCGCGAACGTCACGAACGTCGCGATGATCATGATGTAGGAGGCGATGCGCACCTCCTTGGGGATCCACTTCTTGAACGTCGACACCAGGACGCTCGACCCGAGCAACACGAAGAACGTCGCAGCCGACATGGCGATGGCGTTGGCCACGCTGTTCGTAACGGCGAGCGTGGGGCACAGGCCGAGAAGCGTGACGAAGACGGGGTTCTGCTTCCAGATCCCCGAGACCAGGTCCTGCGTTGGCGTGGTCTTGCTCACAGCCCACCTCCCGTCGCACCGGCCCGTGTGGTGTCCGGGGCTCCGCCGCCGGAACCTGCCGAGGTGGACGTCCACAGCGCGCCCACCGGTTCCTTGATCGCCTCGAGGCGCCGATTGATCATGTCCACCACGACCCGCGAGGAGATGGTGGCACCGGTGATCATGACGATCTCCTCATGCCCGCCGGTGGCGCGGTCCTTCTTCACGCCCTGGAGGGGGGTGCCCACGTCCACGAACTCGCCCACGAACGTCGAGTCCTTCTCGATCTTGTCCCCCAGCCCGGGCGTCTCCTTGTTCTCCAGAACCTTCATCCCGAGGAGGTTTCCGGTGGCGGGGTCATACCCGAAGATCACGCGCACCACGTCGACGAAGCCGGAGGCCTGGGTCACGATCGCCACGCCGTGGCGCGCGCCGGCCGCATCGTATCCGACGTAGACCCGGTCCAACGTCGCCGTGTCCGCCTGGGGTTCCTTGGTGAAGGCGCCCCCGTCGAGGAACACGGTCTCGTAGCGTTCCGCGCCGCCCAGGACCTCGGTAATGGCCCCGGCCAGGCGCGCCGCCTGGTTCGCCTGGATGAGGGGGTCCGCCCAGGAGAACACCATCACGATGGCCGCGCCGGCGACGGCGCCCGCGAAGGCCAGCGTCCCCACCAGGCGGGCCGGGGATGTAGCCTTGGCGGCCGGAAGCGTGGGCGACGCCTCGCCCTGCCCCGCCATGGGGAGCTTCTGCTCGCTCATGACATGGCCTCCTTCCCGGTCCCGAACAGCCTGGGCTGGGTCACCTGGTTGATGCCGGGGACGGCGGCGTTCATGAGCAGGACGGCGTACATGACCCCTTCAGGGAGCCCTCCCCAGAAGCGGATGAGGACGACGAGGGCGCCGATTCCCGCCCCGTAGATCCACGCGCCCTTCGGCGTTGTCGGCGACGTCACCATGTCGGTGGCCATGTACACGGCCCCGAGCATGAGGCCACCGCTGAAGAGCGAGAAGAGCGCGTCGGGCTTGCTGGGATCGAACACGTGGATGATCTGGGCCAGCACCGCGACCGAGATGAAGATGGACACGGGGATGCGCCAGTCGAGGTACTTCTTGAGCGCGAGGTAGCCGCCGCACAGGAGGATGACGATGGCCGCGGTCTCCCCCAGCGACCCGCCCGTGCTCCCGATCATGAGCCGCACCACCTCGGTGTCAACGCCCTCGAACTTCATGAGCCCCAGGGGCGTGGCGCCGGTGACCGTGGCCACCGGGTCCCCCGCCATGAGCGGCATGGCGAAGTTGTCGCCCCGCAGCGCCCACCACGGCCCGGACACGTCCGGCCAGGTGGTGAGGGCCTCCGGGAACGCGGCCTGCAGGAAGGCCCGGCCCAGGAGTGCGGGGTTGAAGACGTTCTGGCCCAACCCTCCGAACAGGAGCTTGCCGAAGCCGATGGCGAAGGCACCGCCCAGGAACGCCATCCACAAAGGGATCCCGGCCGGGAGGGTCAGGCCCAGGAGGATCCCGGTGATGGCCGCCGAGCCGTCCCGGATGCTCCCGCCCGGGCCGAACACGCGCTCGACGAGCACGCAGCCCACGGTGGTCGCCGAGATCACGAGGATGGCGCTGGGGCCGAAGTACCAGAGGGCGGCCAGCACCACGGGGACCAGGCTCCACACCACCGTCCACATGATCCTGGGAGTGGAATCGGGGCCCTTGATGTGGGGCGAGGCGGTCAGCTCGAAGCGCGCGGTGTCCATCACGCCACCTTTCCCCCTTCCTGAGCCTTGGCTTTTGCCGCGGCGGTGGCCTGTTGCTTGCGCAGCCCCATCTTGCTCAGAGCGAACATCTGCGACAGCGGGATGTTCGAGGGGCACACGTAGGAGCACGAACCGCACAGCATGCAGTCTTGCAGGTGGAACTTCTGCTGCATGTCCTCGTAGCGCGCCGCCTGGGCCAGGATGCCCAGCGCCGACGGATTCAGGAACACGGGACACGCGTCCAGGCAGTGCCCGCACTTGATGCACGGATACGTCTTCTTGGGCTTCACCTCCTTCGAGGTGAGCACCGTGACGCCGGAGACGCCCTTGGTGATGGGGGTGCGAAGGTCGGGCTGGGACGAGCCCATCATGGGTCCGCCGAAGATGATCTCCGCGGCGTCGTCGGTAAGCCCTCCGCAGAACGCGAGCACGTCGCCCAGCATGGCCCCCACCGGAACGATGAGGTTGGAGGGCTTCTTCAGGCCGGGGCCGGTGACGGTGACCACCCGCTCGATGAGGGGGAGCCCGGTCTCGAAGATCTCGGCGATGGTCGCGATGGAGCCCACGTTCTGCACCACCGCGCCCACGTGCATGGGGAGCTTCCCGGAGGGGACCTCTCGGCCGGTCACCACCTGGATCAGCATCTTCTCGGCGCCCTGGGGATACTTCACCTGCAGCCCCTGCACCGTGATGTCGAGGTCGGTCGGCTTGGTGCGTTCCAGCGCCTCGATGGCGTCGGGCTTGTTCATCTCCACACCGATGACGGCCCGCTTCACCCCCAGGCACTGCATCATGATGCGGATGCCGAAGTGCACCCGCTCCGGGTACTCCACCATGACGCGGTGGTCCGTGGTGAGATACGGCTCGCACTCGGCGCCGTTCACCAGCAGCCACTCGATGGCCAGGTCCTTGGGGGGCGACAGCTTCACGTGGGTGGGGAACGCAGCGCCGCCCAGACCGACCACGCCCCCGTCCTGCACCGCCTTGCGAACCTGATCGGGGTTCAGCCCGTACCAATCCGGCACCATGCGGGGACGGGGAATCTGGGGGCTGTGCGGAGTCACGTCGATGACCACGGTCTCCGCCATGGAGCCGTCCGGGTGGGGCCACCAACCGATCTCGGCCACCGTCCCCGCCGCCGACGCGTGGATGGGTACGGACATGAAGCCGTCGGCCTCGGCGATCTTGTCGCCCCGCTCCACCCGGTCGCCCTTCTTCACCAGGCAGCGCGCCGGCTTGCCGGCGTGCTGGCGCAGCGGAAGCGCAATGCGCCCGGGAAACGGCATCCGTCGGATGGGCAGGTGGTCCGTCAGACTCTTGGAGTCCGGCGGATGCACACCGTGCCTGAAGGTGACACCGAAGAGGTTGAGCACGTGGTTCCTTTCTCCCTACCCTGCCTGCCGGATCTATGGCGGGTGCCGCTATGCCAGCCGGCACCCGCTTGAAAAGCGAAGCGGAAACCTCAGTTGAACGGCTCCGCCCGCTTGATCCACTTCGCCAGGTCCTTCTCCTTCGGATTCACCGGATCTCCGGGGTGGATGATGCCGGCCGGGCACTTCTCGGCAGCCTGCACGAGCTGCGCGAACGTCCCCGCGTGCACGTCCTTCACGTACGCCTGCTTGCTCTCGTTGTAGCTGAACATGCGGGAGTTGAGGTTGGTGCATTCGTTGCAGGACGTGCATCGAGCCGACTCGATGTACGCCTCCATCCTCATACCCTCCTCTTCCTCCGCCACCGCCGCAGGCGCCGCAGCCGTGGCCGCGGGAACCGCCGCTGCGGCCGGCGCGGCCGTCTTGGCGCGCGCAGCCGGCGCCGCCACCCCACCACCGCCGAAGTCCAGCCCCCCCATCGGTCCGATCGGGGTGAGCCCGGGCGTGGCCTCGGCCCGGGTGAGCAGGTCCGACACCGTCATGTCGCCGTCGCCCAGTCTGAGCAGCCCCTCGGCCATGCGCCGGGCGATGGCCTTCGGATAGGTGGCCTTCAGGTCCGCCAGCTGCGCCTCGAACTCCTGCTTGAGCGCCGCCAGCTTGCCCTCGTACTCCGACTCCATCTCGCCCACCAGCGCGTCACGTACCATGGCGGGAACGTCGAGGCCCGCCATTTCCTTGAGCTGGTGCCAGAAGCGCAGCCGGTCCTCGGCCAGCACCACCATCTCGTTGGAGACGTGCACGCGCTTGAGCGTCCGGTCGG
Organism: Longimicrobiales bacterium; assembly: GCA_035477395.1. Classification (GTDB taxonomy): domain Bacteria; phylum Gemmatimonadota; class Gemmatimonadetes; order Longimicrobiales; family Gaopeijiaceae; genus SZUA-318. The sequence continues at coordinate 25,394 of DATIKQ010000116.1, forward strand.
GCGCCAGCGCCCACACGAAGGGCACCTTGCCCTCACGGTCGGCCGGGCTCAGCGCCATGAACTCGTGGAAGGCGAGCTGGTCGTCGTTCCAGGCGTCTCTCTTGATGGCCGAGAAGTTCTTGCGGAACCGGACCTCCGTGAGCGCCCAGTCGGCGGTGGTGAGGGGGAGGTCCATGGAGGCCTCCTTTCCCTCGTCGTCCACGTACTTGAGCTGGTACGTGGGCCAGGCCTCCTCCACCTGCGGGTTGCCGTCCAGGGAGAGGCAGTCGGTGATGTCCGGGCCCCCGTCCGGATCGTAGGTGACGAAGGGGAACGCCCGGGACTCCAGCGCCAGCTTGGCCGCCTGGGGAGCCCAGTCGTCGGCCAGCCCGTGCTCAACCGGGCACGGCGTGTACACGATGAACAGGGACGGGCGCCGCGCGTTCAGACCCTTGATGACGCCCTGGATGAGGTGGGAAGCGGAGGCCTGCGAGGTCTGGTGTACGAACACGCCTCTGTGGGCCATGGCGATGAAGGCCAGTTCCTTGCGGACCTCCGTCTTCCCGTGTCGCGCTTTCCCCCACGCCGACATGTCCGCCACCTGCCCGGTGAACCCGGAGGTGCATGCCTGGCCGCCGGTGTTGGAGTAGACCTGCGTGTCCAGCACCAGAACCCGGATGGGCTTCCCGCTCGCCATGAGGCGGCTGAGGTTCTGGAAGCCGATGTCCATCATGGCGCCGTCGCCCCCGACGGCCATGATGGGCGGGCACAGGTGGAACTCGTCGTCGGTGAACTTCTGCCAGTCGAACTCCTCGGCCACCTTCCTGAAAGCGGCCTCTTCGTAGGTGCCGGCCACGAGCTGCTCGGCGCGCCGCAGCGACAGGAAATGGTCACCCATCTTCCGCATGTGCCCCTCGAAGACGCCGATGGCGACGGAGGGCGCGTCCTGGAAGAGGTGGTTCACCCAGGGGTAGGGGTAGGGATTGTACGGGTACGTGCTTCCCCACACCGAGGAGCAGCCCGTGGCGTTGGTCATGCCCAGGGGCACGCGGCCTCGGCCGCTCGGGCCCTCGACGTAGAGCCACTTGAGGTGCTCCAGCTCCTCCTTGGCCTTCTGCAGGAGGCGCAGCCGTGCCTGGTCCTCCGCCGACAGCTTCACCCCCACGTCGCCCTGTGAGGCCGCCGCAGCCTTCACGTCGACCGCTGAGCCGAGGATCTCGCGTTCCTGCTTGTCCAGCGCGGCCACCAACTCGTCGATGCGCGCCAGGAGCTTGCCCACGCGGGGCTGCATCAGGGCCTCGATGGTGGACGTGATCAGGTGCATGGCGGTCTTCTCGCCGCACCCCATGCACGCCCCGTCCCCACCGACCATGGAGCGGTAGTTGTCCTTCTTCAGCAGCAGCGACGACAGGACGCCGATGCCCTCGTCCAGGTCACGGACGTTGATGTAGCGATCGGGGGTGTCGGGGAGCTGCTCCCAGAACTTCCAGTTCCTGCGGAGCCGATCCACGATGGCCTCGTCCTGCTGCACCGTGACGAGCGCGTGCTCGGGGCACACGGCGACGCAGACGCCGCACCCCTTGCAGGCCTCGGGGGCGATGGTGATGGCCAGGAGCGCGCCCGCGTCCTTGGTCTTGGACTCGGGCATGTCGAAGAAGGGCGTCGTCTTCGCCAGGGGGAACTCGGCCAGGACCGGGAAGACCCGGGCCCACTCCTCGTCCAGCTGGGCGCGCCGGTCGGCGTCCCAGCCGAGTTTCGCCACCACGTTCTTGTACGCCGCCGAGGCCACGTCACCGAAGGTGTTGAAGGGAACGCCCTTCAGGATCTTGCGGGACTCCCTGGCCAGGTGCTTCGAGATCTGATTCACCCGGTCGTTGGGCTTCCCGTTGGCCGACGTGCGGATGGCGGTGTCGAAGAGGTCCTCCACCGTGACCACCAGGCCCGGGATGGCCGAGTCCGGGCACTGCACCCAGCACTGGCTGCACCCGGTGCACTTCTCGGCGACGAAGTCGGGGACCTCGAAACGGATGTTCGTCATGTCCCGCACGGTGCTCGTCGCCGCCGGGATGGCCGACAGGGCCGCGAATGGATCCGCGATCCCATCCTGGCCGATGGCGCACAGCCCGCACACCTGCTCGAAGAAGCGGCCCTGGTTGCCGATGCCGGGCTCGGCGTTGGGGGTGTCCAGGAGCGACGGGATGTACGACCCGGGGGCACCCTTCGCCTCGTCGGCGCCCACCTCGATGTCCGTGGGAACCAGCTTCACCTCGTCGTAGCCGCGGCGGATGACGCGCATGTTGTCGTCCACCACCCGCTGGCCCAGCTTGCCGAACTTGTCCGTGATCTGCTTGGTGATTCCCTCGAAGAGCCCCACCTCCTCCATCCCCTCGTCCTTCGCCAGGGGCGCGCACTTGAAGAACGCGCCCATGAAGGCCACGCCCTGCATGCGATACCGCAGCTCGGGGTCGGAGGCCTCGCTGGACGCGATGCCGAAGGCGTCCAGCATGTAGACCTGGATCCTCTTCTCACGGATGGTCCGGCGGGCGTCCTCGGGGAGCGAGCGCCACAGTTCCTCGGGGGACAGGCTGCTCTGGATGACGAAGACCCCGCCCTCGGCCATCCCCGCCAGGGGGTTGGAGTGGCGGAACACGTTGCCGTCGGGGGCGAGCACCACCGTCACGGACTTGAGTTCGGAGTTGAGCTTGATGGGCTCGTGGGCGAGCACGGCGTAGAACGTGGTGGGCTGCCCCTTCTTCTCCGAGCCGTACTTCGGGTTCGCCTTCACCTGCATCCCGAACAGCTCGAACGCCGTCATGGCGATGTTCTTGCCCATGGTGATGGCGCCCCAGCCGCCCACGGAGTGGATGCGAAGGGACGTCGCCCCAGCGGGGAGGAGGTTCAGGTCCCCGGCCGACTCTAGGGCCAGCTCGGTCAGGTGGGGGTAGGCGTCGAGAAGCTGCTCCTGCCAGATCTGGAGCTTCGGGAGCTTGGTGCCCTTCCGGATGAAGTCGATCCCCAGGTAGAACTGCCGCCTGTGCTTCCCGTCGGGGAGCATGTTGTTCACGGCGGCGACGATGTCGCCGGGCTGGAGGTCGCGGCTGCCGAACCCGAACCCCGCCGAGTAGAAGTCCGGCATGGAAGCCGGGTCGATGGGGGTGAGCTTCGGGTAAGGGAGGGCCGTGCCCTGCTTGGCGCCGCTCCCTTTGGCGTGCAGCGCCTTCCAGTTCTCCAGGCCCTGGGTCATGGCGGCGCGGATCTCGCGCACCAGGGGCGGGTCCACGGCCAGGGGCTGGTCGGTGCGCTCCAGCACCAGCACCGCCTTCGCGCCGGACAGGATCCGGGTGATGAGGTCGGCGGGGAAGGGCCGGAACATGGCGACGTTGAGCACGCCGACCTTCAGGCCCTGTTTGCGCAGGTGGTCGGCCACCACCTCCATGCTCGGCACCACCGAGCCCTGACCGGCGAGGATGTACTCCGCGTCCTCCGTCAGGTAGCCCGACGCCCGCGCGTAGGCTCGGCCCGTGAGGGCGGCGTACTCGCCGAAGGCCTGGTCGGTGAGGTCGGCGATGTGGTCGAAGTAGAAGGGGCGCTGGGCGGCGACGCCCTGGGCGTACGATTCCTGGTTCTGGATGGGCCCCAGGATGGCCGGGTAGTCCACGTTGAACAGCTCCGGGATGCGCCGGCGCTTCTCCCCGAACACGAGACACTGAGCCGGAGTGGGCGTGTCGACGATGTCCGCAGGATCGCCCAGGAACTCACTGATGAGCTCGGGCTCCGGGAGGCGCACCACCTCGATGACGTGGCTGGTGAGGAAGCCGTCCTGGGCGCACAGTCCGGGGTTCAGCGACTGTTCCGCGATGCGGTGCGCGACGATCGCGAAGTCGCCGATCTCCTGCACGTCCTTGGCGAAGAGCTGGAAGAACCCGGTGTCGTCCACCGCGTGGTAGTCGTCATGCCCCGCGTGCACGTTGAGCGCCTGCTTGGTGATGGCGCGCGCCGCCACATGCAGCACGTAGCTGAGACGCTTGCCCGTGGCCGCGTACAGCGACTCGTGCATGTAGACGATGCCCTGGCCGCTGGAGAAGTTGGTGGCGCGCAGCCCGGCCATGCTCATTCCCGCGGTGACCGCCGCGGCGGCGTGCTCACCCTCGGGCTCGAAGAAGATCAGGCGCCGGCCGTTGACGTTGAGCTTCCCGGCGGCTTGGGCCACGGCCCACCCCTCTCCCATGTTCGTGGACGGGGTGATGGGGTACGCGCCAGCGCCCTCGCTGGCGTTCGTCTCCGAATGGACCACAGCGCCGGTGCCGTCGGTGGCTTCCAGGATGCCGGGGTACTTGGGGGTCTTCGCGCCCTCTGACTGCTTGCTCATGCGGCCTCACTCCCAACGGAGTCGAAGAGATGCGGGAATTGCTGGCCCTCCACCCACACGATGGCGCCGGTGGGGCACCGCTCGATGGCCTTGGGGTCTTCCCGCAGGATCTGGTCATAGTCGATGGTGGCCAGGCCGCTCACCATGGAGATGAGGCCCGGCGCGGCGTCGGCGACGCACCGCCCGCAGGCGTTGCACGCCACGGAGCACACGGCGGTCGCCGCCTCCCCGTTCAACAGGTTCTTGCACTGCACCACCAGGTGGTGGCTCTGGGGCATCAGGACGAAGAGCCCCAGGGGGCACGCCTCGACGCAGTCGCCGCAGGCCGTGCACTTCTCGGGGTCCACGACCGGGAGGCCGGTGGGGCCCATGACGATGGCGTCGAAGTCGCACGCCACCGCGCAATCGGCGAAGCTCAGGCAACCCCAGGGGCACGCCTTGCCGCCCCCGGTCACCGCAGCCGCCGCGGCGCAACTCTCCACGCCGTGGTAGCGCCCCTTGTAGGGCGCCACGTCCCTTCCGCCCGCGCACAGCAGGCGTGCCACGCGCTTGTCCGCCGAGCCGGCGTCGATCCCCATGTACGCCGCCACCTCGGACCGCATGTCGGCGTTCATGACCGTGCACCCTGCCGGGGGCCTCCGCCCGGTGACCACCGCTTCGGCGAAGGCGCGGCACCCCGCCTCGCCGCAGGCGCCGCAGTCGGCGCCGGGGAGCAGGTCCCGCACGCCGTCCACGCGGGGGTCCTCCCATACCTTGAACTTGGCGTTCGCAAGCGCGATGAACGCGGCGAAGAAGGTGGCCACGCCACCCAGGATGGCGACGGCTTCGAGGACCCCTCCGGTCGAGATCATCGGGGTCTCCCTACACGCCGCCCAGGTCGACGCGGCTCAGCAGGTACGCTGCCAGCTGGTCTGCCGGGGAGGTCTCATCGGCGGATTCAGACGCCGCCGTCACGTCCGCGGCGCCGGCCGGCTTCCTCGCCAGAGCCTCCAGGTGCGCCAACTCTTCCAGCCAGGTGGGGGTCCTGCGGCCCCGCCCGACCTCGGGCTGCTCGGGCATGTGGCTCACCATGAGCCGCTTCCACGGCGCCGAGCCCGCGTCGGGGTCGTGGACGAAGCGGGCCTGCTCGGCGCGCGTCGCGTCGAACAGGAGCGCCACGCCCGGGTGGGGCGAGCGGGCCAGCCCGCCGAGCTCGGCGGGGTCCGCGGTCTGCACGACGTACGTGCCGGGGGTGATGAGGCGGGCCAGCGGCGCCGGCGTGGTCGGACCCTTCACCACGAGCACGACCTTGACTGCCCCGTCCAGGAACTCCCCCAGCCCGGCGGGGAGCAGGTCGTCGGCCTCCAGCTCGACCACGAGAGGCGGAGCCAGCCGCCGCTCCTCCCGATGCCACTTCCGGAACGGGAGCCCGGACAGGAAGACGTTGTGCTGGGCCGGATCGAAGACGCCCGAGCGGGCCAGCTCCACCGCGCGGGAGGCACCGAAGACCTGCCCGACGTGGTTCAGCGCCTCCTTCACGGCGTCGCGCAGATCTCCGCCCTTCGGCACCGACACCAGGTGGAAGTCGGTGCCCACGGCGAACTCCGCGAGGATGTGCTCCGCCCGCTCCATGACCCCCTCGGCCTCGGGCGTGAGGTCGTCCACGTCCACGAGAAGCGCGGCGAACTTCGCCGGATCGATGCGCCCCGCCGCGAACGGCCCGAGCTCCGCCAGCGTCTGCTCCGAGCGGTGCTCGGCGTTGCCGCGGCGGTGGGTGACATAGCTCCGGATCTCCTCTTCGGCGGTGGCCACGGCCGAGTGGAACGCCTCCACCCGGGGGCCGAGCGCCTCCAGCGCCTTCAGCGCCAGGTCGCTGCTGGCGACCTTCTTCCGGTCAGACGGCATAGCGGTCGAAGTCCTCGTTGAGGATTTCCATCTTCTCGCGGGCGGTGCGCTTCGGGAGCGCGCGGGTTTCCTCGTAGCGGGGGCGGGACTCGTCCCGGAAGAAGAGGCCCAGACGGATGATGTGCTGGTCCTCCGCCAGCTCCCGGCCGCGGTGGATGTCGGCGGGGTCGTGGCGCACCTGCCGCTTGTAGATCTTGTCCAGCCCTTCCGCCACGATCCCCTCGGGATGGGTGAGGATCTCCACCAGGTCGGGCTGCTTCACCGCGTCGGTGAAGAGGTCCGGGGTGAAGTGGGGGCAGCGCTGCAGGATGCGCACGAAGGCGAAGCCCCTGTGCCGGTGCGCGGCCTTCAGTGTGGCGAAGAGGTGGGCCGGCACCCACTCGGCGGTCTGCGCCACGAAGGAGGCGTTGGTGATGCCCAGGGTGGCCTCCAGCGGGTTCATGGCCGGCAGGTAGCTGCCCTGGGGCTGGGTGTTGGATTTGTAGCCCGTCGGGGTGGTCGGGGACGTCTGCTTCTTGGTCAGGCCGTAGATGTTGTTGTCCAGCATCATCACGGTCATGTCCATGTTGTAGCGGATCGCGTGGATCCAGTGCGCAGCGCCGATGGACACGCAGTCCCCGTCGCCCATCACCACGAAGACGTCCAGCTCGGGGCGGGTGAGCTTCACGCCCGTGGCCACGGTGAGGGCACGGCCGTGGATCCCGTGGAACCCGTAGGTCGTCATGTAGTGCGGGAAGCGGCTCGAGCATCCGATCCCCGACACGAAGACCGTGGCCTCCGGCCGGAGCTGCTCGTCGGTCAAGAGGCGCTGGGCGGCCGAGAGCACCGAGTGGTCGCCGCAGCCGGAGCACCACCGGGCCTGCGCGCCCTGGTAGTCCGCCATCTCGAAGACGCGCTCGTCCTCGTGGGCCGAGTGGAGAAGGGAGCAGGACATCAGGACTCACCTCCGGGCATGTTCTTGCGGATCGCCTGGTGGATCTCAACCGGGCGCAGGGGCTCGCCGATGGTGCGGGTCCAGCAGTCCACGTCCACCAGCGTGGTGGCGCGCAGCAGGAAGGCGAGCTGGCCCCGACGGCGGTTGTAGTCCGTGATGAACGGGCCGTCCTTCGGGTCGGAGTAGTTGATCTCCACCGTGAGGACCTTCTTGAACTTCTTGAAGACCTCCTTCAGCCCGGGCTGGAGGGGCGAGAGGAACGTCACGTGGATGCTGGAGACCGAGAGGCCCTCGCTGCGGGCCCGCTCCACCGCTTCCTCGATGGCGCCCTTGGTGCTCCCCCACCCCACCACCAGCAGGTCGCCGCCCTTCGCGTCCCCGTTGACCTCGGGGGGCAGGAGCGTCTGCTCGAAGGCCGCCAGCTTCCGGCTGCGCGCCTGCATGGCGCGCTCGTTGGTGTCCGGGTCGTAGGCCACCTTGCTCTTCTCGTTGTGCGCGAGGCCCGTGAGCGTGTGCTCGCCGCCGGGCTGCCCGGGGATGAGGCGGCGTGAGAGGCCCGTCTTCGGGTCCCAGTCGAAGGGCTTGGTGCCGGGGGGCACGGGACGGAGATCGGGCGGTGCCGCCTGCCAGTCCGCGGACAGCTCGGGGCGGGCGAAGGGCGCCACGCCGGTGGCCAGGTTGGCGTCGGAGAGGACCACGACCACGGTGCGCAGGGCCTCGGCGATGCGCCGGGCCGTGGGCATGACGTGGAAGCACTCCTCGATGGTGGCGGGCGCGACGACGACCTTGGGGGTGTCGCCGGGCTGGCCGTAGATGGCCGCCAGGAGGTCCGACTGCTCCACCTTGGTGGGGAGCCCGGTGCTGGGGCCTCCGCGCTGGACGTCGATGACCACCAGCGGGATCTCGGCCATCACCGCCAGGCCGATGAACTCGGTCTTGAGGGCCAGGCCGGGGCCGGAGGTGATCGTGAAGGCGCACCGGCCGGCGTAGGAGGAGCCGATGGCCACGCCCACGGCCGCGATCTCGTCCTCGGCCTGGTGCAGCACGCCTCCGTACCTCTCGAAGACCTCGCCCAGCATGTGCGAGACGCTGGTGGCCGGGGTGATGGGGTACATGGCGGCCAGTTCCATGCCGGAGGCCACGGCCCCGAGGGCCAGGGCCTCGTTGCCGTTCATCACCAGCTTCGGCCCACCCTCGGGCATGGTGGGGATCTCGAAGCGGAAGGTCAGGTTCTCCTCCGCCCAGGCGTATCCCAGGTCGAGGAGCTGCCAGTTCTTCTCGGTGACCTCCTTCTTCTTGCCCCGGAAGGCGTGGGCGATTTGCTCCTTGGCCTTCTCCACGTCACGCCCGAAGAGGTAGCAGAGGAGCCCCAGGGCGAACATGTTCTTGCCCTTGCGGGCGTTGTCCACCACGGTGAGGCACTGCTCCTCCATGGGGACTTCGATGATGGTGTAGTCGCTCCTGGAGAGTTCCTCCATGGTGTCCGCCCACTGCTTGCGGACGTCCGGGTCGGGGTGGTTCGCCCAAATGCCCTCGACCAGGATGATGGCGTCGGGAGCGAGCGCCTTGAGCTGGTGGCGCCCCAGGAGCACCTGCTCGTTGAACGCCACCACCACGTTGGTCTCGTCGCCCCAGTTCGTGACCTCGCGCTCGCCCAGGCGGATGCGGATCCCCGAGGCGCCCGCGGGACTGCGAGGCGGCGGTTCGACCTCGGCGGGGATGATCTCCACGGTCCAGACGCCGTTACCCATCTTGGCGGAGACGGCCCCGAAGATCTGTCCGCACTTCTGCGCGCCCTCCCCGGAGTCGGAGACGACCTCGACGGAAAGGTCCGATACGGTGCGCACGGACACTTCACGCTCCGCCAGCGCCTTCGCGCCAACGGTCGGTAGCTTCATCGCCATCCTTCCCCCACAGAGCAAAGAGGGTCGGCTATGTGTGCAGCCGTCCGGCTGCTGGCCCACGATGAAGCTACCGGCAGGGGTTGGGGGGGGGTGTCGGGAGGGGATGGGGGGGGTGGGTGGGGGTTTCCATGAGGGGGACGTAGGGGGAACCCCTACGTTCTTTCACCCCCCCGAAGGCCGAGGCCCGCACGGCACATTCAGCGCACGCGTCAGCGAGTCCAGGCACTCCCCATCGAGGCGCCCCGACGGGTTCCGTGAAGCACCCACCCGTCGGGGTCGAGGACCACCCCACGCAGAGGTCGGTCGGCCTTGAAGCGGAAGGTCCCCTCCCGCTCCGCCAGCTCCAACCGCTCTCTCTGGGGCTCCCCCTCCCCGGAGATGAGTTCCAGAGCCAGGGGGAGTCGGAACGTGGGCCAGGCCGCGTCCTGCTCCTGGCGCAGGGTCAGGACCACCTCCCCCACGGCAGCGTCCCAGCGGTGCGTCACGGAGAGCAAAGGGTATCCGGGCTCTTCGAGCCACTGGCGGAAGAACCACCCCAGCTTGGCCCCCGAGGCCTCTTCCATGGCCCGGCGGAAGTCCCCGGTGGTCGCCGTTCCCCCGGCGAAGCGGGCGTAGTAGGAGCGGACGCCCGCGAAGAAGGCGGCGTCTCCCACGATGCCGCGCAGCATGTGGAGGACCCATCCCGCCTTGGAGTAGTTGTTGGCGTTCAGGAGCGCGAAGAGATCCTCCTCCTCCCGGTCGATCACCGGGCGCTGCACGGCGGCGGAAGCCAGGACCTGCGCCCGGTCCTCCTCCAGGCGGGCGCGGAAGTCGGCCTCCCCTTCCGCCCGCTCGAAGAAGAGGTGGCCGAAGTAGGTGGCGAAGCCCTCGGAGAGCCACAGCTCGGGCCAATCGGCCTCGGTCACCGAGTCGCCGAACCACTGGTGGGCGGTCTCGTGGGCCACCGTCCCCTCCATGTCCGCACCCCTTGCCAACGCCTCGTCGCTGTAGAAGATGGCCGACGCGTTCTCCATTCCGCCGAAGCGCGTGGAGGCCTGGACGTGGGCCAGCTTCTCGAAGGGATAGGGTCCCACCAGCTCTGTGTAGAAGTCCATCATCGCCGCCGCGCGCCGGAACGAGCGGGAGGCCTGTGCCACGTCCTCGGGGTAGAGCCAGGCCGAGAGCTCCACGCACCCGTCGGCCCGGGGCGCGGCCGGGGCCCGACCGCACGCCGCCACCCCCAGGGGGACGACCTCCAGGCGGGCGGCTCCGAAGACCAGGTTGTACGCCGACACGGGCACCCCCGTGCGCCAGCTCCATCTCCGTCGGGCCGAGCCGTCCTCCGCCGGCGGGGCCGGGTCGCCCTGCACCAGGGGGGTCCCGTTGGACACCACCCGCCATCCCTCGGGGGCGAGCACGGTCAGGGAAGCGGTGGCCTTGTCGGAGGGGTGATCCACCGAGGGGAGCCAGAAGCGGGCCCGGTTCGGCCAGTTGTCCACGAACGCGGCCCACCTGCCGCGGGCGTCAAGCCCCAGGATCAGCCCGTCGTCGGGGCTCCCGCGGTACTCGACCTGGACGGACAGGGTATCGGCAGGCCCCGTCCCCGGAGGAAGCGGGATGTGCAGGCGCCCCTCCTCGTGGCGCGCCCGCACGGGTGCCCCCTCCACGGACACGCCCAACACGGCGAGACCCGTGAAGTCGAGCGTCGCCTCCGAGAGGCTCTCCCGGGCGGGGCGGAGGCGCAGCCTGGCCACTCCCTCCACGACGGTCCCGCCTGGAGCCGGGAGCCCCAGGACGGCGTCGTAGTGCACGACGTCCAGCTCCCCGTAGGTGCCCGGGGGCGAGGCGCGCCCCGCGCGGATGGGGGCAGGCTCGGCGGGGGCGGCCGGGCCGGGCGGAAGGACGTGCCCCGTCCCCCCGCACCCCCATGCCCCCAGGGCGCAGGCCCACGCCAGGGCGGCGCGCACGGCTACTGCGACACGCCCGGCTTCTTCGACCACCGCTGGAACCACTCCCGGTGGTAGAGTTGGGTGCGGAGGAAGTTGGAGGGCGTGCTCGAGGTGCCGTGCCACTCGTTGTTGAAGCGGATCATGGCGGTGGGGACGCCCTCCATCTTCAGCGCCTGGTAGTACTCCTCGGTCTGGGGCATGGGGGTCCGCAGGTCCAGGACCCCGGTCATGAGCATGGTGGGCGTCTTCACGTTCCCGACGTACATGAGCGGCGAGCGGCGCAGGTGCTCGCTGGGGTCCTCCCAGGGGAGCCTGTCGAAGTTCCGGTACCACCCCGGGCTGTCCGTGGTGCCCACGAAGGAGAGCCAGTTGATGACCGGGCAGTCCGCCGAGGCCGCGGCGAAGCGGTCGGTGTGCCCCACCGTCCACGAGGTCAGGACACCGCCCCCGGAGCAGCCGTAGACGTACATCTTCTGCTCGTCCACGAAGCCCTTGCCCAGGACCACGTCCACGCCCTTCATGAGGTCGTCGAAGTCCTTGCTGGGGTATGCATTGTTGATGGCGTTGGCGAAGGCGCTTCCGTACCCCGTGCTCCCCCGGGGGTTGGTGTACAGCACCACGTACCCGTTGGCGGCGTGCTCCTGCCACTCGTAGCTGAAGCCCACGCCGTACATGGCGTGGGGCCCGCCGTGGATGGAGAGCATGAGGGGGTACTTCTTCGAGGGGTCGAAGTCCGGGGGCTTCACGATCCACCCCTGGATCCGGTAATCGTCCAGAGACCCGTACCAGATCTCCTCCACGTCGCCCAGCGTTACGCCGGCCAGGACGTCCTCGTTCACGTTGGTGAGGCGCCTGATGTCGCCGGGGCGCCGGACGTCGAAGGCCACCACGTCGGCCGGCTCCCGGGGCGTCGAGCGGGTTCCCACGAGGGTCCCCGACGTGCTCAGCGAGGAGATGCCGAGGATGTGGATGCCCTCCGTCACCTTCCGCACCCCACCTCCCACCGCCACGAAGTGCGTGTTGCTGGACCCGGCGTCGCTCACGGTGAAATACAGGCCACTCCCGTCGCTCGCCCAGATGAGATCGCCGGTGGGGCGGTCCAGGTCCCCGGAGATCACCCTGGGGCTCGAGCCGTCACGCCCCATGACGTAGATCTTGGCATCCCGGTAGGTGTCCTCGTGATAGTCGTCACCCACGTAGGCGATGAGCTTCCCGTCCGGGGAGGGGAGCGGGTTGTTGTCCGGGCCCTTCCGCGTGGTGAGCTGGCGGATGGCGCCCGAGGCCACGTCCACGGCGTAGATCTCCGACTCCCTCCAGGCCAGCTCGTCGCCGGTGCGCAGCCCCGAGAAGAGGAGCTCCTTGCCGTCGGGAGTCCACACCGCGGTGCCGTGGTCGTGCTTGCCGTCGGTGAGCTGCCGGGGCGTGCCCCCCTCGGCGGGCACGACGAACACGTGGCGCCACCCGTCGTCGGTGAACCCCTGCCGGTCCTGGCGGTAGTCGGCCCGGGTCACGATCCGGGGCTCGGCCGTCCACTTCGCGCCCTCCGGGCGGCCGGGGAGGCGGATCCCCCAGCTCTCCTGGTCGTCCACGGTCATCCCGAACGCGATCCAGCGGCCGTCGGGGGACCACGCCAGCCCCGAGGGGGCCTTCTCCACCCGCGTGACCTGGGTGACGGCGCCCTCGTCGTCCATCCAGCGCACGAAGATCTGCGTGCCCTGGGGCTCCCCCTCGGCGGTGTAGGCGATGCGCGTCCCGTCGGGGGACCAGACGGGGCCGGAGCCGTCCACCAGGAAACGGTTCCTGGTGCCGTCGGCGTTCATGATCCAGATGGACGACTCCCTCTTGTCGTTCACCTTGTCCACCCAACCCCGGGTATAGACGATCTGGCGCCCGTCAGGGGAGATCCGGGGACCGGAGACCGACTCCATGTCCAGGTAGCCCTCCAGGGAGAGCTTCTTGATGGCGCCGTCCTGGTCGGTCTGGGCTGCCAGGGCGATCGGGGAAGCCAGGGCCAGGGCCAGGGCGGCGGCGGCGCGGAGAGCTCGGAACATGCGGATCCTCCCGGGGTGAGAACGATTGCGTCCCCGGCCGGGCGACGGAAACCCTTGACACGAGCCCGTTCCGGGGGTATTTGATTCGGACTATCTGTGACCAAAGGTGCTAGTCCGCCGCCCCTGGGGGCCGGTGGGAGAGCATTGCTTTCATTTCCGGCTCGCGCCGGGGGGCGTGAGCCAGGACAGGTGCAGGCGCAATCTACGCGGACCGACCCCGGTCCGACACGGCGACGGGTGGCCGGACACCCGGCCCTTCGCAGATAGGCATCCCGGAAACCCGAACAGGAGGCAGAGACCCCAAGGCACACGTGTATTGTGAAGTCGGATGGCGAGTATCCGATTGTGCAGTTCCGGTGGTATCCCGCACGGCCTGAACGCCGGAGCGGGACGCGGGATACGGGGAGGGCTCGGGGGTGGAGGGGGTGGGGAGGCGGATGAACCGAGCCGGTCCGGTCCTGCTTCTTCCTCACCTCATGGAGCGACCATGAATCTCAATCGTCTGTTCAGGAGCCCGGCGGCCTTGCTGGCCGCCCTGGGCCTGATCCTCGCCGCGCCGGGCTCCGCCCAGCAGTCGGGGATCGTGACCGGGCGGGTGACCGACGCGCGCAGCGGCGCCCCGGTCCCCTCCGCCCAGGTCTTCATCGTGGACACCCAGCTCGGCACGCTCACGGACGCGGAGGGCAACTACCGCATCCCGAACGTGGGCGCCGGCCAGCGCCAGGTCCGCGTCATCAACATCGGCTTCCGGTCCGAGACCCAGACCGTGAGCCTGGCGGCGGGCCAGACCGCCCGTGCCGACTTCCAGCTCGCCGTGTCGGCCATCGCCCTCGACGAGATCATCGTCACCGGGACCGCCGGCCGGCAGGATCGGCGCGCCCAGGCGGCGTCGGTGTCGTCGGTGAGCGCCGCCACCATCACGGAGCTGGCGCCCGTCACCAACGTCGCCAACCTCCTCCAGGCCCGCACCACCGGCGTGTCCGTCTCCTCGGCCTCCGGTACCTCCGGCGGCGGCCAGCGGATCCGCCTGCGGGGCTCGGCCTCCATCAGCCTTTCCAACGAGCCCCTGCTCATCATCGACGGCGTGCGCGCCGACAACCGCGTCCAGCAGATCTACGCCGTGGGCGGGCAGGCGGGGAGCCGCCTCAACGACATCAACCCCGACGACATCGAGTCCATCGAGATCGTGAAGGGGCCGGCTGCGGCCACGCTCTACGGCGCCGACGCGTCGGCGGGCGTGATCCAAATCCGCACCAAGCGGGGCCAGTCGGGCGCCGGTTTCACCCAGACCATTTCCTACGAGCAGGCGGTGGTCAAGCAGCCCTGGAACCCACCATCCAACTGGGCCGCGTGCTCGCCGACGCACATCGCCGACGCCACGCGCACGCTTTGCTTCGGCCAGGCGGCGGGCACGCTGGTCTCCGACAACCCGCTCAAGCGCTACGAAGCCTTCAAAGACGGCGACGTGAAGACGCTGAACTGGTCCGGGCGGGGCGGCGGTCAGGCGTACGGCTACTACCTCTCCTTCAGCGGCGAGCAGGAGCAGGGGAACGTCCCGAACAATTCCTACGACCGCTACACGGGGCGCGTGAACTTCGACTTCACCCCCCGGGAGAACCTGAAGCTCGAGTGGTCCATGGGGCTCGGTAAGATCGTCAGGGTCACGCCCCAGAACGACAACAACATCTACGGCTACCTGGGCGGCGCGCTCCTGGGGAGCCCCACCACGGTGGGCCGACTGTACCCGAATGGACAGGACGGCTGGTACGCCTTCAACCGCCAGGTGCGGACGCTGTCGCAGATCTTCAACGAGGAAGACGCCACCCGCATCACGCCGGTGTTCACCGTCACGTATACGCCGTTCCCCTGGTTCCGGAACCGCTTCAATGCCGGCATCGACATGACCCGGTTGGAGGCGGAGCAGTACTGGCCCAAGAACGACAGCACCTGGTTCGGCAGCGCCGACTACAACTCCGGGCAGATCCAGCACGGCTTCCAGAACCGTGACGAGATCACCATCGACTACCTGGGGAGCATCCGGCGCGACTTCACGCAGGGGCTGGTGGCGGACATGGCGTTCGGGTTCCAGGCGATCTCCCGCCGTACCGAGCTCACCCAGGCCACCGGGATCGGGCTGACCACCAACGCCGCCAAGAGCATCACCGCGGCGGCGCGGACCACCGGCAACCAGACATACTCCGAGGAGAAGGAAGGCGGCGTCTTCAGCCAGCTCGACCTGGCCTGGCGCGACCGCCTGTACCTGCAGCTCGGCGGCCGCATCGACAAGAACTCGGCGTTCGGTGAGGAGGCCAAGACCTTCTTCAATCCGAAGGTCGGGCTCTCGTACGTGATCTCGGAGGAGGACTTCTACCCGCAGATGATGAAGGACGTGTTCTCCACGCTGCGCCTCCGCTCGGTGTGGGGCTCCACGGGCCGCTCGCCCGGGAGCGGCGCCTCGCTGACCACGTACTCGTCGTCGGCCTACGCCATCACGACCGCGTCGGTGGGCTCCGGCGTGGTCCCCAACAACCCGGGGAACAAGGAGCTGAAGCCCGAGCGCGGCGTGGAGATCGAGCTGGGCATGGACGCCGGCCTCTTCAACGAGCGCCTGGGCCTGGAGGTGACGTACTACAACAAGACGTCGAACGACCTCATCCTCTCCCGGCCCCTGCCCCCGTCTCTGGGCTTCGGGAACAACCCGCTGGTGAACATCGGCCAGCTGAAGAACACCGGCCTGGAGATGGCGCTGAACGCCCAGGTGGTGAGCTTCGACAACTTCGGCTGGGACGCCCGCGTCAACGTCACCACGAACCAGAACGAGGTCACCGACCTGGGCGACGTGCAGCCCTACGGCACCACCACGCGGGTCATTGAGGGATACCCCGCCTTCGGGTGGTGGACGCAGACGGTGCGGTCCTTCGATCTGGCCAACAACAAGACCATCGTCTCCGACACCATGGAGTACATCGGCCCCCCGAACCCCACGCTCGAGGGGAACATCAACTCCACCTTCACCTTCTTCAACGCGCTCCGGGTGTACGTCCAGTTCGACTTCATGGACAACTACATCCTGTACAACAGCACGGACGAGTTCCGTGAGCGCCAGTTCGGCCAGGGCGAGCGCTGGGTGCGCAGGAACGACCCGACGTTCACGACGGATGTCAGGGGCAACGCATGGACCCCCGAAGAGCGCCTGGCCCGCTTCGGGCCCTTCGTGAACGAGCGCACGGGCGCTGCCGTCGGTGCGCAAGCGGTGAACGGCAAGTACTTCCAGGACGCGTCGCACTGGCGCTTCCGGGAGATCTCGGTGAGCTACACCGTGCCCCCGGACGTCGCCCGGAGGGTCGGCGCCAGCAGCGCCGTCCTCACCGTGGGCGGCCGGAACCTGAAGGTGTGGACGGACTACGAAGGCGCCGACCCCGAGGCCCTGTGGGGCGGCGGCGGCGATCCCGCGTCGTTCGCCCGAACCGACTTCCTGACGCTTCCCCAGACGCGCCGGTTCCTTGCGCGGCTGAACCTCACCTTCTGACGCAGCGAGACCACCATGCGAAACCAGACGATTCTTCGCCGGGTCCGTGGCCGCGTCGGAGCCCTGGCCGCCATTGCGGTACTGACGCCCGCGCTCACGGCCTGTGACAGCTTCTTCGAGGTCATCAACCCCAACATCATCGAGGCCGGCACCTTGGACCCGGTGGCCGACGGCACGATGTTCTCGCGGTCGGCGTTCCAGACGTTCACGCAGCAGTTCGGCTTCGGCTACATCATCTACACGGGGTGGTTCACCAACGAGATATGGGTGGGCGACACCTTCCCCACGCGCAACGAGTACGGCCGCCGCTTCATCGACGACCGCAACACCAGCACCAACCCCGACCTGTGGTTCCCGCTCCAGCGGAGCATCGCGCAGAGCGAGCAGGTCATGGAGGTCCTGGGCGACGGCGCCGGCACGGAACTGAACGTGGCCCGTGCGGCCTTCGCCTCGGCGTACGCCCTCACGCTCCAGGCGGAGGCGTTCTGCGAGGGAACCATGGTGCAGCCGGGCGGCGTGCCGGGCGGGAAGATGACGTCCCAGCAGCTCCTGGAGGCGGCGCTCGTCCGCTTCGACAAGGCCATCGCCAAAGGCGGCGCAGCCACCGGCACCGAGGCCGCGAGCATCGTGACCGGGGCCCGGGTCGGGAAAGGGCGCGCGCTGCTGAACCTGGGCCGCAAGGCCGAGGCGGCGGCGGCGGTGAACGGCGTGGCCACCAGCTTCACGTTCAACCTCACTTACGTGGACGACGCCTCCAACCGGGGTCGCCTGGGGAACGGCGTCTTCTCGTACTCCTTCGGCGGCCTCCGCGAGTCGATCGTGGTGTCGCCCGAGTACCGCGCCATGAACGACCCGCGCATCCAGTGGAAGGACGCCGGGAAGTTCTCACAGGACGGGGAGCTCCGCCTCTGGAACCAGCAGAAGTACCCGGCGTGGAACTCGCCCATCCGCCTGGCGTCGGGACTGGAGGCCCGCTACATCGAGGCCGAGGCGAACATCAGCGGCGCCCTCGCGTTCATCAACGAGCGGCGGGCGGTGGGGGGCCAGGCGGCCCTCAGCACCACCAGCGCCACCGAGCTGCTGGCGGCGCTCATGGAGCAGAAGTCCCGCGACTTCTGGATCGAAGGGATGCGCATGGGTGACTGGCGCCGCAACCCCACCGCGGTGCCCAACATCCTCCCGCCGGGCAACAACTACTACAAGCCCGCGCTGGGCGCAGTGCAGAACCAGATGTGCATGCCGCTCCCGTACGCCGAGTACAACGCCAACCCGAACATGTAAGCACGCGCTGCAGGCCGTGCCCGGGGTCGCCCCCGGACACGGCCGAGCGGCCCGGGACGCGAAGCAGGATCTGAAGCAGGTATGGACCGGGGGGCCCCGGGCGGTGAACCGCCCGGGGCCCCCCGTTGTGTGCCAGGCATGTCCCGTATCTGGAGTGAGA
>DATIKQ010000117.1:0-36975 GCA_035477395.1 Longimicrobiales bacterium
ACCGGGAGCGTGGCGCCTGAGCGCCAGCCCCCGCGTCCCCGGGCCGGTGGACCACGGCTACGTCACTACTTGTAGTTCGGGTTCGCGTTCTTCTCGGACCTGGGGACCAGGAAGCACGTGTGGCTGCTGTACACGTCGGCGGTCACCGGGAACTTCCCCGTGGGGAAGAGGTCGATCCCCAGCTTGGCCTTGTAGCGTCGGAGGTCGCCGAGGTACTGGCCGGTGAGGTAGAAGTCGACGCTCCGCTGGACGCGGAGCTCGGCCAGGATGTCGCTGCCCGTGAGGTTCACGGCGGGCTTGCCGCCAACGGCCCGGCGTTCATTGATGAACGCCAGCGTGGAGGCGACGGCGCCGTTGGCCTCGGCGATCACGTACCGCGCCTCGAGCCCGGTGGCGAACCTGATGTCCGTATCCTCGAGGATGCGGTCGTTCGCCAGACCGGGCGTCCACCCGCTGTACATGATGGGCTTCTGCGGCGGGTAGATGGCGTTGGCGTTGAGCCCCTTGATGGTCGTGCTGGTGGTCGGCGGGATGCGCAGGTCCTTGTAGTCGATGAACTTGGGCATCATGCTCATCCACGCGCCGGTGATCCCGGCGGGGACGTTGATGATGTTGTACTCCCGGGTGGAGTTCTTCGAGTACCAGGCGTATTTCTCGTAGTTGGCCGGCACCTGGGAGGCGTACGTCACGGCCTTGGCGTTGTCGCCCAGCTTCAGCGCGGCCCGGGCCGCTCCTACCCTCGCCATGTTGATGATGTCCGTGGCCGCGGCGCTGGAGCCAGACGCCGTGGCCGTGGCGATGGCCTGGTCGAACAGCACCAGGGCCTTCTGGAAGAGCTGATCAGGCGTGAGCGGCGCGCTCAGGTTGACCGGCGATTCGCAGAAGCCCTCGGCGAGGAAGCTGTACGCATAGGCGCCGTACGCCTGGACCGTCGCCACGTTCACGCTCTTCGCGTAGTTGGCGTCACCCAGCATCGTCTTCAGCCGCTCGAGGCCGTCTTCGGCCGACTGCCGGGCACGGTGGATGTTCGAGTAGATGGCGGCCTGCTCGATGTTGCTGTCCAGGAGATTGCGGAGCGTGAGCTCGCGGATCCCGACCGTGGTGTGGTCGATGTAGGTCTCACCGGAGAAGGCGCTCGAGTACAGGCTGTAATAGCCGAAGGCGAACTGGAACTCGCCGATGACGCCGTTGACGACGAGCTGCTCCAGGCCGGGTTCGGTGAGCTGTTCTTCGCTGATGTAGCGGGGGTTGGTCACTTCGAGCAGGCTGTCGCATCCCGCCGAGGCCAACCCCATGAGGAGCGCCGCGGCCACCGCGGAGACGCGGTGCCGGCGCAGAAGGGTCGCGGTCATGGTAGGCTCTCTGGAAGTCGTTGGGGTGGCCATCAGAAGTTCACCGTGAGCGAGGCGGACAGCCGCCGCGTCTGAGGCACCGTCCAGGAGTCCTGGCGATCGAACGTGCTGTCGCCGGAGAAGTTCACTTCCGGGTCACCCTGGGGGTAGCTGCTCCAGATCTTCAGGTTGTGGCCTGCCAACGTGAGCGTCGACCGCTTGATCCCGGCGTGGTTGAGGAGCGAGGCCGGCAGGTCGTAGCTGATGGACAGATCACGCAGCTTGATGAAATCGGCCTTGTCGATGTGCTCGTAGGTCTGGGACGCGAACATGAGCACGAGCACCTCGTCGGGGTCGGCGGCGGGGTTGACCGTCTCCCACGACACCTGGGCCCGGTCCCTGCGCCAGTCCTTCACGTTGAACAGGTAGTGACCGCCCTTGTAGTCGAGCAGGCCGTAGATGCGAAGGTTGTCGAAGAGGGTGATCGTGTTGGAGAACGAGATCTCGCGGGTCGGGACCGACGGCCCCATGTACATGGAGGTGTCCTGCAGGATCGGGCGGTTCGCGGAGGTCTTCATCAGCGTTCCGTCGGCGTTGTACTTGACCTGCTGGGCCCAGTAGCCGGCCAGCGGGTAGCCCACCTGATAGCGCTGGATGGGGGCGTAGATGGTCAGCACGATCGGCGCGCGATCGTCGCCGAACGAGACCAGCTCGTTCTTGTTCGTGGACAGGCTGACCGTGGACTCCCACGTCAGGAACGAAGTCCGCAGCGGCGTGCCGTTGATCAACAGCTCGAAGCCGCTGTTCGCGATCGTGCCCAGGTTCTGGAGCTGGGTTCCGGAGAAGCCGGTGGAGGGCGCCACGTCCACGGGGAGCAGGGCGTCCTTGGTGCGGGTGTTGTAGTAGCTCACATCCACGCCCAGGCGGCCGCCGAGCATGTCCGCCTCGAACCCGATCTCGATCTCAGAGGCGCGCTCGGGCTTCAGGCCGGGATTGCCCACGGTGCTGTAGCGCAGCGCCGAGCTGGTGCCCGTGGCGCCCGTGGCGACCGACGTCGAGTACGCGCGGACCGCGTCGAAGGCGCCGGGCGAGTTGCCGGCCTGGCCCCAGGCGGCACGGAGGCGGAACTGGTCGACCGCGGGGATGCTGAAGAAGTCCTCCTCGGAGACCACCCACGAGGCCGAGATCTTCGGGTAGAACACCCGGTTCAGCTCGGAGCCGAACGCGGAGTTGTTGTCCATGCGGACGGCGGTGGTGATGAAGAGCCGGTCACGCCACCCGATCTGCTCCTGGGCGTAGAAGCCCAGCGACTTCGTCTCCGTGAAGCTCTCCTCGCCCCAGGTGACGGCGGCGGCGGAAATGGAGCGGACGCCCTCGGCGCCGAGATCGGTTCCGTACGTCTGCGTGTTCCGGTTGGTCGCCCTCAGGTACTGCATGCCCACGGAGGCGTTGGAGGTCAGGTCGGCGTTGATCTCCTTCGAGAACTGGCCGGTCCAATCCACGGTCAGGTTCTTGTAGATCGGGCGCCCCACGGCCAGGAGCCCCTTGGTGTTGTCCACCGCGAAGCTGGCCCGCGCCGGCCACGGGTTGTTGCCCGGGAGTTGCGGCTTGAAGTACACGGTGGCCGCCCCGGCATTGAGGTCGTAGCCCACCGTGAACTTGGTGCTCAGCTTCTCCGTGAACTTGTACTCCGCATTGGCGCCGAGGATGAAGCGGTCGGCATGCGTGAAGTTCTCGTACTCGTTGAACCGCTCCGGCATGATCTGGGAGTAGTTCAGGCCGCCGGGGAAGGGGTACTTGCGCCCCGGGATGGCCAGATAGGAGCCGATGATCGGCCCGGAGGCGATGTTGTCGCTGAGGGGGAGCCGGATGTCGTTGATGCTGTACCCCACGTCGGTGGAGAACGTCATCTTCTGCGTGGGCTGGAACTGGAAGTTCCCGCGCAGCGACGTCCGGTTCGAGTAGTTGTTGTAGTAGGTGCCCTCTTCCTCGTCGCGGCCGCCGGAGACGTAGAACGAGTACCCGTCGCCGCCGCCCCGGGCGCCCAGGGAGAACTTCTGCAGCCTCCCGGTGCGGAGCATTCCGGGCTCGCTCATGACCCGGTGGGAGACGACGTCGCCCACGTTGAGGCCCTGGTACCAGGGGTAGTTCGCCGCGTCCGCGATGCGCGCCGCGGTGGCGATGCCGTAGTTGACCGGGCGGAGCTCGTCGGGCCAGGTGTTGCCGCCGTACTCGGCGCGGGCGTCCCAGGAGACGGCGCCCGGGCGTCCCTTCTTCGTGATGATCTGGATGACGCCTGCCGCGGCCTCGGCCCCGTAGAGCGTTGCGGCCGCCGGCCCCTTGATGACCTCGATGGACTCGATGTCGGAGGGGTTGATGGCGTCGAGAGCCGAGGTGTTCTGCCCGAACACGTCGAAGTTGCCCAGGCCGCCGCTGCGGATGCGGACGCCGTCCACGTAGATGACGGGCTGGGTGTTGGCATACACGGACTTCGCGCCGCGGAGGCGGAAGTTGGCGCCGGTGCCTGCCGTGCCCGAGCCGGGCATGAGGGTGAGCCCCGGCGTCTTGGCCTGGAGGACCTCGGTGATGTTCATCACGGGGGTCTTCTCCATGACCGACGACGCGCTCACCGTGGAGACGGCGTTGCCGATGGCCCTGCGGCGGGTCTGGCCGGCGGTGCCGGTGACCACGATCTCGTCGAGGCCGATGGCGGTTTCCGTCAGGCGCAGCTCGACGGAGACGGGCTGCGCGGCGGCGACCGTGACGGTCGCGGAGGCGCTGTTGTAGCCGATGCGGATGGCGCGGACCTCACGGGTACCGACCGGAACGCGCTCGATGCGGAAGCGGCCCTCGGCGTCCACCAGGGCGCCCAGTTGGGTGCCCGCCACGGACACCTGGGCGGTCGGAACCGGCCGACCGCTCTGACCGTCGATGACGCGGCCGACGATGATGCCGGTCTGGGCCGATACGGGCATGGCGCCGAGCGCCAGCGCGAGGGCGAGACCGGGAAATACCAGCCGCCACCTGGAGAGGTGGGCGGTTGCGCACGGGGCAGAGCTCATACTGACCCCTCGTTAGATAGAAGGAATGGTTAACGAAAAGCGGAACAGTAGATCCTAGGATCTAAACGAACGGGGTGTTTCGAGCAATGCTGGCGATTACCCATGCAGTGCCCGCGTCCACCGGGCATCGGGACCCCTCAGCGCCCCTCGAACACCAACTCCGCCACCACGGGCCGGTGGTCCGAGGCGGTCGTGTCGAGCACCCGTGCCGACGCGGCCCGGAGGGGCCCGGCCAGGAATATGTAGTCGATGCGGTTGTTGGGGTTGTCGGCCGGGATGGTGTTCCCGGGGTCGGCGTGCCCGGCCCACGCATCTCTGAGCCTGGCGAAGAGCGGTGCCAGCTCTTCCTTCGCCGGGCCGGCATTCATGTCCCCCATCAGGACGGTGGGGCGGGTCGGCGAGCCGATGACGGCGAGCATCTCCGCGACCTGGGTCTTCCGTACCGCCGGGTCCGGGCGGTAGTCCAGGTGGGTGGAGAAGACGTCCACCTCGGTGCCGTCCACGTCCACCGTCACCTGGAGGAACCCGGGCATGGGTGTGGGGGGCGCCCCCGGGGTCTGCGTCGAGAGGCGGGTGAGGAGGTGGTTCTTCCAGGACACGACGGGGAAGCGGGTCAGGACGGCCACGCCGAACTGGCGGTTAGGCTTCCCGGGCTCCAGGGGCGGCATGTCGTAGATGGGCCCGTAGCGGAACTCCATCCCGCACTTCGACGCGATCTCGGCGGCCTGGTCTGCGAAGCCGCTCCGCTCCGAGAAGTGCACGTCCACCTCCTGGAGGGCCACCACGTCCGCCCCCGCGGTGCAGATCACTTCGGCGATCTTCGACAGGTCCGGGTCGCCGTAGTGGACGTTGTAGGTCATGACCCGCAGCCCCTCCTGAGGCGCTGTCGGCGCTCCTGGGCCACAGGAGGCAGGGGTGCCCAGGAGCCCGATGCTGAGGAGGAGGGGCCATGCCCAGGTGGTCGCCATCGGAGGACCTCGACGTCAGGAAAGGAGCGCGCTCGGCTCGGCTCGCGGAACCTACCCTTGGCTGGGGGCAGGGCAAAGCCCTTGCCTGCCCGCCCCCCTCCGCGGAGGTTCCCTGCATGAGTATTCCGACCATGGGGCGCCCCGGGCGCCGCGGCTTCCCTGGACGGTGGGGGTTCCCGTCCGCGTTCTCCACCCTGGCCGGGAGCGGAGCCCTGCTCCTCGCCGCCACCCTGGGCTCGTGCGCGGCTCCCGCGGAGGACGCCCCCGAGGCGGCCGTCGCCGAGGCGGCGCCTCAGGTGCGCCTCGGCATCGAGGTCCTCCTCACTGACTCCCTGCACCTGGTGAAGGGGAAGAAGGTGGGGCTGATCACGAACCACAGCGGGACGGACCGCAACGGCAAGACCACGATCGACCTGCTCCACGAGCACCCGGACATCGAGGTCGTGGCCCTCTTCGGGCCCGAGCACGGGATCCGAGGTGACGCGCTGGCGGGGGTGGACCTGGACGACAGCGTGGACGAGAAGACCGGGATCCCCGTTTACTCGCTCTACGGCGCCACCTTCGAGTTCAAGCCCGAGATGCTGGCGAACGTGGACGCGCTCGTCTACGACATCATGGACATCAACGTCCGCTACTACACCTACCCCTCCACCATGGCCTACGGGATCAAGGCCGCGGGCGAGAAGGGGATCCCCTTCATCGTGCTGGACCGCCCCAACCCGATCCGCGGCGACGTGGTGCAGGGCAACGTGCTGGACCCCGCGTTCTCGTCGTTCGTGGGACTCTACCCGGTGCCCATGCGCCACGGCCTCACCATGGGAGAGCTGGCCAGGATGATCTCCGGCGAGTTCGGCGCGCCGGCGGATGTGCGCGTGGTGCCCGCCGAGGGGTGGCAGCGCAGCATGACCTTCGACCAGACCGGGCTTCCCTGGGTGAAGCCGTCGCCCAACCTGCCCACCCTGGCGGCCGGCATCGCGTACGCCGGCACCTGCCTGTTCGAGGGCACGCCCATCTCGGTGGGGCGCGGAACCGACTTCGCCTACGAGTGGATCGGCGCACCCTGGCTGGACGGGGTCGAGCTGGCCGCCGCGCTCAACGCCTACGCCATTCCCGGTGTGACGTTCGAGCCGGCGACCTTCACGCCCGGCACCGCCGCGGACAAGAAGTTCGAGGGCGTCGAGGTGCACGGCGTGCGCTTCGTCCCCGCCAGCTCCGACTACGACGCGCCCCGCGCCGGAGTCGCCGCACTGGTGGAAGTCTACAAGCGCTCCAAGAACCAGTGGAGCTGGAGGGAGGAGCACTTCGACCACCTCGCGGGGACGGACCAGGTCCGCCTGGGCGTCGAAGCCGGCAAGAGCATGCAGGAGATCACGGCAGGTTGGGACGAGGCGGTCGCCGCGTTCAAGCAGCGCGCCGCGCCCTACCTGATCTACAGGTGAGCGCCGTGAGGCGGGCACGTTCCGTTGCAGCCGTTGTCGCCGCGACGCTGGCGGCGGCGTGCGCCGAGCCGGCCCCGGAGCCGGCGGCGGAGCCTGCGCCGGCGGTGCGGCCGGGGATCAGCGTGCTCCTGGACGACAGCATCCACCTCATCCAGGGGAAGAGGATCGGCCTCATCACCAACCAGGCCGGCCTCGACGAGGACAGCGTCTCCACCCTCGACCTGCTCGTGTCCGACCCCCGGACCACGGCGGCCGGCGTCGAGCTCGTGGCGCTCTTCGCGCCTGAGCACGGGATCCGGGGGACCGAAGACCGGGACGACCTCCCGGACGAGGTGGACGCGAAGACCGGGTTGACCATCCGCTCGCTCTATACCGACGGGACCCGGGCGCCGCCCGACTCGCTCCTGAAGGGGCTCGACGCGCTGGTGGTTGACCTCCAGGACATCGGAACGCGCGTGTGGACCTACACGGGCCTCATGCTCTATTCGCTCCGGGCCGGGGCTCGGAACGGGATCCCGGTTCTCGTGCTCGACCGGCCCAACCCCATCAACGGCGTCCAGGTCGAGGGCCCCATCCTCGATTCGCTTCTCGCCGACGTGAACGATCCACCGGAGGGCGGGCGCGGGAAGGCACACGCGCACTTCCCGGTCCCGCTCCGATTCGGCCTGACCATGGGCGAGCTGGCGCGGCTCTACAACGACCGGCTGGCGCTGGGCGCCGACCTGAAGGTGGTCCCCATGTCCGGCTGGCGCCGTGACATGTGGTGGGAGGACACCGGGCTCCCCTGGGTGAAGCCGTCGCCCAACCTCCCGTCCCTCACCAGCATCTTGCTCTTCCCGGCCACCGTGCACTACGAGGCGCTCAACACGTCGGTGGGGCGGGGGACGGATGCGGCCTTCCAGCGCATCGGAGCGCCCTGGATGGACAACGTGGCGGTGGCCGAGCTGCTCAACGCGCGGGGGATGCCCGGCGTGCGCTTCGAGGCCGAGCGGTTCACGCCGGTGGAGCCCACGGACGAGAAGTTCCCGGGCGTGGACCTCCCCGGGGTGAGGATCGTGGTCACGGACCGCGGCGCGGCCGAGCCCAGCCGCGTGGCGGCAGCGCTCCTGTGGGCGTTGGTCCAGACGACGCCGGACTCGCTGGTGTTCCGGCTCCCTCGCTTCGACGAGCACTTCGGGGCGGCGCGGCTGCGGGAGGCCATCATGGCCGGGGCGGACCCCGACTCGGTGCTCGCGGGGGAGAAGGCGTCCGTGGACGCGTGGCGCTCGGGCGTGGAGAAGTACCTGATCTACAGGTAGAGCGAACCAGCCCCCCCACCCGGGGGGACTGAAGCTCCGCACCTCACCATCAGTCTTCCGGGTGAGCGGCGCGAGTCGTTTCTACCCCGTACGGGTGTCATCCGCCGTTCCTCCCGTTGTGCGATATCTGTCCCCGATCGCCCGGGCTAGCCTTCCATACAAGACAGGAGGCTCGGCCGGTTGCAGGCGTCGCCCACCTGCACGCCCCCCCCCACGCCACCCTGGCCTTCGACGATGGGCGGCCGCGGGCCGTGGACACGGGCGCTGGCGGCATCGCAGACGCGATCGCAGCGACCCGGTTCATGCTGACGCGCGCGGCGACACAAACAACTGGAGGGCAACATGCACACGTTCGATCGTCCCACCCCCCGTCCCATCCACGCCGCGGGGACCGCCCTTCCGTCCCGACTGGCCGCGGTAGTCGTCTTCACGCTCATGCTCTTCTTCTCCGCGTGCAGCGACACCACGGCACCCGCCGCACCTGCCGACGCGCCTTCGCTCCTCGCCAGCGCGAATAGCCATTCATGGTTCGCGGCAACCACCCTCGCGGCCTCGGACTTCGCGGTGCTGGCCAACGCAGCGGTGACGTGCACCGACGGCGACATCACCGGAGACGTGGGCACGTACCTCGCCGATCCCACCGGCTCGATCACCCTGACCGCTTGCCCCGTCGCGGGCACGCTCCACGTGGGGGACGGGCTCGCCGAGAAGGCATTCGAAGCCTTCCTGGCCGAGTACGAGTCGCTCGCGTGGGAGCCGGGGGATGAGTGCACGATGTTGACGGGCACTCTCGATGGCGTGACGCTCGCGCCCGGCACCTACTGCTTCGACGCGGCGGCTGCGTTGACGGGCACGTTGACACTCGACGGACCGGCTAGCGGTACCTGGATCTTCAAGATCGGGACCCTCGGAACCGGTGCTCTCACGGGCACGAACTTCTCGGTGGTCATGGCCGGCGGCGGGGAGGCGTGCAACGTGACGTGGTGGGTGGCCGAAGCCGCGACAATGACGACCTCGAACTTCCTGGGGAACATCCTGGCCGGGGCAGCCATCACCATGACTGGCGGGACCTTCCACGGGAACGCCTGGTCGCAAGCCGACGTGACGATCACCGGTACCGCGACCAGCGGCTGCGAGGGGAGCAGCGGTGGCGGCAGCAAAAAGGAGAAGTGCAACCAGGGTGTGGGCAACGGCCCCGAAGGGTGCGACCCTGGCAACTCGAACAACACTCGCCCGACGAACGACGAGAACGGCGGGACGCCCGGCAGCCCGGGACGCAAAGGCAAGCCCTGACGCAGACTCGGCGGCCCATGGGTGGATTTCGACGCGGAGGGACCCACTCGGGTCCCTCCGCTGTCGTCTTCGGGACCGGCGCCGCCCCGGCGTCGTTCCGGCACAGTAGGATCCGCGGGCCTCGGACGTACATAGGGTGAAGATCCCCGGTCCGTCCCGGGGATCGGGAGGCAGCATGAGACGAAGCACCCTGGCCTGCGCCTGCCTGCTAATGGGAGGGCTGCACGCCGCGTGCGGCTCCCCCACCGATCCCAATCTCCGGTACCGCGTGCCGGTGCAGACCTCGGACGGATGGCAGACCGCATCCGTGGCGAGCGTGGGGATGGACGCGCGCCCGCTGGAGGACCTCCTCGATCTCGTGGACGGAACGCCGGGGCACCTGCTCCACGGCCTGCTGATCGTGAAGGACGGGAAGCTGGTGTTCGAGGAGTATTGGCCGGGGGTCGATCTGACTCCGGAATCGCTGGAGCTGGTGGAGCGGGACTTCGATCGGGAGACCCTGCACTACGTGGCTTCAGTGTCGAAGAGCATCACCTCCGCCCTGGCGGGGATCGCCTTGGACCAGGGCCTCACCAGGAGCGTGCAGGACCCGGTCTTCTCGTACTTCCCCGAGCACGAGGATCTCCGGAGCGACACCAGCGCGCAGGTCACCCTCGAGCACCTGCTCTCGTTCAGCTCGGGCTGGGACTGGAACGAGCACGTATACGGCTTCGACGACCCCCGCGACTCCCACTACCAGATGTTCAATGCGGCCGACCCGGTCCGTCAGCTGTTGGGCCGCCCCTTCGTCTCCGCCCCCGGGTCCACGTTCTTCTACAACAGCGGGGACGCCAACCTCCTGGGCGAGATCGCGCGCCGCGCGTCCGGATCGGCGACCCTCGTGGATTTCGCGCGCGCGCGCCTCTTCGGGCCTCTCGGCATCGAGCGCTTCGAGTGGGTCCGCTTCGGCCCCGGCAGCACCCTCACGTTCGCGTCCGGCGGCGCGTCGCTCCGGCCGCGCGACATGGCGAAGCTCGGCCTCCTGTACCTCCGGAGCGGGACGTGGGAAGGCCGGCAGATCGTCTCCCGAGCGTGGGTTGACGCGTCCACGCGGATGTCCGTCCCGCTCGTCGGCGACCACCGGACGCTCTACGGCTACGGCTACAACTGGTGGCTGGGGCGCTCCCCCTTCCGCGGGGGCCGTGCGGAGTACTTCCGGGCCGCGGGATGGGGTGGTCAGTACATCTATGTCTATCCGGGGCTGAACCTGGTCCTCGTCTTCACCGCAGGCGCGTACTACGACGACCTGGGGCTCAGCATCAACGACATCATCGAGGAGTACGTCTTCGCTGCCATCAACCGGTGATCGCAGCCGCTACGTCTCGACGAGCGCGCCTTTGCCCTGGCGGACGGCCCCGTTCTTGAGCGCACCGAGGAAACGTGAGCGCAAGACGTCGCTCATGAGGGCTCGCTTGACGGGGGGGAGACGCAGGAAGCCGCCCAGGCACGCGCGCGCGAAGCCCTGCGTCAGGCTCTTCGGGTCGTCGAAGAGCTGATTCTGGAGCGTGCCCCGCTCCAGGCACTGCAGGATGATGCGCTCGAACGTGGTCTCCGGGTGCAGCACCCGCTGCTTGCGGTGGTGGAGGCGCATCGCGCCCGGCTTGCAGCGGAGCGTGCACACGCCGCAGCCGATGCAGAGCGACTCGTCCACGACCGGGCGCCCGAACTTGCGATACCGCGGGTCGGGATCGGGTACGCGGTCGATGGCCTGGATCGGGCAGCGCCGGCTGCAGATGCCGCAGCCGATGCAGCGGTCCGGGTCGGATGCGGCGATGTAGCTCGACGTGACCACCGCGTTCGGATAGCCGTGGCACGTGATCCCGCGCAGCATGTTGCAGCAGCAGCCGCAGCAGTGGCACATGAACTTGACGTTGCGCTGCACGTTGTCCGCGTTGAGGACCAGGCCCAGGTCGCGCGAACGTGCCAGGTTGTCCACCATCTCGGCCTCCGGGACCTCGCGCGCCAATCGGTTCCGCACCATGAAGTCCACGGCCGGGGCCCCGAAAGTCGAACAGGTATCCAGAGGCGCCTTGCACGTGCGGCCGCCCGCGTGCTCGTGCTCGTGGCGGCAGGAGCAGATGCCGATGGCGAAGCGGTCGGTGCGGTCGATGATCTCCGCGGCCTTCTCGTAGTCGAGCACCTCGACGTACTCCTCGGGGAGGATGGAGCCGTCGTGCGGCACGGCGCGCATGAGCGAGACTTTCTCTCCGTGAGCGAAGTTCGCCTGGTAGAAGCCGCCCTCCTCGAGGTACTCCGCGAACAGCTTCGCCCAGCGATCGGACGGCAGGTTGCCGCCGGTGCGCATCATGGTGTACTCGAAGATCCCGATCACCATCGGCGAGGGCGTGTACCGGTACTTGCCGCCCACGCAGACGTCCATCACGAGCCCGCGCGGGCAGAGGCTCTCGAGCTGCCGCTCGAGCTGCGCCTGCGGGATGCCGGTGACCTTCTCGAGCCGTCGGAGCGTCGAGAAGCCGTACGGCATGGCGGCTACCATGCGGGCATCCTCGGGGGAGTAGAGCTCCTCGAGGATGGCGCGGAGCTGCTCGTTCCAGGGGGTGCGCACGGCCATCCCGTCCAGCTTCCGGCCGAGCTCCCGGTAGGCGTCCTTGCCGACGAGGTGACCCATGGGCCCGGCTCCTATTGGTCGGACTCGCCGGCACGCTTCCCGCGCAGGGTAGCCGGCGCTCAGACGGACTGGTTCACCACCGCCCGGATGATCATCCGGCGCAGCGACGGCTTCTTGGCATCGATGACGGTGCGCAGCTCGGCGTAGCGACCCTGCTTCAGACCGTCGGGGGGCGCGAACACACCGTCCGGGTCCACCAGCTCGGCGCCCCGCTCGAAGAAGAGACGCACGTGGTCCGCCTTGGGGAAGAGGCCGAAGACGTACCCGGCCTGCGGGTCGCGGAACCCGATCCCGTGCCACCCCGGGTACGCCCTCTCCGTGGCCGTCGGGACCACATGGCGCACCAGGAAGCGGACCTCCTCGGCGATCTTGCGCACCGCGGGACAGCACGGCTTCAGGATGTCCTCGGGGCTGGTCTCCCGGGGCGTGCGCTTCCCCTTCGGGGCAGTGGCCTTCGCCGGAGCCTTTCGCTTCGTCATCGCGTGCCTTTCGCGGCGTCGCAGGCGAGGTGTCGCTGGCGTGGAGTCCCGCTGTGGAGGCGGGAGAGTACGGCGCCGATGGGCGGTGAGCCAGTAGCGGCCTCCCCTCGGCCCACTCCGTCGGGCGCGCGCCGGGCCACGACAAGCCGAAGGGGCTGCGCCGCGTTCTGCCTCGGCGCAGCCCCCGATGGGCCTCAACAAGCTCTTGGAGGGCCCCTTGCAGACTCCGTCAGCTGCCGGGCCGCACGCCGGTCTTCACCCATGTGGCCAGGTCGGTCATCGCGGTGAGCTCCTCAGCCGTGGTGAACGCGCAGTGGCCGAACGTGTTCATGGTCCGCTGGACCAGGAAGTCGGAGGCGCCCTGCGAGGCGACGATGTCGGAGAACCGGGCCTCGTGCAGCATGGGCACGATGGGGTCGCGGCTCGTGTGGATCGTCAGCACGGGCAGCTTCAGGTCGCCTGCAGGCGTATACCACCGCTCGGTGGCGTTGAGCGCGTTCCGGTCGGCGGTGAAGCGGGCCACGCCGGCGTTCAGGGCGTCATCATCCGAGGAGCCCGTGTAGAGGACGTCGCTGTTGTCGAAGAACTGACCATGCGCCCGTGCGGCGATGTCCCCGACGTACCAATCGGCCGTGTTGAACATGAGCGGGAACATGATCGATTGAATGAGCTCGCCCATGTCGTTGTACTGGATGGCGATCTGGTCCACTTCTGCCAGCGCCATGGCGCCGGAGGGGTCCGCCATGATCGCCGCCGTGACGGCAGGCGCGACCACGCCCCAGAAATCCAGGCCGGGGACATACTCCACCGCCGTCCCCGGGACCACGCCGGGGTAGAAGTAGTCGAAGAGCACCCGAACGTTGAAGAAGTAGTCCACGCCGAAGCGGACGCCCCCGATGAGCCCACACTCGGACAGCACGCCATCGAACCTCTCCGGGTTCGTCTGCGCGAGCTCCATCGCCACGGCCCCGCCCATGGACATCCCCATGAGGTAGGTATGCTCCGGGCGCGTGAACTTCGAGGTGAACAGGGACTGCACCTGACGCGTGCGGATCACGCCATCCTCGATGGCCATCTGGGTCTGCGAGTAGCTCGACCAGGCGACTGCGAAGCCGAGCGAAAGCAGCCCGTCCCTCAGCGCCGCGTTCGTCGGGTACGCGTCGGGAAGGACGTGTCCCGTGTCGTACCCGTGGGCGTACACCACGAGGTCGCCGTTCCAGTTGTCGGGCAGGTAGAGGCCGTACAGCGCCCCCGGCCCGATCTCTCCCGTCACGACCTGCGGACCGACCGGGATCTTCACCGCCGCCGGCGCGATGTCGTCGGCCGCCGGGCCGGCGGCGTCTTCGTTGCACGCGAGCCCCGCGGCCGTGGCCGCCAGGATGAGCGCGATCCCTAAGCTTCGATATAGCCGACTTGCCATGTCACACCTCCGGTGAGTCGCCTTGCCGGCGCGGGAATTGCCTCGCGCCGGGCTGGCGGGTATCATGTGGTGAGCAAGCTGCAAGCGCCCCGTGACGGCGGCGTCAAATGGCCGTCACCCAGCCGTTGTGCTCAGTGGCGCCCTCCATGCGCACGCATCTGCGGACTCTCGGCGGCCTGGACCTACGCGGTCCGGACGGGAGAGAGTTGCGGCCCATCCTCGTGCAGCCCAAGCGCTTCGCCCTCCTGACCTACCTGGCCGTGGCGGAACCTCGCGGCTTCCACCGACGCGATTCCCTGCTGGCGCTCCTCTGGCCCGACCAGGACGCGGAGCACGCCCACGCCTCCCTCCGGCAAGCGCTCTACGGGCTGCGACAGACGCTGGGGCACGACGTGCTGCTCACCCGAGGAGCGGAAGTCGCGATCGCCGACGGAAGGTTCGGCTGCGACGTCTGGGAATTCGAGGAGGCCGTCGAGGGGGGGGGCGCGGAAGAGGCGGTGACCCTGTACCGGGGGGAGTTCCTCGCCGGCTTCTTCCTCAGCGGCGCTGCGGAGTTCGAGCAGTGGGTCGACATGGAGCGCGGCCGGCTGGCGCGCACGTACGCGGACGTGCTCGAGCGCCTGGCGGCTCGGACGTCGGCCGTCGATCCCCAGCAGGGCGCGCGCTACTGGCGGTTGCTTTCGGAGCATGACCCCTACAGCTCCCGCACCGCGCTGCGGCTCATGAATGCGCTGGAGGCCGCGGGCGATGCCCCGGCCGCCATCCGTCACGCAGAACAGCACGCGGTGCTGCTTCGGGAGGAGCTGGATGCCGAGCCCGACGCGGAGGTGAGCGCGCTCGCCGACCGCCTGCGGCATCCGCCCCCTCGCCCTCCACCGCCGCCGCACGGGTCCGCCCCCTCGCCCGATGTGCCGACCGAACCCGTGATCGCCGACGCCCGACGTGGTACGAAGCCATCGTGGTCCAGCCGCCGGAGAGTGCGTCTGGCGGTGCAGGCGCTCGCGTTGGTGCTCGGCACCGCCGCGGTCTGGTGGGCGACCGCGGGGCCCACCGACGCGCGACCGATGGCGATCGCGGTGCGCCCGTTCTCGCATATCGGCGCCGATCAGAGGACCGAATACCTCGCCGTCGGAATGACCGAGGGTGTGATCTCGGGGCTGGGGATCATGGGTGACCTGCAGGTCATCTCAACGAGGGAGGAAGGGCGTTCCGACCAGGATTCGGCAGCCTGGCGTGCGCTGGCGGCCGATGTGGGCGCCACCCAACTCGTGCAGGGGAGCCTCCAGGTGCAGGACGGCCGTCTGCGTGCGTCCGTCCAACTCCTGGATGCCCCTACCGAAGCGGTTCTGCTGTCACGCACCTACAGCGGCAGCCTCGCGGAGCTGTTCTCGATCGAGAGTGAGATCGCTCGCGACATCGCGAGGGCTCTCGGGGTGAGCATCCCACCCGATGTCCGGATCCGTCTGGCCCGCCCGCCGTCTGCCAGCCTGCGTGCGTACGAGCTCTACCTGCGAGGGGTCTTCAACCTGAACGAATGGAACTCGCCCGACCTCGACAGCGCGATCGTGGCGCTGGAGGCGGCGGTCGAGGAAGATCCCTCCTTCGCGGCAGCACGTGCGGCTCTTGCCAACGCCTACAACGAGAAAGCCGACCTGTTCGATCCGCGCCCAGGCATCCGCGAAAAGGCCTACGTGCAGGCCGAGACCGCTCTGCTTCTGGACCCGGATCTCGCCGAAGCGCATGTGGCCCTCGGCAACGTGCTGTGGACCAAGGCCAATGACTTTCCCCACGCCGCGGCGCTTCGTGAATTCAGGCGCGCGGCCGAGTTGCAGCCGAGCCTGAGCTCCGCGCACGACAGGCTCGCCATGGTCTATTCGCATGTGGGCCTCCTGGACCGGTCGGTCGAGGAGGCGCGACTCGCGGTTTCCTTGAATCCCCTCAATTACTGGGCCCGGTTCCACCTCGGGTTCGCCCTGGCGACGCAGCAGCGATACGCCGAGGCCACCGAGGTGCTCGGAGTCTTCCCGCCTCACGTCGCACCCGTCCTCCGGGGGCCGGTGCTCGCCGAGGCCATGCTGTACCTGGGCCGTCCACAGGAAGCCGTGGACCTGCTCGACGCCCTGCGCGACAGCTTCCCTACCGATCCGTGGGTCCAGGCCATCCGCGCGCTGGTCGTCGCCTCGCTGGGCGATTCGGAGCAGGCCGAAGCGGACATCTCCGGCGCGGTCGCACACCTGTCGCTCCTGAACCATGCGCACCACGCGGAGCTCGCCATCGGCATCGCCTACGCGGTGCTCGGAAAGAACGATGAAGCCGTCGAGTGGCTCCGCCGTGCCGCGCGGGGCGGATTCCCGTGCCATTCGCGATATGCGGGAGACCCCTTGCTGAGCTCGTTGCGGGATGATCCGCGGTTCCAGGCCCTCCTGGTTGAGCTGGAGAGCGCTGGGCACGACTACCGGAGCGAGTTCCCGAGCCCGACCGGCACCCGCAGCGTCGAGTCGCCGGGGGTGCCTCAGGGCTTCACGCGCACCACTCCCGCCACCGGGTCGAAGTCCCGGTCGTAGGAGCACACCCCGTCGAGCTCGTGCTCGAGGACGTCGGCGCCGCGGCTCAAGCCCGCTCGTCGAGCTTCGCCCAGCGCGCGAAAGCTGCCTCGATCTCGCCGGGAAGCGCCTGGGAGCGCTCGGTGGCCGTGCGGATGGCGTCCGCCCCCTCCCGGAAGAAGCCGGGGTCGCCCATGCGGGCGTGGATGGCGTCCAGCTCCTTCTCCAGCGCCTCGATGCGTCCGGGGAGGGCCTCCCACTCCTTCCGCTCGGCGAAGGAGAGCTTCTTCGGGCGGGGAGGCGTTTCGTCTCGCTGCGCTCGACGGTTTCGCGGGTTCACATGATGGAGTCCCCCTGCGACGTGGCCGCTCGGCTCAGCTGAAACGTCCTTGCGGGCGCGCCGCTTCGCCCCGGGCGCCGCCTCCCGGGACACCTGCCTTCCCTCCACCGTGCGCCGCCAGTCCGAGTAGCCGCCCACGTACTCCTTCACACGGCCTGCGCCTTCGAAGACGAGCGTCGAGGTGCACACCTCGTCCAGGAACTGGCGGTCGTGGCTCACCGCCAGCACGGTCCCCCCGAACTCCACGAGCCGGGCCTCCAGGAGCTCCAGCGTCTCGGCGTCCAGGTCGTTGGTGGGCTCGTCCAGCACCAGCACGTTGGCCGGGCGCGTGAACAGCCGGGCCAGCAGGAGCCGGTTCCGCTCGCCGCCCGACAGGGAGCTCACGGGCTGCCCGGCCCGCTCCCGCGAGAAGAGGAAGTCCTGGAGGTAGGAGAGGACGTGGCGCCGCTCGCCGTCGAGGACGACGTGGTCGCTCCCGTGCCCGACGCTCTCCGCGACCGTGCGCGCCTCGTCGAGCTGCTCACGGTGCTGGTCGAAGTACGCCA
Organism: Longimicrobiales bacterium; assembly: GCA_035477395.1. GTDB lineage: Bacteria > Gemmatimonadota > Gemmatimonadetes > Longimicrobiales > Gaopeijiaceae > SZUA-318. The sequence goes on from DATIKQ010000117.1 coordinate 17,387, forward strand.
CCTTGAGCGCGAGCCCGTGCTTCACCTCGCCGGCCTGGGGCGCGAGGCGCCCGAGCAGGATGTTGAGCAGGGTCGTCTTGCCGCACCCGTTCGGGCCGATGACGCCCACCTTGTCGCCGCGCAGCACCGTCGCCGAGAGATCGCGGAGGAGCGGCTCGCCTCCCCAGGCGAAGTCCACGTGCTCGGCGGCGATGACCTTCGCGCCGGACCGCTCCGCCTGCTGGATGGACATCCTCACCTCGCCCACCCGGTCCCTCCGCTGGGCGCGCTCGCGCCGCAGCGCCTCCAGCGCGCGCACGCGCCCCTCGTTGCGCGTGCGGCGGGCCTTGATCCCCTGGCGGACCCACGTCTCCTCGGCGGCCAGCTTCTTGTCGAAGAGCGCCCAATCGCGCTCCTCCGCGGCGAGGAGGTCTTCCTTGCGGCGCAGGTAGGTGGGGTAGTCGCACGCCCAGGAGGTGAGGCGGCCCCGGTCAAGCTCGACGATGCGCGTGGCCAGGCGCTGAAGGAACGCGCGGTCGTGGGTGACGAAGAGGAGGCTTCCCGGGAAGCGCATCAGGAAGGCCTCCAGCCACTCGATGCTCTCCAGGTCCAGGTGGTTCGTGGGCTCGTCCAGGAGGAGGAGGTCGGGCTCGCACGCCAGCGCGCGCCCCAGGAGCGCGCGGCGCTTCTGGCCCCCCGAGAGCGCATCGAAGGCCTGCCCGCCATCCAGCTCCAGGAGCGAGCACAGGCGGCGCACGGTATGCTCCGGATCGCGCTGCCTCCCGGCTCCGGCGGCCATCACCTCGGCCACGGTGCCCGCGATCCCCGCCGGCACCTCCTGCTCCAGGAGCGCCACCCGGGTGCCCGACTCCATCACCACGGTGCCGCCGTCGGGGGTGAGCGACCCCTCCAGGATCTTCAGGAGGGTGGACTTCCCTTCGCCGTTGCGGCCCAACAGCCCGATGCGCTCCCCCCGCTCGACCTGGAGGGCGACGTCGTCCAGGAGGGGAGGGCCGCCGAAGGCGATGGAGAGCGACTGGCAGGAGAGGAGGGCCATGGGCCAGGAAGATGACGGCGCGACCGGGGCGCCGGTAGCGGGCGCCGGTCGGTCTGGCGGCGGTCAGCCTGGCTCGGTCTCCCGGGGGTTCAGCGCCAGCTCGGCTTCCACCTCCTGTCCCAGCTCCTTCAGCACCTGGGCATCCGCCTCGGTGAACGCCCTGGGCTTGTGATCCACGATGCAGAACGAGCCCACGTTGTGCCCCCCGGGGCCCTTGAGGGGGTAGCCCGCGTAGAAGCGCACCTTGCTATCGCCGGTGACCAGGGGATTGTCCGCGAAGCGGGCGTCCAGGTAGGCGTCCTCCACGACGAACACGTCGTCCTGCAGGATGGCGTGACCGCAGAACGAGACGTCCCTCGGGGTGCCGGTGGTGTCGGTCCCGTGGTGGGACTTCCACCACTGCCGATCGGCGTCCACGAGCGAGACCATGGATGACGGCACTCCGAAGTGCTCCGCCGCCTTGCGCGTCAGGCGGTCGAAGCGCTCTTCCGGGGGGGTGTCCAGGACCCCTGTCGCGCGGAGGTCCGCCAGACGATCCGCCTCGTTGGCGGGCATGCGGGGCCGCATGACCTCTTCGGGCGCTGACCAGCGGTCCTGCCGCTTCAACACGCTCTTGAGCCTGGCGCGGGCGGACGCGGCCCGCAGCGGGAGCGCCAGGAAATCGTCGGCGCCCGCCTCGAGGAGGGGATCGGCCTCCTCCTCCGAGGTGACCACGGCCAGCACCTGGACGTCCCTCATCCCGAGGACGCCCCGCACCAGGTGGATCAGGCCGGCGACGTCGAGGCTGGAAGACGGCGGGCCGACGACCAGGAGGTCGGGCTGCTGGCTGGCGACCAGCGCGATCGCCATCTGGCCGTTGGGGGCCTCGGTGGCCGCGACGCCACCCTCCGCCAGCGTCCCTCGCAGGATCTCCAGCGCGGCGGCGTCCGCCACCGCGAGGACCGCGCTGGCCGGGCGCCCGGGCGTGCTGGGTCCGGGCTCCGCTGCAGGGGCTGATGCGGCCACCGCGGCCGGCGGGGTCGCGGGGGTGACGACAGCGGAGGGCGTCGCCTGCGCACCGGCTTCCGGCGCGCGCCGGGCGGCCTTCTCCGTTCCTCCGGCTTCGCCCAGGTCGAGATGCGTCTGCACCTCGTCCCAGGTGGTGTGCCCGTCGGCGAGGTGCCGGAGGATGTCCTCGGTCATGGTGTGCAGGCACCCGAGCGCGAGGGCCTCTTCGCGCAGCTCCTCGGTTCCCGCGCCGGCGGCGATGCGGTCCTTCAGAGCCTCGGGGATCTCCAGGAGCTCGATGAGGGACATCCGTCCCTTGTAGCCCGTGTGGTTGCACTCGGCGCACCCCACCGCCTGGCGGAGCGTGGTGGAGATGTCGCGCCTGCGCAGCGCGGCATCCAGGTCGGCCGAGACCTGGGCGGCCTCGACGGGCTTGGAGCAGGCGGCACAGACCTTGCGCACCAGGCGCTGGGCCGTGACTCCGTTGAGCCCGCTGGCCAGCTTGAAGCGCTCCACGCCCATGTCCTCGAGCCTCGCCACCGCGGTGACCGCGTCGTTGGTGTGGAGCGTGGACAGCACCAGGTGGCCCGTGAGCGCCGCCTGACAGGCGATGTCGGCGGTCTCCGCGTCGCGGATTTCGCCCAGCATGATGATGTCGGGATCCTGCCGGAGGACGGAGCGCAGCACGGCCGCGAACGTGAGCCCCTGGCGCTCGTTGACCTGCACCTGCCCGACGCCGGGGAGGCGATACTCAACCGGGTCCTCGACGGTGACGATGTTCACGTCCTCCGCGTTGCGGCGGTTCAGGACGGAGTAGAGCGTGGTCGTCTTTCCCGAGCCCGTGGGCCCGGTGACCAGCACGATGCCCTCTTCCTTGCTGATGAGGTGCTCCAGCCGCTCCAGGACGTCCCCGTGGAAGCCGAGGCGGTCCAGGGGAACGTGGGCCACGCGCTCGTCCAGGATGCGGAACACCACCTTCTCCCCCATGCGGGTGGGGAGGGTGGAGACGCGCAGCCCGACCTCGGCGCCGTTCACCTTCAGCTTGGCGCGCCCGTCCTGGGGCCGGCGCCGCTCCGCCAGATCGAGCCCGGCCATGATCTTGATCCTCGAAACCAGCGGTCCCGCGCCCACGTACCGCGGCAGGACCATGACCTTGCGCAGGAGCCCGTCGATCCGGTACCGGACCACCGTGGCCTGCTCGTCGTGCTCGATGTGGATGTCGGAAGCGCCCCGGGTGACGGCATCGGCGATGATGGCGTTGGCCAGGCGGACCACCGGCGCCTTCACCTCCGTCACCTCGGCCGCCGCCACCTCCTCCTCTTCGCCACCGACGACTTCGACCTGGCCCTCGAACTCCAGCCGCTCGAGCATGTCGTAGATCACCGCATCGGGCGTGACCAGCTTCAGGAGGAGCCGCTCCAGGTGGTCGGGAAGGCAGAACACCGGCACCACGTCCCGACCCGAAGCCCACTCGACCTGCTGCTGCGCGTCGTGGTCCATGGGGTTCGGCATGAGCACGGAGACGGAGCGATTCGATTGGCTGCTCGGCGCCAACCCGTGCTTCCGGCAGACCTTCTCCGGCACCAGCGACAGGAGGTTCCGGTCGATGCTATCCAGGTCGGGAGCGGCGAAGGCGATGCGGTACTTGCGGAGGATGGCCTCACCCAGCTCCTCGAAGGTGCGAAGCCCCTGATCCACCAGAGCCTGGGAGACGAAGCGCCTTCCCTGGGCCCTCCACCCGGTGAGGATCTCCTCGGTCAGCCCCGGGGTCTCCCGGACGAGGGGAACGAGCCACTCATCTTCGAACTTGTGATGGCCGGCAGCGGGCATGGTTCCTCCGAGAATACCGAATGGCCAGCGCCACACGCGGGACGCCGGCGTCGAGAAGGTCCGGGAACGGTGGTCGGCCCCTGGGGGGGCGCTCCTTGAACGCTAGCGCAGCCGCGGGGCCGGGGACAGGACGGCCTCGGCGCTAGGGCAGCGTCCGGGTGTACAGGTTGTCCTTGTGCGCGTCGCAGAACTGCACGAAGGGGTTCGGCCCGGGGTGCGCTTCCGCGAGGCGCCGGGTCAGCTCCGCCGAGGCCCGGAGGTGCGTCTGCAGGTCCGGGGCCTCGTACACGATGACCCGGTTCCACTCGTCTCCGTAGCGGTGGGTGAGCCAGCTCCAGCGGAGCCAGAGCCCCTCGCGCACCAGCGCGTCCATGAGGGGCGCCTGCACCTCGGCCATGAACGCGTCTACCTTGCCCACCTCCGAGCGGATGCACTGGTAGTAGCCGAGGACCACCGAGGTGGGAGCGGCGCGCGCACCCGTGGCCGGCGCGCCTGGTTCTGGCACGGCGGGCGCCGCACCCCATGCGATTCCCACCACCGCCACCGCCGCAACGGCGCCGAGCACCTTGCCCGCTCTTCTCATCGCGTCTCCTCCGCGTTGTCCTTTGCCCATGCCGCCACCTCTCCGTGCGTCGCGAACCAGACGTCGCCCATGGACTTCGCCAGGCGGATCAGCTCCTCCACCATCCAGAGCCTGGACCGGTACGCGATGTGGTGGGGGTGCATGGTGAGCTGGAAGATGCCTCCCTCGGCCCACGCTGCCTCCATCTCGCGGCGGAAGACGTCGAAGACGGCCTCCACCGGCATCTGCGGCCGCAGCGACTGGAACCGGTGCATCCCGAAATAGACGGCGTCGTCCCTCATCCACTCCACCGGGAGCTCCACGATCCCCGTGGGCTCCCCGTTTTCCAGGAGCTCGTAGCAGTCCACGTCGGCCATCAGGGACGAGTCGTAGAGGAGCCCCATCTCCCGCTCGATGCGCAGCGTCGAGGGGCTGAAGTCCCAGGACGGGGTGCGCAGCCCAACCGGCCGCCTCCCCGTGACGCGCTCGAGCGCGTCGGCGGAGCGGAGCATGAGGTCGCGCTCGGCCTCGTAGGGGAGGACGGAGTTCAGCTCGTGGATCCACCCGTGGATGCCGACCTCGTGCCCCTCGGCGACGACGTTGCGCTGTTCGTCCGGATGGAGGAGCGCAGACACCGCCGGCACGAAGAAGGTGGCGCGCACGTCGTGCTTCGCGAGCAGCTCCAGGATGCGGGGCACGCCCCTTCGGCTGCCGTACTCCCCCCAGGCCATCCTGCCGATGGACCTGCCACCGTCGCGCAGCTCGTTGGTCTCGTGGTCCGAGTCGAACGACAGGGCGACCGCGCAGCGGGCGCCCCCCTTCCACGCCTTGGGCCTGAGGGGCCGGCCGGCGCGGACCTGGGCGACGAGCGAGCGCCAGCGCTCCTCGGGCCACTGCCAGGGCTGAGGGTCGGTGGGGGAGGAACTTGCGGTCGGGTCGGCCATGATGCGCTCCATCCGGGGTGGCGAATCGGATGTAGCGTGCCGCGAGCGGTGCGGCCAGGGAGGGGCGCCCGGTGGCGGGAATACGATAATCATACTATCATATTCCATGAGCCAGATCTCGATCACGCACCTGGCCCGCAACCTGGCCGACCTGGTGAACCGCGTGGCCTACAGGGGAGAGCGGTTCACGGTGGTCCGCGGCAACCGCCCGGTGGCTGAGCTCATTCCCGCGCCGAGGGGGCGGCGGCTCGGCGAGCTCCCGGCGATCCTCGCGGATCTCCCGGGCCTGGGTCCCGTCGAGGCGGAGGCGCTGGGTTCCGACCTGGACGCCGCCCGCGCGGAGTCGGGGCGGGCGGAGCGGGACCCGTGGGCATCCTGATCGACGCTTCGGTGCTCATCGAGCACGAACGGGGCCGGCTCGATCTCTCCGCGCGCATCGCGGGCCGGGAAGACGAGGATGTCTTCCTGTCGGTCGTCACGGCAAGCGAGCTACTACACGGCGTGCACCGGGCGACCGACCGCAACGTACGCGCACGGCGGGCCGCGTTCGTCGAGGCGATCCTGGACGAGTTCCCGCTCCTGGGCGTGGACCTGCTCACCGCACGGACCCACGCGCGGCTGTGGGCCGAGCTGGCCCAGAGGGGTGAGCTCGTCGGAGTCCACGACCTCTGGCTCGCCGCCACCTGCGTCGGCCGCGGCCTGTCGCTGGCCACGGGGAACGTCAGGGAGTTCGGGCGTGTCCCTGGGCTGGTGGTGGAGGACTGGTCGGGAGGGGAGCGCGAGCCCTGACGGGCGGCCGGCGCCCGGCCGACCCTATTGCTTGACCAGCTCGACGCGGCGGTTTCTCGCCCGTCCCTCCTCCGTGTCGTTGGTGGTCACCGGCGCGAAGGGCCCGCACCCGAAGGACCGCAGCCGCGCGGCGGCGATGCCGTGGTCGCGCACGAGCGCCTGCACCACTGCCTCGGCCCGCGCCTGCGAGAGCGTCAGGTTGCTCTCCACCGACCCGACCGTGTCGGTGTGGCCCACGACGAAGACCTTGAGCGCGGGGTCGGACTGGAGGAGCTTCGCCACCTCGGCGATGGCCGCGGCCGACTCGGCCTTGATGGTCGCCTCGCCGGTGTCGAACAGGATTCCGCTCACGGCCATGTGACCCGCGGCCTTGAGCCCTTTGGCCAGCCCGGCGGCATCCACCACGATGTCCTGCGCCATGCCGGCCTTCTGCACGATGGTGAACCCGTACTTGCCCGTGAAGTCGCTGGTGACCTCGATCCAGATCTCCTGGCCGCCCTGGTCCAGCTTGAACGTCTGCCGGCTCTTCTCGCCGTAGACGAGCGTGCCCCCCTGCTGGGTGATGGCGTTCTCGAAGTTGCGCTGGATCTGGAGCTCGCTCGGGACCGGCTTGAGCGTGGCCTGCGGGTAGTAGCTGTAGTTCCACACCTGGCCCTCGACGGACTCCGTCCTCTTGTTCGGGCCCACGGTGAAGGCATACGCGTCGAACTGTTTCGCCGGGCAGTGGTGGATCCAGTAGTTCGGCATCCGGGTGATGAGCGGATGGTCCTCACACCCCCTGGCGTCCTGCTGCTGGGCGGCCAGAGCCGGGGCTGAGACCAGGAGCACGGTGGCCGCGGCGGCGACCCGGATGATCGCGGATGGCGTGTGCACGGGTGCGCTCCTCACTTGGCCTTGCTGAAGTCGGTCTTCGCCAGCTTCTCGAAGATCTCGGCGACGGCGCCCTTCGCCTGGTCCAGGGGGATCCCCCCCCCGAGATCTACCTCGAGGCGCGCGTTCGCCGTGAGGGCGACCCCGATGATCTTGACGCGGGGCGTGGGCGGATAGGTGCGCGCCGGCCCCCCGGTGTCGATGGTCTCAGGCTGGCACGTGGACTCGGTGTAGACGTAGACGATCTCGCCGATTCCGAGCTTCTCCCGCATGGGGGATTCCCCGGGGCCGTCCATGCTCCCCATCGCGTTCTCGAGCGTCTGCTCGTTCACCATGGGGCCCTGCATCTGGAGCATCTGGGCCATCTCGCCGCCGTAGTAGGTCAGGGCGATGCTCACGCGGCCAGGGAACTTGCTGGACCTGAGGCACGGATGGTCGAAGGGAAGATCGGCCGCGCCGCTCCCCAGGCCCATCTCGCCGGCGAGATTGAACTCCCCGCCCCGGATGGAGCTGTTGGACGGGAGGAGCCCGGCTATGATCGGTGAGGCCTCCGGCTTGTTCTGGGCTCGGGCGGGAGCGGCCAGGGCCCCCGGCAGGACTCCGGCGCCGAGCACGATGCCGGCGAGGATGGGGAACGAAGTGCGAAGGGATCTCATGAGGTGGACCTCGATTCCGGACACTGTGGCTTCCCTGGGAGAGGAGAGTCACAGGGGAGGGAGGGGAGGTCCCGACGCCCTGCTGGCTGATGGGGACGCTAGCCGGAGGGGGGTGGGGGGGGGCAAGCAGGGAGGAGGCCGCCCCGCGTGGAAGTCCCCTCACTCCGTGGGGACGACCTCCCCGCTCTTCACCAATGCGAAGATGGCACCGAAGGCCGGCCCCGAGGTCAGGAACTTGGCGACCGACGTCTCGGATCCAGAAATCGTACACAGTCCACTTTACAGATGAACAAAATGGACTATTGTCCAATATATCATCTTCTCGCCCCAGGCCAGCCATGACCCTCGCACGCTACCTCGCGCCCCACATCGCTGATGCCCTCGCACACAAGATGGCGTTCGTCGGCGGGCCCAGGCAGGTCGGCAAGACCACGCTCGCACTCTCCCTGATCGGGCCGCGCGCGACGGAACGCCATCCGGCGTATCTGAATTGGGACGATCCCAAGGTCCGCCCGGCGCTGCGTCGGGGGGAGTTGCCGGCCGCGCAGCCTCTGGTGGTGCTGGACGAAATCCACAAGTACGCGCGCTGGCGGAATCTGGTGAAGGGCCTGTACGACACGGAGAGGAGCGTTCGTCGATTCGTGGTCACGGGATCGGCGCGTCTGGATCACTACCGCAAGGGGGGTGACTCCCTGGCAGGGCGCTTCCGGCACTTCCGGCTGCACCCCTTCTCGCTGAACGAGCTCTCCGGCACGGCGGGCGCGCCCGACCGTGAGACCGTCGCCGGGCTGCTCAAGTTCGGAGGCTTCCCCGAGCCTCTGCTCGCACAAAGCGACCGCGCACTTCGCCTCTGGCACCGCGAGCGGATGACGCGCGTCGTGCGTGACGACCTGCGCGACCTCGAGCGCGTCAGGGAGGTGTCGCTCATCGAGGAGCTCATCGACTTGCTGCCGTCGCGCGTCGGCTCCCTGCTGTCGGTCGCGAGCCTGCGGGAGGATCTACAGGTCGACTTCAAGACCGCTGAGCGGTGGATCACGATCCTGGAGAACCTCTACGTGTGCTTCCGGGTCCCGCCGTTCGGTGCGCCACGGATCCGCGCGCTCAAGAAGCAGCAGAAGCTGTACCTGTGGGATTGGTCCGCGGTGCCGGATGTGGGCCCGAGATTCGAGAATCTCGTCGCGGCCCAGCTCCTGAAGTACTGCCATTGGCAGGAGGACACGGAAGGGCACCGCATGGACCTCCGCTTCCTGCGCGACACCGACGGGCGCGAAGTCGATTTCGTCGTGCTCCGCGACCGCGCTCCGGTGTTCGCCGTGGAGTGCAAGGCCGGCGAGCGCGCGATCAGCCCGGCGGCGCGGTACTTCGCGGAGCGGACGGACATCCCCGTCTTCTACCAGGTCCATCTCGGTGAACGGCACGTGCAGAGCGGCCGGATCGTGGTGGTGCCCTTCGCGCACTGGTGCCGCGAAGCGGAGATGCCCTAGCGGCGAAGGGCGGGGCGAGGCGTGACGTGCTCGGGCCACGGTCCGGTGCGCGCTATTCCCCCCTACCTCAGCGGCTTGAACGCCGTCTCCTCCAGCCTCCAGATCACCATCCCCGAGACCACCGCCGCGGCCATCACGTAGTACACCCACGCGATGGGCGACCCAGTCTCCCGTATGAGCCAGGTGGCGATGTAGGGGGCGAACCCGCCGAAGATCGCGACGGCCAACGCGTACCCGGTGGTCATCCAGGTGGAGCGGCTGCGCGTGGGGAAGATCTCGGCGATGGCCGCGGGCCCCGTGCCCGAGAACAGCGCGATCACCACGGCCATGAACACCTGGAGCGCGATGATGGCGCCGAAGGACGGGCCCGACGTCAGGAACGTGCCCACGGGCCAGGGGAGGAACAGGAACGCGGCGCAGCACGCGAGGAGGAGGGGGCGCCGGCCCACTCGGTCCGAGAGGGCTCCCCAGGCGGGGATCGCCGCCACCAGCACCACGAGCCCCACGGTGTTCGACCAGAGCGACTGGGCGCGGGTCAGCTGCGCGTAGCGCTCGGTGAACGAGGGCATGTAGTTGAGGAAGATGTAGTACGACACCGTCCAGAGGACGGTGAACCCGAACGCGCGCGCGGCGAGCGTGACGGGCCGGGGCCCGGCGTGGGGCGCCTGCTCGCGAGCGTGTGCGAACGCAGGCGTCTCCTCGAGCGTGCGGCGCATCCAGAGCCCGACCGGCCCCAGGAGCCCGCCCAGCAGGAAGGGGATGCGCCACCCCCACGCTTCCATGTCCTGGACGGTGAGTATCGTGCTGAGCAGCGCGGCCGTCCCCGATCCCAGGAGGAGCCCGGCGCCCACGCTCATCTGCTGGAAGGAGCCGTACCACCCGCGCTTCCCCTCCGGGGCCCACTCCACGATGAACGCGGTGGACCCGCCCCACTCCCCGCCGGCGCTGAACCCTTGCATGAGGCGGGCGAGAAGGATGACGGCGGGGCCTGCGATCCCCACGGAGGCGTACGATGGCGCCAGCCCCATGAGCACGGTGCCGGTGGCCATGATGAAGATGGTGACGAGGAGCGCGGCTTTGCGGCCCTTCACGTCTCCGAGGCGGCCGATGACGACCCCCCCCAGGGGACGGGCCAGGAACCCGACGCCGAACACGGCGAACGAGGCCATGAGCTCGGCGGTGGGGTCGCCGGAAGGGAAGAACGTCTTCCCTATGATTCCGGCCAGGAAGGAGTAGACGGCGAAGTCGTACCACTCCAGGACGTTCCCCACCACCGCGGCGGTCACCGCCCGGCGGGAGCGGGCCGATCCCTGGGTGTTGCTCACCGGAATCGCCCCCGGCGGCGACGTGGGCGGGTGGGCCCGCGCGTCACATCACCCACTGGAACCCGTCCACCACGAAGTCCTGTCCCGTGATGAACGACGGTTCCGACGTGGCCAGGAACACCACCACCTCCGCCACGTCGGCTGGCGTGCCAAGGCGCCCCAGCGCGATCCCCTTGGCCAGCTCCGGCCCCCGGGCGCGTGTGAGCGTGTTCCCCACCTCGGTCTCGATCACGCCGGGACAGATGGCGTTCACGTGGATGGTGGGCGCCAGCTCCTTGGCCAGCGCCCGGGTGAGGCCGAGGATCCCGGCCTTCGCGGCGGCGTAGGAGAACTTGCTCACGGCGCTGGTCACGCCGCCCGAGTAGGCGTTCAGCGAGCTCATGTTGGCGATGCGCCCGCCTCCCTGGGCCTTCATGGGGGGCGCCACCGCCCGGATCCAGTTGAAGCAGCTCTTCAGGTTGAGGTCGATGGTGGCGTCCCACTCCTCCTCGGTGATCTCCATGATCCCTTTCGGGTTGGAGCGCCCCGCGTTGTTGAGGAGGAAGTCCACCCGTCCCCAAGCCGCCACCACGTCGTCGACCACCTCCTGGGCGCGGCGGAAGTCGGCTACATCGGCCTCGTAGGTTCGCACATCCCGTCCCAGCGCGCGGATCTCCGAACCGGTCCGCTCCATCTCCGGGACCAGGATGTCCACGAGGGCGAGGTCGAAGCCCTTCTGAGCCAGGGCGAGGGCGCACCCGCGGCCGATCCCCCGGGCGCCACCGGTGACGATGGCGATCATGGCTTCCCGCCTCGGACGATGGCGGTCACGGCGCCGGCCTCAGTTGAAGATGGCGTTGAAGAGGAACTTGTACGTGCCGTGGGGCTGCGAGCGGAACGTGATCTCCGGCCCGAAGAGGAAGAGCTTCCCGGTCCCCACGGTGGCCTCTGCGGCGGCGATGCCCCCCTCCAGGTGGTGCTGCCCCCACGCCCAGCCGCTCCGGAGCGGCGTCTTCGAGTCGTACCAGGCCACGCGCTTCAGGCCGGCGGCGCCGGGGTCGAACGCGAGCACCGGCGACTCGTCGAAGAGCACGTCCACGCGCTCGGGCATCCCCCAGGCCAGCGGCTGGGTGTTGTCCACCTTCACCTGCAGCACCGACCCGGGCACGAAGTACTTCTCGCCGGTGAGGGGCCTGCCCGTCGCCGGGTCGACAAGGTGATCGCGCACGGGGAAGCCGAGGTGACCGGCCAGCGCCGTGGAGCGTCCGATGGTCACGACCTTGCCGCCCTTCTCCAGGAACTCACGGAGCTTGGGCACGGTGGTGGCGACGCTCACGCGGCCCAGCATGTGCCGGTACTCGGTGGGGATGCGCGCCGGGTCGGGCCCCGACGCGCCGCCGTCGCGGGCGGGGACGCCGCCGTCCACGAAGATGATGACGTCGTATCTGTCGCGGAGCTTACCGGCGTCGAGCTCGGGCGCGTAGACCACCTTGAAGGGGATCTCGAACTGGTCGAAGATCCAGCGCGTCCACCCCGACGGCATGGAGCCGCCGTACTCGTCCCAGATCGCGATGCGCGGCTGGCGGATGCGCACCATGGTCGCGTCGGGCCGCTGGGCGGCTGCTGCGACGCTGATCCCCAGCTCGGCGGCGCTGGCCTCCAGCCCAGCGCGCACGCCCCGCCCCTCGGGCACGAAGAACGTCCCGGCCTCGAAGCGCCGTCCGCCCTGCTCCCAGGCGGCGGAGAGGCGGTGGACCTCCCGGCCCGCGGCGAGGAGGCGGCTCACGGCGCGGAATGCGTCGTTGGGTGCGCTCGAGAGCAGGTAACCTCGGGCCGGTCCCGCCTCCACCGTCCCCGCCGGCGGCTTCGCGTTCCAGTCGGCGATCTTCTCGAACGGACCCTCGAACGCGTCGAGGACGCGGTCGTACTTCACGCCCATCTGGAAGGCGAGCGTCCAGCCGGCGGCGTCATAGGGGTGGATGGGCGGCCCTCCGGGGAACTCGAAGTCGTTGGGGTGGTCCTGCGGCTCGAACATGTCCAGGACGTGCGGCCGGAACGGCTGCGCCGTGCGCACCACGAGCGAGCCCTTCGGGTACCGCTTGCCCGCCACCTGGAAGTCGGCGGTGGCGCGCTCGACGGCGACGCCCGTCTCCATGAGGGCGTTGGCGAACTTCACCGCCGTGGGGAAGTCGGGCTGGTCGGCGGGGACGATGTAGCCGCGGGCGTCGCGCTTCGCCGGGTCGCGGAGGTATCTCTCGAAGAACGGCTGCGCCTCGTCGGCGCCCATGCACGGCCGCTGCAGCGCCAGCGGCATCCCCGTGCGCACGCGGTCGCAGGACGCCGAGAACCGGTAGCCGCTCTGCCCCTGCACGCGCTCCATCTCGGCGGAGAGGGAGTCCAGCACGCGGGAGGTCACCGTCCAGCTGTCCCTGCTTCCGCGCTGGATGGACTCGCGGCCCATGGCGTAGACGTTGTAGAGCAGCGTCTCGCGGTAGCGTGAGGCGGCGTCGAGCACCGCGTAGTTGGCCGTGACCGAGTACTCCACGACGGTGCGGAACGACACCCGCTGGGGTGCGATGGGGAAGGGGAGGTTCTTGCTGGGGAACTGGAGGCGGGGGATGAGAGGGATGTCCGAGCGCGCCTCGTCCAGGTCCGGCGTCGGGTTCCCCTTCGTCTCCGTGAGGAGCCCGATCATGTTGTGGAAGTACGTCATGGTGCGCAGGCCGCCGTTGTACCACGTCGAGTAGCCCGCGCCCTCCCGGGTGCCGACGCCGGGCTTGTTCTCGGCGATGAAGCGGCTGTGCATCGCGCTGCCGAACAACTCGACGCCCAGGCGGACCATGGGGTGGAGCGTCGGCGGGTACGGGTCGCGGAACGGAGGCGCGAACATGACCTGTCCCGTCGGGCCGGTCTGGTGGTGGTTGTAGACCACCTGCGGGGACCAGGTGTGGTAGAGCACCCGGTTCATGTTCTCGGTCTCGGGCTGGGTCGAGGCGTAGAAGTCGCGGTTGTTGTCGTGCCCCACGTACTTCTGGTAGAGCGTCGGGACGGTCATGATCGTGCGCCGGGTGGGCTCGGGCTCGCGCATGTACCAGTTGGACACCAGCTCCATGCCGTCGGGGTTGGCGTGCACCAGGAGCACGACGACGTCGTCGAGGATGCGCCGGGTCTCGGCGTCGGTGCCGCTCACCAGCCTGTGGGTGGTCTCGATGAGTTGCTGGGCGCCGAGCACCTCGCTGGCGTGCAGGCCTCCGTCGATCCACACCACCGCCTTCCCCTCCGCGGCCAGGCGGCGCGCCTCGGCTTCGTCCACCCCCCCGGCCTTTGCGAGCCGCACCGAGATCTGCCGGTAGCGCTCGAGATTCCGGTGGTTCTCCGGGCTGGTGACGATGGCCATGTGCTGTGCGCGCCCTTCCGCAGTCTTGCCGATCTCCACGACGGAGATCCGGTCCGACTCGGCGTCCAGCTTCTGCCAGTAGGCCAGGAGTTCCTGGTAGTTGGGCAGCACGTAGTCGGCGCCGATCTGGTGGCCGAAGAACGCCACGGGGTCAGTGACCTGTGCCTGCGCAGGCAGGAGCGCGGGCAGGCAGAGGAGCGCCAGGGCGGCGAGGGTGAGGATGCGACGAATCGAGGACATGCTCCTATCTCCGGATGGAGTGCGACGGACTGGAGCGACCCCGGTATATTGGCCCGGGGTGCCCGGGCACCGCCAGACGACGGCGCTGGGCGAAGCGGGACCCCCGACCCTGTCCGAGTCAGGTGGTGCGCCATGCGGCGGATGAACCTGGTTCTTGGCCTCGTCTTGGCCATCGCGGCGTGCTCCGATGATCCTCTGTTCCCCCTGGCGGAGGGACAGGGGATCGACGCAGGCGGGCTCGCCCAGGCGGTTGCGTCGGCGCGGAAGACCGGGACCGTGCACAGCCTGCTGGTGGAGCGACACGGCGTTCTCGTCGCCGAGGCGTATTTCGCGGGCCACGCGCGCGACTCCCTGAGCCTGGTCTGGTCCGTGACCAAGAGCCTCACCTCCACGCTCGTCGGGATCGCGCTGGCCGACGGTCACCTGCAGAGCCTGGACGAGCCGATCGGCCCGTACGTGGACGGCCTCGTCCCGGAGCTGCCGGAGGAGAAGCGCGCCATCACGCTGCGTCACCTCCTGACCATGAGCAGCGGGATCGCATGGAGGTACGAGACAGGGCTGAGCACGGAGTACGACGACTGGATGGCCTCGCCGAACCAGGTGCGGTACTACCTGGACAAGCCCCTCGAACACCCGCCCGGGGAGCATTTCCAGTACAGCGATGCCGGAGCGCATCTGGCCGGCGTGGTCCTCCAGGAGGCCGTGGGGATGTCGAGCCTGGCGTATGCCAGGAGCCGGCTGTTCGACCCTCTCGGCTTCGCTCCCGCGACGTGGGACACCGACAAGCAGGGGTACAGCGTGGGGGCCGCAGGGCTCCGCATCCGGGCCCTGGACATGGTGAAGCTCGGGCGGCTCTTCCTGGACGGGGGCCTCTGGGGGGGGAAGCGCATCCTCTCCGAGGCCTGGATCGCCCAGGCCACCGCGCCCCAGATCTCCCTGGACGTGCCGCACCGGGGCTCCAGGACCTACGGGTACTTCTGGTGGCTGTACGAGTGCCTCGGCGGTCCCTGCTACCGGGCCTCCGGATACGCGGGGCAGCTCATCGTCGTGGTTCCGCACAAGGATCTCGTCGTGGTGGCCACCAGCGACGCAGCGTGCGACCTCGCTGAGGCCGACCGGCGCTGGAACAGCGCCTTCCGGCTCGTCGAGGAGAAGGTGCTTCCGCTCGTGCGCTGAGGGGCGGACCCGCGGTGGCTAGAGCACGACCCGCGGGATCGAGGGGTTCAGGTGCATGAGCCGGTCGTAGACCGACGTGCCCGTCGCCATGGCCAACGCGTTGGGCTCGATGGCGGGGTGGTCTGGCCCCAGGAGCGTGGCTACGTCGCCCACGGCGACGGTGGCCTCGTCCCCCACCTCCACGATGCAGTGGCTGGCGCTCACCGCGCCGATGACGGGGTAGAGCCGGGCCCCTATGAGGACGCGCGCGCCGTTTACCGCCTGGCGCGGATAGCCGTCGGTGTGACCCACCGGGATGGTGGCGGTCCACGTGGGACGCTCGGCCACCCAGCGCCGGCCGTAGCCCACGCTGTCGCCGGGGCGCATGTGCTCGACGCGCACCACGCGCGCCCGGAGGCGCAGCGCGCAGCGCAGCTCGGCGATGGAGCGCTCGCGCCCGTCGTCGGTGGGATAACCCCCGAAGAGGCTGATTCCGGGGCGCACCAGATCCAGGTACCCGTCGGGCCGGTTGAAGACGGAGTGCGACGATGCGGCGTGGAGCCGTCCCACCTGCAGCCCCCGCGCTGTCGCCGACGTGGTCAGCTCCCGGAAGCGCCGGAGCTGCTCGGCGTCGAAGTCGGCCTCCTCGGTGAACGTCATGAACGTCCCCTCCACGCGGAGCTCCGGGGCGCTTCGCGCTGCCACCATCAAAGGGAGCGCGCGGTGGGCCGGCACGCCCATGCGGCCGAGCCCCGTGTCCACGTAGAAGTGGATGCCGGCCTGCCACCCGGCGGCACGGGCGGCGCGGATGGCGCGCTCGACGCCGTCGTCGGTGCAAGGGGCGAGCATGACGTCTCGGCGCACCAGGTCGGGTCCGTCGGCGTCGGCGTAGACCGCCATGAGGAGGACGGGCTTGGTCACCCCCGCGTCCCGCAGCGTGTGCGCCTCGGCGGTCTTCACCACCGCGAACCCCTCCACGTGGGGGGATCCGCCCAGGATGCGCGCTGCTTCGGCGTAGCCCGCCCCGTAGCCGTTGTTCTTCACCACCGCCAGGAGGGGGCGCCCGCCGGCGAGGCGGGCCAGCGTGGCGGCGTTGTCCAGAACCGCGGAGGCGTCCACCTCTACCCAGGGGTCGAAGCGTCCGGACATCTGGAGGGGGGCAGGGGGCGGGGTCGCGCCTGCAGCCAGGCGCACCGGTGCCACCGAGGCGGCCGCGAGGGCCGTGACGAACGAGCGGCGGGAAACGGACATTGGGCCTCCTGCCCACGCGGGGGCGAAGCCGGGGTGTGCGGGCGCCCACGTCCCGCTGGGAGGAGAGTACGGCAGCGGCGCCCGGAAGCGCCATGCGGGCGGGTCCCTCCTCTCCCGGAGCCTGAAACCCTCCCTTCCACGCCGCCGTCAGGATCTGCGGGGCCGGCGCTCCGCGCACCGCGGAGTTCCCCGGCTCCCCGTCCTCGTGAGGGTGAACGCCATGGAGACCCTGTTCCGCGACGTCCGCTTCGGCCTGAAGCTCCTCCTGAAGGAGCGCACGTTCGCCGCCACGGTCCTCCTCACCCTGGCCGTGTGCATCGGCGCCAACGTGGCCATCTACAGCGTCATCCACACGGTGCTCCTGGAGCCGCTCCCGTTCGATCAGCCGGACCGCGTGGTGACCGTCTACAACAGCTATCCCGCTGCCGGCGCCCCGCGGGGCTCCAGCGGCACCGTGGACTTCTTCCAGCGTCGGGAGAACGTCCCCGCGTTCGAGGAGGTGGCGCTCTTCCAGCCCGCGGGCAGCACGGTAGGGGAGGCGGGCTCGGCGGAGCGGGTGCGCTCGCTGCGCGTCACGCCCTCGTTCTTCCCCCTGCTCAGGGTGGAGCCGGCCATGGGCCGGGCGTTCACCGAGGACGAGATGGTGGACGGGAACCAGTTCAAGGTGATCCTCACCGACGCCTACTGGCGCGAGGTGTTCGGCGCCGACCCGCAGGTGTTGGGCAAGGAGATGCGCATCAGCGGGCGTCCGTACGAGGTGGTGGGCGTGCTCGCGCCCGGGTTCGAGATGCCGGGCGCCGCGGATACCCGCTTCGTCGTGCCCATCGCGTTCACCGACCGGGACCGCCAGCTCGACTCCTGGCACAGCAACAACTTCGGCATGCTGGCCCGCCTGGCGCCCGGCGCCACCATCGAGCAGGCCGTGGCGCAGAACGACGCGCTCAACCGGTCGCTCATCGAGCAGTGGCCGGTCCCCAACGCCAAGCAGATCCTGGAGGACGCGGGCTATCACACCGTGGTGGTGGGCGCCCAGGACGAGCTGGTGCGCGACATCGCGCCCGTCCTCTACCTGTTGTGGGGCGGGGTGGCGCTGGTGTTCCTCATCGGGTGCGTGAACATCGCGAACCTCATGCTCGCCCGGGCCCAGAGCCGGGTGGGTGAGGTGGCCACCAAGCTGGCGCTGGGGGCGCCGCGGGCCCGGGTGGCCCGCCAGGTCCTCACCGAGGCGGTGGTGATCGGGGTCATGGGTGGGGTGCTCGGCGTCGGGCTGGGGGCGGTGGGGCTCCGTCTCCTCATGGGGATGGGGGTGGAGGACATGCCCAGGGGTACGGCCATCGGGATCGACGGCCCTGTGCTGGCCTTCACGCTGGTGCTCGCGGTGGGCGCGGGGCTCGTCTTCGGCGCCATCCCCATGGCGCAGATCATGCGTGGCGACCTCACCCCGGTGTTCCGCACCGGCGGGCGCACGGGCACGGCGAGCCACAGGGCCGTATGGACCCGGAACGCGCTGGTGACGAGCCAGGTCGCGCTGGCATTCGTGCTCCTCATCGGCGCCGGACTCCTGCTCATGAGCTTCCGGGCCGCGCTCTCCGTGGACCCGGGGTTCGAGCCCGGCCGGGTCATGACCGGGTTCGTGTCGCTCCCCTCCGTCCGCTACGGGAACGAAGAGCAGAGGCGGCAGTTCTGGGACGAGCTCCTCGCCGGAGTCCGCGCGCTCCCGGGTGTCGAGGCTGCCAGCCTCACGGCCCAGCTCCCGTTCACGGGTGACAACTCGAGCAGCGTCATCATCCCCGAGGGGTACGTGCCGCCGCCCGGCGAGTCGGTCCTGTCGCCCTTCCAGAACGTGGTGGGAACGGACTACTTCGCGGCCATGGGGATCGAGCTCCTGGAGGGGCGGGAGTTCCTGGACTCCGACGGCCCCGACGTTCCGAACGTCATGATCGTGGACGAGTGGCTGGCGCGGCGGTACTGGAAGGACCGGAGCCCGGTGGGCGAGCGCATGGTGGACGGCGAGGGTCTCGTGTCGGACAGCGTCGGGCCCGACAACCTCTACACCATCGTCGGGGTCGTGCGGACCATCAAGCAGAACGATCTCACCGCGCCCGCGTCGGAGCACGTCGGCGCCTACTACTTCCCGTACCGGCAGCAGGTGCCAGGGACGCAGTCGCTGGTGGTGCGCACGGCCACCGAGCCAGCAGCCATCACCCCGGCGCTACGCGACGTGGTGGCGCGCATGGACTCGGAGCTCCCGCTCTTCGGCACCGAGACCATGCTCCAGCGCATCGACGACTCGCTCACGGGCAGGAAGGTCCCCCTCATGTTGCTGGGGGTGTTCGCCGGCGTGGCGCTCTTCCTGGCCGTGGTGGGGATCTACGGGTCCCTGGCCTATTCGGTCAGCCAGAGGCGCAAGGAGATCGGGATCCGCATGGCCATGGGGAGCGCCCCGGAGGACGTGTTCAGGAGCGTCGTGGTTCAGGGGATGCGCGTGACGGCGGTGGGACTGGTGGTGGGCATCGCGGCCGCGCTCCTCCTGACGCGCACGATGCAGTCGGTGCTCTTCGGCATCGAGGCGGCGGACCCCAGGGTCATGGCTGCGGTCGCGGTGGTGCTGGCGCTGGTGGGGCTGGCGGCGTGCGTCCTGCCCGCCCGGAAGGCCACGGCTGTGGACCCCGTGTCGGCGCTGGGAAGCTGAGGCCGTCAGCGGCGGCGTCGCCGGGGGAGCGGAAGCGCCCTATCCTGGTTCCGTGAACAGGAACCGCCGCCGTCCGCCCCGGTGCCCCGCGCCCGTCGCCTTGCTGCTCGCCTCGCTGCTGCCGCTGTCGGCATGCACGACCGTGGTCGCGCGGCCGCTCCTCCTCACCGACGTGTACCGGGAGTCACCGGTGAGGCCGGAAGACGTGACGGTGGTGCGCGCACTGCGACTGTATGCCCCGCCATCGGCATCAAGAGTTGATCCGGTTCCTGAACAAGATCGATGCCGAAACACCCGCGGAGCTTGACCTCCACCTGATCGTGGACAACTACTCCACGCACAAACACGACCGCGTCAAGGCCTGGTTGCAACGCCATCCGCGCTTCCACCTG
>DATIKQ010000118.1:0-22316 GCA_035477395.1 Longimicrobiales bacterium
GACCGATATTCTCTTCACCGGAAAGGCCTCTTCTGTTGGAGCCGTGACTCTTCGCTGAACCACGCTAACTCCAACAAAGATAAGCCTTTCCGGTTCTTCGTTTTGGGCCACCCTCCACCATCACGCTTGGTGAGGGCCTAGACTGGGCGCCGGCCCCGCCGCTGCCGCCTACGCTCACGCCGGATCGCCGCCTCGCGCTTCCGCTTCTTCTGGGCGCTGGGCTTCTCGTAGTACCGACGCTTCCGCAGCTCGGAGTAGAGGCCGGATCGCTGCACCTTCCGCTTGAAGCGGCGCAGCGCTCGCTCGAGGCTCTCGTTCTCCTGGATGACCACTTCCAAGACGATCACGCTCCTAGGTAAGGACCAAAACGGGGAAAAGCTCAGAAAGCTAAGGGAGACGGCCTTCCCGGTGCAAGGTGTGGGCGTAGAGCCGGTACGCATCGGGGTTGGCCAGGAAGTCCTCCGCCCACACCTCGAAGGGGGGGAGGGGGAGGAGACCTTCGATGTGCTCCACCACCATCATGGAGAACTGCACCAGGTCCGAGGTGCGGAAGTCCACGCGCTTCCCCTCCAGGATCCGGTCCACCGCCTTCTCGAAGTCCCTGGGGTCCAGCAGGCAGATGAGGTGCGCCACCTGGTCCAGGCGATAGGAGGCGTAGAGCGACTGCAGCGCTCCTTCGTCCGGGGCGCCGGAGGCCGCGCCCGACCAATCCCCCGCCAGCTGCCGGGCGTTGTCCCTGAGCAGCTCGCGGAACCGGGCGCGTAGGCGGGGTGCGTCCCCCGCCTTGCGGCGCGCGGCGTGGAGCGCCGAGGCGAGGAGGCCGTTGAGGAGGGGGCGCCCGAGGCTCCGGGCCTTCTCGTGGATCTCCGCCTCCGAGTCCTCGATGAAGATGTCGGCGGTGCGCACCTCGTCCTCTTCGGCCTCCCCGCTCCCGGGGCGGAAGGAGAAGAAGCCGTGCCAGCGGTAGCTCCCAGCGCCCGGATAGGTGACCAGGAAGCAGGCCCAGGTGACGTCTTCGAGGTCGAGGAACGCGACGGAGCGCCTGCGTTCGGTGAGGGTGGGCATCGGCCTGTCGAGGCGGGGCTGAGGGTCCGGCGGTCGCCGGAAGATGTCCGCGGGGAACCCGGGGGGCAAGCGCAGGAGAACGCCATCCTTGCTCCACCCGTAAACAGATGGTTATCGTAGCAGCGGGCCCCCTGGCAGGGGCTCCGTGAAGTGGCCGCCTGGAGGGCTCCAGACCCGGGCGGGGGAGGCGCACCCGGCTCGAGGGCCGGGTTCTTTTTCCCCGCGCAGCCGGGGTGGGGACAGCGCCCACGGGCGGCCCGAGGGAACGACGAGACACGAAAAGAAGAGGAGCGTCTACGGCTGGCACCGGAGACGCTCCCCGAAGGCACGGGCTTGGCGGCCCGACCCGACTTCCTTGGCAAGGGTCAAGTTAGTCGGTCCGCCGGCCGGGTGTCAACGCATCCTTGCGCCTGGAATTGGAGAGACCGATGAACCCGAGCCTGCTGACCGAGACGCTCCCGGAGGCGATGGGAGACGTTCCCGGAACCTGCGAGCTTCCGCTGACGCGTGCCGTCGTGCAGTACCGGGACGTCCACGAGATGGACACGCCCGGAGGGCGCATCGAGGACATCGGTCTCGCCCTGGTGGTGGAGGGCCGATTTGCCTCCTCGGCAGAGGCCCTGGACCTGGGGAGCGGCCACCTCAAGGTCCTGGACCTGAGCACCGAGCTGGTGGTGCTGGATTGGGTCTACGAGCCGACCCTGGAGCACGTGGCGTCCCTCGTCACCGCCGCTGCGTCCGGCGGGACCGCCGGGGATGCCCTGCGCCCCTATGCGTTCCGCCTCGGCCTGCGCGTGCTCGAGCGGGTGGGCTTCGGCCCGCTCACCAGGCCCTCCTTCCTGCGCATCGGCTTCCGGGACATCTGCAGCGATCTGGATCTCCACGAGGGGACGTCCATCCGCATCATCATGGGTCCGGGGCGGCTCACCCGCGTGCACCTGGACTACGACGCCTGCGCCCTGGTCTTCCGCACAGCGCTGCAGCAGCCCGACGCCCAGCTGGAGCACGCCCTTCTGTCGGCGTTCCCGGTCGGAGAGGTGCGCAGGCTGGTCCCGGTCCGAGACACCGACTCGCTGGACTACCAGGTGAGGCTCCCCCTCCCCGAGAGCCTCGCCGAGGCCCGGGAGAGCCTTGCCTCCATGCGCAGGGGGCTGGGAGCCCTCGTGGCCCGTTTCGAGCCAGACCGCTTCAACGCCATGGAGCGCGTCGTCGAGACGTTCGGCGTCCGCGAGACGCTGGCGGGGCTCCGCGTCGGCGAGCCTCGCTTCCGGCCCGTGCGCATCAACGCCGCCGCGCCCCTGTCCACCTCCGTGCACTGATGGTCGTCGGGCAGAGCACCGCGATCGGGCCCGACCCTCTCCGACACGTAGCGGAGCCGGAACTCCGGGAGCGCTACGAAGGCTACTGTCGTCGCCAGGCTTCTCGGCTGGTGCAGCTCATCCCCCGGGAGGCCGTGCGGCCCTTGTACCGCCGTGCACGCGACGAGGCGAGGAGGGCCGACGCCCTGGCCGACGGAGGCGAGGCGGACCCCTTGGCGCTCCTCGTCCGGTACTGCAGGGCCCTCCTCCCGCTCCCGCCCTTCGAGGTGTGGAGGGAGGATCTGCGGGCGAACCCCGGGGGGCACTTCGACGACCTGGAGGAGTCCGCCGACGTTCCCACCGCCGACACTCCGTCGACGATGGAGGTCCGGAGCCTGGAGGTGCAGGGCCGTGCCTGGCTCGCCCACCTGCGCTCCTTCCGCGAGGCGGGCCTGTGGCGTGGGTACATCTCCTTCGAGGAGGAGGGCTCGGGTCGGGCGCACCGTACGGCGGCGGTGTTCTGCGAGTCCGATGCGGGCGAGCTCCGCGAGCGCTTCCTCTCCTTCGAGCACCAGGCGCTGGAAGCCTTCCTACGGTCCGCGCTTCCCTGACCTGTTTTTCCGGATTATCCCGTCACGGAAAGGCCACGCTCCTCCACGTCGGGTGTGTCCGGAACCCCGCGCCCGGCCTAGTCAAAACGTCGCGTCAAGCTCGCCGGCGATAAGCTGCGGGGCGGTTTGGGAACAGGTGGATTTGACAAATCGACGAAAAGCTAACTCATTGTGGGACAACAAGTTCCGGATAAGCTGCGACAGCCCTTCGCGCACTTCAAAGGGGTTGCGCCCCCCGGAGCGGAGCCTTAACGTAGTCCTCGCTTCGACGAAGCGAGGCTCCTCCGGTCGCAGCCCTGCCCGCACTCGCGGCAGGTGCCCAGTTCCTCGAGAACAGCTCGGCTCCTCCACCGCCAACCCCAGGGGTAGTTCCGTCTATGTGGGAGACGTGTTCCGTGCAGTTGAACGTGCGCTTGCCGCGCGACGTCGCCGCCCAGGCCGAAGAGGTCCAGAAGACCGACCCGGAGTTCCTGAGCCGTGTCGTGCTGTACGGGTTGACGCGTCGCTCCATCTACAGCCACTTGCGTGATCAGACGCAGCGGGACACCACCGGTATGGTCCCGGAGGTCGTGCATCCCTCGACCTGAGGCTTGCGTTTCCCGCCCCTTCGAGTCATAGGTTTGGCGCGATAGGACCTTCGGGCCCGCAGTCGCGCGCCGCGACCCGAAGGGGTGTTCCATGTCCAGCCGGAGGAGCGCCGTGGACGCAGGCCGGACGGGCTCGACCGAGCCGCTCGAAGTCCTGCGCGCCAAGTACCTGGACTACTGCTCGGCCCAGCTGGCCGACCTCCTGCTCTACCTGAGTCCCGACGAGATCTACCTGCTCGCGCAGAGGGCGCATCGGGAGAAGGGAGGTGGCGGAGACCTGTCGTACGTCGAGATGGTGCACCTCGCCACCGACTGGCTCTCGGCCAAGGTCCATCTGCCCCCGTTCGAGGTGTGGCGGGACGACTACGTCGAGCACCCCGACCGCTACGAGGAGTACCTCCTGGGCCTCTGGGAGGTGGAGACGGGGACGCCCAAGAAGGGCTGACGCTCCGGCTCTCGCGGACGGACTGACGCGCCTGCCCTTGACGAACCAAATTCCGTTGATGTAATTCCAGGGCATG
The DNA here is from genome assembly GCA_035477395.1 of Longimicrobiales bacterium. Classification (GTDB taxonomy): domain Bacteria; phylum Gemmatimonadota; class Gemmatimonadetes; order Longimicrobiales; family Gaopeijiaceae; genus SZUA-318. Next base: position 4,083 of record DATIKQ010000118.1, read on the forward strand.
AAGGCGACCCAACCCGATCTGACCCAGGTGGCCCACTGGTTCCACGCGCTCTCGGACGAGACGCGGCTCCAGGTCCTGGAGTTGCTCACCGGACACGAGCGGTGCGTGTGCGAGCTCCAGGATGCCGTGGGCGCCGCCCAGTCGCGGCTGTCGTTCCACCTGAAGGTGCTCCGGGACGCGGGACTGGTGAGCGACCGGCGGCAGGGACGCTGGGTGTACTACTCCCTCCGCCCCGAGGTGCTGGGCGGGATGACGGCCTTCTTGGAGGAGCGCCGCTCCGCGGAAGGCGCACCAGGGGCGTACGGGTGCGGGGAGAGCCACGGGGGAAGCTGCTGCGGGTGACGCGGTGTTTTTTTGCGGTGACACATCAACATTTCTTGATGACGAGGATGGCATGAGCGACGTGCGCGAGGTGGTGCGGGAGCGTTACGGGAAGGCCGCGCTCCGGGTGCTGGATGCGGGGGAGAAGGGGTCGTGCTGCGGGACGGGTGGGGGCTGCTGCTCGGAGGATCCCATCACCAGCGACCTCTACGATGCCCTGACCGCCGAGGCGCTCCCGGAGGCCGCGGTGCTGGCCTCCCTGGGGTGCGGCAACCCGACTGCGCTCGCCGATCTGAAGGCGGGCGAGGTCGTGCTGGATCTGGGGAGCGGCGGAGGGATCGACGTCCTCCTGTCCGCGAAGCGGGTGGGCCCGACGGGGAAGGCCTACGGGCTCGACATGACCGACGAGATGCTGGAGCTGGCGCGGAAGAACGCGGCCGAGGTCGCCGCCGCCAACGTCGAGTTCCTCAAGGGGCACATCGAGGAGATCCCGCTCCCGGACGCGAGCGTGGACGTGATCATCTCCAACTGCGTCATCAACCTCTCCGCCGACAAGCGCCGCGTGCTGGCAGAAGCGTTCCGCGTGCTGAAGCCGGGCGGCCGCCTGGCGGTGTCCGACGTGGTGGTGCGCGGCCCCGTGCCGGCCGAGGTGCGGCGGAGCATGGAGCTCTGGGTGGGGTGCATCGCGGGCGCCCTGGAGGTCACCGAGTTCGAGGGCCTGCTCCGCGAAGCGGGATTCGAGAACCCGTCGCTGGAGCCCACACGGGTCTACCGCGTGGAGGATGCGCGCGGCTTCCTGGAGGGCGCGGGACTCGACGTGGACGCTCTCGCCGGGGCCGTGGACGGGCGCTTCATGGCGGCCTTCGTGCGGGCCACGAAGCCGCTGGCCGCTGCGCCGTGCTGCGGACCGGGGTGCTGCGGGTGAGTTGAGCGGGAGGCATCGGGGGCGCGGCGCGGGAGCCCCCCGCGCCGCGCGACCGACCTAGGGCCTAGGGAGCGGGCCGCGCTTCGTCGGCCTCGCCTGTGGGAAGCGTGATTCCGACCACCTCCACCCCCGCCTTCGAGACCCCTCGCACCACCAGCCCGATCCCGTCCAGCTCGGCGCGCGCACCCAGGGTCGCCGCGCTCCGTCCGAGGAGGTCGGGGAGCAGCTGCCCGAGCGACCGCTCCCTGGGAGCGGATAAGCTGATGCCGTAGAACTCATCCAGGTCCCCGACGGTGGTGCCCGCGAACATCCGGAACTCCGTGCTGCGCGGGAGGCCGGACTCGACCCCGGGGCGCGGACTGAAGGTGCGGTCCACCAGGGGCCGCACCTCCGGCCTGAGAACGAGGAAGACGTGGTCGTTCTCCAGGACCGCGGTGCTGCCACGGGGCGGGATGATGGCCCGGTCCCGGACGATCATCGCCACGACCGCACCCTCGGGGAGAGCCAGGTCGCGGATCAGGCGTCCCGCCGCCCGCGCGGTGGAGGCCACGCTGTACTCGACGATGTCGCCGTCCACGTCACGGAGCGACGTGATCTCCAGCGTGACGGGATCGTCGGCGACGTGGGTCAGCGACAGACCCAGCCTCCGGGCCAACCGCGGGAGGCTCCAACCCTGGGCGAGGGTGGAGACCAGCACGGCGAAGAAGACGACGTCGAACATGAGGGCGCCGCTCGGCACCCCGAACAGGAGGGGGTAGATGGCGAGGACGACGGGCACCGCGCCCTTCAGGCCCGCCCAGCTGAGGAAGACGATCTCCCGGAAGGTGAACCGGAACGGGAGCATGGTCAGCGCCACCGCGGCGGGGCGCGCGACGAACACCAGGATCCCGGCCAGGGCCATCCCCTCCGGAGCGGCATCCCACAGCCTGCTGGGGAAGGTGAGGAGGCCCAGGACCACGAACATCACGATCTGGGCAAGCCAGGCCATGCCGTCGGAGAAGAGCAGGTTGCCGCGCTGGAACACGACCCGCCGGTTTCCGGCCACGACCCCGGCCAGGTACACGGCCAGGAAGCCGCTTCCGCCGAGCTCCGCGGCCGTGCCGAAGGCCAGGAACCCCGTGGCGGTCATGAGGATGGGGTAGAGGCCGGCGGCAGCCAGGCGGATCCGGTTCAGGAACTCGGACCCCGCCCATCCGACGAGCAGGCCGACCACGGCCCCGACGCCCATCTGGGTGGCGAATAAGAGCAGGAACCCGCCGCCCAGCTCCATGCGTCCCAGGATGACCTCGATGAACCCGATGGTGAGGAAGACCGCCATGGGGTCGTTGGAGGCGCTCTCCACCTCCACCGTCGCCGAGAGCCTCGAGGGAAGGCGGAGCCCCTGTGTCCTCAGCGCGGCGAAGACCGCGGCGGCGTCGGTGGAGCCGGCGATGCTCCCGAGCAGCATCCCCTCGAGGAGGCTGAGGTCAAGGAGCCACCAAGCCGCCAGCCCCGTGAGGAACGACGTGAGCAGCACACCCACCGTCGCCAGCGTGAGCGCGGGCGCCACGGCCGTCCGCAACGAAGCGAAGGGCGTGCGCAAGCCGCCGTCGAACAGGATGAGCACCAGCGCCACGGTGCCGATCCCGTGCGCCAGCCGGTAGTCCTCGAACGCGATGCCCCCGATCCCCTCCGATCCCGCGAGCATCCCCACCACCAGGAAGAGCACGAGGACCGGCACGCCCAGCCGCGAGGAGAACTTGCTGGACGCGATGGCGACGAGGACCAGGATCGCGGAGACGAGGATCAGCCCGTCGATGGCGAACATGGGTCTTCCGGGTTCGGATGGCGTCGAGCGGCGGGGTGGTTCATCCTACCCTCGGTCCCCTGCCTGTTCCAGCGGGCGGCCGCCGTATGGCAGGAGGGGCCGCCCTGCTGGGGCGGCCCCTCTCCGGCTTCGGGTGTCGTCGTTCGCCGTGGCCAGAACGGATATACGGGTACAAGCGCGTGTACATGAACGTGTTCAAGTTGCAACGCTTGCTTCGTCGGCTGCTGCCCTCGGAAGCACTGTACGCATACTCCCAGGCGAGGACCTCAAGAAGTCCTCCGCTCGATCCTGATCGCGACGGCCGCCGGAGAGAGGCTCGGTATGGCTCGATCACCGGGCTGGCTATCAGGGGAAGGGGACTCGGCGGACGGAGTGCGGGCTGGGTGGGGCGCCGCGATTCCGAACGGTGGTTGACGAACTCAACGATTGCAGAGCCGAACTGGAGCTCGCCGGGGAGCAGCGGGCGGGGGCCGGGGAAGTCGTTGCGCGACTCAGGAATGCTGTACGCACGGAGACGGCCCATTTCGCCAGCAAGGATATGAAGAAGGCGAAGACTACCGACGCGTGCCCATGCGATGGGCTTGGGACCTGGGTGACCAGGAGATGTGTTCGGCAACCGAAGGTGTCGCCGACTTGCTCCCACTGGGCCGCGATCCGGCTCCGACCTGAGCTTCCTTCGGCTCAGAAGGCCATGCGCTTCCTTGAGGAGATCTCTCGAAATGGGTCTCCTCATCAAAGGTGAGGTGTTCCGTCCTTGCCGGTCGCTCTGACGACTGGCTGATCGAACTCGCGACCCACGCTTCGCGTCGGTGCCCGCGGGCGAGGAGCACCACCCAACGAATGCGGGCGGGGATTGCGCAGGGGCAAGCTGGCCCGGGGTGACGGGAGTCGTAGGTATTGGTGCCGCCGGGGTGCTGATTCGGGTGGGGGCAGCCTGCGCCGAGATCATCGAGAAGCACTTCACGCCGGAGGTGCCGGCCCGCGACGTCGTCGCCCTCCCCAACTACCACTTGCACTTCAACCTCATGGCCGACGGGGTCGTTGCCCGGCCGTTCGACGCCGAGACGATCGCCCTGGGATGATCCGGGCGGATGAACGCCCTCCTCGGGATGGCGGTAGTGAGGGTGTGCAGGGGAATGCCCGTGGCAGCGTATAGGGTGCTAACAGCGTGCCAACTTGAGAGTGACGAGAGTGGTGCCGCTCAGTACCATGCACTCATCCCCAAGCTCAACGACTCTCACGTTGGATGAGCCTAAAGGATGTCATGATGGCCAAGGCGCCTCGAGGGATCATCTCCCGCACCTGCATCCTCGCGGCGACGTGCTCGTTCGACCTACTCCGCCCGCGCTCACGGTTGACCTCGACGCGTCAGGTGGTGATGAGGCGTCCCAGATCCCGCCCAGCGCCGAGACCTCGCCCTCCGCGGTCGCCATCGGCACCTTCGGCGGCCCATCCGGCACGGTGCTGGGACGTGTCGTGAGCGTCACTCGAATGGATGGGCAGATCGGCGTCCTGGACGCACAGAGCATGACGCTCCGCGTCTTCGGTCTGGACGGAGAGCCCCTCTACGACCTGGGTGCGAAAGGGCAGGGACCCGGCGAGTTCATGTCGCCACGGACCGTACAGGGTGTGGAGGAAGGAGCATTCGTGGTCTTCGATGCTTCGGGTCGGGTCACGCGCTTCGACGCCGAGAGAGCGGCGTTGCCGCGGACTCTCCTGAGAAATCCAACTCAGCGCAGGAGCCGAGAGGCGCAGCAGGATGCGAGTGGGGGTGCGCTCTCCTCTTCGGGTTCTTCTCCCTGCTCCGCTACGGCACGGAGAAGCTGGCCGGACGAGTAAGGGACGGCGGCAGCGCCGGGGCTGCACGGGGAACCGTGAACGCCACCGGCCCCGCAACGCCCTGGTGGTGACCCAGGTGGCGCTGGCCCTGGTCCTCCTGGTGTGCAGGCCGCCGAAACATCGTAGCGCTAAGACGCCGCACCAGTCTCGGTGTTAATGGCACTTCAGGTACAGACGCCGCATGTGTCTGATTCAGAACGGCAGGTCGTCGTCCGGCTCGCCCGCGGGGGGCTGATTGCCGAAGCCGCCGCCACCGCCGCCGCCTCCTCCTCCTCCGAAGCCGCCACCGCCGCCCGACCCGCCGCCGGGGAAGCCACCGCCACCGCCACCGCCGGTGCCTCCGGAGCTGCCACCGAGCATCACCATCTCGTTCACGACGATGTCGGTCCAGTACTTCTTGGCGTCGCCCTCGCCGGTCTGGGAGTACTCGACGCGCCCTTCGACGTAGAGGCGATCACCCTTGTGGACCCACTGCTCGATGACGTCCACGAGCCTGCCGAACGCCGTGAGCCGGTGCCACTCGGTCTTCTCGGCCTTGTTCCCCGAGGCGTCGGTCCAGCCGCGACTCGTCGCCAGGGACAGCTTGGCGACCCGTGACCCGCCGCTGGTGGAGCGGATCTCGGGATCCATCCCGACGTTGCCGATGAGCATGACCTTGTTCAGCGACCGACTCATGGGAGGAGCACTCCTGCATCGAAGGGCCTGGTCCGGCCAGGCGAGGTGGGGCCGTGCGACCGGGGGAGGGGACCACCGGAAGGGCCGTAACCTAAGGGAGCGCGGGGCGTTTTTCCATCGCCGGATGGGACGCTATCTTGCGGAGATGCGCCGCGCCGCTCGTGCAGGCATCCCCGGCGGCGGCGCCCTGCCGACACCTCCAATCGACTCCCGCCATCATGTCCGATCTGCGCTACATCCGGGTGGAGTGGGACGGCGACCTGGCCGTCGTGACCATCGACCGCCAGGACAAGCTCAACGCCCTCAACGCCGACGTGATCTCCGAGCTGGGGCAGGTGTTCGCGGCCCTGGAGGGGGACGACAAGGTGCGGGGGATCCTCCTCACCGGGGCCGGGGAGAAGGCGTTCGTGGCCGGCGCGGACATCGGCGAGCTGGCGAAGATGGACTCCATCTCCGGGGTCCGCGTGAGCCGCGCCGGGCAGGACGTCTTCCTGCGCATCGAGCGCTTCCCCAAACCGGTGCTGGCCGCCGTGGGAGGGTTCGCCCTGGGCGGCGGGTGCGAGCTGGCGCTGGCGTGCCACATGCGCATCGCCAGCGACAACGCCCGCTTTGGCCTGCCCGAGGTGGGGCTCGGGATCATGCCCGGTTACGGCGGCACGGTGCGCCTGTCGCGGCTGGTGGGGCTGGGGCGGGCGGTGGAGATCACCCTCACGGCCGAAATGATCGGGGCGGAGCGCGCCCGCGAGATCGGGCTGGTTTCTGCGGTGGTGCCCCGTGGCGAGCTCATGGAGAAGGCCAAGGAGCTCCTCCGGAAGGTGACCAGGAACGGTCCGGTGGCCGTGCGCATGGCCCTGGAGTCGGTCTACCGGGCCACGGACACCGCCACTCAGGAGGCGCTGGACTACGAGGCATCCCTCTTCGGGCTGCTGGCCTCCACCGGGGACATGAAGGAGGGGATGAGCGCCTTCCTGGAGAAGCGGAAGCCCGAGTTCAAGGGCCGCTGAGGGGCCCGCGGGAGGAGCGGCGGCGGCGGCGGCCGGCGCCACGGCTCCGGGTGCGACTTTCCAGGGGAAAGGCCCCCCTGGCCGCAAGCCGCTCCGATAGGCAGAAAATCCTTGGCCCACAAGACTTTTCCCCGGGTGGGCCGGGGTAGCCCGAGGGGGTCGGAAAGGTTAAATTCCCTTGATGCTTCGAGGGCACCTCTCCAACGGCGTTCCGTGCGCCTGACGCGGCTCACGCTTCGGCACTTCCGGAACCTCGGGAACCAGGACCTGGAGCTCCCACCGGAGGGCGTGGCCATCGTCGGCGACAACGCCCAGGGGAAGTCCAACCTCCTCGAAGCCATCTACTACCTCGAGACCTTCCGGTCCTTCCGCGGCGCCCGCGACGAGCATCTCGTGGGGTTCGGCGAGGAAGTGTTCCGGGTAGCCGGCACGCTGGAGCCGGAGAGCGGGCACGACCGGTCCGTGCAGGTGGCGGCGGCGTTCGAGAGGAAGGGCAAGAGGAAGAAGGTCTCGGTGGACGGGGTGGAGCCGGAGCGGGTCGGGGATGCATTGGGACGCCTGGCGGCGGTGGTCTTCTCGCCGTCGGACGTGGAGCTGGTGGCCGGAGGGCCCGGGGAGCGCAGGCGCTTCCTCGACATCGTCCTCTCCCTCAGCGACCCGGGCTACCTCCATGCGCTCCAGGACTTCCGGCGCGTCCTGCAGCGGCGCAACGCGTCCCTGAAGGACGGCCTCCCGGCCGCGGTGGTGATGGCGTGGGACCAGGGGCTGGTCCGCTCCGGTGCGGCGGTGATGAAGGCCAGGCAGGATTGGGTGGAGGGCCGCTGTGGGGCGTTCCGCGAGTACTACGCGGCCGTGTCCGGCGGATTGGGTGCGCGCATGGCGTACCGGGCCGGGATCCCGCTGGAAGGCGCGGTCTCGATGGAGGACATGGCGGACGCGTACCGGGACGCCCTGGCTGCGTCGGCGGAACGGGAGCGACGCATGGGTGTGACGGTGGCGGGCCCTCACCGGGACGAGATGGTGCTCCGCCTGGAGGACGAAGGGGACGACCTGGACCTGAGGGAGTACGGATCTGGAGGCCAGCGGCGCACGGCGGCGCTGGCCCTGAGGCTGGTGGAGGCCAGGACCATCCGCGAGGTGCGGGGGCAGGAGCCCCTCATCCTCCTGGACGACGTCTTCGCCGAGCTGGACGAGCGGCGGAGCGAGCGGATCCTGGAATTGATGGAGCGGGAGGAGACGGGTCAGGTGCTCCTGACCGCGCCGAAGGAGGGCGACATCCGGATCCGGCGGGATCGGATCCCCCGCTGGAGCATCGAAGGAGGGCGGGTCAGGGCATGACTAGGAAGGGAACGGGACCGGTGCGCCTTGGCGATGTCCTGGGATGCGTGCTCGAGCAGCACGGTCTCGGGGACCAGCTCAAGCGCATGGCGGCCCTGGACCTCTGGGCGGAGGTGGTGGGCGCTCACATCGCCGCCGTGACCCGGGCGAGGAGCGTGGCGGAAGGCACGCTGATCGTCGAGGTGCGCTCGAGCGGCTGGCTGATGGAGCTGAACATGATGAAGGGCGATCTGCTGGCGCGCGTGAACGAGCGCATGGCGGACGTCCCCCTGGAGCGCCTGGTCTTCGTGCTGGCGGAGACCGGATAGCTGAAGAGAGCCTACGGAGAGGACATGGCGAACAAGAAGAAGCAGGGCGGCGAAGCCTATACCGCGGGACAGATCCAGGTCCTCAAGGGACTGGAGGCGGTGCGGAAGCGGCCGGGCATGTACGTCGGGTCCACGTCGAGCCGCGGGCTCCACCATCTCGTGTACGAGGTGGTGGACAACTCCATCGACGAGGCCATGGCCGGGTACTGCACGGAGATCCTGGTCACCGTGCACAAGGACAACTCGGTCACGGTGGTGGACGACGGCCGCGGCATCCCCGTGGACATCCATCCCACGGAGAAGGTGCCCGGGGTGGAGCTGGCCATGACCGTGCTGCACGCGGGCGGGAAGTTCGACAAGGACACCTACAAGGTCTCCGGCGGGCTCCACGGCGTCGGCGTCTCGGTGGTGAACGCCCTGTCCGAGTTTCTGGAGGTGGAGATCATCCGCGACGGCAAGCGCTACCACCAGCGCTACGAGCGGGGGGTCAAGGTCAAGAAGCTGGAGGAGATGGGGAAGGCCCGGGGGAGCGGGACCACCGTCACCTTCAAGCCCGACCCCGAGATCTTCACCGAGCTGGTGTACAGCTTCGAGATCCTCTCCAACCGGCTGCGCGAGCTGGCGTTCCTGAACAAGGGACTCGCGATCATCCTCGTGGACGAGCGCAACGGCAAGCCGGTGCGCGAGGAGTACTGCTACCAGGGCGGCCTGGCGGAGTATGTGGCCTGGCTGCGCGGCCAGCGGGCTCCGCTCCACGACAAGGTCTGCTACTTCGAGGCCTCCAAGCCCGAGGCGGAGATCGAGCTGGCCCTCCAGTACGACCAGGGCTTCTCCGAGAACACGCATACCTTCGTGAACAACATCAACACCCACGAAGGCGGCTCGCACCTCACCGGCTTCAAGGCCGCGCTCACGCGCACCATCAACGACTACGCCCGGAGAACCGGGCTCTTCAAGAAGGACGAGAGCCTCTCCGGCGACGACGTGCGCGAGGGGCTGGTGTGCGTGCTCAGCGTGCGCGTCATGGAGCCCCAGTTCGAGGGGCAGACGAAGACCAAGCTGGGCAACTCGGAAGTGCGCGGCGCCGTGGAGGCCGCGGTCAACGAGAACCTGTCCATCTTCCTGGACGAGAACCCGAAGGCGGCCAGAGGGATCATCGAGAAGTCGCTCCAGGCATCCCGTGCCCGCGAGGCCGCGCGCAAGGCGCGCGACCTGGCGCGCAAGAAGAGCGCGCTGGAGGGCGGCGTGCTGCCGGGGAAGCTGGCCGACTGCTCCATCTCCGATCCGTCGCTGTGCGAGCTGTACCTCGTGGAGGGCGACTCGGCGGGTGGCTGCTTTACTGGCGACACGCGGGTCGCGCTCGCGGACGGCAGGGATGTGTCGTTCGAGGACCTGGTGGCTGAACACACAGCGGGCAAGGCCAATTTCTGTTACACCATCCGGAGGGATGGCACGGTGGGGCTGGCCGAGATCCTGCACCCCCGCTTGACCCGCAGGAACGCAGACCTCGTGAAGGTCGTGCTGGACAACGGTCGCGAGATCCGGTGCACTCCCGATCACCTCTTCATGCTCCGGGACGGCTCATACCGGGAGGCGGCCGAGCTCCGAGGTGGGGAGTCGCTCATGCCTCTCTACCGCAAGCTCTCGGACATGTCGGAGCCGGGGATCACGATCCAGGGCTATGAGATGACCTGGGATCCGCGTTCCGCCCGATGGCAGTTCACCCACGTCCTCGCCGATCGCTACAACCGGTGGAAGGGGACGTACGCCGTCGAGGATGGCGACCATTGCCATCACATGGACTTCGACAAGCGGAACAACGACCCGACGAACATCCGCCGCATGCCGTCAGCCGATCACCTGGAGCTCCACAGGCGTCACGCCGATCGGACACTCCACCGGCCCGACGTCATCGAGAAGGGCCGCCGGATCCGCAAGTCGGCGCAGTTCCGGCGCCGGATGAGCCAGCGCATGTTGGAGCCGGAGACCCGGGAGCAGCTTTCCGCCAACGCCCGCGCGCAGTGGGAGAACCCTGAGTACCAGGCGTTCATGGTGGACCGCTGGCGGGCCCACTACGACGCATCGCCCGAGTATCGGGAGGAGGTCCGGCGGAGACTCGATCAGGCGCAGCGGGACTACTGGGCCAACGCAGCCAACCGCAAGTGGCAGGCAGATCGCGTGCGGCGGTCCTTCGAGGAGCATCCCGAGCGAAGGGTCGTTCTCGCCGAGGCGGCGAGCCGCCAATGGGAGAACCCCGAGTTGCTCGAGTGGCGCTCGGAGAAGACCAAGGACCAGTGGACGCCCGAGTTCCGTGAGAAGCGGCGCCGGGCCCTGGATCGCACCTACTTCCGCAAGACCGTGTCGGCGCTGAAGCGGTTCCAATCCGCAGACGGGGAGATCGACACCGAGAGCTTCGAGTCATCCCGGCGGGAGACCCGCGACAGATCCGTGCTGCGATTCAGCACCTTGGTGGAGCGGTACTTCCATGGCGACCCGCAGGCCGCGGTCGAAGCCGTGAGGAACCATAATCACGCGGTCCAAAGGGTGGAGCCGCTCTCCGACCGGGCGGACGTGTACGATCTCGAGGTCCCCGGAAGCCACAACTTCGCGTTGGCGGGCGGGGTGTTCGTGCACAACAGCGCAAAACAGGGCAGGGACCGATCGCACCAAGCCATCCTCCCTCTGAAGGGGAAAATCCTGAACGTGGAGCGGGCGCGGATCGACAAGATCCTGTCGAACGAGGAGATCCGGGCCATGATCACCGCCATCGGGTGCGGGATCAAGGACGACTTCGACATCGGGAATGCGCGGTACCACAAGATCATCATCATGAGCGTGGATGCCCGCGAGCACGTGTTCGTGCGGGGCGCCGGCGGTGTGCGCATGGTGGAGATCGGGCCCTTCGTCGATGCAGCGCTGGCACAGGGCTGCGAGGGCGTTGGAGGGTATGAGAAGCGCGTCGGGGATGACCTGGGAGAGGTGCTTTGCTTCGGTCTGACCGACCGTGAGGTGAAGTTCCGGCCGATCAAGGCGGTGATCCGCCACCCCCTCGAGGAGCCGCTGTTCGAGATCCGCACGGCCTACGGCCGGAGCGTGCGCGTCACGGCGAGCCACAGCGTGTACGTAAGCGAGGACGGCCACCTGCGGCTGAAGCGCGGAGACTGCATCCGTGCCGGGGACGAGCTCGTCGCCCCGCGGGTGTTCGACCTTCCCGAGGACGCTCCGGGGGAGTTGGACCTGCTCACGGCGCTGCACGCGCGAGCGGAATCGGCCCGTCAGGTCATGGTGCGCGGCGCGGGTGTGGAGGCATGGTACCGTAAGCGCGTGCTCGAGGATCTGGCAGGTGACGTGGAGCTGACGGAGCCGCGCGTCGAGGCGAACGCCGGCGTGCGATCGGAGTTGGCGGAGCTGCGCCGGGAGTCGGGAATCGGCAACGCCGCGCTCTGCGAGGCCATCGGGATCCGGCAGCCGGTCACGTTCTACGCGTGGGAGTCGGGGCGGTCGCGCCCCAGGGCGACGCACTTCCGCGCCTACCTCGACGCCATCGGCGCGAACACCGAGGCGGTCATGTCCCGGGTTCGCCTGGGGCCAAGCCGTCTGGAGCGGAGTTGGGCCGAGCAGTACCGAGCGGCCCCGCGCAACCGCGTGCGCGATTACGTGTGCCTGGCGGATCTCGGCGCCGAGGACGTGGCATGGCTCTCCGAGCGGGACGACATCGTCCTGACGGGGCGACGGGATGCCGGCAGGTCGGTGCCGGCCCGCGTTCCCGTGACCGAGGCGCTCATGACGGCGCTCGGCTTCTACCTGGCCGAGGGGTCCGGATCGGCCCGACAGGGGATCCGCTTCGCCATCGGCAGGTCCAACGCTCCGTTTGCGAACGAGGTTTCCGGAGCGCTGCGGAGTGTCTTCGGCTGTGAACCCGTGCTCTACGAAAGCGAGAGTCGCGTCTCTGAATTGCGGCTGCAGCATCGGGTGGCCGCGCTCGTGTGGGGCGAGGTCTTCGGCTTCGAGGGTCGAGAAGCCACCTCGAAGAAGCTCCCCGACATCGTCTTCAACGTGCCTCGCGGCCTGCGCCGCGCCTTCCTGCGCGGGTACCTGCGCGGGGACGGCACCGTGTCGGGCGGGAAGCTGGCTTTCGCGACGTCATCACGCGACGTGGCCAGCGGTCTCGTCTACCTCCTGTCGTCGCTGGGCGTCGTCGCGTCGGTCTCCGAGTTCGAGCCCGACCAGGTGGAGCGGCAGATCCGGGGCCGTCCGTGCGTGACGCGGAGCCGGCACTTCATCGCTTCGGTGGCCGCGCGTGAAGACATCGAGCGGCTGCGGGGCGTCTGGGCCGACCACCCCGGCGCGGCGGCGATCGAGGACAGGCTCAAGAGCGACTGGCCGACGATCAACCGGCGCTTCACAAAGCTCGGAGGGGACCTGATGGCCCTGCCGGTCACCTCCGTGGAGCAGGTGGCGCCGTCGAACGGGTACGTGTACGACTTCTCGGTCGAGCACGACGAGAACTTCATCGCGGGCTTCGGTGGGCTCTGCGCGCACAATACCGACGCCGACGTGGACGGCGCGCACATCCGCACGCTCCTGCTCACGTTCTTCTTCCGCCAGATGCCCGAGCTCATCGAGGCGGGGATGGTGTACATCGCGCAGCCGCCCCTCTACCGCGTGGCGAAGGGGAAGCAGGAGATGTATGCGTACTCCGAGGAGGAGCGGGACGAGTACGTGAAGCGCCTCTCCGGCAAGGAGGCCGACGGGAAGGGCGTGGGGATCCAGCGCTACAAGGGTCTCGGCGAGATGAACCCGGACCAGCTGTGGAAGACCACCATGGATCCCGAGACGCGCACGGTGTTGCGCGTGCAGATCGAGGACGCGGCCATCGCGTCCAACCTCTTCGACCGTCTCATGGGCGACGAGGTGGAGCCACGGCGTGAGTTCATCGAGAAGAACGCGAGGTACGTGAGGAATCTGGACGTATAGCGCTGTACGTGGTGCGCAGGCTGCGGAGAGGCGGTCCCACCTGGGGCCGCCCCTTTTCTCGCGGGGCAGACAGGCGTGCCGCTTCTCGTCGGTCGCGGGTGCCCCCCCTCCCGTCGCGCGCAGGGCGCGAAACCTGGCGCACGCGCCGCCCGTAAGCGTACCTTGTGCGCCTTTCGCGTCCGGACCTCCCTCCGGACCGAGACTCCTTGGATCAGGAGACCCTCCCATGAAGCTCGTTCTCAAGATCGTCGCATCCCTCGTCCTCGTCGTCGTACTCCTCGGCACCGCCGGCTACGCCTGGGCGAAGGGGAAGAGCTCGGCCATCCTCGGCCGCACCATCCCGAGCCACGCTGCCGACTTCCCGGTGCCCTTCCCGCTGGACTCGGTGGAGATCGCCGCCAACGCCCTCACGCCGGAGCGGGCGGACGCCCTGGCGCTGGAGCGCGCACTGGAGCGGGGCCGCCACCTGGTGGAGTCCCGCTACAGCTGCACGGAGTGCCATGGAGCGGACTTCGGCGGCGGGACGATGGTGGACGATCCACTCATCGGCCGCCTCCTGGGCCCCAACATCACGTCCGGGGATGGCGGCAAGACCGCCGACTACGCCGTCGCCGACTGGGACCGGATCGTGCGCCACGGCATCCGGCCCGACCGGAGGCCGGCAGCCATGCCGTCGGGGGATTTCCAGGGCATGTCCGACCGGGAGCTTTCGGACATCATCGCCTACATCCGGTCGATGCCCCCGGTGAACGCCGAGGTTGCCCCGGTCTCGCTCGGGCCGCTGGGAGCCGTGCTGGTCGCAACCGGGAAGATCCCGCTCTCGGCGGACCTCATCGCGGACCACACGGGGCGGCACCCCGCTCTTCCGCCTGCTGCGGAGGCAACCGTGGCGTTCGGCCGGCACCTCGCCAACGTGTGCACGGGGTGCCACGGCCAGGACCTCACCGGCGGAAAGGTCCCCGGAGGGGACCCGAGCTGGCCGGCGGCGGCCAACCTCACGCCGCTCGGCGACGGACTGGGAGGCTGGAGCTACGATCAGTTCGTGGTCGCCATGCGCGAGGCGAAGCGCCCGGACGGAACGGAGGTGCGTGCTCCCATGAACGGCGTGACCGCGTACACCGGGCGCATGACCGAGACGGAGATGGAAGCGCTCTGGATGTACCTGCGCTCGCTTCCGCCCACGGCCGCCGGCCGGTGACGCCGGGCGAGCCCCGGGCCGGCGTGGGCGGCAGGACGGCTAGCCGCCCACGCCGGCTACGGCGTCCAGCCCCACGACGGCCACGTCGTGGCGGCGCGCCGCTTCGCGCTGGAGCGCGCTCGGCGCCTCGGACCGCGTGAAGAGCAGGCGGAGGCGCCGCTCGCGCCCGAACCCGTAGCGGGTCTCGCGCACCTGGGCGTCGAGGGCGCGGAGCGCCGGGGAGCCGGCGTGCGCATCGGGCGGCACCGGCGTCCCGTAGAAGGGGGCTCCGGTACCGAGGGTGCCCGCCACGGGGATGTCGTAACCCGGCCCCCACAGGCTCCCGCACTCGCGGGCGTTAGCCCCGAGGACCTCCATGGCATCGTGGGTCATGAAGTCCCGGCACGCCTCGGGGAAGAGGGTGGAGGCGTGCGCGTCCAGCCCGGGGCGCACCACGTCGGCGTGGAGCGCGTCAGCGGTGCCCTCCCCGCGGCGATGGCGGTGGGGGAGGACGAAGCGGAACCAGAACGCGGTGAACGGGTCGCGGATGCGGTAGCGGCGGTTCCGCGCGGCCGGTGACGCATCCAGGGAACGTCGCGCCTCCACCAGCCCCACCTCCTCCAGCCGTTTGAGGTAGGGGGCGGCCTGACCGCTGGCGGAGAGGTCGGGCACGCCGGCCTGGACCATGCTCCAGTCTCCCTCGCCGCCGGCCAGCGCGGCCAGGATGGCGACGTAACGCGTGGGGTTCTGGAACGTGCGCTCGAGGAGGGCCAAGGGCGCGTCCGCGAGCGGGCCTTCCGCAGACAGGACGAGGCGGCGGAGGTTGGCGCCCAGGGACGCGCTCGGGTCCACGTGGACGAGGTTGGCTGGGAACCCTCCGAAGACCGCCCAGGCGCGGAGGCGCTCCTGGGGTGTCTCACCGGGGAGGAGGGCGGCAGCCGCCCGGAAGGGAAGGGGATGGAGCATGAGCTCGAGCGCCGGCGTCTCGCCGGGGACGGCGTCGGACGGGATCTCCGGCGACACGAGCACGACGTGCACCGCGCGAGCGTCCCGGCGCGCGCGGGAGAGCATGGCACCGAGCGCTGCGCGGAAGCGGGCCCGGGAGCCGTCCCAGCGATGTGCGTCGTCCACGACCAGGACCAGCGGCCTGCCTTCAGGGGCCGAGGCAGGGAGGGTGGCGAACAGTTCCTCCCAGGAGGGGGTGGCAGCGCTCGCCCCATCCGCTCCCGATCCCCCCGACATCGAGCCGCTCGGTGCCGACGGTCCCAGCGCGTCGACGATGGAGCGGGCCAGCGCTTCCCTCTGGCGTGGCTCGGGGAGGGGTGGAGCCCGGTGGTACACGCTCGGGTAGTCGGCGGCGGCGCGGCGCACGAGTCGGGTCTTCCCCACCCCGGGCAGGCCGGCCACGAGGAGGAGCGACGCCTGGGCCCCATCGAGGGCGCGTCGCAGCATTCCTAGCTCTCTGGAACGGCCCGTGAATCCGGTTGTGCCGCTCTGCACGGTCATGAATGGATCAATTAGCGTAATGTAAGTTATGCAAAATATGCCCGTCGGGTGGTTGCTGCGCCAGGGTCTTCCCGCGAGACTGGTCGCCGACATCCCGCCCCGCGCGGGCACCCGCACCCAGGAGAGCCTCCGCATGAGCAGCACCCACCGCTTCGACATCCTCGCCGCCGCGCGCCACCGGGCGCCTGCGGAATCCCACGAGCGGAAGTCCGTGGACCTGGAGAAGATCTTCGGCCAGAACGTCTTCGGGCTCCACGAGATGAAGTCCCGCCTTCCCAAGCCCCAGTTCAAGGCGCTCCTCTCCACGATCCGGCAGGGGAAGGAGCTCGACTCCACCGTAGCCGACGCGGTGGCGGTGGCGATGAAGGACTGGGCCCTGGAGCGGGGCGCCACGCACTTCACCCATTGGTTCCAGCCCCTCACGGGGCTGACGGCGGAGAAGCACGACTCGTTCGTGGACCCCACCCGTGACGGGCGGGCCATCACCGAGTTCGGCGGCAAGGAGCTGGTGCAGGGCGAGCCCGACGCGTCGTCGTTCCCGTCGGGGGGGCTGCGCGCGACCTTCGAGGCCCGCGGCTACACCGCGTGGGATCCCACCTCGCCCGCTTTCCTCATGGAGGGGTCGAGCGGCGCGTACCTCTGCATCCCCACGGCGTTCGCGTCCTGGGCCGGCGACGCCCTGGACAAGAAGACGCCGCTGCTGCGCTCGATCAATGCGTTGGACAAGCAGGCCCGCCGCGCCCTGAAGCTCTTCGGATCGCCCGAGAAGACCGTGCGGGCGACGCTGGGTCCCGAGCAGGAGTTCTTCCTGGTTGACGAGGAGTTCTACTACCGCCGTCCCGACCTTGTGACGTGCGGCCGGACGGTCTTCGGAACCAAGCCGCCCAAAGGGCAGGAGATGGAGGACCACTACTTCGGCTCCATCCCCGAGCGGATCCTCGAGTACATGAACGAGGTGGAGCTCGAGCTCTACAAGCTCGGCGTGCCCCTGAAGACGCGGCACAACGAGGTGGCTCCCGGCCAGTTCGAAGTGGCGCCGGTGTACGAGGACGCGAACCTGGCCGCGGACCACCAGCAGCTGCTGATGTCCACGCTCCGCAAGGTGGGGCGCAAGTACGGGCTCGCCTGCCTGCTCCACGAGAAGCCCTTCCAGGGCGTGAACGGGAGCGGCAAGCACCTGAACTGGTCCCTGGGCACAGAGGACGGGAACCTGCTGGAGCCGGGGGCGACGCCGCACGAGAACATGCAGTTCCTTTTCTTCTGCTCCGCCGTGCTGCGGGCAGTGGCTCGCCACCAGGACCTGCTCCGTGCCTCGGTGGCCCACGCGGGCAACGACCACCGGCTGGGCGCCAACGAGGCGCCTCCGGCCATCATCTCCGCATTCGTGGGGGACCAGCTGGGCGACATCTTCGAGCAGATCGAGAAGGTCGGCGAGGCGAAGACCAGCAAGGCCAAGGGCCTCATGGGGCTGGGAGTGGACGCTCTCCCGCGCCTGCCGAAGGACGCAGGCGACCGGAACCGCACGTCGCCCTTCGCGTTCACGGGCAACAAGTGGGAGTTCCGCGCGCTGGGCTCGTCCCAGAGCATCTCCTTCCCAGCTACGGTGCTGAACACCATCGTCGCCGAGTCCATCGACGACATGTGCACCGTGCTGGAGGCGGACCTGGCCAAGGGGGTGGCGTTCGACGACGCGCTGCGCACGCTGCTCGCCGCGGAGGTCAAGGGCTTCAAGCCCATCCTCTTCAACGGCGACAACTACACCGCCGAGTGGGTGGAGGAGGCCAAGCGCCGCGGGCTCCTGAACCTGCCCAACACCATGGACGCGCTGCCTCACGTGGCGTCGGAAAAGAACGCGGCGCTGTTCGAGAAGTACGGCGTGCTCTCTCACCGGGAGCTCGAGTCCCGGCACGAGATCTACGTGGACCAGTACTTCAAGACCGTGAACATCGAGGGCGAGACCGGCCAGTACATGGCGCAGACCATGGTGCTGCCCGCAGCGATGCGGTACCTGGCGCAGCTCCTGAGCACGGCGGAGCGCGCCGACGGCGTCGGGCTGAAGTCCGAGGGGGTGCTGGCGACGGCGCGGAAGGTCAACGACCTGATCGACCGGCTCACCGAGAAGCTCGACGTGCTGGCGGCGCAGAACCAGGAGCTGGGCGGGGACGACGTGTTCTCCAAGGCCGAGCACATGCGCAGGAACATCGTGCCGGCGCTGAACCACGTGCGGGACGCGGTGGACCGCCTGGAGCGGCTCATCCCGGACGACCTGTGGCCGTTCCCGACCTACCGCGAGATGCTGTTCATCAAGTAGGCGCGTGGGCGACATCCGAAGGACGTCGCCTACGCGCGCCGGCGGG
>DATIKQ010000119.1:0-47586 GCA_035477395.1 Longimicrobiales bacterium
CCCTGGAACCCAGAGCCTCGCCCTCCAGGCCACCCCGCTCATCCAGTCCGTCGTCACCATCCCCGACAACCTCTCCGTCGAGGTCGGTTCCGTCCTCGACGTCCAACTCGTCGCCTCCGACCTCTACGGCAACATCATCCCAAAAGTGAGCACGGCTGGCTGGTTCACCGGCTCTGCGGGACTCGCGGCCGGCGGCATCGACTTCAAGGGCCAGGTCGGTGGGGTCTACTCGTCCCCAAAGGACCAGCCCTTCGAGCTCCGTGTCGAGCTCAACGGACGCATCTACGCCTTCCAGGTCACCGTGACCTCCTTCATCCAGGGCAAGGTCACCAAGGACCCGGCGCCTGCGCCCTCGTCGCCGGGCGGAGAAAGCCCCCAGCCGGCGGCGCTCCCGACCGAGCCTGCCCCGGGTGTCGCGCTCACGGTGCGGATCCTCGAAGGACCGAACGTGGGCACCGCCGTCTCGGACGGGGCCGGCAACTACCGTCTGGGCGGCCTGGCCCAGGGCACCTACGAGGTGCTCGCGGCTCCGCAGGCAGACCTGTCTCCCGTCCCTGCCGCGCAGACCGTCGTCCTGGATGCGACCCACGCCACTGGCACTGCGAACTTCCACATGTCCCGCGGCGCGGTCGACTCCATCGCCGTGTCCGTGACGCCCGACTCGCTCACCGCGCTCGGTGCCACCGCCGCGGTCACCGCCGCGGCATTCGACACCGCCCGCGTGCCCATGACCGGCCGCACGACCACCTACACCTCCTCCAACCCGGCGGTGGCCACGGTGGACGCGGGAGGCAAGGTGACCGCAGTGGCCAACGGCACCGCGTGGATCAGGGCCACCGTGGAGTCGAGGATCGACTCGGTGCTCGTCACGGTGAACCAGAAGGCTGCCACCCTCGTCCTGCTGGATCCGAAGGCGGGGCTTCCCACGGACTCGATCCAGGGCTTCGTTCCGGACACCGGAACCGTGAAGTACCAGGCCAAGGACTCCCGGGGCAACCTGATCCCGCCGGCGCACAGGGCCCCGACGTTCGCTTCGAGCAACGTCTCGGTGGCGACGGTCAACGCCAGCACGGGTTTCGTGCAGCTCGTCACCGTCGGAACCGCGGACATCACCGCGACCATGGACGGCGCCAGCGATGCCATCAGGTTCAAGGCGCTCGGCCTCTATGCGGGCGATCTCTGGATCTGCAGCTCGGTGGACATCACGGACGTGCAGGAGGCGCTCATCGGCCGCGTCACCGGAAGCCTCCACATCGGCGGCTGTGACGGCCCATCGAGCCTGGCCAACGTGGACGGCCTCGGCTCGATCGTCGAGGTCATGGGCAACGTCGAGATCGTCGACAACCCCAGCCTCACGAACCTCAACGGCCTCTCCAACCTCCGGCACGTGGGGTCGTCGGTGGTCCTCGTCGACAACCCGCAACTCTCCAGCACCGCGGTCTTCCCGGTGTTGACGACGCTCCCGCAGGATCTGTTCATCTATACTGGCGCCAAGATCTTGGGGATGCCCTCGCTCCAGACCATCGGGGGCGTGCTCGTCGCCAGCGGGTCTGACGGTCCTGATACCGTCCTCCAGGAACTCCGCCTTCCGGCGCTCGTCAGCGCCGGCTCCGTGTCCTTCTACAGCAACCACGGCCTCACCACCGTCGTGCTGCCCCTGCTCCGGGAGACCACCTCGGAGTACGTGATACCCTCCGCTCCCCCGGCGCCGAGCTCACGCAGAGCGCTCGTCCCCGACCTCCCCGATCCGAGCCGGGTCCTGGCGGATCGGGCGGCTCAGCGCCGTGCGCGCGTCGAGGTCGCCGAGGCGCTGCGCTCGGAGCGCCACGCCCAGGCCGACACCCGCCGTGCCGCGGACCGGGCCGGGACGCCCGCGCGCAGCGAGGCGCCCGTGCTGCGCGGCATGCAGCTCGACCTGCCCGGGATCGGCGCCGACGCCCGGCGCCAGGAGTTCCTGGCACGCCGCGCGGCCCAGCGTGCCGACGGCCGGCCCGTGCGGCCGGAGAACCCCAAGCCGCAGAAGCCGCCGCAGCCTCAGCGCGTGTATGAATCCGGCGGGGAGCTCTCCTTCGAGGACAACCCGGCGATCACGGGCCTGTCCTTCCCCGCCCTGACCTACGTCAGCGGGGATCTGCACTTCTACGAGAACGACCTCGTGCCGTCCCTCGCCTTCCCCCTGCTCACGGGGGTGGGCGGCAACGTCCAGGTCTGGACCATGGCGGCGATGACCTCCCTGACCGCCCCGATCCTCGAGGACGTGAGCTTCGACCTCTACGTGGACGACAACGACGCGCTGGGGCAGCTCGTCCTGCCGGCCATGAGGTGGGTGGGCGGGAATGTCTGGATCGGCTACAACACGGTCATGACCCAGTTCAAGCTCCCGATCGTGGAGACGATCGGGGACGACCTGGACATCTACGACCACGACGCGCTGTCCGTGATCGAGGTCGCCACCGGCTCGACGCTGGACATCGGCTACGACCTCTACGTCGAGTACAACGCAGCACTCACGTCGGTTCAGATGCCCGGCGTGACCCGCGTGGGGGACGACTTCGAGATCTACGAGAACGTGATCAACGGTTCCGTGGTGATCGGGTCGGCCGGTCCGCTGGACCTCGGATGGGATCTCGAGCTGTCGTACAACGAGGGGAGCTTCACGTTCTCGGCGCCCGGACTCGATTATCTGTACGGCGACATCGACGTCTACGACAACCTCGGCCTGACCTCGTTCACCGCCGCCACCACCGCCGGTCCGGTTCAGGTCGGCTACGGGGTCTACTTCTGGGACAACCCGGTCCTCACCACCGTCACGGCGCCCAAGGTGACCACCGTGGAGGACTGGGTCGAATTCGGTGGAAACCCCGCGCTCCGCAGCGTCAACATGGCGGGGCTGACCTCGGCCTACGGCCTCTACCTGGACTCGAACGGAAGTCCTGCGAACCCGCTGACCTTCTCGTTCCCTGCGCTGGCCGGCCTCGAGGCGGACCTCGAGCTGTACGGGGACTATTCCTACGCGACATCGCCCGAGCCCGGGCCGCAGGGCGTCTCCTCGTACTCGGGTGGCGTGGCTGCTCTTCTGCTCCCGTCGCTGACGTACGTGGGCGAGGACGTCTGGATCGACTACAACGACATCCTCACCACCCTCGACCTGAGCTCCCTGGTGTCTGTGGGCGCAGGCTTCGAGGTGTACGCGAACGATGCGCTCTCGACCTTCAGCATGCCCGAGCTCAAGTGGACCGGGAATGACGTCACGGTGTACGGCAACGCGAGTCTGCAGAACTTCAGCGCGCCGAAGCTGGAGAGCACCGCAGGCCCGATCCAGAGCCTGACCGGAGCCCCCGTCGGACCCTTCGCCGCACCGGCCGCCATCACCGGCGGCGACGTGTGGGTGTCGTACAACAACGCGCTCACGGGTTTCAACCTCTCGTCCCTCGGGAAAACCGCGAAGGTGGCCGTGGAGGGTAACCAGTCCCTGGTCACGCTGCCTTCGCTGGCCTCCCTGTGGCCAGGCGCCTCGGTGGGGATCTACAGCAACGGCCTCTCGAACCTGGCCGGGTTGGCCGGTGTCACGAGCTTGTATGAGCTCCGCGTCGCGGGGAACCCGGCACTCCTCGAGCTGTCGGGGTTGGCCTCGCTGCAGGAGGCATGGGAGGTGTACATCGCCGACAACGCGCTCCTCAACTCGGCGAGCCTCCCAGGGCTCTTTCAGGTCTGGAACCGGCTCTACGTGACCAACCACACGGGACTCGCCACCGTCACGTTCGACAATCTGGCCACCGTGGGCGCGGGCACGGGCCCCTCTTCCACGCAGGGGCATCTGCTCCTCACCAACAACGCAGCCCTGACCACGGCGTCGTTCCCCAAGCTCGCCTCGCTGGACGGGAGCATCGACGTCAGCTCCACCGGGCTCGTCAACCTCAACGGCTTCTCGTTCCTCAAGTCGCCGGTGTACGGCGTCTACGTCAACAACAACCCGGCCCTCACGAACGTCCTGGGGCTCTCTGGAATCGGCACGACGTTCGCCAGCCCGGCCGTGACGAACGCCTTCCAGGTCACGGGGAACACATCCTTGTGCTCCAGCAACGTGGACCAGTTGATCGCGAACATCCGCGCCCACAATCCGGGGAACCCGGCCGCCGCCATCGTGCCCACGCCGGTCACGACAGGGAACGCGACCTGCACGGTCGCCCCCGCGTACAACGACATCAATGCGGCGGCGATCTCCAGCATGGAAGCGAGCGGGCTCCTGAGCGGCAACGCCATCGATGGCTCGGACGGCCAGCAGTTCAAGTCGGGAACGTACTTCGTGTATCGAACCGCGCAGGGGCTCCGCGGGAAGTTCATCGTGCAGAGCTACGAGCCGGCGTCGAACCACCAGCTTACCCTCGGGTGGGTGACGTACGCCGCAGACGGATCGGTGCATTCCTCCGGATCAGGACTCGTCATCCGAGGAACGTTCCTCTGTGATCTCGACTCGGGAATGGAGCTGAGTACGACACCCAACGACGATTTCTGGTGGGAGATGGTCAATCCCACGACCCGCCGCCTGAGTCCGAGCAGCGGTGCCGTGTTCAGATTGATACATCGGAGCCCATGACGCCGCAGATCCGACGCTGACGGCTCCGGCGGACGACGGTTCAACACGGGCGCGCTCGGAGGGTGTCTGCCAGGTTCGGGGGGCGCCCGGGTTTGGCTGTGGCCTCCGGCTGCGGCCCGGTGGGTGCTCCTGCGGGCCGGGTCGGGTCTTCTGGCGCGGGGCCGAGTGGCCCCAGGCGGGCTCGAAAATCCTCGCCCCGGGCCGGTCGCGGTCTGTAGATTGAAGGGACAGACGGGATCGGTGTGCCCAACCCACGGGAGAGGAACGTGCAGCCCCTGACCGAAGGCACGTCGC
This sequence comes from Longimicrobiales bacterium, assembly GCA_035477395.1. Taxonomy (GTDB): domain Bacteria; phylum Gemmatimonadota; class Gemmatimonadetes; order Longimicrobiales; family Gaopeijiaceae; genus SZUA-318. Next base: position 4,892 of record DATIKQ010000119.1, read on the forward strand.
AGGCCCCGGCCGGCGACGCGATTGTTCCCGTCACCCTCCGGTTCTGGGGGACAAGGGGCTCCATCCCGAGTCCCGGGCCCCTGACCGCGCGGTACGGCGGGAACACCACGTGCTTCGAGGTCAGGGCGGGGGAGCGGCGCGTCATCTTCGACGCAGGCTCGGGAATCCGGCAGCTGGGGCTCGACCTGCTGAGCCGCGGGGGGATCTACCAACACATCTTCCTCACCCACTTCCATTGGGACCACATCCAGGGATTCCCGTTCTTCCCGCCTCTGTACCGGCCGGACATAGACCTCAAGATCGTCGGTCCCAAGCAGAACAGCATCGACGTCCGGAGCCTCTTCGCGGGACAGATGGGCCCCATCTACTTCCCCGTCCCGTTCAGCGCGGTGGCCGCCAAGATGTCCTTCGACCACCTGAACGAGGGGACCTGGGAGCTCGACGGGATCCACCTGCGCACCCTGCGCGTACGACATCCATCGTGGGTCGTGGGATACCGCATCGAGGTGGGACGCCGGGTGATCTGCTTCATCCCCGACGACGAGTTGGAGGGGGAGGGCTACGACCTGGCCCCCGGTTGGCGGAAGCGCCTCGTGGACTTCATCCACGGGGCCGACCTGCTCATCCACGATTCCATGTATACCGACGAGGAGTACCCGTCCCGCCTGGGATGGGGGCACTCGACGTTCAACCAGTCGATTCGGCTGGCCGAGGAAGGGGAGGTGAAGCGCCTCCTCTTCTTCCACCACGATCCCGAGCGCACGGACGCGGAGATGGACGGGATCGTGGGCCGTGTCCGGGACGAGGCCGCGGCTCGTGGTTGCGCCCTGTCCATGGACGCGGCCGCGGAGGGATCCGATTTCCTGCTCGAGGAGAACTGACGTGAGACGCTATGGGCCGCTTGCAGTGCTTCTGGCCGTGGTCCCCCTGCTCGCCTTCGGGCCGGCCGAACGCACCGCGCCGACGCACTGGGCCTTCGTCGTGGGCATCAGCGACTACATCAACTTCAGCGATGCCGAGGGGGGAGACCTCCCCGGAGCGGAGCACGATGCCCGCACCATCCGGGACGTCCTGGTGACCCGGTTCGGCTTCCCCGCCGAGAACATCCGCATGGTGCTGAACGGAGACGCCACCCGGGCAGCCATGCAGGATGGCATCACCGGCTGGCTGGCGTCCAACGCCCGCCCCGGCGACAACGTCGTCGTGTTCTACGCCGGCCACGGCTCCCAGATGTGGGACGAAAGCGGCGACGAGGACGACGGCCTGGACGAGACCCTGGCCCCGGCGGACGTGGCGCCCGCCAGCACCGAGTTCGACATCAGCGACGACACCTTCGGCGAGTGGCTGGCGGCACTGCCGACGACGAACGTCGTGGTGGTCCTGGACAACTGCAACTCGGGGACGGGCACGCGGGACGTCACTCCGTTCTCCCGGTCCCGTCAGCTCGGCCGCGACATCAACACCGTCACCAAGCCCGCCGCGGTCTCTCGCCGCGCGCTTCCCGGCCAGACGGACAAGACCGGGTTCGACGCCGGCGCCGCCCGGGTTCTGGAGCTGGCCGCGGCGCAGCCGTACCAGGCTGCCGTGGACGCCTACTTCCCCGCCACCGACGGCGCCGACGCCTTCCACGGCGGAGCCTTCACCACCTTCCTCGTGCGGCAGCTCTGGCGCGCCCCCGCCAAGGCCACGTACGAGCAGGTGTTCGCCAACGTCAGCGAGGCCCTGAAGCGCAACCGTTTCCAGCAGGAGCCGCTCCTCTCCGAGGTCGGCATGAAGAGCTCGCCGCTCTTCTTCATCGAGGGCGGCGCCCTGACCGACGTTGCCGACGCCTCCCTCCCCATCCGGTCGGTATACGGCGGCGTGGCGGAGTTGGGCGGCGGGGTGACGCTGGGCATCACCTCCGGCTCGGTCTTCGAGACCGAGGGCGGGGCGCGCCTCACCGTGGAGACGGTCACCCAGTCCACGAGCATGGCCAAGGTGACGAGCGGGAGCACGAAGGTGGGCGAGAAGGCCCGCCTGGTGGGGTACCGTTTCGCCACCGAGCCGCTGCGGGTCAACGTCGCCGGCATCGACGCGGAGAGTGCGGCTGCACTGGCCCAGTCCCTGGGCGATACCAAGGACGTGGTCCTGGTGCAGGAGGAGGACGGATTCAGCCACCTGCTCCTCCGGCGGCGCGGCAACGAGCTGCGCGTCGTGGGCTCCGACGGGTTCATGCGCCACGAGGGCCTGGGCACGGGCCGCGCCGGCGCCGCCGACCTGGCGGGCAAGCTCCGCCAGGAGGCCGCGGCCAAGCGCCTCGCCGACATGGAGAACCCGGCCCAGGACTTCGGGGTGAGCATCCACCTGGAGGGCGGGAAGACCGACTTCGGCATCGGCGAGACCGTCTCCTTCCACGCCACCTCGGAGCGCGCCGGATACCTGACCCTGGTGGACCTGGGCACCGACGGGAAGGTCGTCATGCTCTTCCCCAACGCCCACCAGCCATCCATGAAGATCGAGGCAGGTCAGACCCTGTCCTTCCCGACGGAGGAGATGGGCTTCGAGCTCCAGATCTTCCCGCCGGTTGGGCGCGGCATGGTGCGGGCGTTCGTCACGCCCGAGCCGCTGGACGTGCCCATGAACGGCGAGTATCCCGAGGGTGACGAGCGGTTCGCGGCCGCCATCGCGGCAGCGGTGATGAAGGCCGCGGGCGCCGTGGACGGAGCCGTGCGCCTGGACTCCTGGTCCACGGCGTCGCTCGTCTACGACATCCACAACTGACCCCGTGGCGCGCTTCCACGGGCGCACCCTAGCCAGGGCGAGGTGACCGCGTGAAGGCGAAGCGGCTCCTCGCCCTGACGCTTGTCGTGGTGGCGTCCGTGGCCGTCGCGCTGTTGGCGGAACGGATGGGCGGTCTCACGGGGCTCCGGGAGCTGGAGTACAAAACCCTCGACTGGCGGCAGACCACGACCGCCGAGTCGTTCCAGGAGGGGATGGGCGAGCGGGATGCCCAGATCGCCATCGTCTTCTTCGACGAGTTCTCCGTCACCGATTCGGTGATGGGTTGGGCGTGGGAGCAGCCCTTCCCGCGGGCACACATCGCCAGCGTCATCGACGCCGTCGCGGCAGCAGGGGCGAAGACCATCGGGCTCGACGTCTACCTGCAGCTCCTCTACCCGAAGCTGAACGAGTGGGACCGGGGCGACGACCTCCTGCGCGACGCCATCCAGCGGGCAGGGAACGTCATCCTCGTGGGCCCGGTGGAGCAGACCGACTCGGGCCCGCGCCTGGGGCAGCCGCACCGCTACTTCGCCGAGGTTGCCGCAGGGGTGGGGGCCGCCGAGTTCCCCACGGCCTTCGAGACCGTCAGGGAGGGTACCCTGGCCGTGCGCTCGGGGATCGGCCTGGAGCCCTCCTTCGCCCTGGCCCTGTACGCCCACGCGAAGGGGTTCGACGTGGACTCCCTCCTGCTCCAGACCCGGCGGTGGGGGCGGATCGCCCTGCCCGGGCTCCCCACCACCCTGGGGGACGTCCCCGGGAACTGGTGGGAGGAGGGCACGGCGTCGAGCAGCATCGTGGTACCCCTCACCATCCGGTACGTGGGACCGCCCTCCTCCGCCGACGCCGAGGATGCCGTGGGCGCCTTCCCGGCGTCCCCGTCGTCCACGGTGGACGTGACGGCCATGCTCATGCCCGAGTTCTTCAAGGACAAGATCGTCCTCATCGGCTCGGGCTTCCACGACTCGGACAAGTTCCGCACCCCCTATTTCAACCACCCGCCCTCGCCGGGCTGGGCCAGGGAGGGGGACGAGCGCCCGTACGGGTACATGTACGGCGTGGAGATCCACGCCAACACCCTCCAGAACATGCTGGACGAGCGATACGCGCGGCCGCTCTCCCCGGCCCGGGAGGTGCTTCTGCTCCTCTTCCTGGCCGCGCTCACCGGCGGGATCGCGTTCTGGAAGGGGGCTACGGAGGGTGGCGTGGCCACGGTGCTGGCCATCGGCGGCGTGGCCGTCGCGGCCTGGTGGCTCTGGGCCGGCCGCGCCTACGGCCCGGGCGGCACCTACTTCGCCCTCGGCCCCGGGTTCGTGTGGCTCCCCGTGGTGGTCCCGGCGTTGGCGGCGGTCCTCTCCTACGTGGGCTCGGTGGCCTACGTGTCGGTGGTGGAGGGCAGGGAGAAGCGCTTCATCAAGTCCGCCTTCGGGAAGTACGTGTCTCCGGAGGTCGTGGCCGAGATCGCCGACAACCCGCAGATCCTCCAGCTCGGCGGCCAGAAGCGCCCGCTCTCGCTCCTCTTCTCCGACCTGGCGGGCTTCACCACCCTCTCGGAGCGTTTGGACCCCCAGGACCTCCTGGCCAGACTCAACGAGTACCTGTCGGTGATGACCCAGATCGTCATGGACGAGAAGGGGACCCTCGACAAGTACATCGGTGACGCCATCATGGCGTTCTGGAACGCGCCCAAGGACCTGCCGGACCATGCCACACGCGCGCTCCGGACCGCGGTTCTCATGCAGCGGAAGATGGGGGACCTCAACGCCAAGTGGCGGCAGACGAACCCCGAGCACGAGGACCTGGTCGTGCGCATCGGCATCAACACCGGCACCGTGGTCGTGGGGAACGTGGGGGGCGAGGAGCGCTTCGACTATTCCGCCATCGGCGACCCGGTCAACCTGGCCGCCCGCCTGGAGCCGGCAAACAAGACCTACGACACCCTGGTCATGGCGTCCCAGTTCACCCTGGACGCCGCCGACGCCGGGGCCTTCCGGTACCGGGAGTTGGACCTGATCGCGGTCAAGGGAAAGGTGGAGCCGGTCAAGGTGTATGAACTCCTGGAGATGACGGGCGTTGAGCTCCCGGCCCACCGGGAGGAGGCGATCCGGCGGTACGAGGAGGGCCTCCAGGCCTACAAGCAACGGGATTGGGAGGGGGCGGCGCGCTCGTTCCGGGCGGCGCTGGACGCCGATCCGGATGACGGCCCGGCGGCGGTCTACCTCGAGCGGGCCACGGAGTACGCGGCTGCCCCACCCCCGCCGGATTGGGATTTCGTGGTGCGAAGGACGCAGAAGTAGAAGATTGTATGGGGGGGGGCGGCTCGGCCGGACGCCCCCGGGTCAGGCATCCCAGGAGAGGAACATGAGGAAGCATCTGCGTTGGGCCGCCCTTCTGGCGCTGGTCGTCGCCGCCCCGCTGACGGCGCAGCAGGACCCGGCCGCCCTGGTGGTGAGGCTGCAGGGCCAGGTCCAGGTCCGGCACGGCGGCAACACCGTTCCGGCCGCCGTGGGCACGCGCCTGGTGACCGGCGACGAGGTCCTCCCGGCCTCCGGCGCCCGCGCCATCCTGATCACCCGCACGGGCGCCCAGCAGGTGGTGACCGAGACCACCACCATCGAGGAGCCCCGCGGGGCCGGGAACCCCGACCTCTTCGCGCGCGCCATGTCCACGCTCGCGCAGGCGGCCTCCGCCGATGCCCGCACCGCAGGCGGCCGTCAGGGGATGATCCGGCCGATCCCGGGGGAGCCGGTCCTCGTCGCACCCAGGAATGGCCTCACCGTCACCGCCGACCGCCCGGCCTTCTCGTGGATCCCCGTGGAGGGAGCCGCGTCGTACACGCTCCAGCTGCGCAAGGTGGACGGCGGCCGCCCCATGCGCTTCGAGGTCCCGGGGACCGAGTGGACCCTCCCCGCCGACCAGGCGAGCCTGGAGACCGGCGCCACATACGCCTGGACCGTGGCACCCAACGGTGGCCGGCCCACCCGGGAGCAGCAGTTCAGGGTCATCGGCACGGAGGACAACGAGCTCCTCGGCACCACGCTGGGCGAGGTCCGCGCCATGGGGCTCGACCCGATGGGCGACGGCCTCTTCCTCACCGCGGTGATCTTCAGGGACCTGGGCCTGTACTACGACGCGGACGTGGCCCTGCGGGACCTGGAGAAGGCCGGCGACATGAGCGCGGACCTCTACCTCCTGAAGGGCGAGATCCTCAACGTCCTCGGCCACGAGGAGGAGGCCCGCAAGGCCTTCGACAAGGCCGACGCGATGATGCGGTGAGCTCGGTGGCGGACACGGAAACCAACCTCCGGGAGGAGCTCGAGCAGGCCAGGGCCCAGCTGCAGGAGCTGAACAAGATCGGGATGGCGCTCATGAGCGAGCGTGATCCCCAGAAGCTCCTGGGCCTGATCCTGACGCAGGCCCGGCGCCTGAGCGAGTCCGACGCCGGCTCCCTCTACCTCGTGGAGTCGGACAAGGACGGGAGCGAGCGGCTGCACTTCCTGCGGTCGCAGAACGACACGCTGCCGCACCTCCCGTCGCCCGACTTCACCCTCCCGCTGGACGAGTCGAGCATCGCGGGCCACGTCGCGCTGACCGGCAAGCCCCTGGTCCTGGCCGACGTCTACGAGATGCCGGCGGAGCTCCCCTTCTCGTTCAACCGGGCCGCCTTCGACGAGAAGTACGGGTACCGGGCGAAGTCCATGCTCGTGGTGCCCATGATGGACCACAAGGACCGGGTGGTGGGCGTGCTCCAGCTCATCAACCGCAAGTCCGAGCCCGGCGCGGCCATCCGCACCGACGCGGACTCGGACCGGTGGGTCCTCCCCTACACCGATCGGGAGGTGGCCATCGTCCAGTCCCTGGCCGGGCAGGCCGCCGTCTCCATCGAGAACCGCCAACTCTACCAGGACATCGAGGCTCTCTTCCGGGGCTTCATCAAGGCGGCCTCGACGGCCATCGACCGCCGGGACCCCACCACCGCCGGGCACTCGGCCCGGGTCACGCGCCTCACGTGCCTCACGGCGGAGCTGGTGAACCAGCAGACGGAAGGGCCGTTCAAGGACGCCTTCTTCACCGCCGAGGAGATGAAGCAGCTCGAGTACGCCGGGCTGCTCCACGACTTCGGCAAGGTAGCGGTGCGCGAGGAGGTCCTGGTCAAGGTCAAGAAGCTCCCGCCGGTCATGGGCGCCGAGGTCGCAGCCCGGTTCCGGCTCATCAAGCGGACGCTGGAGGCGGACGCCGCCCAGGCCAAGGTGCGCCTTCTCTGCGAGCGCGGCCCCGGGGCAGGCGCCGAGGTCCAAGCGGTGGAGGCGAAGCTGGTCGAGGACCTGGCCGCCCTGGAGCGTTACCGCCTGGCGGTGGACGAGGCCGACATCCCCCGGGTCCTCCCTGAGGAGGCCGCCGGGATCCTCCAGGAGATCGCCGGCAAGACCTTCACGGCCCCCGACGGCACCGAGCACCCCTATCTCACCCAGGACGAGCTCCACTTCCTCTCCATCAAGCGGGGGAACCTGGACCCTGATGAGCGGAAGCAGATCGAGGACCACGTGGTCCACAGCTACGACTTCCTGGCGGACATCCCCTGGACGGAGGAACTCTCGCGCATCGCCGAAATCGTGCGCGGGCACCACGAGAAGCTGAACGGGAAGGGGTACCCCGACGGCGTGGGAGCCGACCAGCTCTCCCTGGAGACGCGCATCATGACGGTGTGCGACATCTTCGACGCCCTCACCGCCAGTGATCGGCCGTACAAGAAGGCGATGCCCGTGGACAAGGCGCTGTCCATCCTGCGGATGGAGGCCGACGAGGGAGCTCTCGACCCCGAGGTGGTGGAGCTGTTCTGCGCCTCTGGCGTCTTCAGGGAGGTCCTGGAGCGGGACTGGCGGGAGTTCTGAGTCCGCAGGACGCTGCGGTCGGCGCCGGGCGCAGCCGGGTCGCACACCTCACGGTACCCCGAGGAGTGAGTGAGGCCCCCACCCGATCCGACGGGTGGGGGCCTCGTCGCTCTCCGGGACGAGCCATCCTCAGCCGCCCGCGCCGCCCACCACCGCCAGGGGGATGTCCCCGAACCCCGACCGCTGCGGGTTCTGGCGGCCGTCGGTGGCCGTGCGCACGCTCCCGGCCACGTAGTCGAAGAGTTCGGTGAACGTCACGATCCCGTCGGCGTCCACGTCGCCCTTTCCCTCGAGACCCTCGAGGAGGAAATGGGTGAAGACCCCGTGCCCACCCCAACGGGCATCCTCCAGGGAGAACTCGTTGGTGTTGGCCGCGGTCATCATGAGACGCCGCGACGGCGTGAAGAGCTGGGAGAAGCCGCCGGCGATGGCGTTGGCGTCACCGCCACCCACCACGTCGCCGTCGGCGGTCCCCGCCGAGTGGCATGCGTCGGCAATGACCAGGACCCGCTCCGCCGCGATCTGGCGCCGGAGCGCCGTCTTCACGTCCCACATGGGGAAGCCCGTGGCGGCGAGCTGGTTCAGATCCGCATCCGACGGCAGCAGGTAGAGGTTGTCGGGGCGCGCCGGGTCGGGAGCCCCGTGTCCCGCGTAGTACACCACGACGAGGTCGTTCCAGTCGGCCTGCTGCAGGAAGACGAAGAGGGCCTGGCGCATGGCCGCGCCCGTGGCCTGCTCGTCCGTCAGGAAGAGCACGTCGTCGAAGGGCCCTGCCGCGTCGCTCTTCAGGAAGTCGTACACCGACTGCGCGTCGGCCTTGGCGAACTCCAGGTCCGGGATGTCGGCGGATGCGTACTGGCCCACGCCGATGACCACGGCCAGCCGCCTGTCGATGCGCGGAGCGGCGATGGCCTGGGTCGAGGATCCGCTCCGGCCCTGGGCGACCACCTTCACCGAGTCCTGGCTGATGGGAAGGCTGAACTCACGGAAGAAGCGGCTCGCGTTGGCCCCCTGGAGCCCGAGGCGCGCGGCCAGTTCGGCCGGGAGCGGCTCGATGATCGCCGGAGCCCCGTCCACCTGGATGTTCTGGGCGTTGCCCACCACCACGCCCTCCAGGCGCACCGTATTCTGCACGCCGGACAGGGCCGCGCCCCCCTTCTTCACCACGCCGATCCCGCGGGTGGCCGTCCCCTGGGAGGGGAGCACGTCGGCCCGGATGATGGCCAGCCCGGGTGCGTCGCCCCCGCCCTCCGTGGGACGGGTGCTCTCCTGGATGGAGCCCGGATCGGGCTTCCAGTACCCGGCCTCCTGCCAGGGCTCGGCCTCCCAGTCGTTGATGAGCTTGCCGATCATGCCACCGTTCAGGATCTCCTGGGTGGCCTGTCGCACCGCCTTGGACTTCGCGGCCTGCTCGGTGGCCTCGATGACCCGGGCGTCGGCAACGCCGTCGGACACCACGGTCCCCAGGTCCAGGCGCAGCGCGCGCACCGACACCTCGGTGGTGCCGGTGATGAGCGTCCCGTCCACGGGGTCGGGGCGGGCGCCCCAGTCGGCCAGGCCCAGGATGAGCACCTGCGCCCCGAAATCACGGCCCAGCTCGGTGGCTGCGCCCTCGTCGCCCTCCATCGCGGCGCGCACCAACTCGCGCTGCGCGGCCTCGTGCGCCAGGGCCGGGTCGATGACCGGGAACCCCGCCTCCCGCAGGAAGGCGGTCATCTCCCGGGAGGCCACCTGGCTCCGCCCGTCCTCCTGGATGAACACCAGAGTCCGGGGCAGGTCGGTCTTGAACGAGATGCTCTGAGCCACCGCCGGGGCGGCCCAGAGGAGGGCTCCGGCCACGGCCGGCAGACAGAGTCTGGTCAAGGTTCTCTCTCTCATCAGACGTCTCCCCCGCGGAGCCGGGCCAGCGCGAGCTGTGCATCCCGGTGGTTGGGATACACGTCCAGCGCCTTCTGGTAGAACTCGATGGCCTTCGCCGTGTCTCCCTTGTCCTCGAAGTCCACGGCCCGCGAGAACTCGATGGTGGCCCGCACGGGGATGGCCTCCACAGCTGCACGGCCCGACGGCGGAGTCAGGCTCAGCTTCTTGGAGAATTCGTCCGCGATCCACATGACGACGCTGAGGAGCTCTTCAGTCTTGTCGTTCTTCTTCAGGACCGACACCACCTCGGAGGTTTCCACGTCGGTGGCGCGGATGTCGATGCGGAGGTTGTCGGCGATGCTCGTGATCTGGCCGTAGAGCACGTACTGCACTCCCAGGAGCTTCCCCACCTCGATGGCGCTCGACTCCTCCACGCGCCCGGACAGGGCCAGCCTCTGTTCCGTCAGGAGGTCGTTGAGCCGGGCGCGCTCGACCACACGCATGCCATCCCGGCCCGAGAACTCGGTGACGAGCATGGCCGAGACGGCCTTCCCGATGGCCACCGAATTGCCCGCCTCTCCGAGCATGAAGCCCGTGAAATCCAGCACCGCCACCGTGGGCACGTCGGCCGTGCTCTGGGCGGGCACCTGCTGGACGGAGAGGACGACCGCCGTCAGGACGGCCGCGATAAGGGTCGCAAAGGTGCGCAAACCAGCCTCCTTAATGGGGGGGGGCACCCCCAGGACTACCACCGGGCACGACGCTGACACTGCAGGGCAGGAAGAGAGATTTCCTTTGCCCGACCCAGTTTCCACCCATAATTTAACCCAGGTATCTTCGGAGACGCCAAAGGTATTTTCCGCGGCGTCCCCCCTTCTTTGGTTCCGCCCATGCTCCCCGGGAGCCCCCCATGAGGCATGTGACCCACCCTCCAAGAGCCCTCCACGTCCTTGCGTTCCTCCTGGCGCTGGGCGGCTCAGCCTGCGCCACGGGCATGCCTCAGGTGGATCCAGCCGACATCCCCCGCCTCGAGCGGGAGATCGCCGCGAACCCCCAGGACACCGACCTCCAGGTCCAGCTGGGCATGGCCCAGTTCCAGGCCAAGGACTTCGAAGCAGCGCTCGGCACCCTTCAGGCCGCCGTGGACGCCGGAAACGAGTCCGGGCCGGCCCTGCTGTACCTGGGCCTGGCCCAGGAGGAGTTCGAGAACTGGTCCGGCGCCCGCGACGCCTACTCTAGATACCTCGGAGCGGGGGCTACGGGTCCAATCGAGGAGCAGATCCGGAAGCGGCTCCAGCTCATCGGGCAGAATGTCCTGAAGCAGCAGGCCCGTGCAGCGCTGGCCCAGGAGTCCCAACTCTCCGGCGCGCCGCCCACGCCCCGCTCCCTGGCCGTGCTCCCCTTCGGCTTCAACTCCGACCGCGAGGACCTCGAGCCCCTCATCTACGCTCTGTCGGACATGATGATCACCGACTTCGCCGTGTCCAACGCCCTCACGGTGCTGGAGCGCTCGCAGATCCAGACCCTGCTGGACGAGATGGCCCTCAACGAGGCCGGGTACGCCGAGCCCGCCACGGGTGCCCGGGCCGGACGCATGCTCCGCGCGGAGCACGTCGTCCAGGGGATCATCACCACCCTGGGCGAGGAGGGTCTCCGCCTCGACACCGACGTCCTGAACATCCCCCGCTCGGCGTCCGCCGGGACGCTCAGCGCCGAGGACGTCCTGCAGAATCTATTCGACATCGAGAAGGACCTGGTCTTCCGGACACTCCGAGACGTCCTCGGGGTGCAACTCACCCCCGCCGAGGAGCAGCAGATCCGCGACAACCGCGCCGAGAACATCCTGGCCTTCCTGGCCTACGGAAAGGGGCTCAGGGCCCGGGACCAGGGGGACTTCGCGACCGCCCTGGCCGCTTTCCAGCAGGCCACGGCCCTCGACCCCGGCTTCGACGCCGCCGCCGCCGCCACCGGCGAGACGGAGGACATGAGCGACGCCGCCGGGACCAGCACCTCGCAGGTGGCCACCACGGGCGCTCCGACGCCGCCAGCCACCGGCGGCACCCTGGCCGGCGCCTCCGAGGGGGTGAACCCGACCCCCACGACGGGCACGCTGGACAAGGGGGGCGCCACGACCGCCGGGAAGGAGCAGGGAGCGAGCACCACCGAGAAGCGCGATCCCGTCCAGGAGTCCCAGGGGCAGGAGAGCGTGACCAAGACGGCCAAGGCCCAGATCCGCATCGTGATCAAGCGGCCCGGCGGAGGTGACCAGTGAGCCGCCGACTCCAGGCCCCCGCGGCCCTCGCCCTCGTGCTCACCGCCGGCCTGGCGGCACCCGCCGCCTCCCAGCAGTCCATCGGCGTGGGCACGGAGTACATGGGATACACCTTCGAGGAGGGCCTCGGCGCCAGCGCGGCCCAGCTCCTCATGTTCCCCGTCGCCGTGCGCTTCCCCGTCAGCTCCCTCACCTTCGACCTGTACGCCGCCTGGGCGCAGGGAAAGGTGGAGCGGGACGACGTGGCGTACACGCTCTCGGGCCCGGTGGACACCCGCTTGAAGCTCTCCTGGCAGGCGAGTCCCTGGGCGCTCCTGAGCGTCGCAGCCAGCCTCCCCACCGGAAACTCGACGCACGACGGCGAGGAGGCGGTGGTGGCGTCGGTGCTGGCCATGGACCTCCTGGGATTCCGGGAGGCGACCTGGGGAACCGGCGCCCAGATCACCACCTCCCTGGCCACGGCCATGCGCGCCGGCGGGTGGGGGGTCGGGGTCGCCGGCGCCTACGCCCTGAACAGCGAGTTCGAGCCCAGCTCGGAGGCCCAGCTCCGGTACCAGCCCGGCAACGAGGCCAGGGTGCGTATCGGCCTGGACCGGAACATCGGGAACAACACGTTCACCGCCGGCGCCACCTTCATGACCTTCGCCCAGGACCAGGCGGACGGCCGCAACCTGTTCCAGGCCGGGAACCGCATCCGCTTCGACGTGAGCTACGCGTTCCGGGCGGGGGGTGGGGTGTGGACGCTCTACGCCGCCGACCTGTGGCGGGAGCACGGCGACCTGAACCTTCCCTTCGTGAACGACGCGGGGGACATCACCGGCGACACCGTCGTCGTCACCCCCTCGCAGAACCTCATCGCCGGGGGGATCATCGGCGCAGTCGCCCTGGGCTCGAAGACCTTCCGCCCCCAGGTGGACTTCAAGCTGCAGGCCCGCGAGGAGGTGGGCGGAGCGGACGAGGGTTCCGGCTGGCTGGTGTCGGCCGGCGGCGACATCCCGCTGCGCCTGTTCGGCTCCTGGGACTTCTTCCCCAAGGCCCAGGTCATCATCGGCGCGGTGAAGGACGCCACGGGGGCGTCGAAGCAGGTCACCGGCGCCGAGTTCAGCGGGACCGTGCGCTGGGGATTCTGAACATGAGCTCCGAGATCCGGCGCATCGCCATCAACACCGGGGGCGGCGACGCGCCCGGCCTCAACGCCGTCATCCGCGCCGTCGTCCTCGCCGCCGAGGAGATGGGGTGGGAGACCTACGGCATCGACCGCAGCTATGACGGCCTCTTCGAGGAAGGAGGTGTCTATCGCCTGGACCGCGCCTCGGTGCGCGGGATCACCCACCTGGGTGGCACCATCCTCGGGACCACCAACCGCGGCAGCCCGCTCCGATGGCCCGTCACACAGCCCGACGGCTCGGTAACCTACGAGGACCGCACCAAGGCGGTCATCGACGCCATCGACGCCCACGGCATCGACGCGGTCGTGGCCATCGGCGGCGACGGCTCCCTCACCATCGCGCACCAGCTCTTCAAGGCCGGGCTCAGGGTGGTGGGCGTGCCCAAGACCATCGACAACGATCTGGCGGCCACGGAGCTGACCTTCGGGTTCCAGACCGCCGTGGAGACCGCCACCGACGCCATCGACAAGCTCCACTCCACGGCCCAGGCCCACGCCCGGGTGATGGTCATCGAACTCATGGGGCGCACCGCGGGTTGGATCGCGCTGGAGGCCGGCGTCGCCGGCACCGCCGACGTGATCCTCATCCCCGAGATTCCCTACGACATGGACATTGTCTGCGCCAAGATCGAGTCCCGCTACAACCAGCGGCGGCGCGGCTTCGCCATGGTCGTGGTGGCCGAGGGCGCCTACCCCAAGGGAGGAGAGCCCCACGTCAGGCGGAAGGACGGTGGGCAGGTCCGCCTGGGGGGCGTGGCGGAAGAGGTGGGGATCGAGATCAACGAGCGCACCGGGCGCGAGACGCGCTCGCTGGTCCTGGGGCACCTGCAGCGGGGAGGCGGGCCCAACGCGTACGACCGGCTCCTGTCGCTGCGGTTCGGTGCCGCCGCGGTGAGGCTCATCAACGACGCCGCTTTCGGCTGCATGGTGTCGCTGGAGAGCACCAGGATCCATGCCGTCCCCCTCGGCCAGGCCATCGCAAGGATCAAGAACGTCCCTCTGGACTCGGACACCATCGCCACCGCGCGCAGCCTCGGGATCTGCCTCGGGGATTGACCGCTCGCGTGCACCCGCCGCACCGTACCGGGCCGCAGGCGCAGACGCGCCTGCGGCTTTCTTCTTGCTCCGTTCCGCTCCCATCGCCTTCTCCGGAGGCTCTCCCGATGCGTCCCGCTCCCCACACGCTCCCCGCCGTCCTCACGGCTGCCGTCCTCGGCGCATTCGCCCTTCCGGCCCCGACCCTCTCGGCCCAGAGCACCGCATCCTGGGTTCCCGAGCCGGCCCGCGGGCGGACCTTCGAGCTGTCCATCAAGAACGTCATGCGGGGGCCGGAGCACCTCGGGTCGTCTCCCTCGTCCGTGCGCTGGTCCGACGACGGGCGCTGGGTCTACTTCCGCTGGCTCCCGGGGGGAAGCGCCTGGCACGCGGAGACGGCGCTGTACCGCGTGCCGGCCCAGGGCGGCACACCGGAGAAGCTGGACGACGCCGCGGCCCGCGCCGCCGCCCCGTTGATCTCGGAGGGTGACTTGTCCCCGGATCGCAGGCAGCGCGTCACGGCGGTGGACGGTGACCTGTACCTGGTGGACCGCCGCACCCTCGAGACCAGGCGCCTCACCCACACCGAGGACGCGGAGGGATCGCCCCTGTTCAGCGCCGACGGCGCGGCGGTGCTCTTCCGCCGCGGCAGCGACCTGTTCCGGCTGACGCTGTCCACGGGCACGCTCGAGCAGCTCACCCGGATCGTCGCCGGGCCCGAGCCCAAGGACGCGCCGGCCGCCGAAGGGCAGCGCAAGTTCCTCCAGGACCAGCAGCTGGAGCTCTTCGAGCACATCCGCCGCGAGAAGGCCCGTGAGGATCTGCGAAAAGCCAGACAGGCGGCAGCCGACTCCCTCGAGCCCAAGACCGTGTACATCGACAAGGAGGAACGGGTGGTGTCCCTGGACCCGACCCGGGACGGGCGTTTCGTCCTCGTGCGCACGGGCAAGCAGGCCCAGGGCACCAAGAGCACCGTCGTCCCCGACTGGATCACCGCCGACGGATACACCCGCGACATCAACGGCCGCACGAAGGTGGGCGACACGCCGGGTGAGTCCCGCGTCGGGCTCCTCGCCACCGCCACGGGCACGGTCACCTGGCTGGATGTGGCCCCCGAGGAGTACGCGGCCAAGGAGAAGCCCTCCGTCTTCGCCGCGGGGTGGAACGACGCCGGCGACCGGGCCTTCGTCTTCGCCGTCTCCTACGACAACAAGGACCGCTGGCTCTGGTCCGTGTCCGCCCCGGAGGGCACGCGCACCCTGCTGGACCACCTCCATGACGACGCGTGGGTGGGCGGCCCCTGCTTCGCCTCCTGCGTCGGGTTCCTCCCCGGGACCTCGACCGTGTGGTACGTGAGCGAGGAGACGGGCTTCGCGCACCTCTACGCGGTGGGCGCGGACGCCACGGGGAAGAAGGCGCTCACCAGCGGAGAGTGGGAGGTCCTGGACGTCACCGTGCCCGAGGACCGCGCCCGTTTCCTCCTCACCACCAGCGAAGGATCGCCCTTCGACCAGCACGTGGCGTGGATGGACTTCGCCGGATCGAACCGGACGCCGCTCACCCACGGGAGCGGGCGCTACGAGGCCGCGCTCTCCCCCGACGGGCGGCGCGTCGCCTTCCTCCACGACGTGGCGGACCGCCCGCCCGAGCTCTTCCTGGCCGACGCGCGCCGTCCCGGCGACATGGCGCAGGTGACCACCACGCCGACAGCCGAGTGGACGTCCTTCCCGTGGATCAAGCCGGAGATCGTCCGCTTCCGCGCCCAGGACGGCACCCTGGTGCCCGCGCGCATCTACCGCCCCAGGGACATGGGTGCGTCCGCCAACGGCGGAGCGGTGGTCTTCGTCCACGGCGCAGGCTATCTGCATAACGTCCACAACTACTGGTCGTCGTATTCGCGGGAATACATGTTCAACCACCTTCTCGCCGCCGCCGGCTACACGGTGCTGGACGTGGACTACCGGGGCTCGGCGGGGTACGGCCGCGACTGGCGCACCGCCATCTACCGCTGGATGGGCGGGAAGGACCTGAGCGACCACGTGGACGGCGTGCGGTACGTCGTGGAGAACGAGGGCGTGGACGCGCGCCGGGTGGGCCTGTACGGTGGCTCGTACGGCGGGTTCATCACCCTGATGGGCCTCTTCACTGCCGGCGACACCTTCAAGTCGGGCGCCGCGCTCCGCTCGGTGACGGATTGGGCCCACTACAACCACGGCTACACCAGCGACATCCTCAACCTCCCCCAGGGCGACGAGGAAGCGTACGAGAAGTCCTCACCCATCTACTTCGCCGAGAACCTCCGGCCCGATCAGCACCTCCTCATCCTCCATGGGATGGTGGACACCAACGTCCACTTCTCCGACGTGGTACGCCTGCAGCAGCGGCTGATCGAGTTGGGCAAGGAGAGCTGGGAGTTCGCGCCCTATCCGGTGGAGGACCACGGGTTCGTGGAGCCCACCTCGTGGACCGACGAGTACCGGAGGATCTTCGAGCTCTTCGAGAAGACGCTGCGGGAGCCGGGGTGCACCGCGGCTGGAGGCTTCTGCACGCCGCGGCGGACGGGAGCGTGACCATGGATGCGAAGGCGCTTCACATCGGGCACGCGCTGGATCTCTCCACCCGGAAGCCCACGCAGGAGCGGATGGAGATCCCCTCCCACCAGCTCACCACCCACGGCGTCATCGTGGGGATGACGGGGTCGGGGAAGACGGGCCTGGGGATCGTGCTCCTGGAGGAGGTGCTGCGCTCCGGCGTGCCGGCGCTCATCCTCGACCCGAAGGGGGACATGGGGAACCTGGCCCTCGCCTTCCCCGACTTGGCCCCCGCCGACTTCGAGCCCTGGGTGGACGCGAGCCAGGCGGCCCGGGAGGGGATCTCGCCGGGGCAGCTCGCCGAGCGAACGGCCGAGGCATGGAGGAAGGGGCTCGCAGGTGCGGGCATCACCGGGGAGGACGTGCGCCGGTTCCGGAACGGCGTGGACGTACGCATCGTCACCCCGGGCTCCACCACCGGAGTGCCCCTCGACGTTCTCGGCGACCTGTCCGCT
Organism: Longimicrobiales bacterium; assembly: GCA_035477395.1. Classification (GTDB taxonomy): domain Bacteria; phylum Gemmatimonadota; class Gemmatimonadetes; order Longimicrobiales; family Gaopeijiaceae; genus SZUA-318. The sequence goes on from DATIKQ010000119.1 coordinate 21,922, forward strand.
CCTGCGGGCTCGTGGGAGGAGCAGGGGGAGGCGCTCCGCGAGGAGATCGAAGGGCTCGTGTCCGGCCTTCTGGTGCTGGCAGGGCTGGATGCCGACCCGCTGACCAGCCGCGAGCACATCCTGCTCGCCAACCTGGTGGAATACGCCTGGCGCGACGGGCGCGGCCTGGACCTGGCCACCCTCCTGGGTCAGATCCAGGAACCCCCCATGCGGCGCCTGGGGGTGTTCGAGCTGGACGCGTTCTTCCCCGCGAAGGACCGGACGGCACTGGCCATGCGCCTCAACGGCCTGCTGGCGTCGCCGTCCTTCGCCGAGTGGCTCCAGGGCGACCCCGCGGACGTGGACACCTTGCTGCGGGCGCCCGACGGCCGGCCCCGGGCCACCATCGTGTCCATGGCGCACCTCTCGGACACCGAGCGCCAGTTCGTCGTGACGCTCCTCCTGTCCAAGATGGTCACATGGATGCGCCGCCAGGCCGGCACCTCGGACCTGCGCGCACTGGTGTACGTCGACGAGCTCTTCGGGTTCGCGCCGCCCACCGCCGAGCCGCCGTCCAAGCGCCCCCTGCTGACGCTCTTCAAGCAGGCGCGCGCGCACGGGGTCGGGCTCGTGGTGGCCACCCAGAACCCGGTGGACATGGACTACAAGCTCATGTCCAACGCCGGCACCTGGATGGTGGGGCGCCTCCAGACGGAGCGGGACAAGGCCCGCATCCTCGAGGCCCTGCGCTCGGCCTCGGGAGAGGTGGACGTGGCGGCGTGGGACGCCCGCCTCGGAGAGTTGGGGAAGCGCGAGTTCGTGCTCAAGTCCGCCGCCGCGGCCGAGCCCCGGCTCTTCACCTCGCGCTGGGCCATGTCGTACCTGCGGGGCCCCCTCACCCGGCCCGAGATCGTGCGGCTGCGGGCAGCCGACGCCGCGTCGGCACCTACCCCCGCCGGCGCCCGGGTCCCGACCGCGAGCTCCCAGGCCGCCCGCACGGCGACCTCCGGGGCGACCTCTGGACCGACCTCCGCGTCGCCCGCCGAAGGGAGCCCAGTGGCCCCCAGGGTGGCCTCCGAGGTCCCCGTCCGTTGGCTGGACGCGGCCGCCCCCTGGGCACGGGATCTCGGCGCCGGCACCGGCGGTCCGCTCCAGGCGGGAGTCGCGATGCGCGTCCGCCTCCTCTTCGACGACGAGCGCGCGGGGCTGCGCCACGCGGAGGAATGGGAATCCGTGCTCTATCCCCTGGGCGCCCATCCCCGCCCCGAGGACGCGGTGGGCGTGGACTACGACGACCGCGACTTCCGCGATGCTCCGCCGACGGCCGCCGCCTACGCGATGCCCGACGCGCCGCTGGCGAAGGCGGAGCTCTTCCGCTCGCTGCGCAAGGAGATGGAGGACCACCTGTTCCGGTCCCGCACGCTCACCCTCTGGCGCAACGACGCGCTCAAGCTCTTCTCGCGGGTCGGGGAGAGCGAAGCGGATTTCCGGAAGCGGTGCCTGGAGGCGGCAGAGGACGCCGCCGATGGTGAGGCGGCCAAGCTGCGGGACCGCTACGAGAAGCGGCTCGCGGCCGTCCGGGACCGCAAGGCCCAGGCGGAGCGGAAGGTGCGGGAGCTGCAGACGGACGTGGGGACCCGCCGCCAGCAGGAGGTGGTGGCCGGCGCCGGCGAGATCCTCTCCCTCTTCCTGGGCGGGCGCCGGCGCATGCGGAGCCTGTCGGGCGCGGCCTCGCGGCGCTCCCAGACCGTGCGCACCCAGGAGCGCCTCCAGAGCGCGTCGGAGAAGATGGAGGACCACGAAGAGGCCATCCGGGCCCTGGACGACGAGCTCGCAGCCGAGCTGCAGGCCGGCTGGGCGAAATGGGAGCAGACCGCCGGCTCCATCACCGGCGTGGAGATTCCCCTGGAAAAGACCGACGTGCGCGTCGAGGAGATGCTGCTCTTCTGGGGTTGAGCACGATGGGGGTCGGGGCCGGGGCGGGGGCGCGCGCGGCGCCCCTGCCTCCACGTCCCTGTCAGCTGGCCGGCTCGAGCCGGACCTTCACCTGGTAGGCGTCCGGCTTGGTGGGCTCGGCGGCCCGCGGCGCGGGCTGGAGCTCCAGAAGGGAGATGCGGATCCCGTTCCACACGGTGGCGCGGGGCTCCAGCGTGGTGTTGAGGCGGAGTGGCTGGGTGGGGCCCATGCCGGCCCGGATCCCCAGTTCCACCATGGCGTTCCCCTGCCAGACGCAGACGGCGTCGATGGGGCAGCGCGAGTCCTCCACGACCAGCCCGAACGCGAGGCGCACCACGCTGTTCGGGACGGCTTTCTCTTCGCCCACCCGGAGCGTCATCTCCTGCGCCGCGGCGATGAGCGTGTCCTGCCGGTCCGAGGCCGGAGCCGTGGACTCGCTGCAACCCATCGCGATCAGGACCGGCAGAGCCAGACCCAGCAGCCTCGTCCTACCTCTCATGCGACCTTCCTCTCCATGATCGGATCGTCAATGAGGCCTTCCTCGGCGCGGCGGAGCGATTCCTGACCGCGGGCCCGCAGCAACCTCTCCTGCCGCTCGGGCTCCGATTCAGCCATGTCCCTGACCGCAGCCTCCAACAGAAGCGTGATCAGCCATCCCAGCGGCCCCAAGGGCCTCCCCCTCACCGGCGCCATCTCCATACTCCCGTCCCCACCTCGGACCCAGCTGTTGAACACCGCCATCCACTAACGATCCACTCCCCATTACGTGACAGTTGCGCCAGATGTTTCGAGCTTGCGCCGGGGCGCGCCAGCATCGACACTGGGGCCTTGCCCCCCGGAAGCGGCTTCCACGCCGGCTCCGTCACTCCGTTCCCCGCGCCGCGGAGGGATCCCCTCATGACGCCCCTCGAGCCCCGGTCGGGCCACACCACGCCGCCGTTCCGCACCACCCTCATCCGGGTGATGGCGGTTCAGGTGGTGTCCCTGATCCTCCTCTGGATCCTCCAGGCCCGCTACGGCGGGTAGCGGCGTGCACCCCCTCAACTGGCTCATCGTCGTCGGCTACCTGGCCTACGTGGTGGTGGACGGGGTCCGCCGCTCCAAGGGCACGAAGGAGATCGAGGGCTACTTCCTGGCCAACCGGAGCCTCCCCTGGTGGGCGGTGGGGCTCTCGGTGATGGCGACCCAGCTCTCGGCGGTGACCATGATCGGCACCACCGGTCAGGGCGCCACGGACGGCATCCGCTTCGTGCAGTTCTACTTCGGGCTCCCCCTGGCCATGGTGATCCTGGGGGTGACGCTGGTCCCGTTCCTCCACGGGGCGAAGGTCTTCACCGCCTACGAGTACCTGGAGCGCCGCTTCGACGCCAGGACGCGCTCGCTCACCAGCTTTCTCTTCCTCCTGTCCCGGGGGATGTCGTGCGGGGCCATCATCTCCGCCCCGGCGGTCGTCTTCTCGGCGGTGTTCGGGTGGGACGTGGCGTGGTCGGTGGCGCTCATCGGGATCCCCACCGTGATCTACACCATGGTGGGCGGCGTGCAGGCGGTGACGTGGGCGGACGTCAAGCAGATGGTGCTCATCGTCGTCGCGCTCGTGGCGATCGTGGTGGTGCTTCTCGTGAAGATGCCGGTGAGCCCCGACGACGCGTTCCGCATCGCCGGCGCCACCGGGCGGCTCGACGCCTTCGATTTCTCCTTCACGCTGAACGAGACCTACACGTTCTGGTCGGGGCTCCTCGGCGGGACCTTCCTCATGCTTTCGTACTTCGGCACGGACCAGAGCCAGGTGCAGCGGTACCTCACGGCCAGGTCGGTGGACGAGGCGCGCAGCTCGCTGCTCATGAGCGCCTACTGGAAGATCCCCCTCCAGGCGCTCGTGCTCATCGTCGGGATCCTGGTGTTCGTCTTCTACCAGTTCCAGGCGCCGCCCCTCCTCTACAACCCAGCGCACGAGGCCGAGGTGCGGGCCGAGAGGGGCGCCGAGTACGACGCCCTGGAGTCCCGCTTCCAGCAGGCGTTCACCGAGCGCGAGGCGGCCGCGCTGGCGGTGGTCGGCACGGAGGGCGACGCCGGGCGGGCGGCCATGGACGTGTTCCTGGCCCGCGAGGCCGCCGTGGGCGCCGTGCGCGAGGATGCGCTGGCGCTCGCCGGCGAGGTCACCGGGGAGCAGCCCCGGGACGTGAACTACATCATCCCGCGCTTCGTCCTCGACCACCTCCCCATCGGCCTGGCCGGGCTCTTCATCGCCGGTGTGATGGCGGCGGCCATGTCCAGCATCGCAGCGGAGCTGAACTCCCTCTCCACCGCCACGGTCATCGACTTCTACCGTCGCTGGGTGAAGCCCGAGGCTTCGGACGCCCACTTCCTGTCGGTGTCGAAGTGGGCCACCGGCGCGTGGGGAGTCTTCGCCTGCGTCGTGGCCACATACGCCGCCACGCTGGGCTCCCTCATCGAGGTGGTGAACCGCTTCGGATCGTTCTTCTACGGCTCGATCCTGGGCGTCTTCCTGCTGGCCATGCTCCCGCGGGCCCGGGCCGTGGGGGCGTTCGTCGGGCTCCTGGCGGGGATGGGCGCCGTGGCCGCCGTGACCTTCGGCGCACCCCAGGTCTCCTTCCTCTGGCACAACGTGGTCGGCGCGCTCACGGTGTTGGCCGTGGGCATGCTGGTGAGCCGGTTGATCCCCGCGCGCGGCTAGCCTGCTGAATCGTCAGTCGCCGGCGGGCCGGAACGCTCTCCAGGAATCTCCGGTCAGCGAGAGCAGGTTGGCCCACAGCCGGTAGGCCCCTGGGACCCCGGATCCCCACTGCCGGAAGAACGAGAGCGCGGCGTAGACGTAGAGCCCCTGGCCCACGGGCGCCACGAGGAGCGACCCCTGCGCGGGCTCCTCACCCTGGTCGTGCATCTCCAGGAGAGGCGTGTAGGCCGCGTCCCAGGTGCTCAGGAAGTAGAGCCCCCGCTCCTGCACCCAACCCTCGAAGTCCCCGGGGCTGATGCGGTTGGGCGTGGTGAACACCGGGGCGTCGGGGTGGAGCACCTTCACCTCCGCATCCTCCTCTGACACCCGCTGGGCGGGCCTGGCCATCTCCACCGGGTACGGGGTGTAGCCGCCCCGGGGGAAGTCGTACTGGTTGTACTGCACCAGGACCGTCCCCCCGCCGCGGGCGAAGTCCAGCAGTTGGCCGTTGGCCGCCCGCAGGTCCTCCCGGGTCTCGTAGGCGCGCACCCCCACCACCACCACGTCGTAGGAGGCGAAGTCGCCTGCGCGGACCTGGGCATTGCCCAGGAGCGTCACGGCGGCGCCGAGCTGCCGGATGGCATCGGGCCCGTCGTCCCCGGTGCCCATGATGTACCCGACACGCAGCCCCTGAGCGACGCGCACCGGGACCACCGTCACCCTCGACTCGGCCGGGGCGAAGAGGGCGGCGCGCTCGACGTGCTCGTAGTCTACGAGGGTGAAGCCCTCGTCGTAGCGCGCACCGTCCGCCGTGGTCACCTCGGCCCGGAAGACGGCCTCTCCCGGCGTGAGGGGACCGGCCGGGCTCACCTCGAACGCATAGGAGCGGGCGCCCCCCTCCGTCGGGACCTCGAAGGGGACTTCGCGGGGGGTGACCGTCCAACCCGCCGGAGCCACCAGGCGCACCGTCCCCCGGCTCCCGTCCTTGACATGGCTCCTCACCTCGACGCTCAGGGTGCGGGGCTCGGAGCGCTCCTCGGGCCAGACCATCGCCTTCGGCGTGACGACTGCCGACACGGTAGGGACGACCAGCACGGGCTCGCGGTACTCGCCCCTGGCCGGGTTCACGCCCACGTAGCTCCACGGCGCTGTTCCGCCTGCAGCGACGACACCCCTCGCAGGGCCGTCACCGCTCGTCGCCGGCACCGAGAACGCGAAGCGCCCCGTCACCGCCGCCGGGTCCCGGGGGAGGGCCCAGAGCGCGGACTCGTCGGGCCACCGGTACCAGGCGCCGTCCCTGGGCCGGCGCAGGTGGTACAGACGGGAGAGCGCCGCGTCGGCAGGAATCGCCACCTCGAAGACCCAGGTGGCCATGGTCCCGGGCGCCAGGGCCCGGTCGGGGCCCAGCCCCTCGGCGCGCACTTCCCGGGCCACCCACCCCGCAGGGAGAGCCAGGATGGCCTGAGCGCCCCCGAGGGCCAGGGGGCCCCCGTTCCAGGCGTACGCCGTGACCTGCACCGTCTGCCCGGGGGTCACCAGGTCGTCGGCCGCGCGCACGTCCAGCGTCACGCCCGCGGCCGCCAGGAGCGCGCGCCGGGCCAACTCCGTCTTCTCCGCCAGCATTGCCGTCCACTCCACGTCCGCAGCGGAGCCCGCGGCCGCTCCCGCCGCCTCCAACGCTCCCAGGGCGTCGCGGAGAGGCGCCACCACGGCGAAGAGGTCCCCACCTCCGAACGCCCCGCGCGCCCTGGCCAGCGCCCCCCGGTAGGCCTCCAGGTGCCTCAGCGCACCCCGGCGGGCGTCCGGAGGTAGCCCGCCGGCCGCGCCCGCCAGCGTCGTGTCCACGCCTGCGAGGATGCCTTCGTCACCCGCTCCCGCCGAGCCCTCTGGGGCGGACCGGCTCCGCTCCAGGCGCATCCCCGACGTCTGGGGGCCCAGGGGCTGGGCGGCGCCCATGTCCTGCGAGCGATGGAAGCTCCGGCTCTCCATGGAGAGCTGCAGGATGGAGCGGCCGAGAAGCGGATCCCAGGCGCCCGTCGCCAGCGTCGTCGTGGCCTCCGAGGTCCCCCGCCAGACCCTCCCGTACAGCTTGGTGGGGGTCCATGGCTCCACCCCCCGGGCCAACTGCTCAGGGAACCGGGTCGGATCGCCGGCGGCCTCGAAGGCCTCCCGGACCACGAGCCCGGCGGCCTGGTGGTGCCCGTGCCCGTCCTGGGGCGTCCCGGAGAAGACCGAGATGACCACCTGGGGCCGGAACGTGCGGATGACCCAGACCACGTCGCCGACGAGCTCCTCCCGGGGCCAGAAGCGGAACGCCTCCTCGGCGCTCTTTGAGAACCCGTAGTCGAAGGCGCGCGTGAAGAACTGACGGCCTCCGTCGAGGCGCCGGGCGGCCTCCAACTCACCGGTGCGGATGATGCCCAGTCCGTCCCAGAGCTCCGGGCCGAGGAGGTTCTGCCCCCCCTCTCCCCGGGTGAGCGAGAGGTAGGCGGTCTCGGCGCCCATCCCCCGGGAGAGCTGGGCCAGGACGGTCGTGTTTTCATCGTCGGGGTGCGCCCCGACCATGAGGACGCGCTTCACACCCTCCATACGGCGGAGGAGGAGGCCGGTCGCCACCACTCCGGTCCCGTCCAAGGCCTGTGCAGCCACGAGGGCGGGGAAGAGGCACCCCTGGAGCATGGCGCCCAGCAGCGCCACGCGGCGAATCCGTCCGTATCGCATGACCCGCTCCGGTCTGGTGGCCCGCATCCCCCGGTGCCGGCTGCAGCGCCGAGGGGGACCCACAAGCTCCGCGTTCCGCCGCGGGCGCGCCACTCCCCCCGGAGCCGCCGCTACCGGAGCACCGCCGGCAGGCGCTTCACCACGACCGTGGGCACGTCCAGCTCGTCCCGCTCGATGAACGCAACCAGCCCTTCGGGGCCGAAGGCGGCGGGGAGCGGAACCGACCCGGCCGCGAACGTTCCCACGTACTGCCCCGCCGGCGTGATCACGTCCACGGCGCCCGGCTCGGTGGGCTTCTGCCCCCGCCGCACCACCCAGATCTTCCCGCTCCACCCCGTCCTGAGGTTCAGGAGCACCGGCAGCTCAGGGTAGAACTGCAGCTGGTCGGTCTGGTTGCGCATCATGTCCTTGATGGCGTCCTGGGAAAGCGAGCGCCCGGCGCCGCCGCCTGGCCCCGCCAGCACGATGCGCATCTGTGGCCCCCCGCCGGACTCGAGCTCCTCCAGGCGGCGCGCCTTCTCCGTTTCCTGGATGGCGGCCGTGACCGGACGCGGAGAGAAGGGCCGTCGGATCACCCGCTGCAGGGCGCCGGTCGAGGAGACCACCTTCACTGCGTACGCCGACGAATCGGAGAACGCCACGCCCCCGTCGGCGAGCGCCCCCATGAGGAGCGGGGGCTCGAACGTGCGCGGTCCCTGGACGGCGGCTACGAAGTTGGCTCCCCCCCCGGCGCGCACGACCGGAGCGGCGCCCTCGGGGCGTGGAGGCTGCCAAGCGCTGACGACCAGCCTGGCCTCGGCGGTGGCGCCGGCCAGGGAGATGTGCTCGATGGGCCGGTCGGTCGGGAGCGCCGGAGGCCCCCCCGGACTCTGCAGGGACATGGAGATCATCGTGTTCCCGCCGCCGCTGAAGACGGCGCCGCCCCTGGGGTCGGGAGCCATGTCGCCGACGCGGATCATCCCCCCGTCACCCCCGAACGACACCATGCGCTGGAACGCGCCGTCCGGGCCGAAGAGCTGGTAGGCGCGGTGGCCCATGTCGGCGATGACGATGGTGCCGTCGCGGAGCGCCGTGAACGCCACGGGCATGCGCAGCTCCCCGGGGCCCTCGCCGGCCTTCCCGACCGTCCGCACCAGCTTGCCTTGCGCGTCGGTGACCACCACGCGGGAGCTCTGGCGGTCGAACACATGGAGATGGCCCTTGGCGTCGAAGGCCACCCCGCCGATCTCCCCGAACGTCTCCCAGTCGGCGCCGGCCATGGAGCCCACCCGGAAGACCTCCTCCAGGCTCGCCGGAAGGGCGCGGTCCTGCGCCGGGATCTCGACCACCTGCTGGGCCCGCCCCGGCGAGCCTGCCGCTCCCGAAGCCGCCACGGCCGCGGCCGCCAGGATCATCGCTCTCGTGACCAAACCGGTCTTCGCCACGTCGCCACCTCGCCGTCGTGAGCCGTCCGTGCCCCGGGAGCGCCCCGGCGCCGCGTGCAATCTAGATGCAATCCGTGTCCCGCGGGTTGCCCGGAAGAAGCGGGGGAGGAGCGAGGTCAGGGGTTCGCCCTCACCTCGCCCGCCGCGGCCGCCTGGCTCAGACGGTGCGCTCACCCGAAGCGTCGTTCCCCGCATGTCGGGGCGCCACGTCCCTGTGCTTCGCCTCGAAGGCCCTCACGACCACGTACGCCAGCAGGGCGAACACGAAGAACACGAGGAGCATCCAGGCGGTCGCCCCCAGCGTGCCGATGACGGTGGAGTACACCTCGATGACCCATCGCTCGGGAGTGAGCGCCAGCACCCCGATGTCCTTGTCCTGGGGTGTGACGTAGCGCTCGATCTGGTTGATGCGCACGCCGCCGCCGACGCCCACGACGAAGATGGCGAACGTGAGATAGCGCACCCACGCCGCGCTGATGTCGTCGGGAACGATGCGCTGCATGATGCGCCTCACGGGCTTCGAGAAGAGGAAGACGATGAAGCCGCTCACCGCCAAGGCGATGAGGAAGGTGACGACCAGCAGGCTGATGAACATGGTGACCTCCTGCGGACAGGGTGTCTCCCGCAGCCCCGCGCCGGCGGGGTCGCGGCCGCGCTAGGTGCTCTTCACTCGGGGCCTGATCTTCTCCAGGGCGGACGAGAGCGCCCTCCACTCGCCGGGCTCGAGGCCGCCCATGATGCCGTGGATGCGGGCGAGATAGAGCTCCTCCGCCTTGCGCGCCGTCTCCCGCCCACCATCGGTGAGGGCGACCCGGTACACCCGCCGGTCCTTCAGGTCGTCCTCCCGGCGCACCAGGCCCTGTGCCTCCAAGCGGTCCACGAGCCCCGTGACGTTGGAGCGGTGCACGGTGAGGAGGCGCCCCAGATCGCTCTGGCTCATGGTCCCGTCCTCGGTCTGGGCGTGGAGCAGGATGAGGACGTTGAACTGGGGCCCGGTGATTCCCAGGGGTGCGAAGAGCCGGTTGGACTCCTTCTTCAGGAGCTCGGCGGTGACCAGGATCCCCAGCAGCGCTTCGTGATCCTCGTTGATCAGCCGTCTCGGGAAGCCCAGCTCCTCGCTCAGTGACATGTGCGGCCCGGTGAGTGATTAGTAGTATACGGTTGCGATAGCAGCAATATAGTACACAACAAGACCGGCGCAAGGGGGCGTTGCCGGCCGACTCCCGCGGGCGGTCGAGCCAGTGTCACGTGCGAGGCCTGCCCCGCCCCTGGTCCCGGAAGCGCCTCGGCGGGATAATCCAGCGGAGCGGTCGAGCCAGGCCGCCGCGGTCCGAATCCCCCGTGGAGACAGACATGGACGCATCCCCTCGCCACCTCCTGGTCCCCGCAGCCGTCCTGGCCCTCGGCATCGCGCTGGGCGGGCTCTTCCTCGGCCTCGGGTTCCGGGCGGGCCGCTCCGCCGACCGCTACGTCACCGTGAAGGGCGCTGTGGAGCGGGAGGTGGAGGCGAACCTGGCCGTCTGGCCACTCCAGCTCGTGACCGCCGCGGACTTGCTCCCGGAAGCTCAGGCCGAGGCCCGGCGCAGGGTGGAGCTGACGCGGGCGTTCCTTGCGGAGAACGGGATCGTCCCGGAGCAGATCACGGTGCAGGGGTTCCGTGTGGTGGACGCCGAGGCCAACCCCTACCAGAGCGGCCAGGTGTCGAACCGCTACGTCATCACCCAGACGCTGATGGTGCGCTCCGAGGACCCCAAGGCCGTCCTCGCCGCGAGCCAGCGCATCGGCGACCTGGTGGACGCAGGCGTGGTCCTCATCTCCGGAGAGGAGTACGGCCCCGGCGGACCCACCTTCCTCTTCACCCGTCTCAACGACCTCAAGCCCGCCATGCTCGCAGAAGCGACCTCCCGGGCGCGGGAGGCCGCGGACCAGTTCGCGTCCTCCTCAGGAAGCAGCGTGGGGGGCATCCGCCGGGCCAACCAGGGCGTGTTCGAGATCCTGCCCCGCGACCCGGTCCCCGGGCAGGGCGAGCAGAACCAGCTCTTCAAGACCGTGCGCGTGGTGGCCACGTTCGAGTACGTGCTGGAGGGATGACGGGCCGGCGGCCACTCCGCCGTCCGATCGAGGCCGGGCCTACTTCCCCAGCCCCGCCGACCAGGGCCACGCGCCCGCGGCCACACGGGCCTCGAAGGCGCGGTAGTCGAGCTCCAGCGACGCCTGGAGACGCGCCTTCTCGTTGACCGCAGTGTAGGCGCGGCATGACCCCCCGTCCAGCCCGCCCGCAGCCTCGCGGCACACCTCCACGGGCGTGAGGTGGTCGTAGTCCGCCCACAGGCTCCCACCCTCCACGAAGGCGTACTCGAGGGAGTTGCGGGCCATGGCCTTGAGGGTTCGGTAGTCCACGCCCTGCTCCTCCACGGCCTTCCGGTACTCCAGCGTCATCTCGGAGCGAGACACGCCCTCGTCGTCGGTGGAGAGCGCCACCGGCACGCGATACGCCAGGTACGTACGCAGCGGGTGCCGCGCGCCGGTCACGCCGAGGATGACGTCGTTGCTGGTGAGGTTGATCTCCACCAGGACACGGCGCTGGGCCATGAGGCGGAGGAGCGCGTCGGGGTCGTTCTCGTACAGGACGTCGACGCCGTGCCCGATGCGCCGCGCACCGGCCACGCCCACCGCCTCGTGGATGTGGAAGCGGAGCCCCTCGGGGGGCACCAGCCCGGGAGCCAGCTCCCCGGCGTGCAGGGCGACGGGGACCTCCGGGTACAGCTCACGCAGGAACGCGATGATGCGCATGTGGAGCGCGTAGTCGCCCATGGCCACCCGGTCGTCCTCGGGCTGCACCAGGTTGAGCCCCACGAAGCGCCGGTCGCGCCGGGCCAGCTCGAAGCCGGCGAGGATCTGGGCGAAGACCATCTCCCTGGGGAACGCGCGCAGCACCTGGTACAGGTAGCGCTGGGTGACGCCGCAGCCGGGATCGGCGGTGGAGGTCCCGCAGCGGAGCACGGCGTCCCGCCTCGCCTCGTCGCCGTCCATCCCTCTTGAGATGGCGGCCAGCGTGTCCCGCAGGCCGGCGTCGAGGAGCTTCTGGCGCATGCGCGCGAAGTCGTCGTCCCAACCCACGGCGGCGCCCACGCTCCCCACGCTCATCCCCCCGGCGGTGTGCATGAGCTCCAGGTAGCGCACCTGCCCCTGGGCGGCCCGGGCGGCGGTCTCGGAGAGCATCTCCCCGACGCGGGCGTTGGACACCGCACCGAAGCGGCCGAAAGAGGAGAAGAAGCGCTCGTGGCCGTTCTCCACCGCCGGCTTGTAGTTCCGCATGGAGAACGCGTCGACGACGCTGTCCCTCAGCGCCGAGTTGCGCTGCACGTCGGCCACTGCGGGCCGGGCCGCCGCCGCGTCGCAGGGCGGCGCGACCAGCGTGAGCTTCTCCAGCGCCAAGCACAGGCCGTCCTCGGCGGCCCAGGCCAGGTAGCTCTCTGCGTAGATGGCGCCGGAGAGGTGGGTGTGCAGGTCGCCCCCCTTCGGCAAGGCAAACAGGAAGACGTAGAGGCGAGCCGAGTCGCCGCGCACGGCGTCGAACGCCCGTGCCGCCGCAGCCTCGGCGTCGACGACGGCGGCAGCGCGTGCGGGTGCGGCGCCGCCTGCCGGAGCCGCCACGGTGGCCCCGGGCGACGCCGGGCCCTGGGCGCAGGCAGAGACGGCCAGGAGGAGGGCGGCGGCACCGAGGGCGCGACCGGAGAGGGTCGAAGTGCGGAACGGCATGGGATCCGGGGAAGCTGGAGCCTGTCCCGGCGCACGGCCGCGCCGGTGGAGATTCCTAGTGAAACTGGGGGTGGAGCGCAATCGAACCGCGATTCGAGGTCCGGGACCTCCCTGGACCCGTACCCACGGCTGCGGCACCCACTGGTGCATCCTTGCTCCACCTGAGCCCGAACCCTACCCTGCCCGGAGGCGCCGGATCCGCCTCGCGCCGCCCATCTGCCGGAGCACGCGCCCATGGGGAGCCCCCGCACCCGCGTTTCCGTCCTCCTTCTGGCCTCCGCGCTGGCTGACCTCCTCTGCGCGGCGCCCCTGACCGCACAGGCTGGTCCCGTCACCCTCGAAGGGCTCATGAGCGCGCCCTTCCCCTCGGGCCTCACCGCCGCGCCCGCCGGGGGATGGGTGGCTTGGGTCCAGAACGACCGGGGCGCACGCAACATCTGGGTGGCGGGCCCCCCGGAGTACCGTGGCCGGCCCATCACGGCGTACACCCGTGACGACGGACAGGAGATCGTGAGCCTCACCTGGTCCCCGGACGGCGCCACCCTCGTCTACGTCCGCGGGGGAGCCCCCAACCGCCAGGGGGAGGTCCCCAATCCCGCCTCCGACCCCGACGGGATGGAGCGGGCGCTCTGGAAGATCGCCCGTGACGGAGGAGAGCCGGTGCGGGTCGGCCTGGGTTCCGGCCCCGCCATGGCACCCGACGGGAGTGGCTTCGCGTACGTGCAGGGCGGGCAGATCTGGTTCGCGCCGCTCACGGCGGCCGGAGCAGGCGGACCAGGCGCCGCCGCACCCGTGCTCCCCACCGCCGGCGGCCAGGCGGCTCCGCCCATCCCCCGCGTCCTCGTGCGTGCCCGCGGCGGACTCGGCTCCCTGGCGTGGTCGCCCGACGCCTCCCGGATGGCGTTCGTCAGCAACCGCGGCACCCACGCGTTCGTGGGAATCTGGGAGAAGGCCACGCAGTCGCTCCGCTGGATCGACCCCTCCGTGGACGTGGATGGGAGCCCGGTCTGGTCGCCCTCCGGGGACAGGATCGCATTCGTGCGCACTCCCTCCTCCGTCCACTGGACCATGTTCGCACCGGTGCGCGAGGCCCCGCCCTGGTCCATCCGCGTGGCCGACCTGGCCACCGGCACGTCCGCCGAGATCTGGAGGGCCGACGAGGGGCCCGGGAGCGTGCCCCAGGGCGTCTCCGGCGCAGGTCTCGTCGTGTGGGGGGCCGGTGATCGCATCGTCTTCCCGTGGGAGAAGACGGGGTGGAAGCTCCTCTGGTCCGTCCCGGCTTCGGGTGGGGCGGCGACGCTGCTGACCCCCGGTGACTTCGAGGTGGAGTACGTCGCCCTGTCGCCGGACCGGCGCACGCTCTGGTTCAATTCGAACCAGGCCGACATCGACCGCCGGGATCTCTGGAGGGTCTCGGTGTCGCAGGGTCCCCCCACGGCGGTCGTGCGCACGAAGGACATCGAGTGGGAGCCTCTCCCGCTGGCGGGGGGCGACGACCCGCCGCTGGCCTTCCTCGCGTCGGGCGCCCGCGCGCCCGCCCACGCCATGATCCGCCTGGGCGGACAGGTGCGTGACCTGGTGCCCGGAGGGGTCCCCTCCACCTTCCCCGCCGACCGCCTGGTGGAGCCCCAGCCCGTGACGGTCACCGCCGCCGACGGGATGGAGATCCATGCCCAACTCTTCCTCCCCACCGATCTCCGGGCCGGGGAGAAGCGCCCGGCGGTGATCTTCTTCCACGGGGGATCGCGCCGGCAGATGCTCCTGGGCTTCCACTACAGCTCCTACTACCACAACGCGTACTCCATGCACCAGTACATGGTGTCCAGGGGGTACGTCGTGCTCCAGGTCAACTACCGCAGCGGGACCGGGTACGGCCTCGACTTCCGGGAGGCGCTCGGCTACGGGGCCACCGGGGGGAGCGAGTTCAATGACGTGATGGGCGCGGGGCTGTACCTGGCCTCCCGCCCGGACGTGGACCCGGAGCGGATCGGCCTCTGGGGCGGATCCTACGGCGGGTACCTCACCGCCATGGGGCTCTCCCGCGCGTCCGACCTCTTCGCCGCAGGCGTGGACATCCACGGCGTGCACGACTGGAACGTGGGGATCGCCACCTTCCGCCCCGAGTACAACCCCCTCGAGGACCCTGAACGGACCCGCACGGCCTTCCAGGCATCGCCCATGTCCACCGTGGACGGATGGCGCTCCCCGGTGCTCGTGGTCCACGGCGACGATGACCGCAACGTGCGTTTCGTGGAGACGGTGGCCCTGGTGGAGGAACTCCGGAAGCGCGACGTCCACGTCGAGCAGCTGGTCTTCCCCGACGAGGTGCACAGCTTCCTGCTCCACGCCAACTGGCTGTCGGCGTACCGCGCGGCGGCGGACTTCTTCGACCGCATGCTGATGCAGGGCGGCGCCAAGGCGGCGAGGAGGTGACCAGCACCGTGGCCCACAAGCCTCCCTTCCACCCCGACCGCCGCCTCTTCCCCTTCGACTCGAAGTGGTACGAGAGCCGGGTGGGGCCGGTGCACTACATCGACGAGGGCTCGGGGCCGCCCATCCTCTTCCTCCACGGGAACCCCACCTGGAGCTTCCTCTACCGGGGCATCATCATCCGGCTGAAGAAGCGCTTCCGCTGCATCGCGGTGGACTACCCGGGCTTCGGTCTCTCCGTGCGCCCGGAGAACTACGACTACACGCCCGCCGACCACGCCGGCGTGGTGGCCGGGCTGGTGCGCCATCTCGGGCTCGAGAAGCTCACCATCATGGGGCACGAGTGGGGCGGGCCCATCGGGATGCGGGTGGCCGTGGACGAGGCCCCGCGCATGCGGGCGCTGGTCATGGGCAACACCTGGTACTGGCCCCTGGACGCCTGGTACGTGAAGACCTTCGCCTACGTCATGGCGTCGGCGCCGATGCAGACCCAGATCCTGCGCCACAACTTCTACGTGGAGAAGGTCATGCCGGCGGCGGTGAAGTACCCCTTCGCCGAGGAGGTGCTGCACCACTACCGGGAGGCGCTCCCCACGCCGAAGAGCCGCGTCGCCGTGGCCGAGCTGCCCCGCCAGCTCATGGAGGCGTCGCTCTGGCTGGGCAACCTGGCCGACGACGTGCACGACACGCTCTCCGCCGTCCCCGTGCTCCTCACCTGGGGGATCGACGACGTGGCCTTCCCCCGCCACTTCATGGAGCGCTTCCGCGAGGACTTCGACGACGTGACCATCCACCGCCTGGACGCGAAGCACTTCATCCAGGAGGACGCACCGGGCGAGATCGCGGGGGCCATCGAGGAGTTCCTGGGGGAGTTGGAGACCCGGCCATGAACGCCCTCCTCGCCGTGGCGGCCGGCTGCGCCCTGGGCGCCGTCGCCCGCTACCTGAGCGCCGGGTGGGTGCAGGACCTCACGGGAGGCTTCTTCCCGTGGGGCACCTTCGTCGTGAACGCGGCCGGATGCCTCCTGCTGGGCTTCTCCCTGGTCTGGCTCCAGGCCACGCCGATCTCGTCGGAGATGCGGGACCTGGTCACCATCGGCTTCCTCGGCTCGTTCACCACGTTCAGCACGTTCAGCTACAAGGCCCTGGCGATGCTCCGCGATGGGGAGTGGGCGCGCGCCGGCGGATACGCGCTGGGAAGCGTGGCGCTCGGGCTCGTCGCCGTCGTCGCAGGCGGAATCCGGGCCGGACTGATCACCCACGGCGGGAGGGCTCCATGACCCGACGCTTCGAAGGCGAGCGCACGCTCATGCGCATCTTCCTCGGCGAGAGCGATCGCTGCGCTGCGGGACCCCACGAGGGGAAGCCCCTCTACGAGGCCATTCTCCTCACGCTCCGGGAGGAGGGGTGCGCCGGAGCCACCGTGGTGCGGGCCATCGCCGGGTTCGGCGCCAGCGCGCGGATGCACACCGACAAGGTGCTCCGGCTCTCCACCGACCTCCCCGTCGTCGTCGAGGTGGTGGAGGACGACGAGGTGCTGAAGCGCATCCTCCCGACCCTGGACGGCCTCATGGGCGGGGGACTCATCACCCTGGAGAAGGCCCACGTCGTGTTGTACCGTTCCGAACCATGAACACACCCAACCAGGAATCCCGCATGATCGTCGCCCTGGTCATGATCCGCTGCGAGCGGGACCAGATTCCCGAGGCCGCCCGGAGCATCGTCGAATTCCCGGGCGTGGAGGAGGTATACTCGGTCACCGGAGAGTGGGACCTCATCGTCAAGGTGAAGGTGCTCCACTGGGAGGAGATCGCCCGGGTGGTCACCGAGCACATCGCCAAGGTGAAGGGGATCCAGCGCACCGACACCCACATGGCGTTCCGCGTCCTCTCGAAGGACGACATGTCCGCCACGTACGAAGGCTTCCAATAGGCCCCCACCGGGCCCGCCGTGTCCCGTCCGTCCGCAGGAGGTGAGCCCATGAGCGCTCCTCGTCGCCTCGTCGCGTCCACCCTTCTCGCCGTTCTCTGCGCCTGCGCCGGGAACCCCGGACCCGGCGACCCCGGGTATGCGTTCAACGTGTCCGGCACCTACTCGGGGCAGTTCGTGGTGGAGGGGCAGGGGGTCTCAGCCACGCTCACCCTCGAGACCGCCCCGGGCGGCGTGGTCACCGGAGACGTGCGGGTGACGGAGATGGGGATCACCGCCCCGGCCGAGGGGACGGTCCTGGGGAGCCAGCTCCACCTGCGCATCGCCTACAGGAACCCGGGCAACGGGTGCGACGGCCTGGCCGAAGCGACTGCGACCATCGGCGAGGGCGGCGCGACCTTCTCCGGGCCGGCGACCATCACCGAGTGCGGCCAGGCCATCGGGGCGTCGCTGAGCTTCCGGCGCTGAGGCGCCGTCCGCCCCCTTCGTGACCCTCCACACCACCGCCTGCCCGCGGAACTGCTACTCCACCTGCACCATGACCGTAGAGGTGGAGGACGGTCGGCTGCGCCGCGTCCTCCCCCACGCCGGGAACCGCGCCACGTCCGGGGGGCCGTGCCTCAAGGGGCTCGCATACGTGGAGCGGGTGGCGTCGCCGCAGCGCATCCTTCACCCCCTCCGCCGCAGACCCGACGGCTCCTTCGAGCGCATCTCCTGGGACCAGGCGCTGGACGAGATCGCGTCCCGGCTCCAGCGCGTTCGCGCCGAGGACGGCCCCCAGGCCGTCCTGTACTACTCGGCGAGCGGGACGAAGGGGCTCCTCAACCGCGTGGGGACCGCGTTCTGGCGCCTCTACGGGGGCTACACCGGCACGTACGGCGACCTGTGCTGGCCGGCGGGGCTGGAGGCGACGCGGCTGACGCTGGGCGCGAACACGCACAACGCGCCGTGGGACCTGGCCAACGCCCGCCTCATCGTCCTGTGGGGGAAGAACGCCGCCGAAACCAACATCCACCAGATGCCCTTCGTCGAGGCCTCCCTGCAAGCAGGGGGACGGCTGGTCGTGGTGGACCCCAGGCGCACCGAGACCGCGGAGCGCGCAGAGCTCCTGGTCCAGCCGCGCCCCGGCACCGACGGCGCCCTGGCCCTCGCCATCGCCCACGTCCTCTTCCGCGACGGCCTCGTGGACCAACCGTTCACCGATGCCCATGTCCTGGGTCACGAGGAGTACCGCGAGCGGGTGGCGGACCTCACGCCGGATTGGGCCGAGACGATCACCGGCGTTCCCGCCCGAGCCATCGAGCGGCTCGCGGCGCTCATGGGGTCGGTGCAGCCCATGACCGTGGCCGCCGGGTTCGGGATGCAGCGCTACGCCAACAGCGGCCAGACCATGCGCGCCCTCCTCGCCCTCGTGGCCCTCACCGGCAACCTGGGGCGGAGGGGCGCGGGGTGGCAGTTCGCGAACCTGCAGACGGCGGTCTTCGACGAGGTGCAGGACCCCGTCGCATTCTATCCGCCGGAGCGCCCCGACGGCGTGGCCCGCATCGCCGTGTCCACCGCCCGCCTGGGCGCCGGCATGCTGGCGCTCCGCGACCCGCCCCTGAGGATGGCCTGGGTGGAGCGGGGGAACCCCATCCCCCAGAACCCCGAGACCCCCACCGTGCTGCGGGCCTTCCGGGCGCTCGACTTCCGCGTGGTGGTGGAGCAGTTCCTCACCGACACGGCGCAGGAGGCCGACATCGTGCTTCCCGCCAAGACGCTCTTCGAGCAGACCGACGTCATCGGCGCGTACTGGCACCCCTACATCCAGCTCCGCCCGAAGGTGCTCGAGCCGCCCGGCGAGGTGAAGCCCGAGTCGGAGGTCTACAGGCTCCTCGCCGAGCGGTTGGGAGTGCCCGCCGCCGCCGTGGACGCTGAGCTCCCCGGCATCGGCGAGGAAGCCGTGAGGGAGTGGCTCACCGGGAAGCTGGCCCCCTTCCCCGAGCTGAGCCTGGAGCGGCTGGAGCAGGGACCTGTGCTGGCGCCGGGACACCAGGAGGTGGCCTTCGAGGACCTCCGCTTCCCCACGCCTTCCGGGAAGATCGAGCTCCGCTCGGAGGAGGCGGCGCGCCGGTGGGGCGTGGACGCGCTCCCTGGATGGTCCGAGCCCGTGGAGGCCGGGCAGCAGGGGGGCCGCCATCCTCTGTGCCTCATGACGCCGAACACCAAGAACCGCATCCACTCCCAGTTCGGCAACCTCGACATGATCCGCGCCAACGATCCGGCCCCGGTGCTGCGTCTCAGCCCCGTGGACGCGCTTCCCCGCGCCATCCGCGACGGTGACCGGGTGCGCGTCTTCAACGACCGTGGTTCGCTGGAGCTCCCCTGCACCCTCGACTTCGGGATCCTGGCCGGGTGCGTGTGCCTCACCAACGGCTGGTGGATCGGTGACGACGGTGCCGTGAACCTCCTCTCGGCGGGACGGGAGACGGACATGGGGCACGGCGCCGCCTTCCACGAGAACCGCGTCCAGGTGGAGCCGTCGCGCGGATGACGATCGGGGCGAAGGCGTCGTCGAGCACCGTGACCGCGCCGCCCCCGCGAGGCTTCCTCTTCGACGCGAACGGGTGCACC
Source organism: Longimicrobiales bacterium (assembly GCA_035477395.1). GTDB lineage: Bacteria > Gemmatimonadota > Gemmatimonadetes > Longimicrobiales > Gaopeijiaceae > SZUA-318. The sequence continues at coordinate 41,409 of DATIKQ010000119.1, forward strand.
GGATGCGCCGCCTGCTCGCTGGCGTGCTCCACGGAGAACGCCCTCGCCTGGGGCACGAGTTGGCGCCAGATCGTCTCCTTCAACCCCGAGCGCCGCCCAGGGGTACCGTCCTTCCACCTTGCCCTGGCGTGCAACCACTGCGACGCCGCGCCGTGCGTGGACCACTGTCCCACCGGCGCCATGCGCAGCGACCCGGTCACGGGGGCGGTGGTGGTGGACGAGGATCGCTGCATCGGGTGCCGCTACTGCGCCTGGGTGTGCCCCTACGACGCGCCCCGCTTCGAGGGGGCGCGCGGGGTCGTGACCAAGTGCACCCTCTGCCATCCCCGCCTCCTGGAGGGCAGGGCCCCTGCGTGCGTGGAGGCGTGCCCCACCGACGCCCTCGGGTACGGCCCCCTCGCCGGCGAGGTGAGGATCCCCGGGTTCCCGGATGCGCCCGCCCGGCCGCGGATCCGTTTCACGCCCCTGCGCCGCGGCGCGGCTCCGCCGGAGAGCACGTGGACGCTCCCGGCAGACGTGGTGGCGACGTTCCCGCCCGGAGCAGTGACAGGTGTGGCGGGCGCGGCACCCGCGGCAGCGCCCACCCTCTCGCCCGTCACCCTCACGCTCCGCAGCGAGTGGCCGCTCTGGCTCTTCACCTCGGGCCTGGCCGGCCTCGTGGGGTGGGTGGCCGCGGCAGCGTGGAGCTCCGTTCCTCTCCCCCTGGCTGCATTCCTCGCATCGGCTGCGGCGCTGCTTGCGGCATCCACGCTCCACCTGGGCCGTCCCCACCGGGCATGGCGCACGCTGGCGAACGTGCGCACCTCCGCCCTGGGCCGGGAGATCGCGGGGGTGGTTTCGTTCCTGGGCGCCGCCACTCTCTGGCTCGCGTGGGGAGGAGCGGGCGGACCGACCGTGCTCCCCGCCGCTCTCCCACCCGCCGCGCTCAGCGGACTGGGAGGCATGGCCACGCTCTTCGGACTCCTGGCGCTCTTCGCGGCGGACCGGGTCTACCGCCCGGTGCGCCGCGGCCGGTCCGTACGCTCCGCCGACACCCTCTTGACCGGGCCCGTGGTGGCCGCGGTCCTCCTCCCGTCACCCTGGCTCTTCGGCGCGCTGGCGGGCCTGAAGCTCGTCCTCGCGGCACGCCGCGCGGAGCGAGGAGCGGCCTCGGGGGGTGCCCTCATCGTGGCGCTGCGCGCGGCATCCCTGGTCGGCCCGCTCGCCCTGTGGACGCTCGCGCCCCGGGCGTGGAACGGCTGGGCGGTCCTGCTCGTGGCGGCGGTCGAGTTGGCGGCGCGCGCCCGGTTCTACCAGGAGCTCGTCATCCCCGGGCCCCGGCGGACCGCGGCGGACGAAGCCGCCCGCTACCCGCCGTAACCACCCCTGTCGTACCCCCGGCGGAAGCGGTTGTTGACCACGTTGTTGAAGATCGACCCGAACTGGAACGAGAACCCGAGCGAGCCGCCGTAGGTGAAGTCGGTGCCCCGCTGGCGCAGGCGCAGGAGTATCTCCTCGTCGCTCTCGTCATCCGCCGACAGGTAGAGCTGGTCCCTCACCCACGAGACGTTCGCGTTGGCGTCGAGGGAGAGCCCGCGCGCCACCCGCACGCTCACGCTGCCGCGGAGCGCCACATTGTACAGATTGACGTCGTGGAGGAAATGCGATCCCTCCAGCGCCACCGACGCGTCGCCCCAGGGCTCACGCTGGGAATACCGGACCTGGAGTGATTCTTCCCAGCGGAGCTCCTCCATCTCCTCGTAGATCGTCTCGGTGATGTAGTTCCGGTAGGTGGGACCGATCTCGTAGTACACGGTGAGCGACCGCCGCGTCGCCTCCTCATAGGGGAAGAAGCTGTACTCCATCGCCGGGGCCACGCTCACCCGGAAGTCCTGGTTGTAGCGGGTCATCCGCGCGGCGTTGGAGTTGATGCCCACGGACCAACGGTCGGCGAAGGAATAGACCGAGAGCGCGTCTGCGTTCCAGTCGGTGCGCTCGACGACCAGGCGCGTGGAGTCGCTGCGCTCGTATTCCTGTCGCTGGAAGTTCATCCGGCCGTTGTAGCTGAGCTTCCAGGTGGGCGTCACCCGGGAGGCTGACGCGCTCGTGTTCAGGCGCAGGTTCTCCGTGGTGGACTCGCCCTCGTAGTTCCCGCTCCCGCCCACCCGGAAGGCCCACAGGTTCCACGGGTCCTCCACCTCTTCCGCGGACACCAGTCCTGCGCTCGGGCGCGTGCCGTCCTGGGACGTCCCCTCCAGCCGCACGATCCCCCGGTATCCTCCGGCGTTGGCCACTCCGGCCAGTCCCAGGGCCAGCACGTGGGCGATCCCGTCCAGCGTCTCCCGGTCCGTGTCGGTGGGTCGGGAGGTGTAGACCAGGTGGTCGGTGTACCCGGTCAGGCCGTTGCGGCCCTGGAAGTCCATCTCGTACGCGCGGCCGCCGGCTCCCGTGGCCGTGCTCACCACGATGACGTGGACCTGCGCATCGGTCCGGTCCCGCACCCAGGTCACCCAGGGAATCTCGGTGCGGAAGTAGTCGCTGTTGCAGTTGGGGCCCTGGCAGTCGAAGAAGACCCGGGGGCGGCCGCCGTTCGTGGGAGGCCCCGGCTGCTGAGCGCCGGCCGCCTCGAAGAGACAGCACACCAGAGCGGCGGCAACGGCCGCGGCGCGGATGGGAGATGGGACGGACGTCATGGAACGAAATGGCTCTTGAGCGTGAGGCCCAAGGGTGTCGGCACCTGGCCATTCTGGCAAGAGGTGGCCGGCGTCCAACCGTCGACCCCGCCGGCGGTGCAACGCGACGTTGCCATGCGAGGGTACCGCAGCTCCGTTTCGATCCCGGCTCCCGTTCGCCAGATTCCGGGACCCGGCACGCTGCGCCCCGATCTTCACGGAGGGAGAACGGACCATGACCTTCGTTTCCGACCTCGAGCCGAAGCCCCTCTGGGGCCACTTCGACAAGATCCTCACCATCCCCAGGGGATCCAAGGAAGAGGAGAAGATGCGCGCCTTCGTCGTGGACGTCGCGGTGCGCAACGGTCTGGCCCACCGAATCGACGCGACGGGGAACGTGGTGGTGAGGAAACCCGGAACCGCGGGCAAGGAGCACGCGCCGGCCCTCATCCTCCAGGCGCACCTGGACATGGTGAACGAGAAGAACTCCGACGTGGACTTTGACTTCGCCAAGGACGCCATCCGGCCCTTGCTGCAAGGAGAGTACCTCAAGGCCGACGGCACCACGCTGGGCTCCGACAACGGCATCGGCGTGGCCGCCATGCTGGCCGTCATGGAGGCGACCGACCTGGTGCACGGCCCCCTCGAGCTCCTCTTCACCATCGACGAGGAGACCGGGCTCACCGGGGCCGCGAAGCTCGACTCCACCCTCCTCTCCGCGAAACGGCTCATCAACCTGGACTCCGAGGAGGAAGGCGCCCTCACGGTGGGGTGCGCCGGCGGCGCCCACACCGAATTGACGCTCACGCTCGACACCATTCCGGCGCCCACGAACGCCACGGCGCACACCGTGAGGCTCTTCGGCCTCAACGGCGGTCACTCGGGCGTGGACATCCACCTTCAGCGGGGAAACGCCGTGCAGCTCCTGGCACGCATGCTCCTCGCCGCCCGCCAGCCGGGCTTCATCGCGGTCATGGAGGGTGGGAACAAGCACAACGCCATCCCCCGGGAGGCCTCGGCGACGCTGGTGATCCCGAAGGGCGCGGCCGGGGACTTCTTCGCGCGTCTCGATGCTCAACTCCAGAGCGTCAAGGCCGAGTTCTCCGTGCCCGAGCCGAGCATGGAGATTCGCGTGGACGAAGGCCCCGTGCCCGACACCGTCTGGAGCGCCGACGCCGGTGTGCGGGTCCTCCGGCTCCTGGTGGCGCTCCCGCACGGCGTCGCGGCCACGAGCAACGACATCCCCGGCCTGGTGGAAACCAGCTGCAACCTGGCGTCCGTGAAGAGCCCCGCAGGGACCCTGAAGGTCCTCGTGAGCTCCCGCTCGTCCGTCGCCTCGGGGATGGACTGGATCAGGGCCAAGATCGACGCGGTGGCGACGCTGGCGGGCGCCACAGCGGACCACCGCGACGGTTACCCAGGATGGAAGCCCGACCTGGATTCGAAGCTCCTCGGCGTGGTCCGCTCCATCCACGCCAGGGTCCTGGGATCGGAGCCGCGCGTCGAGGCCATCCACGCAGGGCTCGAGTGCGCGCTCATCGGCAAGATGGTGCCGGGCATGGACATGATCTCGATCGGGCCGCAGATCGAGTTTCCCCACTCCCCCAACGAGCGGGTGAAGGTGGACTCCGTCGGGCGGTTCTGGAAGGTGCTCACCGAGACCTTGAAGGAGTTGGCCGGGTAGGAGCGGGCGGTCCGGGTCCGCGTCCACGCCCCGGCGTGGCAGGGTGCCCCCTGCCGGGACCCGGGGATCTCCCAAGCCCGGGCCCACCTGTGGAAGCGCCCCATCGGCAGAAGCCGATGGGGCGCTGTCACTTCCAGGTGTAGCGATGGTCGCTGCAGGACTGCGTTCGGATACCCGGTGACTCCGGGTGATCCCGGAGAATGCCTGCCGTTGCTCGATCTTCGCCGGTGGTCTGGAGCCTGAACAGCCTCTGGATGGCCCCAATTTGCGGTGGGTATCCACACCCTGTTTCCACACCCCCGCCGCGCAGCTACCCGCTTGTGGGCAGCCGCCCCCCCTCCAGACCCTCGAGCAGCTCCAAGAGGCCATCAGCCTCCCAGGAGCGGTTCCGCCTCGACTCGGAGAGAGGTATCAGCACCCCACAACCCTCGAGCTGCTTGACTGCCTGATGGATTGCCGCCTTGGCTCTCCCGGTGGCGGCCGCCGCCACCGGTGCAGTGATCACCGGGTGCGCCGGCAGCACGTCGATCACCGCCCATGCCGCCGCGTCGGCCCTTGGCGCATCCCCGGCTGCCAGCGCGTCCCTCCACCTCTCCATCTGGACGGCCACGGCCCCCAAGTACGCCTCGGCCAAGCGAGCGGCCTGTGCCGCCGCGACGGAGAAGCGCTCGATCCAACTCTCGAGATCCCCCTCCCTGAAGTGGGTCAGGCCCTCGATGTACCGCTCTCGATCAGCGGCAAGAACAACGCTGATCGGCGGAACGTACGAGGAGGCGATGCCGCGATGGCGCAACACGACGTGGACGAGGGCACGCCCGGTCCTCCCGTTACCATCGTCAAACGGATGGATGGTCTCGAATTGGGCGTGGACCATGGCCGCCTGCACCAACGGCGGAAGGGACTCGTCGCCGATGGCTTGGCACAGGTCCAGGAGGAGTGGCTCCACGTGCTCCGGCGGAGGAGGAACGAAGTCAGCTCCACACGGATTGTAGTCGTTCCCTCCGATCCAGTTCTGAGTCGTCCGCACCAGGCCGGCCACATGCGAGTTGGGGGCGTTGGCCATCAGTCTCGCGTGGATCTCGGTGAGATGCGGCAAGCCAATGGACGCGGCACTAGCTGCTTCGTCCACGGCGAGCTGCATGGCATCGACGTTCCCGATGACCTCCAGAACCGTGGGTGACGCCCTTCCTCCCGTTTCCATCCGCGACTCCGCCCGTGCGAGCTGGCGGATCCCAACCTGCATTCCTTCCACCCTGGAGGAGGCGATGGACTCCGTACGCAGGAGGAGACGGGCGAGCGGCTCAAGCGCGGGGTGAGCGGTAGCGTTCAGGCTCGCGATCGCCTGCTCCGCATCCGAGACAACGCCCACGACGCTGGAGGAAAGGCGGAAGGGCTCCCCTGCGAGGCGGGCCGGAACGAAGGCGTCGTACCGGCATGCCTGCCTGTACCGAGGAGGTGCGTACAGGGTGGGATCGTATTCCCACGTCTTGGATACGAGGGTGCCCCGCATCCTGAACCTCCTTACTGTCTTGGTTCAGTTTAAGCCACAAACTGAACCAAGATGTGCCTCCGGTTCAGGATCGCAAGACCCGTACATGCTCCCGCGAAGGAGAAGCGGGGACGGTCCGGCTTTCCCTGTGGAACGCCTAACCAATACTGCAACAACAACTTGCGTGCGCGAGTCATCCACAGCTTCCACACCCAATCGGGATAGGGGGCAGCCGGTGATCCCGGCTGTCCCCCTCCCACACCACCGGACATGCGGGTCCGCATCCGGCGGTTCGAGAAGTTGAGGTCGCACCGCCGCGTTACCGCCGCGGGCGCCTGAGTGCCCGGGTCCACG